>JAFSBX010000068.1 GCA_017437065.1 Lachnospiraceae bacterium
AAAAGAGTGCATGGTTTCAGAAAAAGAATGTTAAGCGCAAATGGTAGAAATGTACTGAAAAGAAGAAGAGCAAAAGGGAGAAAAAAATTAAGCGCTTAATTTTTTCAAATATAGCTCTTAACGAAAAGGCCCTAGTGGCCTTTTTATATTATACCGGCATTTTTTAGGAGGGATTCTGATGTTAAAAAAGGAATACAGACTAAGAAAAAATGCTGATTTCAGAAAAGTATATCGCAGTGCCAAATCGGTATCTACAAAGTATCTGGTGCTTTATCCGAAAGTAAAAAAAGGAGAAGGGATCAGAATTGGTTTTTCTATTTCTAAAAAAATAGGGAAAGCAAATGTACGCAATTTATATAAACGTAGATTGCGGGAGATTGTCAGACATAATCTGCATCATATCAAACCAGGATGTGATTTGATTATTCTGACCCGTGTGCCTGTGACAGAGCTTGGATATCATGAATTAGAAAAAAATGTGAAATATTTATTGCGGAAAAGTGGTGTCTGGATTGACTAACATAAAGGAAATTCCCAAAAAGATGCTGCTTGGTCTGATCGGCTTTTATCGCAAATATTTATCTGCGCTGAAAATGCAGCCGACATGCCGGTTTTATCCAACCTGTTCGCAGTATGCGTACGAGGCAATCAGCAAATATGGAGTCATAAAAGGTGGGTGGATGGCAATTAAACGTATCTGTAAATGTCATCCGTTTCATCCCGGCGGGTATGATCCTGTAAAATAATACAAGGAGGTGGAATGCCCGATTTTTGTGAGCATATTTTTATAAAATATTGTAAATAAAAAACGTGGCAGAAATCAGACATGAATAATGAAAGTTATGGATGGGGTTTTTTACAGCCTGTTGCTGATTTTATCAGTATGATTATTGATGGTCTGTATCAGGTAACAGTAGCAATTGGCTTTCCAAGCTATGCACTGGCAATTATCTTTATTTCAATTCTGTTAAAATTGGTTTTGTATCCTTTGATGCAGAAACAGATGAAATCTACGATGAATATGCAGGAAGTGCAGCCAAAGCTGGAATATGTACAGAAAAAATATAAAAATAATCCGGAAAAAATGAATGAAGAAGTTATGAAGCTGTACAAGGAATATGATATTAATCCTATGGCCGGCTGTCTGCCGCTTCTGATTCAGATGCCAATCCTGATTGGTTTGTTTATGGCATTGAGACAGTTCAATTTTGATCCGATTGAACATGCAACTTTCTTCTGGGTGCCAAACTTAGGGTTAGCTGACCCGCTGCATATTCTGCCTGTACTGGTAGCGCTGACTATGTATGCACAGCAGAAAGTAAGTATGAGTGCTACAGGCGGCAATGAACAGACTGCACAGATGATGAAAACAATGCTGTACATGATGCCTGCTATGATGCTGTTTGTATGTTGGACTATGCCTGCAGGTTTGTGCTTATACTGGGCATTTTTCAGTGTATTAAGTATTATTCAGCAGTACTTTATGAATAAACAGAAGAAAAAAGAAATGGAAGCACGTGCAATTCGTGAAGCAGAAGAAAAAGAACGTCGCATCGCAGCAAAAAAAGCGAAAATGACTGCTGATAAAAAATCCGGTGCTAAACCAAGTAAAAAACCGGAATCTGCTGAAAAATTAGAAGAAAAAACTTTGATTGAAAAAGCAGAAGAAAAAGATGAGGAAGATGATGCTGATATTAGCTGCATCAAAGATTAAGTAAGGAGATGATTTTTAGTGTCCGGTAAAGAATATACAGCGAAATCTGTAGAAGAAGCGCTGGAAAAAGCATTGAATGAAATGTTCCTGACCCGTGAAGATATTGATTACGAAGTAGTACAGCAGCCTTCTAAAGGATTTTTAGGTTTTGGTCAGAAAGATGCTGTAGTTCGTGTCAGCAAAAAAGTCATCGAAGAAGTAAAAGAAGCTCCAAAAAAAGAAATTGTAAAAGAAGTAAAAGCAGAAAAGGTGATTGAAAAACCGGCTGTAGAAACTAAAAAAGCGGAAACAGCGGAAGCTGCAGCAGAAGCTGTACAGGAAGAAATCATCGATGAAAAAGAAGAAACTTTTACAAATGTGTATGAAGAAGATTTCAGTGAAGATGTACAAGATGAAGCTGTATCCAAA
>JAFSBX010000069.1 GCA_017437065.1 Lachnospiraceae bacterium
CACCTCTATTATACAGGAAAGGTGATTGTGCTTTAAGCACTTATTGCACCACCCGCATAGCAGGTGGTTTATTGTTTCGCGCATCTCCATTTTTCAATTTAGAAAAACTCCGACGCGCTCAACAGACTAAAGTCCATAATATAAAAGCTGTACAACTCAACACAGAGTCTACAGCTTCTTTTCTCTTTATTAATTCCCGGCACTTTCATACCTAGTCAACCCCTTTTTGAACAATCCATACGCAACCATCCAGAAAAGAATCGCAATCGCACATTCCGCGCCAATCGTCTTCCACACATTCGCATTCACAAGGAAAAATGTAGACGGAATATACGCTACAAATGCAAACGGCAACACCGTCATTAAAATAATCTGTATGGGCTTCGAATAAATCTCTATCGGGTATTTTGCAAAATCCGCCATTTCATACGCCGTTGTCAAAAAGGGCGAACTATCTTTTACCCAGAATGCAATTGCTGCAAAAAATAACTTAACAGAAGTATAAATAACCGCACCCGCCAGCATAGAAACTAAAAAGAATAGCACCTTCAAAGGTGTAACCTCCACTGTTCCTTTCTGCACAGCCCGTATCACTAATACAATTCCTACCAGCAGCTCACCGAACGCATCCAACTGAACCTTTTCACACACAATCTGAAAAAATACATTCATCGGACGCAACATATACTTATCAAAAGTTCCCCTTATTATCATCTGCCATGAAACCATCCAAAGATTGTCCGTAAGCAAATGGTCAAGTCCCCTGGGTATCTGCGCAAATCCATATATAAACAGCATCTGTTCAAAAGACCAGTTCTGCATGGAAGGTATCTGTTCAAACACCAGATAAAGAAACGCGATTCCTGCTACCTGCGAAACTAAAAATCCGCCCAATCCGATAAAAAAATCCACTTTTGACTGCATTGTTGTCTTTATATACTGAACCGCAAAAATCCGGTACAGCCTAAGATAACGCCATAAACTTTTCATTAGAATAACTATACTCCCTTCTTCAAATTTGAGCACCGACACAAATCAGCCGCCTAAAATAACAATTCTTTTCTCTACCTTTTTCCATAAAAAACTACCTAATAAAAAAAGCAGAATTGCCCAAATTAGCTGTTTTCCTAATTCCATCAAAATTTGTTCACCGGAATATTTTCCCAAATAAATCATAACCGGCACATATGTCATTGCTGTAAATGGTAAAAAGGAAAAAATCTTTTGGAATACAGCCGGAAAAAAGGAAATCGGAATCAATTTTCCCGTCAGGAAACTCAACAATGCATTTTTAATAATTGTCATTCCAAAAATATACGTTGTAACAAAAGCCAACATACCAAAACAATAATCAAAAAAAAGATACACCATAAAACTCAAAAACATACTGATGAAAAAGGCAAGTATCCTAATTGGACTTGTAACGCTCATTCCAAGCTTTATCACCTTATAAGCCTCCAGTCCAATCCATATAAACAAGGATGGCACTACCAATTTGTATACCATAATTCCGAACGCTCTGAATATCAGACTCATCCGGTAATTAATCGGCTTAATCAGATTCATCGCTACATTTCCATCAACAACATCTCTGCCAATATCCGATGAAATATTTATCATAATAATATCGGATAACGTGTATGACATAAACACATACAGCATCATTTCATTTCTTGTAAAACCACCAAGTATTTCAGACGATGAACTGGCATAAATTGCCATCCAGAGATAATAATAAATAAACATTCCAAAAAACTTTCGCAACATGTACAAATAAAAGCTGCCTTTGTATGCAAAATTTGATTTTATCTGATTCGATGCAAAGGGCCAGTAAATTTTTAAACTTTTTATCATTACACTGCCTCCGCTCCGTTCTGATAGATCCTCTTTACGATATCTGTCAGCTCTGTCTCCTTAATCTGCACATCGGTTACTTCCATATTTGCCATGATTTTTCCAATCACTTCCGCTACTGTAAAATCATCCTTATTGAAACTCACAGATAATTTTTTCTTATTAATTTCACATTCCAGCTTTTCGCTCAGCACATGGATAGCCTGAACTTTATCCTGATTCGGTACTTCCTTCATTTCAAAATGAATACTACAACTGCCACCATAGCTTCTTTTCAAATCCAACAAGTTTCCGTCATAAATCTTTTTCCCGGCATCAATAATGATAATCCGGTTACACAACTCCTCAATATCAACCAAATCATGTGTCGTTAGGATGACTGTTGTATTATATTTTTCATTAATTTCCCGAATTGCCTGACGGATTCTGTCCTTTACCACAATATCCAGTCCAATCGTCGGCTCATCTAAATACAGTACTCTCGGATTATGTAACAGTGCTGCTGCCAAATCTGCTCTCATACGCTGCCCTAAAGACAAAGTTCTAACCGAACTGTGAATGAAATTTTCCAGCTCCAGCACCTCATAAAAAAAGTTCATCCGCTCTTTGAAGTCCTCATCGCTTACCTCGTAAATTTCTTTTAAAACCGTATAGGTTTCACTAAGCGGTAAATCCCACCAAAGCTGTGTTCTCTGTCCAAATACCACTCCGATATTCTTTGCATTTATTTTTCGATTTTTATATGGCTCAATTCCGTTTACCAGACATGTACCGCTGGTTGGTGTCAAAATGCCTGACATCATTTTGATAGTCGTAGATTTTCCGGCTCCGTTGCTACCAATGTAACCTACCATTTCCCCTTCCTTTATTGAAAAAGAAACGTCATCCACTGCAACCTTCGTTTCCGTTTCTTTGGTAAACAGCCCTTTTACAGCACCCTTAAAGCCAGGATAGTGCTTAGTTGATACAAATTCCTTGCGGATATTTTTCAGTTCTATTACACTCTGATTCATGCGTTTTTATCCCCCTTGTTAATGTTTTCTATTGTATCACACCATACTATCTTGCGCAAATTTATGTGCTATCGACCTATCTTTGCTATGGAGTAAAGATAACCTGATACCTTGTGTCATATTCATTACTTTATGCATTGTGAAACAAAAAGCATTTCAATCAGTTCGCCTGATCCATTCATAATGTGTTATACTTTATTATGTGATTCCACAATTTGAATTTGGAAGGAGTGATGCTGTATGAGACGAAAAATGCGAGCATTATATCAAAATGGAGATAAGAACTCTTTTGCCCATGCAGAATAGCAGACATATAGAACTCTGTATGGGCTAATAACACTATATGTTCTGCTGTTTCTGCACTTTATTTATTCAAAGATAAATAAGGAGCGGTAAGAATGAAATATATAAATGCAGCAGAAATATTGCCGGAAAAATTATTAAAGGAGCTTCAAACGTACATTGATGGAGATGTGCTGTACATTCCTAAGGCTTCAACGAAAAAGGAATGGGGTGCTGCCAGCGGTTCGCGCATATTTTATCAAGAGCACAACCGGGAAATTAAAAGACTTTACAAAGAAGGCTGTTCCATAGATGCATTATCGAAGCAGTATGGTCTGGCATATAGTACTATTAAAAAAATTGTATATGGATAAGTGTAGGACGCTTGCCTAAAAAACGGCAGGCGTCTTTTGTGGTAACATTAATTATAATTGTTCTCGCTACTTGTGTGAGTACTTTATTTTTCTATACAATGGTATAAGTAATCTTTATGGAAGGAGCATGAGCAAATGAAAAACATTACAACAAGACAATTTAGTGTATTGGCAGATTGTGGAAAAATATATCAGTTTATGTTGGATATTTATGAAAGGGATTGGAAGAATGGTGTACCGGCACCTTTTTTTGAATATGCTTTTTCATCATTTGCATATTGGATGGATATAACATATTCTTATAAAAATCGTATTTGGGAGGATCATGGTGAAATAGTTGCATTTTGCTTTTATGAAGCGCCTGTAACAGATATTTATTTCAGTTTGAAGCCCGGATATGAGGAATTGGCGCCAGCAATGATATCATATGCAGATGAGCATATGTCAATTAAAGGCGAAAACATACAACTGATTCTTTTCGGAGGACAAGATGCATTGATGAAAGCAGCAATGGAGAAGGGATATTATCAAGCTTCTGAGACAATTGATATGCAATTTGATTTTGAAGAGATGTTAAATTATCCATTGCCGGAAGGATTTCACTTTGTGAAGCCGGAGGAATATGATATAGACAAGGTAAGTAAATGCTGTTGGAAAGGATTTGATCATGAGCAAAACGAAGGACCTTGGGAGCATCAGTATGAGCAGTCTAATTATTTATTGAAGGTCGCCCCACACGCAACATGGGAACATGCAGTTATAATTGCTGATGAAAAAGGCGAGTATGCCTGTTATGCAGGAATGTGGTGGACACCGGAAAATAAATTGGCCTATATGGAACCGCTTTGCACAATCCCGGAATATCGAAACATGGGGTTAGCATCAGCCGCTTTGTCAGAGCTTTATCGCAGAATGAAGAAATTAGGTGCAACCCATATGACTGGTGGTATGAATGAGTTTTATAAGAAAATTGGTTACAGACAGGCAGTGAAATGGACATATTGGCAGAAAAATTAGGTGAACATTCATGATAAATTCCTTTTTGACCAGCCATGAGTCTTTGGTTGATTTCATCTTGATGTCAAAGTAGAATAGTTATCACAATTCGTCCGGTCAGAGGTGTATATAAATTATGTTATTTCATGAAAAGTATAAAATCAAAAAAAGAATATGTATAATTCACGATTTTATAGTTCTAAAGCAATATGATTTTTATGATGATAATTCAAAATATACAAGAAAACCTTTGGTCAGGAATTAAGAGCCCGATTTGGCGATGATGAAATAATTGCTTCGAAATGAAAAGGTTATGAATTTAAGTGCATTAGAGTGGAACAATCTCATGGAACTGGAGAAAATAATCTTAAAGCTGTTAAAAGAAGCATTTTCCGCAGGCGACCCTCAAAGCGATATTGCGATGAGGGCTTGCGAATTACATAAGGAATGGCTTTGCCTTCAACGGAAAGAAGGAACCTATACGAAAGAGGCTCATCTGGCATTAACAGAAGGATACGTCGCTGATAAACGCTTTACAGCCTACTATGACAAGCTTGGACCCGGCTGTACTGAATTTTTCAGGGATGCTATCAAAAATTATGTCGGTTAATTACCCAGTAATCCCCATAAATTGTACCATCAGATCCCACTATTTTTTCCTCGGATTTCACATAACCTGCCCTTTTTAATGCCGCAATTCTCTCAACTGCATATATTCTCGCTTTTGTGGCAATCATTGTGCAATCAAATAATTCGTATGTCGGTTTTGTAATGAATGTCAACAGATTAAAAATAACATCTTCCCGCTCATAATCGCTCCTGACATCCAGACGCAATAAGCCGCAATTGTTGAAATAATCGTCTGCTTTTCTGTTAAATAATTCTATTGTACCTATCGCCTCATTGCTCTCCTTGTCAATAATGGAAAAGCGGACAAATCCTTTTCCTTCATACTCCAAGTGCCAGGCTTCAATTACCTGCTTCATAATTTCTTCTGTCGGATAGTAGAAATTGTCACCATGACAGTTGTCGCTGTTGCAAAATGGCAAGGTATTTTTATCACTGTATACCTTTACCAGCTCTTTTGCATCTGTCACCTGCGCTCTTCTAATCAGGAATTTATCATTCTCTAAAATTGGGCATTCTTCATATATGTTTTTCATTTTATCTCATTTTCCTTTCTCAAATATTGTATATTTACCTGTAGTATAAATTTTCACAGAATACATTGTTCCGTAAAAGCTCTCCACACTTTAAACATCATTGTGCTGAATATTCTCTTAATACGAATGAATAATATCCATACACTGTTCAATAATTTTGTCTCGTATAAATTGTGGCGATGTAACCTTCGCATCTTTTCCAAACGATAAAACAGCGCCATACCAGAAGGTTTCATTTTCGGGAACTGTAAATTCAAACTCAAAGTCCCCATTTTCGAATGTATCAACAATTTTTCCATTCAGATATTCCCGACATTTGGACTTAAGGTACTTTCTGCATCTTAATCTGATTGTCACACATTCCGCTTCACTTTCTTTTGGAAAAGAAATATTCGTGCTGTCATGCTCCCTCTTGTTCTTTTTATCTGTAATCTCAAGCTGTTCCATTCTGGAAAGCTTAAACATACAGTAATCTTCATATTTCTCATAGTAACCAATCAAATACCAGTTGTACCATTTGTAAACTACCTTTACCGGTTCTGCTTCTCTGTATTTTGTTTCATTATTGCTATTTGTATATTCAAATCCGACAATTTGCTTGTCCGATATGGCTTTTTCCAAAATGCGAATCCTATCATTTAAGTCTTGATTTTCATGGACTACGCTTAAATCAATTGCAACTGCCGTATCTCCCGAGTCTGCAAATGAGTTCATTTTTTCAATGATTTGTTCTATCCTTTTGTCTTCATAAGCAGAAGAAAATCCCTTTAAAGCAATTATTATGGCACTGTATTCTTTATCCTTTAACAATTGTTTTTCCATGACATATGTGCTTAGAATTTCATAACCACCATTTATACCCACACTGGAAACAATCGGTATTCCTGCCTGCCCTAACGTATCCATGTCCCGCACTATCGTTCTTACAGATACCTCGAACAATTGAGATAATTTCTGTGCGGATGTTTTTCCGTGGTTCAGAAGATAAATTGTAATGGCTAATAGACGGTCTATTTTCATAAGCGCTCCTCAAGACTTCTATATAATAACAAACAAACTATGACATCATTATGTCATAGTTTATCATAAAATTAAAGTATATTATTCACTCTCTAAAAAGGCATCCAGTACCTCCTACCTTAATACTAAATGCCTCCCAGCCCTATTTCTTTTTCACCAACTCCTGCCACCTTTTATCTTCCATAAGAAATCCACACGTTTCCTCGTCCTTAAAACACTTAAACAAATTCCTCTTTAACTCCTCCACAAATTCCTGACTGGTTTCTTTGAAACCCATATGTTCGTATAGACGAGACTTTCTAAAATCGCCTATCTTTTCCACACTTACAAGCATTCTTTTCATTATTTCTATTGCGGTATCCACATCCTTTTCCATAATTGCCAACTCCAGCTGACAGGAAACCTCATGATACTCGCCCATCTCAAACAGCTTTGCCATTTCTTGTTGCTTATCCACAATCTCATGCACTTTCTGCATATCATTATCCTGCATTGCCAATGCATAAATGCCATTAAACACAATACTTAGCATCTGATAGCCCGAAAATAACAGTTCTTCGTATGCTTTATATGCCTCATTCTCTCGATTTGTCTTACTATAAATATATGCCTGTTTGCGTTTCCTTTCCGGATTCTGTTCTGAAAAATACACCAGATATTCTTCTGCCTTTTCATACTGTTCCTGTCTTGTATAAAGACCAAACAACGAATCCGCAGCACTGGTTCGAATCATCTCATCTTCACTACTTAAAGCACGCACATAGCATTCCTTAATATAACTGTCATATTTCTCCGTCTCCGAAATCTCTTTTGTCATCCGCCACGCATCCAATATTACTGCCATCTGCCAAATCAAACGATGACAATTAGGGTACATTTCAATCTTTTCTTTTACCCAATGGAATACTTCCTCATATGGTTCATTTTTCAATTTAGCATCCACTTCCAGGACAAAGTTTTCTATTTCCTCCGCTGTCAATTCCTCCCGAAAAGACAGTAATGTATCAAGTGTAATATCTAACAGTCTGGCGATTGGTGAAAGCAACATAATGTCCGGCAAAGAATTTCCATTCTCCCATTTATTCACTGCCGGGGCTGTTACTCCAAGACGATTCGCCATTTCCTCCTGCGTCATATTTTTTTGTTTTCTATATTTTCGTATTACTTCACCTATCTGCATAAACAGAACCTCCCTTGACTTGATATGCATCGGCCTTTGCAATTTCAATCATAGCAAACAATGGTATGTTCCACAATTGAATGGTTGTTAATTATCGTTCAATAAATTTAACTATGACTCATCTTGCATTATACATGTTTATTTTCCAATGATATCTTGTGGCGTTTTATCTTTGTATTCCCCAAACTGACATCCACACACATAGCACCATTTACTCTTATCCTTTAAATTCCGACTGCCACACGCACCACATTCATATCCATTTCCCTGAATCTGAATTTTTACATTCTTATGTGACAAATAATATTGATCTATCTTTTTATCCTGCCGAAATTCAATTGCTAAATGAACAAAAAAGAAGCTTATAATTATAACGCCAATCAAAAACACAATTTTTGCAACAGTACTCAAAATTTCATTATTCAAAATCTGATTTATTCCCATAATGCCTGCCGGAAAAACACTCAGAAATAACCCACCCACTAACAATACTTTTCCACCATAATGAATCGAATTAATTTTTTTCATATGAACTTGTACACAACCTCATCTTATCATTTACAGTTACCACACCCAACGTACATTTTGCTGCCGGAGATGCAGGTGGAATAAACATTGCGGAACGTATACTTTCACATTGTATTTTTCCAAGATTAGTAATGCTATAACTTTGCGGGCTTGCAAATCCAAACATTCCTCCTCCGACGAAGACTCCTGCTTTACTTTCAAAACCACCCATTCCCGCTATTGCAGCCGCATCCAGCAAGGTAGGCTCTAATTTTAAGTAACAAGCAAGAACCAACATAAGCTTTCTGTTATTGCCCATTTGCTTTCTTACAATTTTGTGTACTTTTTTTGCCTTTTTTATCACTTCTGTGTTTTTTGTCTTACATACAATTCCCATGGCAGAAGCATAGTTTCCGTATGCCCCTTTTCGGTAGCAGGCGAGCTTTTCTCTAATATCCACTGCAATAATAATTTTTTCTGTTCCGGTCTTTATGTACATATGAGCCATTAACAAATCATTTATTGTAATTTCATTTTTCTTACATAATTGAATCATATTTTTATATTCTTCATCCACCATGCAGTGTTCTTCAAAATGTACCGGATGGTTCTTAGCATAACTTTCCACAAACTCAGCATATTCTTCATATTTTATACAGTGTTCTTCTGCCTTCCACTGCTTGTTTGCCTGCTTAATCAAAAGTTTACTTATTCCTGCCAAATCACTTTTTTCAGGTAAATCATTTATTGTACGAATCAATGTTTCTTCCACATAATTGGGCTGGATACCTTGCACATAACACTCGGCAAACTCTTTTGCAATTTCCAAAAGACACTTGCCATCCCCTAAAAGATGATGTGCCACAAATAACAATGTAAACTGTCCCTTATCGGTATAGGCATATACTTTCAGTAGCCCATTAACAAAAGGATTCCATTCACATTTTGATATGACTTTATAATCCTCCCACATTGTGTCCATGCTTTCCCGTTCCACAAAGGAAACCATTGAAGCATCCTTTACATCGTAGTAAAGCCTTGTTCCATCTTCGTCATAGCTTATTACGCTCCTCAAAAACGGATGCGCTTTTGCCATTCTGTTTAGTGTTTCCTTGACCTTATCCCTGTCATATTCCGCCGGTAATTCTACCTGCATGCCGAAATGCATGTTGGGACACATAAAGTGTGCCCTCTCTGTGATAATATATTGTCTTTTCATCATAATCCCCCTGCTTTTCTCATATAACAACCTGATTCACAAGTCCTTCCAGCATAATATTAATTACTTCTTTCTGTCTTTTGGGCTCTACACTTTGTAACCCAACCCAAGAATTATATAAAGCCGAAAAAGCAATTGAAACAATCTGCACATCATATGCAAATACAATACCATGCTTTTGCATGGCATCTACTGCATGAAACCCCTGTGCTGAAAACATAGCCAACCGTTCTTCGGAAACCTTTCTTGAAATAATATCAATTGTGTTCTTATCCACCTTTGTAAGAAGTGGAAAATCACTCATTAATTCGTACATCTTTCCAAATACCTGTTTGACTCGCAATTTTGCAGGCATATTACTGTTCTCTTCCAATACATTATCCAGCCTTTCAAACAGTTGTTTCTGCTCATGCTGAAGAATATCTAAATACAAATACTCTTTGCTATCATAAAACTTATAAAATGATGCCTTCGCTATTTTTACAGAATCAACTAAATCATCAATGGTAACCTTCTGTAATCCATATTGCAAAAATAATTTTGCACCTTCTTTTAAAAGCTGTTCTCGTATTATTTTCTTTTCTTTTTCACTAAATTTCGGCATGTCCCACCTCTTTATATGAACTAAAAAATCATTTTAGTATATATAGTATAAATAATATCATATTAACAGTCAATAAAAAAGTCAAGCACACCATATCAAAAAATAATATGTCTTATATAAAAAGAGATTTTTCCGACTTATATAATATTTTTATTGTATTTGCACAAACTAAACAAGGAAAAACAATCATAGATTATAAGAAAGGCATGGTCATCAATATGGAAAATCAAGATACAATTCATTTACTAAAAGAATGTGATGCCGGCACAAAAATGGGCGTGACATCAATTGATGAAGTTTTGGAAAATGTACGAAATTCTGAATTAAAACAATTATTATCCAAAAGCAAAGAACACCACGAAACCCTGGGCAACGAAATCCATTCCCTGCTCATGGAGTACCACAGTGAAGAGAAAGACCCAAATGCCATGGCAAAAGGCATGTCCTGGCTGAAAACAAATATGAAAATGTCCATGGATAACAGCGACGCTACGGTTGCGGATTTGATTACGGACGGATGCAATATGGGAATAAAATCCCTCTATAGATATCTGAATCAGTATCCGACAGCAGATAAGAAAGTAAAAGATATTTGTGAAAAGTTAATCAAAATCGAAGAAGAACTGCTTAGGGATTTGAGGGGGTATTTATAACCCCCTCCCCTTATTTTACTGTTTTTACCTCTCCGCCTTCCGCAGGTATCAGTCCCAAACATTCTCCTTCTCTTCCTCAAATGGATATACCACTCCCCATGTATTTCGCAGAGCATCCATCTGTTCCATAATTACCATGGTTTCTGCATGTGGCATCTCTGCACATTCTATTTTTCCGGCTTCAATTGCTTTTTTACAAGCTAAGACTTCATATTCATATCCGTTTACAAGCTGTGGCGGTACCAGTGTTTCCTGCAACTGTCCCATCGCATCAAATACCTGAATTTTTTCCAGATTATTCAAGTTTGAAACTTCAATATAACCTTTTGTTCCGTTAATTTTTCCTTCATTTCGGGAACCTGATACCATGGACGTACGAAGGAAAGCCTGTCTTCCATCCCGATAAGTTAGTTCGATATGGTCTGTCGCATCCACTCCGGTAGCATACTTTATACAACGACTCCTTGTAGAAACAACATCGTCACCTAAAAACATAGATGCAAATGTCAATGTATATATACCAATATCCAGCAAAGCTCCACCTGCCAATGCTGGGGAATGTAATCTCTCCTTATGACTGATTGGAACAGAAAAATCTGCTTCCACAGAATCTACCTGACCAATTCTGCCTTCCGCGATAATATCCCGAATCATTGAAAGTCCCGGCATGTATCTTGTCCACATTGCTTCTGCAACAAACACTCCTTTATTCCGTGCTAAATCAATCAGTTCCTTCGCCTGACCTGCATTTGCCGTAAAAGCCTTTTCTATAAGAACATTTTTCCCATGCTCAATACACAGTTTTGCATTTTCATAATGCATTGCATGAGGGGTGGCAATGTAAATTAATTGTATTTCCGAATCCTCTACCATTTCTTCATAAGATCCATAGCTTTTGGCGAAGTTCCATTCTTTTGCAAACTGCTGTGCTTTCTCCAAATCTCTTGATGCTACCGCATAAGCCTCTATCTCATCCAAACCATTGATTGCTGCCGCCATTTTTGTTGCAATATGTCCGGCACCCATAATTGCCATTTTAAGTTTTTTCATACTTTTTCGCCTCTTTCAATTTAGATATGATATTCTTTAAAATTTCCTATTCTGCATAACCTGCGCGTGCCACTGCCCATTTTTTATTCCATTCATCTAATAATGCCTGTGCCTTTTTATCATCAGCTTCCATAACATATACTAACAGAATCTGCTGACCATCCAGCTCAATCTCATTTTTGATATTACTAAATGTTGCCCCTCCTGCACTCGGAAATATTGGTTCAACACCATAATCCAACAATTCTTTAACAAAAGGATTATCTATCGTTATATTAACATTGGAAGGAACTTCTGTTTCTGTAAAAGGATTATCAAGCATATATGTAAGGAATGCCTTTGCTAACTCCGGTGATTTAGTATCTTTTGAAATTCCCCACTGCTTTCCTGCTCCGGCTTTGATATTGACTGCCCCCGGAAATGGAAACATACCGATATCTTCTTCATTGGCACCTAACTCAACAATTTGTGACGGTAACCAGTTTTCGGAATAATGCATTGCAACTTTCCCCTGTGCCAAATCTAATTTTAACTGCTCCCAGTTAGCAGACATAATATCTTCTTCCAACTGCCCCTTCTTATAAAGTTCTCGAATAATACTAATAGAATTAATCATAACATCATCATAAATCACATCCTGCTCTATATACTTCGTCTCTCCTCTTTCATCACCTGCCGTCAAAGTTACTTCTTCCCAACCACACCATGCAAACATTGGCCAGATATCCTTGAAAGCCGTACCCATTGGTGTAATCCCCGCCTCCTGCAACGTATCGCATGCAGCATAGAACTTTTCTACTGTCATAGGAATCTCTGTAACACCTGCCTGTGCAAATGCCTTCTTATTATAAATAATTCCACAATAGGATACAGTTAAAGGTAATACATATAAGTTCCCATCTGTTCCCCTTCCTTTTTCATAAAAAAGAATATCATCTGCTGTAAATGGTAAATCATCTAAAGGAAGAAAATACTTAGCATAAGTACTCTGGTTTATTGTATCCGGTGCGTAAAAAATATCCGGTGCCTCTCCAACCGCAACTCTATTTCCTATTACATCATCATATTCCTTAATCGTTTCAAATTCAACAGTAGTACCGGGATGTAAATCCATAAACTCTTGCGCATATGCAACTAATGTGTCTTCAATATCCGTTCTGTTACTTGCTACGACAATTTTTCCTGATAAAGCTTCTTCTGTTGTCGTGGATTCTTCTGCTGTATCTTTCTGCACTGCCTTATTTTTAGAATTATTAACATCTGTTGTTGATACCTCTTCCCTACTTCCACATCCGGTCACTAAACCCACGCACATTGCTATTGCTAAAATTAATGCTGTGATTTTTCCTACTTTCATTTTCGTTTCCTTTCTTTGGCCGTATGTTTCTATCCCGATATCTTTTATTATACCAAAAAAGGACTACAAAGTCTTGAAAATACTTACTTCTTAGTCCTATTACATAAAGAAAGTCCATGACAAACGCCATAGACTTTCCTTTTCCTGCCATATTATTGTATTTCTGCTCCATCCTTGTCAAAACCGCTGACATAATCAACAATTTCTTCAAAGTTTGCCCAAGCGATACCAACTTTCTGATCCGCTGCGCCATAACTCATAATTAACTCATCGTCTATAACGATTCCTCCGGTTGTAAAAATGCAAGGACACTCAAATTTATCCGGTAATTCCCATTCTTGCTTTGCATACATTAATCTCTTAGAGCAACGATGTGTAATCTCCGGGAATGTATTCTCTCTTTCTTCTAAAATCATAAATGACTGTGTGTAACCATAATCCGGAAGCTGCTTTCCATGATATGAAACAAGCCATTTTCCCTTTTCTATTTCTATTGGCGGGAAACTTGCTCCGATTCTTTCTTCTTCCCAGTCAAAAACGCTTGTTGCCAATAACTTATGTGTACATTTATCAGTACAAAAATACTCCAGTTTTTCTGCTGCTGCAAGGAAAATAGATGGTTTATATACCCCTTTTCCGGCTTCAAATTTATCCGGATTATCCGGGCGATGTAACATAACATACTGCATTTTTCCATCAATCAGCATCTTGTGTGAAAAGAAGAAAACATCTCTGTTATCTGTTATATTTCCATTTGTCAGATTACATACATAGGCAAACGCGTTTTCATAGTCACCTTTTTCTAACTTTTCTAAATTTAATTTAAACAATACTGTTGTAGTATCATTACGAAATGCTGTCGTTCCAAATGGATTCTCAGGATCCATAGCCCAATCCGGAAGATTATCTCTTCTCTTATCACCTTCCCAATATGGTCCCGGCGGAAACATACGACATGCTGTGGTTAAATAAAGTTCACCCTCAATCATAAAAATTCTGGGATCTTCAACACACCCATTTGCATGATTTACTACCTGTTTTCCATTGATATCCGTAATGTACATCTTATCTAAATCATACTCTAATGCCGGTGCCAATGCAGGACGGCTAAAATCAGCCTGCCAGGTTTCACCTTTATCATTACTTTTTGCATATCCTAAGAAAATTGGATATGGGTCAGTTTTTCCTTTCAGATTTTTCTCCGGCCATGGTCCTGTTGCACGAAATAACATATGTATAGTATCTGATTTTGGATCCTTTACAATTGCCGGATTTAAAACCATGGTATCTGCCCATAAACATCCTTTTTTCGGTTCTAATACGGGTTCCTGTGAATATCTGATTACTGGTTTTTTCATTATCTCAACCTCCTGATTTCTTTTATCTTGTCTTAATATTAGCATTTAAAAAAATAAAAAAAAATAGCTGGTTTTTTGATTCATATGCATCTTTTTAGATTCAATCATTACCAGCTGTTTTTTTATTTCAATATACAAAATTTCTATATTCTTTCGGGGACATTCCTATCTTTTTCTTAAATGCCCGTCCAAAAGATACTGCATCTTCATACCCTACCAGATTACCAATTTCGTATACTTTAATCGTAGGATCTTTCAACAGTCTTTTTGCATTTTCCATGCGAATATTCAACAGATATTCCGAGAAGTTAATTCCTTCTTCTTCTTTAAAAAGATTACTAAAATAAGATGCATTCAATTCTACATGTTCTGCAACATCATTTAACGTTATCTGCTTTTTATAATTTTCTTCTATGTATATTTTTGCTAATTCTATTCTTTTTTTACTCTTTTTACTTTTTTCTTCTTTAATAAATTCGATAACTTCCTGCATAATCGAATTCATAAAACTCTTTAATTCACGATATGTATTAATATATTCTATCTGGAATTGCCAATCCTGAAACTGCATCTGCAAAACTTTATCAAATTCCCGCATACGAATAATTAAAATCTCTATAAATTGAACCACATACTTTCTAAACTTATCCGGTCTGCTATAACTTAAATCCAGAAATAATTGTTCAATTGCACTTTTTGCCTCAATAATGTCATTTAACTCCAAACAGTGTATAATCTGTCTCGCCATAGGTTCTAAATCGTATTGAAAATCTATATATTTATCTGCTATTTCATGATAATATATTCTTATATTTTTTCCCATATAAAATCTGGCTTGTACAGCATCAAATGCCTCCTGATACGCCACACGCATTTCCTCTACACTATTATGAATATTACTAACGCCAATTGTATCAGTCACTAATTCTTCCCTATTGTTAAGAGTATTAAATAATTTCAATTCTAATTCTTTAGCAACTTCCTGATTATTACAGAAAAACAGACACACCATTTCCTGATTATTCACATAATAACAGTAGTCATATTCTTTTCTTTCTGTGCATTCACTTATGATTTTCTTAACGTCTTCATTTAATCTGTTGACATATTCTTCAACGCCCTTAAATTGTCTATAATATTGATCCGCCCGTATAATACAGACAAAGAAGTTCGAAAAACTTGCATTTATTCCTAAATTCTCCAACTCCCGTATGTCTCTTGTTATATTCTCTCCACTTCCTTTTAGAAGTCTGTTTATTGTATCTGCCAATAATACCGGTTTTCTTTCTTTGTCATATTGATTAATTTCCTGCTCTGCAACAATACTGTTTTCAATACTTTCAATTTTGGCCAATAATTCTGACTTCTGAAACGGTTTTAATAAATAATCCAGCGCGCCGTTAATAAACGCACCATGAACGTAAGAATAATCATCAAAACCACTTAATACAATTATCTTAAGTCCGGTATCCTTTTCACGAATTTTTTTTATTAATTCTATTCCATCCATTATAGGCATTTTTACATCGGTAATTAATAACTCTGTTTCCGGATGCTCCCTTAACAGCTGTAAAGCACTTTCTCCATCTGCGGCTTCTGCTACAACATTCCAGTCATGCTCTGAATTTAATATTATTTTTTTCATGCCCTGCCTGATAATGTCATCATCATCTACCAACATAATATTCATAAGCCCTTCCTCCATTCTGCTACAATTTCTATATTCCTAATTTCTTGCATTCTTTACTATGTTTTTGTACAATATTAACATACTGATATGTTCATCAGAAAGGTGATGCCTAATGAAAAAATTTTTTTATAAAATAAATAATACTCCCATTTTTTTTCGTCTATCAATGATTATTTCTGTTGTTTTTTTCCTGATACTTGGACTATTTTTTATTTCATTTAATAATTATCGTAAAGAAAAAGAATCCTCGATTTGTAATTCTGTCACTCAAAATAATTATCTGGCTATTTCTAAAATTGATGACTATATAAATGATATTAATAATATTACGAAAATGCCTTTAACCTATAAACAGGGAGATGATATTTATATGAATTATTTATATGATTTTAATGCCACACAAACAAATCCCTATCCGTTTCAGCTTCTTAATGAACAGATATTTGAAGAAATATTTACATATAAAAACTCCATCGATTCCTGCTTTATTTATAATCTGCAAGGTAACGGTGATTACAAAGTAAAACATTCTATTTATTCACCATTTAATCCCATTGATGAGTCATGGTTTTCTGACTGTATCGATTCCTTTGGTAAACCGATTCTCATTGATACTTATGAACTTCCAAATGTTGTTAATGAGCATCTTAAGCCACTTTATGTTTTTGGTATTGCCCGTGGCATTGTTCGCATCCAGGATGCCTCTGTAATAGGAGTTCTTCTTGTAAACACGGAAGTATCCTATTTTGAAGAGATATGTAATAATTTAAAAATGACTCCAAACCACCGTATCGTTATACTTCATGACGATTATACAATCTATGACACCAATACTTCCAACATTGCAACTAAAGCAGCTGATTTTTTTGAGGCGATTCCCGAAAACACTGCTAATAATATGGTATCCATATCTATTGATGGTGAAACTATACTTGCCAGTTCTATGAAATCAGCTTCCAATGACTGGCGTATTGTCAGCTTAATACCCCGGTCTGAGCTTTTTTCAAATATATCTCATATGCAAAAGCGTCATACTATTATGCTTGCCTGCATTATGGCTTTATCCATATTACTTATATTTTGGGTTTCCCGTCAAATTGTTACCCCTATTAAACGTTTGTGCAAGATAATGAAACTTGCTGAAGCCGGAGACTTTAATACCCATATCCAGGTAACTCAATCAGATGAAGTCGGTATGCTTTCTATATCCTACAATTCTCTACTTGAGAAGATTAACGAACTAATTCAGGAAGTATATCTTCAACAAATTGCTTCCAATAAATTAGAGTTGCAGATGTTGCAATCTCAAATAAATCCTCATTTTCTTTATAATACACTTGAGTCTATCAGTATGATGGCTACTATAAACGATGATGATACCACTTCTGATATGGCCACTAATTTAGGAAGTATTTTACGCTATAGTATTAGTAATATTAATCAGTTAGTCACTCTTGGTGATGAAATTTCACAATTACGGAAATACATTGCTCTTCAGGAATGCCGTTTTGGTTCTCAATATCATATTACTATTGATATTGAACCAAATTATTATTCTATCACTATGCCAAAACTTATTTTACAGCCTATTGTAGAAAATGCTATCTATCATGGGATGTCCACTATCCGCTCTAATGGAAAAATAGTAATAACCGCAGAAAAACCGGATGAAAATACTTTACTTCTTATTGTATCTGATAATGGTATTGGTATGACAGAACAAAAATTGCAAGACTTAAATGACTATATACAGGAGAAAAATAATTTATTTAAAAGCATCGGCATGAGAAACGTAAACCGAAGAATTCAATTATTTTGCGGTTCGGAGTATGGTCTGAAAGTCGAAAGCACTCTCAATACAGGAACGACTGTTTATGTACGAATTCAAACAAACAAATAGTTTATTCCTTTTCTTATTTTATTAATGCATAGCGTTGTTTCATGCAATCAACGCTATGCATTTAATCTCCGGAAATATGAAAATCTGCTTTATTTTGCTACTTTCTTCACTCTATGCTTCTTCTCTTCGTATAACATCTCATCCGCATATGTCAAAGCCTCTTTAAGTGTTGTTTGACTATCGGGCTGTATGATGTAAGTTCCTCCCGACACCGTAATAGTGTAATCCTTTGGGCTTGTCTCATTATAAGACTGAAATCTTGCATAAATTTTTTCTATTATGTTACCTTCATCTTTACGCAACATCACAAAAGCAAATTCATCTCCTCCAAGCCTGCCTACAATTCCATTTTCTCCTACAACTTCCGTTAAAATCTCGCTTATCTTCTTAATGGAGAAATCACCCTCATCATGACCATATCTGTCATTGACAATCTTTAAATTGTTCATATCTATATATGCCACTATTATCTCATAACCACAACCCTTATTCTTTTTCAACAGTTCTTCTGCTGCATCATAAAAACCACGTCTGTTGTAAATACCTGTAAGAACATCTATTTTAGACAAAGAATCCAATACAATATTATTTTCTTTAAGTGCTGCTATATTATTCTCCAATTGATGTTGAATGGCATCATTTGTTTTAAGCAAATCTATCATTTTAACTGCGGAACCGATATGATTTACAAAATAATCTCCATTTTCATAAAAAATATCTGCCATATCACATAAAAGTACTCCATACACTGTTTCATATGAATACAGTGGAAACAAAACCTTCGGCAAACAATCATCATTAATATTTGCATTTGCAAATATATCTTTAATGTACGTTTCCTGATTGGCTGCATAAATAACCTGCGTTTCTCCGTCCTTAAGCGTTGCCTTTAAATAAAGTTTTTCAGGTAAAACAAACTCCTCCTGATACAAATGTAACATGGGTTTCTCAAATACATAAATACATGCATTCCTTATATCAAGCCAATTTAAATGTTGTAATAAAACTATATAACTTTGGTCATTTCCTTTTTCAAACTGCATGATATCTCTTGTAAAAAGCTTCATGGCTATATTTTTATCATTCTGTGATTCTAATATTTCACCATAACGCTGATTTATTGCAAGAATAATCTTTTGATATGTAAGAGTAAAAATATCCGCAACATCCCGCTTCCACACACCGGTGTACTTCCGCTTAAACATGCGGTATATTTCTTCTACATACACTACCAGCCTTTCCATATCTATATATTCTAAAGCACCTTGCGCCAGAAACTCTTCTAATAAATTTAAAATATCTTCTAAATTTTCCTGTTCTGTTTCTTCATAAGCACATATTAACTTTTCCATTAATTTCCGATAAACTTTTTTTATTCCTACAAAGTAACTGCTGCCACCTTCATTTTCATAGCAATAAAATAAGTTATCAAAACAAACATCTATATATTCTTTATTCAATATCAGACTATGACCATTTTGATTGTCCGGCATTTCATTTCTTATCGAATCCCGCCGAATAAACTGTGATGGCAAAATCAGACTTTCAACCTTTTCTCCTTTTAACATCCGGACTGCAGTTTTTAATGCTGCTTCACCTAACTTTGCCTTATCTGACAGGACAGAAGATAATGCAGGCTTTAACTTCGTTGCAAGAAGTATATTATCATAGCCAAATATCATAACCTGCCTTCCCGGTTTAATGTTATGCTTTCTTAACGCCTCATAAAAACCAACTGCAGTATCATCATTTACACAAAAAACTGCTTCTATATCAGGATTCTGTTCTATGAATGTATCAAATGCAGCTTCTGAATATCTTGATAATCTTCCCTCTACATAATTCCGTTCTTCAAAGGGAATTCCGTTTTCTTTTAATATTTCCAGAAAAACCAGCTTTCTTTCATAAGCATCCGTGTTATTATCCGGTCCTCCTATCATTCCGATTTTTTTACAATTCAAACGGTGAATCAGATACTCTAATGCTTCTTTAATACCGCTTCTATTATCATAGTTTACACTTACATATCCTTCTAATTTTGATGCAATTAATACACAAGGAATTTCTTTATATTGCCGGAGTATCATTTGTATTTTTTCTTTGGTTGTGCAAAACCCAATACTGTCAGCAGCTACAAGAATTGCATCTAAATTATCCTTTGTTGCGTAAGAAAGAAGAGTATTGTATTGATACTCATACTTAAGTTCATTCGGTTTCAATAAATCTCTATCTAAATATTTAACAGGAAAAATCACCAACTTAATACCCATCTCTTTGGCTGTTTTTATAACACCCCGACAAACAGATATCGTAAAAGTATCTGTAATACCGCCTACAAGAAGACCTACCGTAAACTCTTTATCTTTCTTCATTTTCAACGATCCTCCAATTTAAAATGCTATTCTTTTTTCTCTAGTCTGTATTCTGATTTTGCTTATATAATCTCCAATACTTCTATAAGTTATTTTTCATATTTATCTTATTTTTAAAACTAATTACATTCTCATAGACAAATTAACTAAAAAAAAGTAAACGCCTTTATTTTTTAACTGATTTTTATTTTTTTCGAATATTATTGTATAATTATATCATTATTTTAAACCCATTGTCTATACCAACCACTTTACTAACTATATGAAAAATCATCCTCAGTTACTGTTCATTCTTCACCAAAAAAAGACCTTAAAATGTGGAAATTTTCCTGGTTCATTTCATCATTTCAAGGTCTTTTACTTATCTTTATTCTTTTACTTAGAGTGGCTTCACTTCAAACAATCTCGCCATCACCGGTTTCTCATAGCAAACCGTTAACACATCACCCCGTACCTCAAATGTCACCGGTTCTTTTTCAGGATAGATACAGGAAACCTTTATGCCGTTCTTTGCAAAAGGCAGATTTCTCAAAGGGATAGAAAGCGTAGTCTCCGTACAATCTGTACCGGCTTTTTTTCGTCTGTGATTGTTTTTCCCTTCCATTTCCCGCTTCCAAACTGCCAGATATGCCTTATTTTCCAGTTGCAAACCTCCACACACCCACAAATCCTCATTATCTGCTACATCTAACGGCAGGAAAGGCAATGCCTTTTTGATGTCCTCGCGAATATTCTTATAGCATGCAATACCTTCCTTTACAAGATCCGTGCGCTCTGAAGGAAGCTCGGCCAGATGCCCGCTCTGATGAATACGCACCAGCATGGCATTTACCATATTATAAATAACTTCTTCCTTATTCCCCTGTATCATAGGATAGGACCAAATCGCTGCCTGCTCCGGAGTCACACCTGCTGCCGCATTCGTTGCAATGGTTGCATAGTTTCTATAATCCTCCTGATCAGAAGTAGACTGAATACTATATCTGGAAAGTAGTGCATAGTCAATTCTAAGACCACCGCTGGAGCAGTTTTCAATTACCAGATCCGGATATCTTGCAAAAACATCATCCAGCCATGCCAGATACGCTTTCTCATGCTCTAACATCCCCTGTCCAAAGCTCTCTGCACCAATCTCCGTACCAATGCCGGGTTCAATATTGTAATCCATTTTAATATAACCGACTCCGTATTCATTTACTACACGGTCAATTACTTCATTTACATGATTAATTACTGCAGGATTTCGGAAATCAAGCTGATATCTGCTTCTGTCAAATACTCGCTTTCCATGGCGAATAAAAAACCAGTCATCAGGAGCTTTTTTCGCCTTTTCACAGTTGATTCCCATTACCTCAAGCTCCAACCAGACACCGGGAACCATTCCCTTCTTGCGTATATAATCCGTCACTTCCTTAATACCATTAGGGAAACGTTCTCTACATTCCTGCCATTCACCTACGCTGTCCCACCATTCCCCCGGTGCATACCAGCCGGCATCAATTACATAATATTCACAGCCGCACTCTGCAGCAGCATCAATCAAAGGAAGCTCTTTTTCTGTTGTCGGGTCACCAAAAAGGCAATTCATATAATCATTAAAAATAACAGGTAAGTTTTCATCATCTTTGTTGGGTCTGCGAATCAGACGGCGGTATTTGGTAAGCTCTCCCATTGCCTCTTCAAAGCTGTCCCCTGCCACACCAACTGCAACCGGTACGGATTCAAAAGATTCACCCGGTGCCAGATTTTTAAACCAGTGGGACTGTACCTCTGTAGGACCACTGACACAAACATAAAAATGTGTATTCTGATCACTGATTTCATAATGCCAGGAGCCGTTGTGCTCAATCTGCCAAAACAGACTGGTATGAGCTTCTGTATTTGCAACATAACCCAGTGGAAGATATTTTTTGGAAGACCAGTTTCCCGTATTGGTTACTTCAAGCACCTGCGAAGTACGCTGGTATACTCCCGGCTGGGTCTGCGCAAGTCCTACATCACCAAAACTATATTCCTTAATACTCATTTCCTTCTGCCATCCGTTATATGGAATGCGCACCTTCATCTTAGCATCAGAATTGCTCTTTCCTTCCTTTTCAATTCCTGTGTAACAGAAAGAAGAAATGTATTCTAATGTCTGAACTTCGTCTCCCTCATTTATTACTTTGCTATACATGCGGACAATGGATGTACCATTATAAAACTGCATTACCGTTTCCACACGAACATGTGTAACCTCCTTGTCCTCCTGAAAAATGGTAAGCCTGCGTCCTGTCTCATTGACACAATCCTCCATTCCCGCATAAGTAAGCAGATACCCGGGAGCTGTTACAATGTGCTTATTTCCATGCTTTTCATAAGGACGATTATAACCGGATAAACTGACTTGTACTAACTGGAATGCTTCATCCAAAAACTGTTGTTTTCTGACCAAATCCTCAGCCTTGCATTCTGTTCCAAATTTACATAAATCATCCTCGCAAAACTCTGCTTTGGAGAAATGAAGAAGCTTTAACTGCTTCTTTTCCGTAATTCCAAAAACAATATTGATACCATTTTCGTTAATTTTTACGTATTCCATTTGTATTTTCTCCTCCTTAGTACCTTATTTTTTAAGTTTCATCAACAGTTTCGTTATACTGCGATGTCTCAGATGTCCTACCGGATTACTTTCATTTGATTACTTCACTTCTTCCTACGACTGTCAAAATAAACAAATGCATCAATCGCATCCAATATATCTTCAAAATCTTCTCTCGGAGCAAGCTCCAGATATTTACGAAGAAGTGACTTTTCCTGCTCCTTAAAACGTCCATAAAAAATGTCATAAAGATTATGTCCGCGCATATAAATTTTAAATTCTTCAAAATGCTCTTTCAGCTCCGATATCGACCGGATTTCTTTTCCCAAAACTTCCGTAAGATGTTGGCCGCTGGATATTCGGTGTAAATACTGTTCCCACTTTGAAAACAAAATTTCCCAAAACTCTTCCTCGCTTTTTACAACTCCTATCTGTGCCATAACTTTCGGATTCAGGAAGTAATTTTCAAAAGAATAATATTTTAAAATCAGCACATTCTGTCTGCGGACTCTTGGTAATTTATCAATATCCTGCTGATTTCGCTCGCTGTAATAGCGACACAGCTGACCGGCAAGCTCCTCCGGATTTTTGCCGTCTCCATCACGAATCATCAAAAACTGATCCCTCAGATAGAGCTGATTCATATATTTTAAATTGGCATAAGTTTTGATGTTGGTACAACTATTCGTCGTAATAATGGAAATACGAGACAAATCACCCTTTTTATCATAAACTTCCGAATAATATTTCTCCAAAAGAAGCGGAAATCTGGTTTTGTCCTGCTTTCCTTCTACAATAAAGACAAAATCCACATTCAAAAAGTCATTGGCACTATACCCCAGATCATTCAAAATATCATCTATATCAGTATTTTGTCGGGCTACGGAATAACCATCCTTATTTAGCACCATCTGACAAATCTGCCCTTTGGTGAAATTGGCAACCATATTCGGTGAATGTGTTGTAAACACCACCTGATTTTTCTTTGACAGGCGATAGAGAATTTTACTTGCCGTCTTCTGCAGGGACGGATGCAGAAATAATTCCGGATATTCTACGATGATGATACTTGGAATTCTTTTTTCCTCCTCGATATATGTTTCCAGAAGGGAAAGCATATAAATACTTTTCATACCATTACCAAGCTGCTCTACAGGACTTACACGCTTCAATTCCTCATGCCATGCATTTGCCTGTACCCCAAACATTTTATCCATATCACAGGACAAGGTATAAAGAATTTCTTCCACACCTCCGTTTTTTCGATAATTTTCATTTACCTTCTGAGATAATTCACTAAGATTCAACTGGTACATTTTGTACTCTAAAAGTCTTGCAGTCTCATACAACTGCAAATCCTCCGGCTTTTTCTGATTAATCAGACCGATACACTGAAAACAACGATTACATATTTTTGCCGCATCAAACATACAGGCATCCGAACGCAGGCGACTCAGCTCTTCCGATTTCTGGAACATCAGCAAATCTTCCTGAAATGAAACCAGATTCCTTGTTGTATCAATAAAATGAAGTTTTGGCAAAACTTCCGGAATGCAGTGGTTATTTTTATGGTAACCATCTTCATACCGTATTTTCCCATTATGATTAATGGAACAGGTAAACTTAAGCTTCCCATTTTGAAAAGACGGAAGCTTTTCACAAAAATCCCGTTTCCACGAGTCGTAACGTTTGTAAAGGCTGACAATTCCATGCGCGTGAAACTGACGTAAATCCTCTTCCGTAATCTCAAGTATCATCTCAATTTCAATATTCTGCTTTTTCTCATTAAAATCTGTTTCTCTGGCAATATAATTGCCGGTAACAGCACGGATTGCATCCAGAACAACCGTCTTTCCTGTGTTATTTTTACCTACCAGAATCAATGAATTTTCGATGTCATTGATTTCCAGTTCACGGATGGATTTGAAGTTTTTTATGTGTAGGGACTTAATCTGCATAAGGTCACTCCTTTGACTTTATCAAGGTCTATTTCATATTGTTAACCAGCATATGCTGTCCTGTTGTAAATTCCGGTCATTTCATCATGATATGCCAGTTTTTCATATTTTCGCGCTTCCTGTCCCATGGCAATCAGTTTACGCATTTCCTGCATAGAACTGAATCCTAACACAAAAATATACACTACAAACCCCAGCATACCACAGAGCAAAGCACCCTGTCCTTTCGTTGAATAATAGAGTATCATATCTATTCCCAATCCTACGATACAACCTAAAATACAGAGTATATTTTTCTTCAGTCGTTTATCTATTCCATGCTTGCGTATTTCATAAATTATCATACCTACAACTACCAGCGCCATTGACAAAATAGAAATGTGTGTCAGTATAAGTGTTTCTCTAAAGTCTGCAATGTGCAATAATTGCAGTACAATTTCCAGAAACATACTTATATAGCTAACCACACATGGAATATGCCATACCCCGTGGTTTTGAGAGGAATGCAGTCCACGTATAAAAATATTATAGGGTACACATGCCAGTGCCAGCATAAAAAGCGGAAGATAAGAAGCTATCAAATGTCCCTTTACAAAGAGCGAAAATACCTCCATATCCGTCAATTTCCAAAGACCTATTACAATTGCAAATGCACCCAGCATAACCAGATTGCTGTCTGCATTCCCTTTTTTATATGCATATAAAACAAAGCATATGTATATAATTCCAGCCAGAATTGCAACCGCACTAAGGAACATCGCCGGAAGGTTGCGCAGAATAATAAACTTCATAATCTCATAACGGTCACCAAAATAAATAGTTGGTAGCGCGTCTACAGCAGAATCATATACCGGAATAAAATCAATCTGCACTTCTTTTCCTCTGTTTGTCTCGCTTAACGGAATGATGTTCCAGATACTTCCCGGAGTATGACCGAAGGAATTATTGTTATCTGCTGCCAGAGAATAGATTTGTTCTCCATCGACGTACACTATGATTTCCTGATGTATTGAACAGAAAATTAAGTTGCAGAATGAGGCTTCAATCTGGGTAGGGACGAAAGTGTATCTTTGGCGGATTCCTTGTGGAGTGGTGGAATCTGACAAAGTCTCGACCGTGTAATCGGTTATGGTTGTATAGCCTTGTTTGTGAGGTTGGCTTTCGATGTTGATTTGAAAATTGGTTAGTATGTATAGGAAAAAAAGTATGAATGTAATGACGAAGATCCAGTATATGTTTTCTATTGATTTTTTCATTCAAATCCCCCCAGACAGTTATTAATTATATAAAGTAAATCATTTGACTCTTTCAAAATCTTCTTTTAATTAAATTTTATTTCTCTATTAATTTTATCATATGTATCATAGATACTCTAGAAATAAAATTTAATATGTAAATACTTATGATGTAAGGAAAAAAATAAGGAATTGTGGCTTTTACTGCATAATTGAATTAATCGAATCATGGTAGTATAATTGGTATTCTCGAGGAAGGTGAAACTTTAAGCAATTAGCCAATCTTACATACGAGGTGTAGAACGTTGATTTATCTGGTAGACAATATTTTAAATTATTTAATATATCTATTTATTATTTATTTTGGATTCAAGGTACACCCTAGAAAAAATAAATTTTTTTGTTGGATTTCCGTGTTGATTGTATTATGTGCCGGTATGTTCAATATGTACTTTGAGACCGATTCGCCGATTGTGTACATATTTTGGAGCGTTCTTTCCATATGCCTGTTTTTCGAAGAACGTTTATTACGTTTGGGTCTATTGAGTATAGCACTTATGTATTTTACAGGAATTATGGATACATTCAGTGTTATGCTCCTACAGATTTTGCTTATAGGAGGAGGCGTTGAAACAGGTATAACATGGTGGATGGAAATAGCATATGTGATTTCATTTTTTATTTATTTTTTGATATATATGAAGCTTCTTAAAAAAAATGAAGTTTACTTGAATGATATAGAATGTAGATATAAGGTTGCTATTTTGGTGCAAAGTAGCATTTTTCAAATGTTCTACAATTTTGTTTTTGTTTTTTTTAATGAAAATCATACAATGTATGGTTGGGATGCATATGGTGTATTTTTTGTTAGTATCGTGGGAGCTATTTATGCTATTTTTTTAACGCTTAGTCTTGCCATAAAGAATGTTCTTTCAAATAAGCAAAATAAAGAACTTCAATCTTTTATGTATATGCAAAAAGAGCAATATGACTACCAGTTACAGCAGTCAATAGCGATACGACGCTTTAAGCATGATTTAACAAATCATATAGGGGTTCTCAGGGAGTTGGTGAATCGAAAAAAGCTGGAAGAAGCCAAAGAATATATAGATACAATGTGGAACATTCAGGATGAATTTGAATTGAAAATTCATACAGGAGATAGTTTTTTGGATGTTATCATGAATTACTATTTATATATAGCAACTAAGGAAAATATTAAATTCACTGTATCAGGAAAGGTAACAACTATAACATATATAGAGATGTTTGATATTACAACTTTGATGGGAAATGTACTGCAAAATGCTATAGAAGCAACTCAAAAAACGAATGCCCCCAAAATCAGAGTTGAACTTATAGAACATAAAAATGAAATTTTTATTGTTGTAAGCAATAGTGTAGTTGAAAAGATAAATACAAACAATAATTTTTTAAAAACTTCAAAGAGAGATAAAAAGAATCATGGATTTGGATTTAAAAATATTATTGCAACAGTTGAAAAGTATCAGGGGGAATACTATATGGATTCTTTCGTAGAAAATGGAGAACCGATATTTAAAATAAGTATTGCTATTCCGAAGGAGATAAATCGATGAAAATATGTGTTGTAGAAGATGAAGAAGTATGGCGGAATAAAATACAGGAAATTATTGAAAAATACTGTATGGACAAGAATATTTTATTTCAAATCCATTTGTATAGTAATGGAAAAGACTTCATAAAAAATAACGATGCAGACTTGGTATTTTTGGATATTGAACTTGCTGAAGGAGAAAATGGTTTTGAGCTTGCTGAGAAATTGATAGACGCAGGAAAACAATGTAAGGTTTGTTTTTTAACTTCTCATACAGAACTAGCCCGCTTAGGATATAGAGTAAATGCGTTCAGATATATTGATAAAAAACATTGTGAGGAGATAATAGAAGCACTTGATTCTTTTGTTAAAACTAAAATACAAGAAAGAAACATTTTCTGTAATGACATTTCCGGCATATGTAGAAAAATACAATTAGATACACTCCTGCTTATTGAAACAAGTGGAAGAAAATTGAGATACCTTATGGTGGATGGTAATGAATACTTTTGCGAAGGGATTATATCTGAAATGTCACAAAAACTGGAGCAATTTGGATTTTTTCAGATACAACGTTCGTATATTGTTAATATGAAGTATATTGAAAAAGTAGATAGCCGTAAGATTACTTTGTGTAACGGGTTGGAGGTAGTGATTGGACGAACTCATAGTACTGAGTTTAAAAAGGCATTTTTTAAATGGAGAATGTTATTTGATAACTGATTATGAGATATACTTTCTGCGGTAGAGATGTGTCGTTTGTGCAAAAATTGTGTCGTTTGCGCACAGAGTATTTTCTTGGTTTTCCTTTTGTGATATAAAATAAAGCGTTCGGATAATTTTATTAAATTATCAAGAAGAAAGTTTATTTTTATTGCTTTATTGCTTTAAAAATTAGTCTAATTCTAGGGGGGTTGAAATTTGAAGAAGAACGTTGTTGGTCTAATCGGTATCTTAATTGTTATGTCATTGACTGCCTGTAGTAATAAACCGGAAAATTCAAAGGGGGCTACACAGAATGTGCAGACAGAACAAAAGGCTACCGGTATTGCGCAGGAAATTGAAACTATGACAGATGATTTTCCTAAACAACAGGGTGAAATAAGTCAGTCAGAGACTACAGTAATAGAGAGCCACAATCAAGATAAGGCTATTGAACTTTATGTAAATGTACTTCGGAATTATATATCGACGGGCAAAACGGATTTAGCCGTTTCATTTATTGATTTAGATGATGACAGCACTAGAGAAATGGTTGTTTTCTTCGGAGAATCCCAAACAGATGGCGGCTATTTGTTCACAATTAAAAATGAGGAAGCAATCCAGGTTGTGGCTGAGGATGACGACTTTTTTGGACAGTATGGAGCATTTACATACAAAGAAAAAGGAAATGTTTTTATTACGGAAAATGAATCTGTAACAGAAACTCAAATTTCCAACCAAATTTTCTATTATACAATGGAAAATGGGAACGCAGTCCGTAAAGATGTAACACAAAGTATCATGCAATTTGATAATAATGAAAGCAAGTTTTATGTAAATGATACCGAAGTAGAACTTGAAAAATTTAATGACATAGCAGAAAATTATGGGTTATTGGAAATGTCAACTGTAAGCTATTCCGATAGTATTCGTGTAATGAATGATCAAATGGATATGATATATAACGCTTATAATAACCAACCGTCAGTGCATAAGAAGATACAAAAAGATGAAGTCATAAATACAGAAAGTTCATCTGTAAATCAACAAGAAAGCAGTACGCAGATGGTTGAAACTACAGATTCGGAAATGACATCAGAAGAACTATTGGATTTATTTATCAATGGCTCAATAGATGCAATTGACGCCACCGATATGACATCAACATTTCATATTACAGATTTTAACATGAATTCAGAAGAATGGGATTCGTATTCTATAGGGGAAAAAGTTGACCTTGACAATGATGGAGAAAATGAACTGATTATTTGCGGTCCTTATGGTGGAATATATCTTGATGCTCGCGATAATAAAGTATATGAATTTGCAATGGGAGACGGCAATGCTAACATACTTTCCTATACCTATTACAATGGAGAGATATGGATTATGTATAGTAACAGTATGAATACAGGATATGAAGCTTACCATATGATAAAATTTGAAGGAGCTGATAACATAGTTGCAGAAATGAATTTTGGCGAGGAACTTGTTGATGCAAATAACCCGGAATCTGGAATGAAATATTTATTGAATGGAAAAGAAATTTCTTATGATGAATATGAAGCGTTTTGTAGCAAGATTTTCGTAGCCCAAGAAAGCACAAACTAAAAGAAAGATATTCACAAAATCGAGTAATTTCCTATAACGATTCGGTTGTCGAAAGGTGCTGTCCTAAACTGCTACCGGCATATTGCACAGCACCTTTTGACAACCGAATCCATTTATTGAAAGCCTCTTCCTTTGACTTGAAATGATGATAAAATGCCCCTTTGGTCATACCACCCATATGTCAATCAATGATGCCTTAATTTTCTATTTTACCATCGTTCCAAAAAATACATTATCAAAGAATTTCTTAGTTTCTTCATCACCAAGTGCTTTTTTAAATACATCCGTTGAAATTCCACCTTTTTCAATCAGACCATCAGTATATTTCAAAGTAATATCCAATTTTTCATTTCGTTCATCTTCTGATAATAACGGAAACTGTTTACTGTGTTCAATATAAACCTTTAAGCTGTCAACCAGAATTCCTTCTAAATCTTTATCCACATCTGATTTTCCGGCTTTATAAGATGTTACTGTCAATAAATGCTCATACCATGCGGGCGAAGTCTCAATATTTTCCAAATAATCATATTTACCCTGTGCATCAGAAATAGCTGATAATAACTGATTGTACTGCTCATCTTTTTCTTTCACTACATCATAAAATTCCAAATAACATTTACGATTAGACAGTATGTACATATAATCCGCGGAAAGCAATGGTATATTCTTATGTTTTGGTGTAATAACTACTGTAGCCATCTGCATGACCCCCATGTTCACACGCATAATGGAAAGATTACCAATTTCTTCAATATCATATTGTTCCACATGAAATTTTAATAACCCGAAAAGTTTCATTTCTTCGTAATCACCTGTATCACAAGGCGTTACTGTATAATTCTTTTTCAATTCCGCTAATACAGAATCAACACAACTATTCATTGCTTTCACATTTTTATTTGCAATACATGATACTATAACTGCCACTATCAAAATAATAGCAACTACAACTCCTAATATAATAAAAAGCATCTTTTTCCCTCCATGTCCTTTACTTTTGTGTTTATTAATAACCTTTCCCATACAGTTTCTCCTCTTTAATAAAGTAGTACATTATTACAAAAACAAATGATAAAACTGAAAACTTTCGTATATTTTATCAAATTTTCTGTACACATTCAATTGTTATTAATATATTTATACTTTTTTCCACAAAAGTCTGAAACATAAAAATTTCATACCTAATACGTCATAATACTTTTTCTTATCTGTCTATATATATCTTCTTCTGTTTCATATCCACCCTTGCCATAGCACCATACGGCAAGGCACACCTCGGCGTAGAATGTCCAAAATTAACATTATATACAATCGGAAGTTGCTCATTGTTTATTACTTTTTTCAAAATAGCCTTATACTCTTCATAATAAATTTCATCCTGCGGCTTTCCAACCAAAACTCCACTAATAACGTCAAAAACCCCTTTATCCCTGAGTGTAATTACTTCCTTTTCAAACAGTTCCGGTGCAGGCTTTTCTTCACAAGTTTCTATAAATAAAATCTTTCCTTCCCACTCTTCTTTACTTGGGAAAATCCCATATTTCTCACAAATACTTTTTTCATCATCATATCTTGCCTTTGTAAGCATATCATAAAGACTTTCCAGACAGCCTCCTAATAATCTTCCCTGAAAAAGTTCACTTCCCTGAAGAAGTTCAAATCCATGTTTTTCCATGTGTGCTATTCTTTCTGTTCCCATTGCCGCTCTGGAAAAATCTTCCCGTTCTTCATACCATGTTTCACTAGATATTATCTCGTCCAAATTATTTCCTTCCAAATAACTCTCAAATGCTTTTTTACTATAAGGAAGCATCTCATTTGCTATTTCTCCCAGATCACATATAAAATTGGGACCATAATAGGTTGATAGGCCTAATCTGTAAAACATCAGATGGTTAATTGTCGTATCAGAAAAGCCTGTAAATAATTTAGGATTTCTTTTTACCACATCAATAAATTCTGAATCATCCATCAAATACGGTAACAGTCTATATGTATCATCACCACCGATTGCGCAAATAATCCCCGCAATTGATTCGTCTTGAAAAGCGCGCTTCAAATCCTCTGCCCTTGCCTCCGGGTGTTCCTTTAAATACTCTATACCTTTCAATGCATTTGGCATAAATACAGGCTCTAATCCATACTCTTTTAACCGCTTTACACCGATTTCAATGTTATGGCTGCAAAATTCTTCACCTAACATTCCACTTGAAAGACTAACAATTGCTACTTTATCACCTTTTCGTAATTTTCTTGCCTGTTGCATGATATCCTTCCTTAGTTCCTTTCTTCTTCACAATCGCCTACTTATATTTTACAGATTCATTTCATCTACTTCCGAAGCATCCTTTGCCGTCAATTCAATCCATGCCGGTCTAAATCCACTCTTTATGGCATTTCTTACAGATTTAAGATTGCTCCATGCTGCACAATAGAACGGAACTTTTCCTTCCTTCAATATTTCCAATGCCAATTTACTTGTTAAAGCTGAGGCAATACCTTTTCTTCGATATTCCGGCAACACATCAACTCCTATCTGCCACATAGAATCACAATCTGCCGAACATGCCGCAAGACCTATCATTTTATCACCATCATACGCAGCCACACCCAACACATCCAATTCTTGTCTCTTTTCACAAAGTGCATTTCCCCATTCCGGTTTATACAAATCAGCAAAATCTTTTTTATGCAGAATCTTTAATTCATAATCACACTTTAGTTCCTTTAAGCAATTCACGTCCGGCAAAAAATATTCTGCCATGAAGCAAATCCTTAAACCATATTTTTGTAATTCATCATTCAGCACATGCATATTAGGTGTTTCAAAACAATGTTCTATCGGATATTTGTTAATATACGAAGTGACAATCTCCCTGTATTCCTCTTGTATGGATGCCACAATATTATTTCCATAGGAAATCAGGTTACAAGGTAATGGGAGATTTAAATACTTCCGTGCATTTTCATTAATCACTGATTCCACAATTATATTTTTTTCTGCATAAAAATCGGCAGCATTACAATTTGCATCTATTGCCGATTGCTTCATAGCTGTATGTAGTATTTCTTTATTCTTAATATTCACTTAAATAAACTCCTCCATAGATATTTTTTATATAGTTATTCAGTGGATAAATGCTGTCTTTTAATCGGTTTTATATTCATAAATGTCATTACAAGTTCATCCTAATACTGTTAAAAACACTTCAACTAAAAAATTCTATCTTAATTATAATATCATATCACATTAAAAAAAATCTCCAAGAACTACTTAAAATAAGTATTCTTGGGGATTTTTCTACTATTCAAACTCTTCTTTGCAAAGTTGCTCTGTGGTGTAATGTATTGATTTTGGTGGTAAAAAACCCGAAGTTTTGTCCGGATTGTACCTGTTGCGTAGATTTTTAAGGGATTGTATTGTCATTTTGTTGTCAGTGAATTTACTTAACATACGAGCCGTCATTTAAAAAATATACATTTTATCAGTTCTAGCAAACCGCTACCGCAAGCCCCCAATATAATAACCACTAACACATATGTAATAATAACCTTCAAATTTGTTGAAGCAGTAGATATTCTTATTAGCTTACTAAAATTAAGGATTCCCTTTTCATCCTTACTCTTTTCTTTCCAGTGATATGCCAAAACGTCAGTTACATCATAATTTTTTTCTAAGTAAGCATCCCAATCATGTTCTTCTAATTTTCGACATTCATAGATACCCGTTCCAAAGGAATCCACGTCATCGCTGCTATTGCTCATTACCAACAAATGTATCTTTTTAAACACCGCAAATTTATATTTGTTTAGCCTGTAATCTTTACATATATTGTGAGGCAAATTTCTTTCCTGATTAATCTTTATGTCAACAATTTGTGTTTCCACAAATCCGCTCTCAAGAAACCAATTCTTCTTACGAACCGGACAAAATAACGATTTTTTAATGCTCCCACTATTTACTCGAAAACGAATATACAAATCATCATACTCAGAGAATTTTTCATCCTTTATCAATTCCTCAAAATCCATAGTAAAACTCGACAGTTCATTATCAATACTATGGCTTATAAACGATTCTAATTCCCCATCTTTCTTCACATTTACAAGCAACTTCGGTTTATCAAAATTATCTGATTCTATTATTGTATATCTGTCCTTCGAAGATATCTCACATTCAACCTCATTAAAAATTAGTCTTGCTATATCTGGTGTTTTTACCAATTCATATAAATCAATAATTTCACTATCATTAATTCTAAACGGCAATAAGATATCCAATGACTTTATTTTTCTAAAATCTGAGATACTGATTCCAAAGTCAACAAATGGGCTTGTACTTTTATTATTACCTTTTAAATTCCATAAATTAATATGAAATTCCAGTTGTGGCATCTCCTCTCCATACAATTCATACCAAATTCCTATACTTTTCACTAAAATCTCACCTACCTTTCCTCAGTAATTCATACTGTTCTTGCGTCAAATATGAAAACGATTGTGGTGCCTGTTGAACTCCTATGTCCAACAATTTTTTATTTGACTCATATTTAGTTACCTTTCCCAAGGCATACGCACATGCTTTTTTTCTACCTTTGAAATATTCTCTATATTTTTTTCTACTTATTCCAGCCTCCTTCTTTGTCTTTTCCCACAAAGAACTAGGAGCCATCTCAATTGTCCCAACCACCTCTACCTCACCAACAATTTCCATCACAGGCCATGTTGAATAGATTATTAAAGAACTCACATCTTTTTTAGCTAACATTCTTCTATATTCATACTTTTTAGTACCATTTAAGATTCTGTTTACATATTCCGGTTTAATAGAAATTAAAACTTTACTCATTCCTATCACCTACTTTATATAATTTTGTATTAGAATCTTTTATAATATTATTGTACTGTACATCATCTATTCTAACAAAAGGCCTCGGACCATTCGGAAACGGAATAATATTATTATTCCATAAATATTGTAGATTAAGTCTGCTCTCTAAACTCTTTACATAAATGAATTTAACCACGCAAATATTATATCTATGCTTTTCCCAAAAATCATTCAGTTCTTCCTTAGAAAAAACACTTCGATTTTCACAATAGTCCATAAATTGTTTTTTAGTCGCAAAATTTGAAACAAACTCATCAATCACAGCAACTGTTGTCAAAACTGATGTATATCCTTTCCGACCTTCTTCCCCAGTTCGATAAAACAAGACAATATCTCCTACCCTAACATCTGATTTCATCCCCCAAGTCACATATACTTTCTGTAACGCATATCGATGCGCAATGTTTCCAATAAAATCAACTTCATTTTCAGTCTTTAATTGTGAATCTGGAAGTAAGTTAGTATGATATTGTGGATAAATAGGCAAAATTCGTTTGGCCACATTATAGTTTATATTAGGGAAATTCTGCTTTATGGACAAACTTGGATTATATGTTTTCATACTCTTAACCAAGACTTTCTCCTTCTTCCCATTTGATTCTTTTACTCCATAATCATTAAATCCCCAACGTTTTAACAAAGCTTCCAACGCTATTAATTCAGGACGATTCTCAAATAAAGTAACATATATTTCATCTACATTTCTTTCTATCGCATTATCAAAAATAATTTTTATAAACCTTTCTCCTAATCTAAAACCTGTCGAATCAATTTTAAATGTTCCAATCTTTAATCGACGCTTAGGCGGAAAAATAGGTGAAATATCATGATAATCCGAATCTACATCTTCTGTTTTCAAATACAAAAAACCTAAAATCATATCACTATCCGAATAACAGATATAAGCTTCTTCATTACTTTTTTTCGCAAACCAAGTATCAAAGCCTTGATAACTATCTCGTAGACTATCAAAAAAAACATTCGAAACATCTACATTACCAATATATTGTTTTTTTACTGACAAATGTTTATAGTTAATTAGTTCTGGATTTTCAGACGTTGCTTTTTCAATAAACGCATTTATAGAAAATACTCGCTCCGAAATACCTAATGCAATTGCCTTATTTCTCATACGACGATCTTCGGTAATTAGTATATCTACTCTTCCACAATACACTTCACATAATAATTGATTATCAATTTCATCATTTTCACTTATGGGTATTTGCTTTAATGAATTAATAAACACTTCACTTTGCGGTGCAACAGTTTTCATTTCAATATAAGAAGATAACTTGACATCATAAAGCTTTTGCATCTGTGCGTCTCCATATTTACGCAATTCTTTCACAGAATATGGGTGAATCATTTTTTCATAATGCAGTTTATCCAACCAATAATAAAGCAAGCCAATACTCTGATTCGTTACCTTTGTATTCTCTCTATGTATGATTATATTAGTGTCCAATAAAGTTTTCACCATAAACCTCCTTTAGGAACAAATAATTCTCTTCTATATCTTCATTTGAAAATTTCATATTATGAACAAATAATGGAATATTTAATTTTTCCGCAATATGCTCTGCACAGTTTCTTTCAGTGTTCAAAAATTCCTCTATTTGTTGTATTGAATATTTCTTACCATCACGTCTATTCAAATTCCGCATAATAATTTCAGGACCTGCTTCTAATAATATAATTGCAGAAAGTTGTAACTTACTATATGTATGCTCTGGAAGCTGTTCCACCTGTCCGTTATTACCCAAAATGCAAAAATGTCCTGCTAATAAAATTATTTTCTCATGTTCTAACTTTTCAGACATTTTTTTAATTAAAATATCCTGATTTAATTCTTTATTTTTTACAATTTTATTCGAACCGTACTTTTCGCCATTTTCCTCACTTATAACATCACCCGCAGAATAAAAATTGATATGACATTTTTGTGCTAATTTATTGCACAAGGTACTTTTTCCAACACCATATACCCCCGAAACAAATACTACACTATTCACTTTCTAAAATCCTTTCTTTATAATATTGTCTCTTCTAATCATAACCTTCCAACTATTATTCACATATCCCTTATTATCATTTTTTATCTCGTTTTTTTCATTACTTTCTTGATAAAATATGCTCGTTATTCCTTCTGAATATGCTGAAACATTTAAATACTCACAACATTTCTTTAATACTTTATTTAATTCTTTATCCTTTGAGATAATTTTTTCTTTCTTTTCAACAGCAGTTGCTACTATAAGTAAGTCCATAAACGAATTTCTATAATTGTCTTTTACATTATAATCATGTTTAATATCTTCATATATATCATGCATTCTATTGATAATTTCTTGGGTTATCGGTACTACTACAATATTATTATCAACTAAGAATTGGGCTCGTTCCCGAAATTTCTTATACTATTCTTTATCTAATGAAAGTTGTGCAAAGAGTAACAATGTATCCAAATCTTTCTCATTTATTAAATGGCTTATAGCTTCGTTTGAATATATAACACTACTATTAAACTCACCGTTGAAATCTATAACAAGTTTATCGGTACAATTTTTTCCAAGTTCAAATCCTCTTTTTTTATGTTCCAAATTAACCATAATCCCCAGATGAATTCCCTTTATTTTAACTGGATACATTTTTGCCCGATTTTGTCCTTTTATCATAATTCCCAAGAATTCCAATGCTACTATAGATGATATCCATCTTCCATTTATATCACCGGCAAACAAGTCCTTATTCCCCTTATATTTGTAAGAAATAATCTGTGTATCAAGAAATTCCATAAAGTCTTACCTCACTTCATTTTTTAATTGACTACACAAAATTCCGCCCACCGGTACGCCTCTTGATGGATTTGGACGATGCGTATAACAATAACTCTGTGGACCATCTGGATGATTAGCCGTTTCTCTCTTATTTGATTTTCCAAAATCTTCAGGATAGGAAAAGAAAACATACTCTTCGCCGTTTATAACAGAACACCTTGGGCAAGACTTATATTTATTATTTTTTTCATATTGGGACTATTTTAAAAGTTTTCCACATGCTTTACACTTCATCATATTTTTCTCCTCCACAACATGTACACGTTTCATTATACAAACAAATCACTCATAATATTTTGTTCCATATCATCAATACTGTAAATCGTATCCATGGCCTCGAATGTCTCTCTCAAATTCCCCCTTGCACTCTTCCAGCCGATTCCGTCTGTAAACCACACAAAAGTAAATCCATCTATGGTATCTGCCTCCTGCGAAAGCATTTTATAGCTTCTTGCAGTTTCATTGAGTTTTGAGCCTCCACCACCATAGAAATTAGTTTCGATACCATAAATCATCTTATCTGTCTTGATTACAAAATCAAATCGCTTAGCAGCCTTGCCCTGATTAGAAAGTGCTGATAAATCAATGCTCCACTTTTCTTCAATGTCCTTAAGATACATTTCCTTAAAGTAGCTGACATCCTTCTCAAACCCTGCTGCCACGATGTACTTCTCAACCAAATCTTCCATCTGGTGACCGCCACGATTTTTACGACCATTAGAATCCAATCCTGTTTCGATACCCAAAGCATAATCTACAAGATTATTTACCAAGTGATTCGCAATCATCTCAAATAATCCGGTCTTACGCATAAACACCTTGTACTGCTCTACACTGTAATTCATCTTTTTAAAGTTATACAAGAATGCACCTTCTTCATCCTGTGCGTAAATTTCATATCCTCTTACTGCTAGAAGTAATGGAATACATTGCAGTGTCTCCGGATACATTTTCACTATTCTCTCAAAGTCTTCCTCGATATTTTTCGAACCAATCAAAGAATTAAGAATATTCAATTCCACCTTGATTTCTTCTACATTTCTTACGACTTTTTCAAAGTCGATATAGTAATCATAACTTGATATACTCGGTCTGAATTTACTTAGCCATTCATCAAAATCTCTATTTGCCATTTGCTACCTTCTCCAATCTTTTCTTGGATATCTCCAAGTATTCTTCACTTACATCTATTCCAATAAACTTCCGCCCAAATCGCACAGCCTCTACTCCGGTAGTTCCGGAACCACAGAAAGGATCCAATATAACCTGTCCTTCCTCTGTAGATGCCAATACCATTTTCTCAAGCAGATATTCCGGCTTCTGTGTAGGATGTTTACCTTCTGTTTTCTCTGAAGGCTTAGTTAACGCACCAGTCCAAACATCCTTCATCTGCTTGCCTTCATTCATTTCTTTCATTTTTTGATAATTAAAAAAATGCCGAGACTTCTTTTCATTCTTCTTTGCCCATAAAATGGTTTCAGTAGAATGTGTGAAGCATCGACATGCTAAGTTTGGTGGTGGATTTGTTTTCTGCCATGTTATGTTGTTGATTATCTTGAAGCCTTCCTGCTCCAATGCCATACCAATCGAATATATATTGTGTAATGTCCCCGATATCCAAATCGTGCCGTTAGGCTTTAGTACTTTCTTACATAACTTAATCCACTTTCTGTTAAACTTGTGTTTCTCTTCGACACTGGTTCCACTTTCCGAAAGCTTATCCCATGAGCCTTTATTTACCGAAACCATTTTTCCACCCTGACAGGTGATACCGTCATTACTTAAAAAGTATGGTGGGTCTGCAAATATCATATCCACAGATTCCGGTTCCATTTTGGTTAGAATTTTAAAGGAATCACCTAGTATCAATTGTGATTCTTCTGTCTCGAAGTATAATGGCACTTTTTTTGCAAATAAGTTTTCCATTATCCCGACTCCTTAATAAAATATCGTTTTATTTTGTAAATAGAATTTCAACATCACCATCTACAAATCCAATGCCGATACCTTCTTTACTCTTTAATATATGGGCATACTTCCCATCTTCAAGATACTGTCTCAAAATTGTAGACATCTCTTCAAGTACAACATCCCACTCTGAGTCTTTATCCCATGCTAAAAGACCTTCTCTAGTTCCAAAATCCGTCACTTCGTCACAAGGCCAATCCTCATCATCTGCATCAAAGCGTTCGGTTCCTACCAATTCCATTGACCAAGCATTATCTCCATCTTCATATAAATTGAAACAAAATGCTACAACTTCTTCGGGAACATCTTTGCTTAGAACATTATTTAACCAATCTGCCACTTCATTATACATGGTCTATTTTCTCCTCTAATAATTACATATAATCACTTCTTCGCCAACTCTGTTGGATGCATCTGAATTAATCATACGTTTAACGCTTACAACATCTATTCTGTATCCCTTGTTACCATACAACTCATTTATCAAATCTGTATTATGATTTGTGAGCATACAATAACATCTTCTGGTAGTTAATTCATCAAATAGCTTCGCAAGTCGTTTGTGACTTTCAATATCAAATCCTTCTTTAGTATATGATTCAAAAGAAGTTGGATTCAACGGTGCATACGGACTGTCAATAAATACAAAATCACCCTTCTTGGCATCCTTACAAGCAGCTTCAAAATCTCCGTCAATAATTTTTACCCCCTGAAGATATTCTGAAATCTCCATAATAGCATTTTCATCAACGGAAGCTCTACGACTATTGTTGTATGGAACATTGAAAAGTCCCTTGCCATTTACACGATACAAGCCATTAAAACAATGCTTATTAATAAATACAAACAATGCAGCTAACTCCACATCGAACTCTGCTTTCATCAGCTTATCATTGTAGTGCTCCCTGAGAGAATAATAATATTCCTTACCATCCTCCCACATTTCCTCATCTAGCTGCTTTACAGCCTTTAGAAATGCTTCCGGCACATTACATATCTGCTTATAAGCATTTATCAACGCTTTGTTGATATCGTTTATCAGAGCATTTGCAGGTAGCAATTCGAATATCACCGCTCCACCACCTACAAATGGCTCAAAATAATTATTATATTTTTCAGGCATTCTCTCCTTTATCTGTGGAAGCAACTGACGCTTTCCGCCAGCCCATTTCACAAATGGAGCGACACTTGAATTACTCATTTTGATTCCTCTTCTCTATGTCCGCAAAAGGACAATCTTTTACATATCTATTATACTTGCAAACATACAAAATAACAACCACAAACTTTCACTCTTTGTGAATTAATTCACTTCTGAAATACAAATATGTACTCATGCGACAGCAGGAGAAAATTATTATTCTGCTTTTCCCAATAATCTGTAGAACGGCAATTATGTTGCTCTTTAATAATAATCTCTTTATTCGTAAATCCCGCCTGTAAAAAGCACTCCATCATACGAAATCCTAACGGAATAACCTTGCCATATTTTCTTACATCTCCTATCATCACTGCACACATTTTACCCTTTTTCAGTACACGAAAGGATTCTTCAGCCACCTTACACATTTCAGCCAAGAACTCATCTACACCAAGTAATGAAATATCCCCTTCTATTCCTTTACTATACTTGATGATATTGGCATAAGGCGGATGCGTACAAATAAAATCAATACGACTATCTTTAATAAAATGCAAATCTTTAGCATTGCCATTTCGAGTAAATATTTTTGAATTTGTTTCACATTGGAATTGTAAATTTGTTTCAGAGATTGAAACGGATTGCGGATTGATGTCAACACCTACCGCATTACGATTGAGTAGTTTCGCTTCGACTAAAGTTGTTCCACTACCCATAAATTGATCTAAAACCCATTCACCGGGATTAGAATAGCGAAGTATCAGATTTCTTGGTACATATGGCGACCAATTCCCTCGATACTTTCCTGAATGCGTTACCCAACTGCCTCTGTCCGGAAATGACCAGACCGTCGTTGGTTCAAGCCTGAAATTATTTGGTTGTAAACTTATAAGACATTCCTCCTCTTCTTATTTCCATTGATTGAAGTACTCTGAAACACCCACAATACCTTTGGCTGTGATTGCTCTCGTAACATCATTTTCAAATTTAATCTTATTTTCATCAGAAAGTTTATTAAAGTCCTGTTGTATCTCTTGTACTTTATGTGCTAACCCTATCACAAACTTATCATATTCAATGTTTTCTTCTTGAATTGATTTCATTATAGTTGATCCCTTCATTGATGATACCAATAAGTCTACATCAATTCTCTCAAAAAATCCACCTCTATTTTCTTTCACAATAAGTGAATTTATATAAATCATATCCCATGAGATAATATTCACAAATAGTGAAAGAGGTATTTATATGCGTTTCAATAATGACACTGACCTATATCGTGTTATAGGTTCTAATATAAAACATTACAGAGAACAAGCCAAACTAACCCAAGTACAACTAGCAGAACAGGCTCAAATCAGCATTAGCTATCTTTCTAAAATCGAGGCTGCCGGATGCAATAAAAGCTTGTCCATATCTGTTTTAAATCAGATTGCTAATGTACTTAATGTTGAGATTAGCGAATTTTTTAAGGAGGTATCTGAATCATGAAACTTATCGAAGCACAGTCAAGAATAGAAAAACTTGCCTATATTCCCTTCAAAGAATACTTATCCCCTGAACAAGTTCAAGATGCCATGATGAAAATCAACAAAGGGAAAACCGGACAACTTTTAGAACTGACCATCGGACTAAATCTTTCCAACACCACTCTAGATTTTGAAGATGGCGAATTAAAAACCAACAAGTGCGACCGAACCGGAAAGCCTCTAGAAACGATGTTTATCACACAAACAGCATCCATCATAGATGAATTATTATCAAGACGAAGATTTCAAGACACAAAGTTATACAAGAAATTTCAACGATTATTATATGTTCCAATCAGCAAGGATGGCAGTCCCGCGGACTGGATGTATTTAGCTCCAATCCAAGTAGACTTATCACTACCTAAATACTATGAACTTGCTCAACAGCTTGAAGCAGACTATTACAACATTTGCGACCAGTTAAATCAACAATTGTCTGAATCCAGTAGAGCAACTTTACATACTGCCAGCGGTGAATTTATTCAAATTCGTACTAAGGATTCAAAACCATATCACCCTATATATTCCGGTATTTACGGTCGTGAAATATCCGATAAAAACAGAGCATTTTATTTCAAAAAAGAATTCATGAAATATATTACATCCCTTGAAGATTAATAAGGTGGGGCCACGGCTCCACCTTACTATTTACATTTCGCCTATCGACACGATTAGTCCTCACATAAAATCCCATCATATAACTTGGACCAATTCATAGTTCCCTTTCTTCTCTCTACAATCATCTCTGTAGTAATATATTTCGCCAAGTTTTTCATATCAATATTTGTAACATATATTATATCTTCTATTGAATAACCGTCATAAAACATGCTAAGAATCAGGCAATTCTTCAGAAATTTAGGTGAATACACATCTCCATACTCTTCTACCTTCTTAAATTCATTAAACACATCATTAATTGTAGATTCATTAACTTTTTTGTATTTACCATTATACAATGCAACAAACAGATATCCTTTTTTTCTACCTTGTTCTTTCTTAAATAACTGCAAATATCTTCTTAGCATATTATTTATTTCAATTTTTCTACCGTATAAAGTGATATACTTAAATTCTGAATCAAAATCTTCCCATTTCATGTTGAGAATTTCCGATCTTTCCATCCCAAGAGATACACACATTAGGTAAACAACTATATTTCTCGCAGAATTCTTTTTACTATTGTACATATCAATAGCTTTTGATATGTCATTTCCTCTTAATCTTACCGGAATTTTTTTATTTTCAGTTTCCAGAAAACTTTCTAAACTCTTAGCTCTGTTTTCCTCAAAATTAAAATGACTAATCTTCCCTCTTTTTTTCATTAATGATAACATATCAAAAATATGTGTATGATTGTTCGCCACCGTTTTTATTGATGTTTTTGTACCATTTCTTTTACGAGTGCGTATAAATTCTTCAAAATCATCCTCTGACATTCTTCCATATATCCACTGATATTTGTTATACTTTTCCGCAATAAAATCATAGTAATTATATAATGTTGACTGATAAGCTACCCACGAAAGTTCTGAAAGACCATCTTCAACTTTCCATACTTTATATTGTGCTATATCTGTAAAAAAGTTAGTTGTTTCCGTATCATATAGCTTTTCATAACTCAAATAACTAAAATACTGCAAATCTGTAAGTTCTTTTCCTTTATCCTTAAAAATATCAAACCAAAATACAATATTGGCTTTCAATGTATCCCCGGATATAACCGGTTGACTACTAATATTAAAATTCAACAAAATATATTCTTTTCCGTTTGTCAAAATAGCATATTCCTGCCCTCTGCTTGTAGCGTATTTCCTTACTTGTTCAATATCGTTGTTAGTCAAAACATGCTCTCCATTTTTCACTTCAATCAATAAACTTTTGTTCTCTTTTATTGGTACTAGAATATCGCAAAATCCCTTCCCTATCGGTTCTTCCAATCTACAATTTTCAATATCATAATTCATAAGTGGCAGAAAGGTATTCAAAATAATATGAAATCTAACATGCTCTTCTCCCAGTTCCCCCTTCCATTTGTTAAAAACCATTCTCAACTGTTTAATTCTGCTATCCACCACACCAAATACCTCCTTTAGAATTTTCCTAATTATAACTCAATTTCCAAATAAAATCAATTTTTTGTTGTGTTTTCACTTTTAAAGTTTTTATAAAAAAGTGTCTTCGACACTTCAACTCCCCTGCCCCTCAATCTTGAGCAATGTCATTTAGATAAGAAAAAGATCCATTTAGAACAGATGTGTAGAAATGCATACCTGTTCTTTTTTATGTAAAAATTTAAGAAAAATCCGAAAAAGGCTTGACAAAATCATCAAAAAAATGCAGCGAAGCCCTTGAAATATATACATTTTAGGAGGTTTCGCTTATGAATTTTTCAGAAGAAGTAAAAACAGGACTATGGGTTATGATTGACGAAATGTCTAATGACACCACTCCCTTTACAATGCATCCGGGA
>JAFSBX010000070.1 GCA_017437065.1 Lachnospiraceae bacterium
AATCAGAGTTGCAATCGCTATGCTGTTATTTTTCGACAGACATGGAAGAGGCCAAGACTTGGCTAGTAAGTGATGAAGGCTAACTTTATGGAGTGGAGTTAAGCTTTTTTATTGTTGAGAACTAAAATAATGAGGTGAAGAACAGAAACGGATACTTTTTTTGTATTTATAGAGGAGATAAGAAGTAGTGCGCTAGCAGGAGATTATGATGCAGTCTTTGAAAAAGTTAATGTTCAAAATGTACACAAAGCTCCGGTGCAAGAAGCAGAAGATAATTATGATGAAGTAATTAAAGCAAAAGAAGCCAATATTATTTCGATTACAGATAGTGAAATTACCAAAGCAAATGATACACTACACTAGCGCGAAATTTGCATCTGGGTGCACTTAAGGACATTAAAAAATCAAAACCCCATATTTAGTTCCAATACGCTGATATTAACGCACTACTTTCAAAACAAATTTTTGTTGCGAAAGGAGTGCACTTTTTATGCGCGTAAGAAAAATAAATCAAGTTGACGTGAAACTACATGATTTAACCAAAGTAAAATTTTTATTATAACACAAAAATCACATAAAACATAAAAAATAAACGAATGATGCTAAAACACATGTAAAAGAGTCAAAAAATCCCATTTTTAGACTTTTATACGTAAAATTACACGTTTCGTGCGAGAAATGAAAACCCTCGTCAAAATTATTATATAATTTTTTTCAAACAATATTGAAGCTGTCAATTGAGGAGGAATTAAGTAGAAAAAGTATTGGCGATGGTCATGATTAAAGTAAAAAATTAGCAATAAAGAGAAAGTAAAAAAGCAAAGCCATATTAAATTGTGGTTTCGCTTTTTTTTATGTTTACATTTCGACAAAAAATTCCTCCTTGAAACAAGGGGGAATGAATATGTTATGTGATTTAGTAGAAAAAGCTCAAAAGAGTGATGATGCAGCAATGATGGAACTGATTGACAAATTTTCTCTATTGTTCAAAAAATATGCAAAAAAACTGAATTATGAAGATGCATATGAGGATATCATGCTTTACTTTATTGAATTGGTAAAAACATTTAATTTGAATAAGTTAAGTTGCCAAAAGGATGAAGTAATTGTTTCCTACATAAATGTCTCAATCAGAAACTTTTATAACAAGAAGGTACAAAAAGTTATAGAAGGGAAGCGGGAAATTTTATTTTCAGATTTATCGGAAGAACAGGCATATTATGCTGAGATGCAGACAGCTAAAGAGGATGTGGAAGATATTTTTATCAAATTTGGAATGGAAAATTTGCTGAATGAAAATGAGTGTTGGGTAATCTACTTAATTTATTCGGAGGGATATACCACTGCGGATATTGCGAGATTAACCAATAAGTCAAGACAGGCGGTAAATCAGTTAAAGCATAGGGCATTGGATAAGATGAAAAAGTGTGTTTACTATGTTGCCTAATCAGACTCTTTATTTAGTGCAGGGGAAAAAAGAAATAGAAAGAAGGTGTAAAAGTGGATGGAACAGAAATTGCAGTAAAATTGGAAGCTCATGAGCATGAAATAGAATCGTTGAAACACAGGGTAAAAGACTTGGAAAAGCAAAGCGGTATGATACAGGAGCTTGCTATTTCTGTAAATCGAATGGCGGTCAGTATAGAAAATATGCTTAAGGAGCTAAATCGTCAGGGAGAACGATTGGAAGTATTAGAGAGAGTACCGTCAGAAACCGGAAAAATAGTAAAATCAGCAATTATTACGGCACTGGTAAGTGGTGTTATAGGTGCGATGATTACAGCAGTATTAACAATCACATAGTAGGGGGAGATAGTTTATGAGGAGTGAAAAAGTAATGAAATGGATTCAGGCAGCAGGAGTAAGAGCATTAAAAACAATGGCGCAGACAGCGACAGCAACTATCGGTACAGCAGCAGTATTGGGAGAAGTGAACTGGACGATTGTGTTATCTTCTTCGGTATTGTCCGGAGTGCTGTCCTTGTTGACTTCCGTTGCAGGCTTGCTGGAACTAAAATAAGAAAGAAGAGGGGAATATATGAGAATCGGAATAAATTGCGGGCATACAATTATGGGAGCCGGCTGTGGAGCGAACGGATTAATGAAAGAATCTGAGTGTACAAGGCTGGTGGGATATGCCTTAATGGAAAAATTGAAAGATGCCGAAGTAAAAGTTGTAGATTGTACTGTAGATAAGGCAGATACACAAAAAGAGTATCTGACAGCAGTGACAGCGTTAGCCAACAGGGAAGAATTGGATTGGTTTATAAGCATTCACTTTAATGCATCAGCAGCCCATACGGGACAGGGCGTAGAGGTTTATACATACAAAGGGAGACAATATCCGGAGGCACAGAAAGTATGCGGTAATATAGAAAAACTTGGCTTTAGAAATCGTGGGGTAAAAAATGGAAGCAATTTATATGTTGTTCGTAAAACAAAGGCAAAAGCTATGTTGATTGAAGTATGTTTTTGTGATAATCAAAAGGATGTAGATTTATATCATCGTGTCGGTGCCGCAGATGCCGTTGCACTGGCAATTTTCAACGGAATTTGTGAATTTGTAACAAAGCAGGAAATACTGGAGGAAAAGGAACAAAACATATCGTTTGAAGAATATGTGGGTCGAATTGCAAAAAAAGACTGGGAAGAGCGTAAGATAATGCTTCCTTCCGTAGTGGTGGCACAGGCCATAAAAGAATCGGCGAGGGGAATGTCGGAGCTTGCCAGAGAAGCGAATGCACTATTTGGAATAAAGAAAAACGGATGGACAGGAAAAACATATATCAAGACGGCGACGGAACAGCGTGCGGATGGGAGTTGCTACACGGTTAAGAATACAGAATGGCGTGCTTATGACAGTTTCGAAGCATCCATTCTTGACCATAACACTTATATAGCTACAAGGAGTACGGATGGTGGCAAAACGCTTCGATATGCACCAATTATCGGTTGTGATAATTACGTGCTTGTTTGCCAGTATTTGCAGGAATGTGGGTATGCAACTTCATGTAATTATGCGGAATCTTTAATAAATGATTATATAGAGAACTATAATCTTACAAGATTTGATTAGGTAACTGTACTTATTACAATTTTGTACGAAAACATACCATGTTGTTTGGTGAAAGCTCATATTGACAATCTATTCTTATTTTGATATTCTGTTATAAAGTTAACCGTTTAACTGCTAAAACCTAAATGAGGTTCGATGTAGCAATAAAATAGAGATGTTAACAGATGTTTTAGATAGAGAAATTTCACTCAGATTATGGGAGTGTAAGGGTGGTATCAAAGGAGGAAGAACTATGAGTATTTCAAAAGTAAAGAGAAGCAAAGATGCCAGAATAGCAGGCGTATTAATGCCGGTTGCTTCTCTTCCCTCAAAGGATGGAGTCGGTAATTTTGGTAAAGAAGCATATGCTTTTGTAGATAAGCTTGCAGATATGGGAATCAGAATATGGCAGATTTTGCCGTTAAATCCGCTGGGATACGGTAATTCACCTTATCAGCCGTTCTCATCTTATGCAGGAGATGAACTTTATATTGATTTGGATTTGTTGGCAGAGGCCGGATATCTCACAACAAATCGTGATGATTATGAAACAGGTGAAAATCCTAATCGAATAGAATATGAGAAAGCAAGAGCATACAAGGTAAAGTATTTAAAAGAAGCTTATAAGGGATTTTATGAAAAAAGCTGGGAATCTCCTGAATTTGAAGAGTTCCGCAAAAAAGAATGGGTATATCCGTATGCAGTTTTTATTGCATTGAAAAAACAGAATAACCTTCGTTGCTGGAATGAATGGCCACAGGAACAACAGGATTGGATTCTGGATAAAAAATATGATATCAGTCCTTTGCAGGAAGAAATCAACTACCAGATGTTTTCACAATATATGTTTTATAAGCAATGGATGGCACTGAAAGAGTATGCGAACAAAAAGAATGTGTTGATTATGGGAGATATTCCTATTTATGTTGGAATTGATTCTTTGGATGTATGGAGCTGCAGAGAAGACTTCCTCTTAGACGCAGAGGGGAAACCAAGCTTTGTGGCAGGAGTACCACCGGATTATTTCAGTGCAACAGGTCAGCGTTGGGGGAATCCGATTTATAACTGGGAAAATATGCAGAAGAAAAATTTTGTATTTTGGATGAACCGTTTGAGTTACAGCAGTGAGCTTTATGATATTATTCGAATCGATCATTTCCGTGCTTTTGATACTTACTGGAAAATACCTGCAAGTTGTGATACTGCAATTGAAGGTGAATGGGTAGAAGCACCGGGATATGAACTTTTTGATGAAATTTACAGACAGATGCCTGATATAAAGATTGTAGCGGAAGATTTGGGAGATTTAAGACCTGAGGTTTTAGAGCTTAGAGATCATTATAATCTGATTGGCATGAATATTGCAGAATTCTCCCTGCCTTCTACAGATGCGGTAAAAGAGCATCAGTTGATATATACCGGTACACATGATAATCAGACGGTAAAAGGCTGGTTTGATTCTTTGGATACAAAAACAAAAGTAAAAGTGCGTAAAACACTTGCAAAACATGGAAAGTCATGGGAAAATTTTACAAAGAAAATGGTTCGTTTTGTGTATAGAAGCAATGCATGTATGGCGATTGTTCCGGTGGCAGACATTTTAGGTCTGGATGATAAAGCCAGATTAAATACACCGGGAACTGTAGGAAGTCCGAACTGGGAGTGGAGACTTACAGACTGGACAGCACTTGACAAAGAAAAAGAAGATATTGCTGAGATCCTCTTAAAAGCAAAAAGAACTCTTTCATAAATAAATTAAGAGAGGTAAAACGCACAATGAATTTAAAAACTATTGCAAAGGAAGCAGGAGTAAGTACGGCAACTGTTTCCAATGTTATTAATGGAAATTATCATAAGGTTTCCGAAGAAACTATAGCGAAAGTACAAAAAATAATAGAGGATAACGATTATAAACCAAATGCTACTGCCAGAAGCCTGGCTTCCAAAGAGAGTAAAATTATTGGTGTGGTAATACCAAATATAGGTATGGATGAAAGCTTTTCTGTTAGTCCGTATAATACACAGATATTGGCATTGTTGGAAAATTATATCCGCAATCAGGGTTACTATCTGATGATGCGTTGTGCACAGGAGTGTAAGGAAATTATTTCTATGTTTTCTTCATGGAATGTGGATGGATTGATTTTGTTTGGACCATTTAAACATGAGGTAGAGGATATCAAAACGCATCTTGATGTGCCAACGGTATATATTGATACGTATGCAGAAGAAATTGAAATTGCAAATATTGGGATTGATGATTATAAGGGGGGCTATCTTGCAGCCAGATATTTATTAGCGAAAGGGCATAGAGAAATTGCTTTTGTAGGACCCAAATTTGATAGTCCGGGGGTAATCAGACAGAGATATCAGGGCTTTTACGATGCCTGTGCTGAACACGGGATTGAGGTGACACCGGATCATGTTTTTGAGTCAGATACGATATATCGGAAGGGTATAGCGGTCGGTCAGACAATAGCCATTTCTAATATAAAGTTTACTGCGGTTGCGGTTATGTCGGATACGGTTGCAATGGGCGTGATGGAAGGTTTGAAATTATGCGGTTTGAATGTGCCGAATGATGTATCGGTTATTGGTTTTGACAATTTGCCGGAGTGTAATTATTCCAGTCCAAAACTGACTACAGTTTCTCAAAATCTTGAACGAAAGGCACTTTTGGTAGGAGAGTATCTTTTCAAAATGATTCGTGAAAAGAAGGAAATTGTAGTGGATGAAAAAGTAGATGTAGAAGTAGTTGAAAGACAGTCAGTAAAAGACTTAAATTCTGTAATGGATTAGATTAGAAATTACAGGTGATAAGAAGGGTGTGGTTACTAGGATGGATAAGTGGTTAGAGAGCGTTTACAGTGATGGAACTGCTGAATTTGTCAGCAATCCGTCACCAAAGCTTTTTGAAAATGTTACCGTTAAAATCAGAATGTATGAAGATGCTCCTGTAAAGCATGTATTTTTGCGTTCTATACCTAACGGTGCAGAAAGGTTAGAAGAAGCACATATTGTTAAAAAGGAGCATGGTCTCGTATATTACGAAGCACCTTTGGCAATTACAGAGAACAGAATACAGTATCATTTTTATCTTGTATGTGATGATATTGTATATTTTTACAATCAGAAAGAAATTACAACCTATGTACCGGATCATACTTATGATTTTGTGTTGCTTGCTAATTATGAACAGCCGGCATGGGTAAAAAAAGCCGTCTTTTATCAGATTTTTCCGGAGCGTTTCTGCAATGGAAATCCCGAAAATGATGTGCAGGACGGTGAATACAGTCAGGATGGACATCTGACCATTAAAATGAAAAACTGGGAAGATAAGGCACTGACTTATCAGGAAGGTTTTTGTCTGGATTTCTATGGTGGAGATTTGGAAGGTGTGAAGGAAAAGGTTCCTTACTTAAAAGAGCTTGGTGTTACAGCGGTGTATTTAAATCCGATTTTTACCGCACCTTCCGCTCATAAATATGATTGTATTGATTACTTTCATGTAGATCCTCACTTTGGTGGTGACGAGGCGCTGGCAGAGCTTTCCAAGGCACTTCATGAAAATGATATGAAGCTGATCTTGGATATTTCCATCAATCATACCGGAACAGCGCATAAATGGTTTAATAAAGATGGCACATATTTTGATAAATCAGAAGGTGCTTATAATAATCCGGATTCCACAGAAAGAAGCTACTATTTCTTTAAGGATGATAATACATATCATGGCTGGTTTGATAATCCGGGTCTGCCAACCTTAAATTATACGGCAGATTCGCTGAGAGAGATTATTTACAGAGCAGAAGATTCTGTTTTGAAAAAATGGTTAAGGCCGCCATACAGTATTGATGGCTGGAGATTTGACGTAGCAGATGTATTTGCAAGAAATAATGAAGTACAGCTTGGACATGAGCTTTGGCCGGAAATTCGTAAAAGTATCCGTGAAGTAAATCCGCAGGCGTATATTCTTGCAGAGGATTGGGGTGACTGTGCGCACTATTTGCAGGGAGACGAATGGGATTCACCAATGAACTATTACGGCTGTGGTCGTGTGATTCGTCAGTTTTTGGGTGAGCCTGATTTGTTCATGGGCAGAAATGAAATACTGAAAAAAGTACCTTATAAAATGACTGCCGAAGACGTAAAGGGGCGTGTGATGGAGCATTTGGCGAAGATTCCTTACGTTATGTGGGAGAATCAGTTTAACCTGTTTGACAGTCATGACGTCAGCAGATTACATAATAATCCGAAGGTTCATCCGGAGGAATACAGAGGTGCGATTATGTTCCAGTTTACACTGGTAGGTGCAGCATCCATTTATTATGGTGATGAAGCCGGTGTTGATGGTGTTTTGGATACGAATGAAGGATGCAGATATCCGATGCCATGGAGTAAAGATTTCAAGAACGGCGAAGTTTACAAGCTCTATCAGACCATGGCACATATGAAAGCACAGCATAAAGCACTTTCAGAAGGTGGAATGAAGTTTCTATATGCCGAAGGAAATGTAGTGGCAATTGCACGTTTTTGTGAAGAAGAGGTATTTGTTACTGTAATTTCCACAAGTGACAAAACAGAAAAAATCCGTTTGCCATTAGGTGCGGTAGGAGCAGTAAGTCCGAAAGGTAATGCAGATATATTTGGTAAAAATCTCGTATATCATAAAGCAGATGAAAATGGTATTGAACTTGTAGTTGAAGCACATCAATCCTATTTTATGGAATGCGAGATGCGATAGAAGTTTTAGAGTGGCATGTACATAATCATAGTAAGGAAATGACTTTCGATTGGTGCATGCCATTAATTTATACCCGATGTTAAGCGATTAACCAGTGATGTAATGAAACATGGTAGAAAGGAAACGATATGGAAGTACAAACTAAAAAATACGAGTTAGATATGAAACCAATTGCCAAAAAAGAGGCGATGGTAACAGGTGATAAGTACCGTTTTACCATTTTAACGGATTGCCTGATTCGTATGGAATTTCAGGAGGAAGGATTATTTGTAGATGAACCTACACAGACGGTCATATGTCGCGATTTTCCTGTGCCGGAATATCGTGTGGCAGAGAAAGAGGATTCTCTGGAGATTGTTACGGACAAATTGCATTTATATTATGACAAAAAGCCGTTTTCACAAGAAGGCTTGTCCATTCAGTTAAAGGAAGGGTTTCATGTATATGGCTCTATATGGAATTATGGAGATGCGATTAATGATTTAAAAGGAACTGCAAGAACTCTTGATGGAGCGAATGGGGCAGTAGAGCTTGAAAGCGGTCTGATGTCGAGAGAAGGCTTTACAGTGCTGGATGACAGTGAAATAGCTTTTATTACAGATGATCAGTGGGTAGCTGCGAAAACGAGAAAATCAATTGATTTATACTTTTTCGGTTATGGACATGATTATTTGAGATGTTTAAAAGATTTTTATCATTTGAGTGGAAAGACACCATTGTTACCAAGGTTTACTATGGGAAACTGGTGGAGCCGTTATTATCAGTATACCGAGGAAAGCTATTTGGAATTAATGGACAAATTCAAGGCGAAAAACATTCCTTTTACTACAGCGGTTATTGATATGGACTGGCATTTAGTAGATATTCCGAGGAAATATGGAAGCGGTTGGACCGGTTATACATGGAATAAAAAATTGTTCCCCGACCCTAAGCGATTTATGGATAAGCTTCATGAAATGGGAATGCATGTTACATTAAATGTACATCCGGCAGATGGTGTCAGAGCACATGAAGATGCTTATCTTCCGATGGCAAAGGAACTTGGGATAGATTATGAAAATGAAGACAAGATTCCGTTTGATTCTACAAACAGAGAATTTATGGAAGCGTATTTTAAATATTTACATCATCCGAATGAAGAAGAAGGTGTGGATTTCTGGTGGCTGGACTGGCAGCAGGGAAGTAAATCAGGTATTGCCGGAATTGATACGTTGTGGATGTTAAATCATCTGCATTTTCTGGATAGCGGAAGAGATGGAAAAAAACCACTTACATTCTCCAGATATGCCGGAATCGGAAGTCACAGATATCCCATCGGTTTTTCAGGGGATACATATACAACATGGGATTCTCTGGATTTCCAGCCTTATTTTACAGCAAACGCAAGTAATGTAGGATATAGCTGGTGGAGTCATGATATTGGAGGTCATCAGCAGGGTATCCGTGATGATGAGATGGCAGTGCGTTGGCTTCAGCTTGGTGTTTTTTCACCGATTATGCGTTTACACAGTACAAATAATGAATTTTACGGAAAAGAGCCATGGAATTTCAATGCGATAGCAGAAGTAGTAATGACGAATTTCCTTCAGTTAAGACACAAATTAATTCCTTATCTGTATACCATGAATTATCGTACACACCTGGACGGAATACCATTAGTACAGCCTATGTATTATCAGCATGATACGGACGAAGCTTATAACGTGCCAAATCAGTATTATTTTGGGACAGAAATGATAGTTTGTCCGATTACGAAACCGATGGATAAGAGAATGCAGCTGGCAGAGTTTGATGCATGGCTTCCGGAAGGAAATTATATCGATTTCTTTACCGGGCAGGTGTACACAGGTGGCCGCAGAATAGTGATGTATCGTAATTTGGAAAGCATTCCGGTATTGGTTCGTGCAGGCGGAATTATTCCAATGGCAAAGGATTATAAAGATTGCCATCTGCATAATCCGAAGGAACTGGAGGTGAATGTATTTAATGGAGCAGACGGATTTTTTGATATGTACGAGGATTCCTGTGATGAGAGTAAATCTACAGCACCGGTGATTACTCATTTTGCATTTAAAGCCGGAAAAACAGCAGAAGTTTCTGTTTGCATAGAAGGAGAGACGGAAGGAATCATTCCTGAGAACAGAAGGTATGAGATACACATAAAAGGCATTAGTGAGCCGACAGGTGTTGTATTTACTTCAAATGAGTCCATGGAGTTTACATGGCAGTATGATTTTGGGAAAAAGGAAATTACTATCTGCTTTAATGGTGGAAATGATAAGCAGTTTAATATTCAGATTCAAACAAACAGTGAAAAGATAGAAGGACCGGACAAAGAAAGTGCAATATACAATATACTTCACCGTGCACAGATAGAATACAATTTAAAAACAGCTGTGTATGAAGAAGTATGCAGAGAAAAAAATGTTGCAAAATTATTCGTTAAACTTCAACAGATGAAACTGGAAAATATGTTAATGGGAGCTATTGTTGAACAAATGATGGCAGATTACTAAATGATATTAGAAAAGTAAAGGAGAGCAAACATGAAAAGAAAAATTGCGTTGGCACTTATTGTAGCTTTAATGTGTTCAGTGACTGCATGTTCCGGTAAAGGAGTAAATAGTGTTACGGAAAATACAGTGGCGAGCGAACAGACAGCCGGTACTGTTACAGAGGAGCAGACAGGAGAAACAACTACAGAAACAGACAGTGTAAGTGGAGAAGAGACAGAAGAGATGGAAGCAGAAGATTCAGAGGTTCGTTTTCAGGCAGAGTGGACGAAGGATGCAGTTATTTATGAAGTAAATGTCAGACAGTATACGGAAGAAGGAACTTTTAATGCTTTTTCAGAACATTTACAGACTTTGAAGGATATGGGAATCACAACTCTTTGGTTTATGCCTATTCATCCAATCTCAGAAACAAAACGTTCCGGGACTCTGGGTTCCTATTATTCTATCACCGACTATCGTGCAGTGAATCCGGAGTTTGGAACAGCAGAAGATTTTAAAGCTCTGGTTGATAAAGCACATGGTATGGGATTTAAGGTTATGATGGACTGGGTTGCGAACCATACAGGCTGGGATTGTGCATGGATTGATGAACATCCGGAATGGTACACACAGGATAGCAGTGGAAATATCATCTCGCCGGAAGGCATGGGATGGCCGGATGTTGCGGATTTAAACTATGACAATATGGAAATGCAGGCAGAAATGATTGAATGTATGAAATACTGGGTGCAGGAGTACGATATTGACGGATTCAGATGTGATTATGCAACCGGTGTTCCACAGGAATTTTGGGAAGATGCAAGAGCTGCATTAGAAGAAATAAAACCTGTTTATATGTTGGCAGAGGATCATTTAGTAGAAAGTCTTTTGGAAGAAGCATTTGATTTTAATTACAACTGGAATTTGTATGATGCAATGCGTGCGGTTGCAAGAGACAGTAAGAAAGCAAATACTTTAAAAATATATATTCCGACGGATTTTCCTGATGGTACATATACATTAAACTTTATGGATAACCATGATAAGAATTCATATGAACATACGATTATGGGAGCATATGGTGCAGAACCGATGGTTGCCATGTTCTCTTTCATGTATATGATTCCGGGAGCACCATTGATTTATTCCGGTGATGAGATTGGATTGGATCATGCAATTGCTTTTATGGAAAAAGATGCAATTGATTGGGAAAGCTCAGAATATGATTACAGACCGTTATTGGCAGAATTGAGTAATATTAAGAGTACGAATCCGGCACTTCATAACGGAAATTATGGTGGTCAGATTAACTACTATGATTTGGATAACAAAAATATCTTAAGTTTTTACCGTGAAAAAGATGGCATCATTGTGAAATGCATTTTTAACCTGTCTAAGAGAGAGCAGACAATTGATGTATCTTCGGTTGTAGATGGTACGGAAACCGTGTTGCTTCATAGTGCAGGTGCAACAGAGATTAATGTGGAAGATCATCCTGTGAGTGAAGAGAATTTGAGTGGTGAAATAACAGTACAGCCATGGGAGTTCTGGATATTAGCGGGGGAACATTAGAATATAGGTTAAACGCTTAGTAACAATTGGTAAATAATTATGTAAATAAGTGAAAGAAAGTGGATTTTTTCATTAATGTGCAGAAGAAGGCATTGTGTGTGTTGGCAATTTGACGAAGTACATAGGAAAGCGTTATGAAAAATTGTGGAATATTTTAATATTCTATTGACATGAAATAATATTATGATATAATAAAATCAAGTTAACCGATTAACCAAAATAACGAGTAAGGTATGACTTTTGTATTTAAGGAGGACGAAAAAGTGAAAATGAAAAAAGTACTTGCATTAACAATGGCAACAGTTCTTTCCGTAGGTGCTCTTACAGCATGCGGAAGCAAAGAAGCATCAAGTGATGCGAAAGCAGACACTACAAGCAAAGAAACAACAGCAACCACAGGCAATACAAGTGATGATGCTTCCACCGGTGACGACACAAATGCTACAGCAACAGGTGAAGTTGAAAAAGTTAATTTAAAAGTATGGTGTCCGGAAGAAGAAATGGAAATGACACAGCAGTTGGCTGAAACCTTCCAGGCTGCTCATCCTGAGTATGAGATTACATGGGACATCGCGGTGGTAGGCATTGATGAATCAGCTGCGAATCTGACAACAGATGCGGATTCGGCAGCAGATGTATTTCATATTCCTTCCGGTTCTATAGCAGAATTGACAGAAGCAGGATATCTTTTACCTATTGCATATGACCTTGAAAATATAAAATCAATGTATGGTCAGGGTGCAATTGAAGCAGCAACAAAGGATGATATGATGTATGGTGTTCCTTATACTCCAAACAGCTGGTTTATGTATTATAACACAAGCTTGTTTACGGAAGATGAAGTGAAGTCTTTGGAAACTATGATGGCGAAAGACCTCGGTGCAGATACATACAACTTCTCCTGTACAATTTCTAACTCCTGGTATATTGAAGCATTTTTCTATGCAGCAGGATGCCAGCTTTTCGGACCTGACGGTACAGACCCTAATGTATGTACATGGAATGATGCAAATGGTTTAGCAGCAGGTAATTATATTATTGAGTTAGCAAACAATCCAAAATATGTTGAAGACAAAGATGGTATTGCGGGTGCTCTCTTTAAAGAAGGAAAATTAGGTGCACTTTGCTCCGGTACATGGGTATATCCTGAATTTAAGGAAGTTCTTGGCGATAATCTCGGTGCAGTAGCACTTCCTACAATCAACATCAATGGTGCGGATGCACACTTAAGTAACTTTGCCGATTACAAGTTAATGGCTGTTAAGTCTAATACTGCACATCCTCTTGCAGCACAGCAGTTTGCACAGTGGTTAGCAAACGAAGAAGCTCAGTTAATGCGTTATAAAGAAGCAGGGGCTGTTCCTTCTTGTTTAAGTTTACAGGAAAATCCTGAACTTTCTTCGGATGTAGCAACGATTGCATTAATCAGTCAGACAGAGTATGCAACACCACAGCCGGCTATTTCCCAGATAGGTGCTTATTGGACTCCGGCACAGGCGCTTGGTGAAGGAATCATTAATGGAGAAATTACAGCTGCTAATCTTCAGGAAAAATTAGACCAGTGTGCAACAGCTATTACAACAGTAACGGCAGAATAATAAAAAGATAACATATTAAAGCTATAATACGATGAATTGTGGACTGTTTTATAGAATGAAAGAAAACTCGCTCTTGAAACAGTCCATTTTATAAATAAAACTCAGTGAAGTGATTTGGATGTTTGTAGAGTGTGGATTGGATATAGTCGGAGGTGTGGAATGAAAGAAAATTCCAAGAAAAAAGAAGGAAAATACGGTTTGGTTTCCGTTTTTCTGAAAGGAGACATCTTCTCAAAACTCTCTTTTTTAATTTGGGGTCTTTCCAATATGGTAAGAGGTCAGGTTGTAAAAGGGTTACTCTTTTTGGTAATTGAGATTGCGTATATTATATATATGGTTCCGGCCGGTATTGGCTTTTTGAAAGATATGATTACTTTAGGTACCAAAGAACAGGAAATGGTACTGAATGCAGAAATTGGTATTTATGAAGTTGTGCAGGGAGATAACTCCATGTTAATACTCTTGTATGGTGTTATCACATTAGTAATTACCGCTGTTGCTTTGGCGGTAGGATATGTGTCAATCCGTTCGGGAGAACTGGCAAGACGATTGAAAGCAGAGAATAAGAAAGTTCCTGGTATTATTGATGAGATTAAAGGATTATTTAATGCCAATATACATAGATTGTTTTTAACGCTTCCTGCGATAGGAATTTTAGTATTTACGGTAATGCCGTTGGTATATATGATATTGATTGCATTTACCAATTATGATGGAACACATCAGCCGCCCGGAAACTTGTTTGACTGGGTCGGATTACAAAACTTTCAGAAGTTATTTGCATCTGCTGATACATTGTCAGCGACCTTCTGGCCTATTTTAGCTTGGACAATTGTCTGGGGTTTTGTGGCAACCTTTACCTGTTATTTTGGTGGAATGTTCCTCGCAATGCTGATTAACTCTAAAGGAATTTATGGTAAAAAGATTTGGAGAACTATTTTTGTTATTACGATGGCGATTCCTGCATTTATTTCCCTGCTGGTAGTATCTACCATGCTTGGTGAGAAAGGAATTATTAATGTATTATTGCAACAGTGGGGATTTACCACAGAAGCATTGCCGTTCCTGACAAATGGTTTATGGGCAAAGGGTACAATTATCGTAGTTAATATGTGGGTTGGTATTCCGGTAACTATGCTGATGACAACCGGTATTTTAATGAATATTCCGGCAGAATTATACGAAAGTGCAAAAATTGATGGAGCAAATCCATTTATTCAGTTTACCAAAATTACGTTCCCTTATATGTGGTTTATTACAACACCATATTTAATTTCTAATCTGATTGGTAACTTTAATAACTTCGGTGTAATTTACTTCCTGACAGGTGGCGGACCACTGACTCTGGATTATTATAAGGGAGCAGGCAGAACAGACTTGTTGGTAACTTGGTTGTATAAGTTGACAAAGGATAATGGAGATTATAACCTTGCAGCGACAATTGGTATTATAATATTTATTATTTCGGCGTCTGCTTCTTGGATTTCATATTCAAGATCAAAGGCTTTGAAAAACGAGGAGGGATTCCAATAATGAAGAAGACGGTAATCGGATTAAATCTTAAATATTTCAAAGTGGCATTTTTTGCAAGTGTTTTGAGTTTGCTGAGCTTAGTTCTTCCTTTTATCAGTGTGGGAGGACAAAACTTGCAAAGTGTAGGAGTTCTGACGAAACTGGTGAGTGCAGGACAGTCCGGCGGCATGACTATTGTCTTATTAGTAAGTATAGTAGCTACAATAGGTGTAATTCTATTTGCGGTTATCAATTTCATAAAACCATCTGTTCTGATGGCAAGAATGTGGGTTGCGGTTGCAGCGGTTCAGACAGTTTGTACTGTAATATTGATGTTTGGTACAAAAATGATGGTAGATGGCTCCGGAATTTTAGCAGAAGCATTTTTAGTAAAGAACTTTGGAATCGGTTATTGGATTGGTTTGGTGGTTTCTTTTGTCGGATTAATTTTTGCAATGAAAACTACAAAAATGAATCCGGGATATATTGTGCTTGTTATAATGAGTGTAATTTGGCTGTTTCCGATTCTTTGGATTGTTCTTACTTCTTTCCGTGAAGAACAGGGATATTATGTGGGATATTTCATTCCGAAAGGATTTACCTTAAATAATTATTTAGAACTTTTCTCGGCGGAAAGTGTAATTCCTTTTGCGAGATGGTGGACGAATACCTTTATTGTAGCAATTATTTGTTGTGTGTTGAATACTATTATTATTTTGGCAACGGCATATGTTTTGAGTAGAACCCGTTTTGGCGGCCGTGTAACCATTATGAAGATTATGATGATTATTGGTATGTTTCCCGGTTTCATGTCCATGATTGCTGTTTATAACATCTTGAAAGGAATGGGATTAGCACAGACTTTACTGGCATTGATTGTTATAGGTGTTGCCGGAGCTGCAATGGGATATCAGGTATGTAAAGGATTCTTTGATACGATGCCGAAATCGTTGGATGAGGCAGCAATTATTGATGGTGCTACCAGATTCCAGATTTTTACCAGAATTATTGTTCCATTGGCAAAGCCGATGATTATTTACACAATGTTAACATCTTTCCTGGGACCTTGGTCAGACTATATTTTCCCAAGTATGTTATTTGGTGATAAGCAGGCATCATATACGGTAGCAGTCGGATTGAAATGGATGACGGATTTCAGAAGAATTGATGCTTACTATACACAGTTTGCAGCCGGTTCCATTTTAGTTGCGGTTCCTATTGTAATATTATTTATTTTCTTACAGAAATATTATGTAGAAGGTTTATCAGGAGCAGTAAAAGGTTAGTAAAGAATGCACGGCAGTGAATATGTAACGGAGGTATCTTATGAAGAAACAGAAGAGGATACAGGAAAAAAAGGTTACAAAAGGTAGGAAAGAAAAGACATTTTGGAAAGAGAAAAAATCCGGAAATGGTGTAGGGATTCATGGAATACAATTTAAATTGTTTGCGATATTTCTTATACCTGTAATTGGAATCATTTCGCTGGGAATAATCAGTTATAAACAGGCTTCTTCTGTTGTAATTGATAATAGCAAGGCAGCGACACAACAGACAATGAGTATGTTGTCGGAATATTATCAGGCGCAGTTTGATGCGATACAGTCTCAGGTAGACGTGTTCTATATGAATGCAGATGTAAAAGAGTACATGTCAGGGCAATATGAACTCTCCAGTACATTGTCTGTGCAATTTCACAATTCTTTTATGGATGATGTAAAGCATAGGGTGTGGGGAGATGATAAGCTTGCGGGCATGGAATTTATTGCCAGTGGTGCAAAATCTGTTTTTACTGCTATCGGTTTTTCAAATGATGAAGCATATACACAGTTGGTAGAAACAACGTTATATCAGAAATTGGTGGAGAACGAAAATGAATATGTCTGGTTTGGAAGAAATACACAGTTAGATGAAATATTAGGTACAAAACAGGAAGATTATCTGTTCAGAGTTGGTATCCAATTTAATAATGGTGCAGGAGTGGGATTTGCGGAAGTAACTGAAAAAACCCTGTCTTCTGTAATGGAAGGGCTCAATTTTGGTGAGAATAGTGTTGTTGGCATTTTGACGGCAGATGGAACAGAACTGGCTTATAATGGCACGGATTTCAATACAACCGGTGGAGTATTTGAAGGCTATCTGTCTGATGCAAAAAATGGAAATGCGGATGAATATGTTGACTACAATGGAGAAAGTTACCTGTTCTTACATGCTCCGGTTGTTGAAGGTCAGGTAGATGTGTGTGTGTTGATTCCGGAGAGTTATTTCCTGGATCAGACAGTGGTAATTCGTAATATTGCAATTTTAGTTGCTATTGTTGCAGCTGTAATAGTTATTATTATCGGCAATATATTTGCAGGAAGTCTTGGAAAGAGTATACGGAGTATAAATAAGACTTTAGGTAAAATTGCAGCCGGTGACCTTACTGTCAGGATGAACTTGAAAAGAAAAGACGAGTTTAAGCTTCTGGCTGATAGTGTGAATAACATGGCGGACAATGTATGTGGCTTGGTTCGTGAGGTTAGTCAGGCAGGAACAGTGCTGTTGGATGATGCACAGGAGGTTGCAACTGTATCGAATAAGTTTGTAGAGTCTGCGGACATTATTAATAATTCTCTCGAAGAGATTGAAATTGGTGTAGAACAATTGAACAGCAGTTCGGAAAACAGTTTATCTCAGATGCAATTGTTGGCATCACAGTTCAAATTAGTGAATCAAAATGCATCACGTATCAGCGATGCTACCAATCATACAAATACGGCAATTGCTAATGGACTTGAGACTATGCAGAATCTAAAAGAGAAAACGGATGAGTCAACACAAATGATGACGAAGGTTTCTGAGACTATGGATTCGTTGCAGGGACGTATTAATCATATAGGAATGATTGTAAATGCAATTGATGACATTGCAGAGCAGACAACATTGTTATCATTGAATGCTTCCATTGAAGCGGCAAGAGCCGGTGAATCCGGAAGAGGATTTGCAGTTGTAGCAGATGAAATTCGTAAGTTGGCGGATCAATCTTTGATATCAGCAGGAGAAATTCGTAAGATTATTGAGGAAATTACGCATCAGACGAAAGAAGCAAGTGAATCGGTTGGAAATGCTTCTGCCAGTGTTGACGAACAGTCACGTGTTGTTGATTCTACAACAAAATCATTCCATGAGATGAATGAACAGACTCGTATATTGACCGCGCAGGTACAGGAAATTCTTGTATATATTCAAAATATGGAAAGTGCAAGGGTTACTACGGAAGATGCGATGCAGGGAATTTCGGCTGTAGCAGAGGAGACGGAGGCAGGTGCTGTTAACGTGCATAAGTCTACAGGAGAGCAGGCAGAAGAAGCATTGAAACTGCAACGTGCTACCGAACAGTTGAATGAGTGGGCAGAAAAGCTGAAAACAGCTATTTCACAGTTTTCTGTAGAATAAAGAAGTAATGTTAATACAGGAAACAAATATGCTGAAAATTTTTAATAATAAAAAGATATAAATGCGGGTGAGAAATTGCCCGCATTTTTTTCATCCTAGAATCGTAAATAGAAAGGTTATTGTATTTTGCAGTAACTTCCCGTATAATCTTGAAGTGAAAGAAAATGGAAATAAACTATTTCAAACAGTGGAATTTCTTAATAATTTTGTCTAAAAGAGGAAAATAATTACAACTATGAATAAAAACGAGTGGTATCAGGTAGGGGAAGACATCAAAAAACAGGTGCAGCAGGCAATTGATTCGAATGACTTTTCCGAACTTAGCAAAACAATTGGTGAAACTGTAGGACAGGTTGTTGGTGACGTAGGGAAAAGCTTGAATGGGGCATTGAATGATGTAGTCAAGGAAGCTAGGGACAGTTTTCAGCAGACTGTACAGAAAACACCGAACAGTAAACAGCAGTTTCAAAATACACAGAATAATAGTTATGGTTATAATGCAAATTATAATAACGCACAATATAATAATGCACAGAATCAGGAACACCGGAAGTGGGAAAGATACAATGGTACTATTCCGTATGGTAAACCTAATTTAAGACCGGACGCAAGGCTGTTTAACAGGCATCCGGCAGGTAGAGTTTCCGGTGTTTTATATATGATTGCAGGGTTTGGCATGATGGGAGTGGCAGGAGGTGCTTTTTTGAGCACTGTATTCGGTGGTATGTTTTCTGCGGTGATTTCCATAAGTGAATTATTTTATTCGTCAGTATTTTTGGCAATCGGTGGAATATTGGGACTCCGAGGGATTAGTTTACATGGGAGAGTCAGTCGATTTAAACAATATGTTTCTGTGTTGAAAGATAAGTTGTATTGTTCTATTGAAGAATTGGCGGCAAAGACAGAAAGAAGTCAGAAATTTGTTAGAAAAGACCTGAAAAAAATGATGCGAAAGGGTATGTTTTTTCAGGCACACTTGGATAAGCAGGAAAAGTGCTTTATTGCCAGTGACAGTGTGTACGAGCAGTACAGGCTGACACAACAGAATTTTGAACAAAATCAGCAGAGTCAGAAGAAACAGGAAAACAAAGTGGTTGAGCAGGAGACAGTAGCAGAGGAAGCAGGCAGAAATCGTTCAGAGGCTCAGAAAGTATTAGCAGAAGGCAGAGAATATGTCCGCATGATACGTCTTTGCAATGATGAAATACCGGGCGAAGAAATGTCGGAAAAACTGGATAAGCTGGAGCTTTTGGTAACCCGTATTTTTGCACAGGTGGAAAAAGAACCGGAGCTTGCAACAGAGCTACAAAAAATGTTGAGTTATTATTTGCCGACTACCCAAAAGCTGTTAGAAGCTTACAGGGATTTGGACAAGCAGAATATTGATGTGAAAAATATTTCCGATACAAAACGTGAAATTGAAGGCACAATTGATACAATTAATATAGCCTTTGAGAAGTTTTTGGACGAACTTTTCCGGGAAAAAGCATGGGATATTCAGTCAGATATTACTGTATTAAATACGATGTTAAAGCAGGATGGTTATCTAAAGAACGACTTTGAGAAGGAATAATCCGTTGAATAATGTAAATTGTCAAAAGCTATAAATGAAAGGCAGGAATAAAATGAGCGAATTAAATGAAACAAGTGTACCAACTTTAGTGTTTGGTGAAGTGTTAGACGAGAAACAGGTTCCGGTAGCAGAACCGAAACAGGAAATAAAGGAGCAGTTGGACGAATCCATTCTTTCACCGGAAGAAAGAAAAATGGTAGATGAATTCAGCAGACAGATTGATTTACATAACTCCAATGCTATTTTACAGTATGGTGTCGGAACACAGAAGAAAATGGCGGATTTTTCAGGCGATGCTCTTGAAAATGTAAAAACTAAGGATTTAGGCGAAATCGGAGATATGCTTTCCGGTGTTGTTGCAGAATTAAAAGATTTTGACGAGGAACAGAAAGGTTTCCTTGGAATTTTCAAAAAAACTACTAACAAAGTAGAGGCATTGAAAGTAAAATATTCGAAAGCAGAAACTAATATTACGAGAATCTGTCAGGCATTGGAACAGCATCAGGTACAGCTTTTAAAAGATGTTGCCATGCTGGATAAAATGTATGACTTGAACTTAACGTATTTTAAAGAACTATCCATGTACATTCTGGCAGGAAAGAAGAAATTACAGGAGACAAGAGACACAGAACTTCCGGCATTAGTAGAAAAAGCAAGAATGAGCGGACTTCCTGAGGATGTACAGGCAGCAAAGGATTTGGAATCTCTTTGCGAAAGATTTGAGAAGAAAATCCACGATTTAGAGTTGACGAGAATGGTTTCCATTCAGACAGCACCACAGATTCGTCTTGTACAGAGCAGTGATACCATGATGGTAGAAAAAATCCAGTCTACGGTTGTGAACACCATTCCGCTTTGGAAAAGCCAGATGGTACTTGCACTCGGCGTAACACATGCAGAGCAGGCGGCAAAAGCACAGCGTGAAGTATCCGATATGACAAACGAGCTTTTGAAGAGAAATGCGGAAGTGTTAAAGATAGCAGCAGTGGAAAGTGCAAAAGAATCTGAGCGTGGCATCGTGGATATGGAAACATTGAAGAACACAAATGCATCTTTAATTTCCACGCTGGATGAAGTAATGAAAATTCAGGCAGAAGGCAGAGAAAAGAGAAGAACTGCTGAGATTGAAATGAAGCAGATGGAAGAAGATTTGAAACAGAAATTACTGGAAATCAGCGGAAGAAAATAATAAATGACGATGGAGTCTGTTGTGTTGCCGCAGACGGAAAGAGAAACGCAGGCGGCAAATAAATGGAGGCTATAAATAATGAAGTGGACAAAGTTCAGAATTAAGACAATTACAGATGCAGAAGATATTATTATCAGTTATTTGTATGATATAGGACTGGAAGGAGCACAGATAGAGGATAAAGTGCCGCTTACAGCAATGGAAAAAGAGCAGATGTTTGTAGATATACTTCCGGATTGTCCGGATGATGACGGCATTGCTTATTTAAGCTTTTTTGTAGAAGAAAATGAAAATGGAGAGCTTCTTTTCAATGGAGAAGTGACAGAAAAAGAGGAAATTCTTTCACAGGTAGAGGAACAGCTGGAGGAAATCCGTTCTTTTATGGATATTGGCGAGGGTACGGTTTCGGTGGATGAAACAGAAGATATTGACTGGATTAATAACTGGAAACAGTATTTCCATCAGTTTTATATTGATGATTTGCTTGTGATTCCGTCATGGGAAGAAGTTTCAGAAGAAGATAAAGACAAGATGATTTTACACATTGACCCGGGTACGGCATTCGGAACGGGAATGCATGAGACAACACAGCTTTGTATCAGACAGCTGAAAAAATACATTACACCGGAAACAGAGCTTTTGGACGTAGGAACAGGAAGCGGAATTCTTGCCATCATCTCTTTAATGTATGGAATTAAACATGCGGTAGGAACAGATTTAGACCCGTGTGCTATTGAAGCAACCAGAGAAAATATGGAAGCAAACGGCATTGCACCGGAGCAGTTCGATGTAATGATTGGAAATATCATTTCCGATAAAGAGGTACAGGATCAGGTTGGATATGAGTGCTATGATATTGTTGTGGCAAATATACTGGCAGATGTGCTTGTGCCGTTAACACCGGTAATTGTAAACCAGTTGAAACCGGGTGGAATTTATATTACTTCGGGTATTATTGATGATAAAGAACAGACCGTTGTGGATGCGGTAAAGGCAGCAGGACTTGAAGTTCTGGAAGTGACCTATCAGGGCGAGTGGGTGAGTGTAACAGGACGAAAAGCGGAGAAAAAGTAATGTATCAATTTTTTGTGAAACCTGAGCAGATATGTGGAAAAGATATCTGGATTACGGGGAGTGACGTGAATCATATAAAAAATGTCCTTCGTATGAAAGCCGGTGAAGAAATTGCGGTAAGTAATGGGGAGGACAATAAGGAATATCGTTGTGAAATAGCGGAGATAGGTGAGGATGAAATACATTGTCACCTTCTTTTTGTGAAAGAGGACGGATTGGAGCTTCCTTCAAAAGTTTATCTGTTTCAAGGACTGCCGAAGGCCGACAAGATGGAACTGATTATCCAAAAAGCAGTAGAGCTTGGCGTTTATGAAGTGATTCCTGTAGCAACGAAGCGTGCAGTTGTAAAGTTGGATGAAAAAAAGGCGAAGTCTAAAATTGCAAGATGGCAGGGAATTTCAGAGGCAGCGGCAAAGCAGAGCAAGAGAAGAGTAATTCCCGAAATCAAGGAAGTTATGACTTTTAAACAGGCGATTGCTTATGCAGAAAGCATGGACGTAAAGTTAATTCCTTATGAGCTGGCGGAAGGAATGCAGACGACAAAGGAAATCGTTGAAGGACTTCTGCCGGGACAGTCGGTAGCAATTTTTATCGGTCCGGAAGGTGGATTTGAAGAAGCTGAAATCGAGGCAGCAATGGAAAATGGCATAAAACCGATTACTTTGGGAAAAAGAATTTTAAGGACTGAAACTGCCGGATTTACGATTCTTTCCTGGATTATGTACCATTTGGAAATGTAGACATATAATATAGTAGAGAAAGAAAAACAAGAGCAGATACAAAAGTCTCCGGGCTTTGAAAGGAGAATTTTAAAGATGGAAGTATATTTGGATAACTCGGCAACGACCAAATGTTTTAAAGATGTGGCAGAACTGATGACAAAGATTATGTGTGAGGATTACGGAAATCCTTCCAGTATGCATAACAAAGGAATGCAGGCGGAAATTTACATCCGTAATGCAAAAGACATTATCGCCAGAAATTTAAAAGTAAATGAAAAGGAAATCCTTTTTACTTCTGGTGGAACCGAGTCAGACAATATAGCATTAATCGGCAGTGCCATGGCAAATTATAGAGCGGGTCGCCATTTGATTACTACAAAGATAGAACATCCGGCTATTTTACAGACGATGAAATATCTGGAGGAACAGGGATTTGAAGTAACCTATCTTCCTGTAGATAAATACGGAATCATCCGTTTGGAGGATTTGGAAAAAGCAATTACAAAAGACACGATTTTAGTATCTATTATGCATACCAATAATGAAATAGGTGCTTTACAGCCGATTGAAGAGGCAGGACGCTTAATTAAACAGATAAATCCTAGAATTATTTTTCATGTAGATGCGGTACAAGGTTTTGGAAAGTTCCGTATCCATCCGAAAAAAATGAATATTGACCTTCTTTCCGTCAGCGGACACAAAATACACGGACCAAAAGGTGTAGGCTTCTTATATATCAATGAAAAAATCAAAATCAAACCAATTATCTACGGTGGCGGTCAACAGAAAGGAATGCGTTCCGGAACGGAAAATGTTCCCGGTGTTGCAGGGCTTGCAAAGGCAGTAGAAATGATATATGCTGATTTAGATGAAAATATAGAGAAGCTTCACCGTTTGAAAGAACATTTTATTGCGGGAATCGAACAGATTCCGGAGATTAAAATTAACGGTCTGACCGGAAGAGAAAGTGCGCCACATATTGTCAGCGTATCCATACGGGGTATTCGAAGCGAAGTAATGCTACATGCACTGGAGGAAAAAGGAATATATATATCCGCTGGAAGTGCCTGCGCATCCAATAAACCCCAGACATCAGATACACTGAAAGCAATCGGTGTGGAAAAAGAACTGCTGGATTCCACCATACGATTCAGTTTTTCCGAATTTACGACACAGGAAGAAATTGACTATACGCTACAGGCAATGAAGGAAATTATTCCGATGTTGCGTAGGTATGTGAGACATTAAGGGTTCTTTCAGGAAATGATATTCCGCCAGCAACTACACTGTGAGTTGCGATAGTTCACTGGTGACTATATTTGTGGAGATACCATCTATAATACAATACTGCTACACGGAACCCTTCCGTTACAATATACAGTTACGACAGCACATACGTAGTGGAAGCCACACAATACCTAAAAACGGCGATACATCAGTGTCAGACTCCGATAGTTCCTAAGCAAACCCTAGAAGAACGTCGGTACTTAGGTGCTGTTATTTAGCACCTTATGTACCGCTACGTTCGGAATGGAGCGAGAGCGCGTTTGCGTGGAACTATCGGAGCCTGACACGGACGTGCGCAATCAAGCGAGAGCGCGTTCGCGTGGAAATCTCAAAGCCTGCCACGTCCGTACGCCATTCCCCCCCACAATACAAAAACAGAAACGAGGCAAAACATGTTTACAGCATTTTTAATTAAATACGCCGAAATCGGCGTAAAAGGAAAAAACCGATACCTATTCGAAGACGCATTAGTACAGCAAATCAAATACGCCCTCAAACGCTGCGAAGGCGAATTTAAAGTGCACAAAACCCAGGGAAGAATCTACGTAGATGCCCTCACAGATTTTGATTTCGACGAAACTGTGGACAACCTGAAAACCGTATTCGGTATTTCCGGTATCTGTCCGGTTGTTTATGTAGAAGACGAAGGTTTTGAAAAACTTTGTGAAACAGTAGTCAAATACATCGGTGACGTATATCCTGAAAAGAACAAAACCTTCAAGGTTATGGCAAGAAGAGCCCGCAAAAACTATCCGCTGGATTCTATGGAAATCAATAGAGAAATGGGCGGAGCTATTTTAGATGCCTGTCCGGAAATGAGCGTGGATGTCCACAATCCGGAAGTGGTATTAAATATTGAAATAAGAGAAAAAATATATATTTATTCAGAGATTATTCCGGGACCCGGCGGAATGCCAATCGGAACAGCAGGAAAGGCAATGTTACTTTTATCAGGCGGTATTGATTCCCCGGTTGCAGGCTACATGATTGCAAAACGTGGTGTAAAAATTGATGCGGTATATTTCCATGCACCGCCATACACTTCCGAGCGTGCGAAACAGAAAGTAGTGGATTTAGCAAGATTGGTTTCACGTTATACAGGACCAATTTATCTGCATGTTATTAACTTTACGGATATTCAGCTTTATATTTATGAAAAATGTCCGCATGAGGAACTGACGATTATTATGCGCCGTCTGATGATGAAGATTGCGGAACATATTGCAGAGGAAACAGAATGTCTCGGATTGATTACAGGTGAAAGTATTGGACAGGTTGCATCCCAGACCATGCATTCGCTGGCAGCTACCAATGATGTGTGCAGCATGCCGGTATATCGTCCGTTAATCGGATTCGATAAACAGGAAATTGTAGAAGTGGCAGAGAAGATTAATACTTATGAAACTTCCATTCTTCCTTATGAAGACTGTTGTACTATTTTCGTAGCGAAACATCCGGTAACGAAACCGAATCTGAACATGATTAAAAAACATGAACAGAATCTGGAAGAAAAAATTGACGAGCTTGTAAAGACAGCATTAGAAACGGACGAGCTGATTATTGTTCAATGTGATAAGTAATAACAGAATGAGTAAGTATTTTGTATGGAAAGAAAATTATAAAATAAAAAATAAAAAAGAAGAGACTTTGAATCATTTCAAAGCCTCTTCTATGTAATCATAAAACTTTAGAAGTAATTAGATAGTATATGGTTTAAGAACTTCTAATACTTCATCTGCATTATCTTCTGCATGGATGTTTAAATCAATTGGTTTGGATAAATCCAAGCTGAAAATACCCATGATAGATTTTGCATCGATAACGTATCTTCCTGATACTAAATCAAAATCGTAATCGAATTTTGTAATATCGTTTACGAAAGATTTTACCTTATCAATAGAATTTAATGAAATCTGTACTGTTTTCATTGGAACTACCTCCTTAATTTTTTCATACCTTCTGTTTCTATACTAAAGGCTGAAAACGCAAAAGTCAATGATAAAACAGTACAAAATTAGTGAGGAATAATATGAAAAGTGTAGCATTACACAATCTTGGATGTAAAGTTAATGCCTATGAAATTGATGTTATGCAACAAATGTTACAAGAAAAAGGCTATAAAATTGTATCATTTGATGAACAGGCGGACATTTATATAGTAAATACATGCACTGTGACGAATATTGCAGACAGAAAGAGCAGACAGATGCTTCATCAGGCAAAAAAAAGAAATCCGAATGCCATAGTGGTGGCAGTAGGCTGCTATGTACAGACGGGAAAAGAGAATGTGTTATTGGATGAAGGTGTGGACCTCTGTGTGGGAAATAACAGAAAAAAAGACCTGATTCCGATTTTGGAAGCGTATTTTGAAGAACAGGATAAAACCATACATGATACCAGTGTAATAGACATTAATCATACGGCAGAATATGAAGAAATGATGCTGAAAAAAACAGCAGAGCATACGCGGGCATACATTAAAATTCAGGACGGATGCAATCAGTTTTGTTCGTATTGCATTATTCCTTATGCCAGAGGACGGGTAAGAAGCAGAAAGCCGGAAGATGTACTTGCAGAGGTGCGTGGCATTGTAGAAAACGGATATCAGGAAATCGTTTTAACAGGTATCCATATCAGTTCCTACGGGATTGATTTTTCCGGGGAAACTGCATCTAATGGAATGCCAAAGTATACTGGAAAATCAAAGCTTCTTGAACTGATAAAAGAAATTCATAAAATAGAAGGTTTAAAAAGAATTCGTTTAGGCTCTCTGGAACCTCGCATTATTTCAGAAGAATTTGCGTTGGAATTAAGTAAATTGGAAAAGGTGTGTCCACATTTTCATCTGTCACTGCAAAGTGGCTGCAATGCAACTTTGAAAAGAATGAATAGACATTACAGTGCGGAGGAATACTATGAGAAAGTAGAACTTTTACGCCGTGTGTATGATAATCCTGCAATCACTACGGATGTTATCGTAGGATTTCCGGGAGAAACAGAAGAAGAATTTAAGGAAACGGAACAATATTTAAATAAAATTTCTTTTTACGAAATGCATGTATTTAAGTATTCAAAAAGACAGGGGACTCCTGCTGCAACCATGGAGAATCAAGTACCGGACGGAGTAAAACAGGAACGCAGCGGTTATTTGCTGGCTATGGAAAAAGAGCAGTCAAAAAATTTCCGTAAACAGAAGATAGGAACTGTTTCGGAAGTTCTTTTTGAAGAACCGAAAGTGATGGATGGAGAAGTTTACCAAATCGGGCATACTGCGGAATATATTAAAGTTGCTAAAAAAGAAACAAAAGATTTGTCTAACTGCCTGATAAAGGGCAAAATAATCGGATTTTTGGAAGATGATATACTCTTAATGGAATAAAACATCTTTATTAGTTAAGAAATTAAGAAAGTATACATTGAATTTTAAAGGTAGATAAGGTAATATAGGAATAATAGGGGCGATTTACGCCATGGAGCAGTAGTAAGAAAGTACAGACATTGAGAAAGGCATGGCTATATAGTATGCAGGATAGATTTGGAGAGAAAAATACAGATTTAGGTAATACACAGTTTTTTAAAGTGGATTTAGAACCGGAAACGGGTGTAAAAGTAGTACTGAGGGAAGTTTACGAAGCACTTACGGAAAAAGGGTATAATCCGGTGAACCAGATAGTGGGATATATTATGTCAGGAGATCCGACTTATATTACAAGTCACAAAAATGCCAGAAGTCTAATCATGAAAGTAGAAAGAGACGAACTGGTAGAAGAGATGCTGAAAGAGTATATTAAAAACAATCAGTGGAAATAGGATTGGAGAGAAGAATCCATGCGTATAATGGGATTGGATTTTGGTTCAAAGACTGTAGGAGTGGCAATTAGCGATTCTTTGCTTATTACGGCACAGGGAATTGAAATAATTCGCAGAAAAGAAGAAAATAAACTGCGTCAGACACTGGCGCGAATTGAAGCACTGATAGAAGAATATGAAGTGACAGAGATTGTTCTCGGTTTTCCTAAAAACATGAATGATACTTTAGGTGAACGTGCAGAGCTTTCTTTAGAGTTTAAAGAAAAATTGGAACGTAGAACCGGATTACCTGTAGTGATGTGGGATGAAAGACTGACTACGGTAGCAGCTGATAAGGCTATGATGGAAGCAGGTATACGCAGAGAAAATCGGAAAGAGTATGTGGATATGATTGCCGCAACGTTTATTTTGCAGGGATATCTGGATTTACGTGCAAACAGTCAAAACTAAGACAGAAGAAAAGAGCGCCGTGAAGCGACAGAATTTGAAAAGGCCTGGTGATTGAAATGGAGAAGATTACATTTAATCCGGAGGGAGAAACTCCGGTTGATTTTTATGTTCTTGAACAGACAACGATTGCAGGAGTAAATTATATTCTTGTTACTGATGTGGAAGAAGGGGATGGAGAAGCCCTTATTTTAAAAGATTTGTCAGCAACTGAAGATGCAGACAGTCTTTATGAAATCGTTTCGGATGAGACGGAATTAAATGCAGTTGCGACTGTTTTTGAGAATATTTTAGAAGATATCGAATTGGAAAAGTAAGCAGATTTATAACTGCTGAAAATATATGTGTTTGTAAAAGCAGACTGTCCTGAAATTGGATGAGCTGTTGTTTATGGAACAATACAGATGTTCTTAGAATTAAACTTACTGAATCGGATGAATCTTGGTGATGGCTATGTCCGCTATGAAACAGAGAGCAGAGATGCGGATACATCAAAACACCATCATTACCTGATTTTTCAGATCATGAAGTGAAACTCTACGGGTATCGGAAAAGAATATGGAGGTAAAACTGATTGAAAAAAAATGAACAGAAAAGTGATTCCAAGTTAAAGATTATTCCTTTAGGAGGCTTGGAACAGATTGGTATGAATATTACTGCCTTCGAGTATGAAGACAGTATTGTTGTGGTGGACTGCGGTCTCTCTTTCCCGACAGATGATATGCTGGGAATTGATCTTGTTATTCCTGATTTTACTTATTTAAAAGAAAATATCAGTAAAGTAAAGGGATTAATGATTACTCATGGTCATGAAGATCATATTGGAGCGATTCCATACATGATGAAGGAAATGAATGTTCCGATTTATGCAACCAAACTGACGATGGGAATTATTGAACATAAATTAAAAGAGCATAATCTTGTAAATTGTACAAAGAGAAAAGTGGTAAAATTCGGACAATCTATTAATTTAGGCAAGTTCCGTATTGAATTTATAAAAACAAATCACTCGATTGTTGATGCGGCTGCATTGGCAATTTATTCGCCGGCAGGAACGGTTGTACACACCGGAGATTTTAAAATTGATTACACACCGGTATTCGGTGATGCTATTGATTTACAGCGTTTTGCAGAAATCGGTAAAAAGGGTGTACTGGCACTCATGTGTGACAGTACCAATGCTGAAAGACCGGGATTTACTCAGTCAGAAAAGACGATTGGAAAAACATTTGATACTTTGTTTGCTGAACACAAAAATACGCGTATAATTATTGCAACCTTTGCATCAAACGTTGACCGTGTACAGCAGATTATTAATTCGGCATATAAATTTGACAGAAAAGTTGTAGTAGAAGGCCGAAGTATGGTTAATATAATAGAGACGGCAACCTCTTTAGGATATTTGGATATACCGGACAAGACTTTGATTGATATAGAACAGTTAAAGAACTACCCTGATGAGAAGACAGTTATTATTACAACAGGAAGTCAGGGAGAAAGTATGGCGGCACTTTCCCGTATGGCAGGAAATATGCATCGTAAAATTTCTATCGGCCCCGGAGATACTGTAATTTTCTCATCCAATCCGATACCGGGAAATGAAAAAGCGGTTACGAATATCATTAATGAATTAATGATGAAGGGGGCTGACGTTATTTTTCAGGATGTGCATGTATCAGGACATGCATGTCAGGAAGAAATTAAATTGATTTACACACTGGTTCAGCCGAAATATTCCATTCCTGTACATGGGGAATATAAGCATTTAAAGGCACAGGCGAAGATTGCAGGTGAACTGGGAATTGAAAAAGAAAATATTTTTATTCTGAATTCCGGAGATGTGCTGGAATTGGACAGTGAAAGCGCAGCAGTTACCGGAAAAGTGCAGACCGGAGGTATTCTGGTAGATGGTCTTGGTGTTGGAGATGTAGGAAATGTAGTCCTTCGTGACAGACAGCATCTTGCCGCAGACGGTATCATGATTGTTGTGTTGGCATTAGACAGATATACAAACCAGCTTGTATCCGGACCGGATATTGTGTCAAGAGGTTTCGTATATGTAAGAGAATCCGATGCACTGATGGAAGAGGCTAGGGAAGTCATTAGTGTAGGAATTGACAGCTGTTTGGATAAAGGAGTTGCAGACTGGGGAAAAATCAAGTCTACAATTAAAGATTCTCTTAGCGAATTTGTATGGAAAAAGACGAAACGCCGTCCGATGATTTTGCCGATTATTATGGAAGTAGAATAATCTTACACAGGTTAAGGGGAAGATGAGGTTGTTATTATGACTAAAGTGCAACAGGCAGTAGAGGATTTATTGTCTGTGATTAGACAGACAGAAGAATATACAGAATACAGGTGTCAGCTTGAAAAATTAAAAATGCAACCTGAGTTGCATAGACAGGTGGATGCTTTTCGGAGTGAGAATTTTGAGCTTCAGAGTTTAACTCCTGAGGATCAGTTGCTTCAAAAAACAGAGCAGTTTGAAGAAAAATACCGGGTTTTAAGAGAAAATCCGCTGGTAATGGACTTTTTGGAGGCAGAACTGGCTTTCTGCCGTATGATGCAGGAAACACATCTGAAAATAACGGAAGGGTTGCAGTTTGAGTAAACTGCAACTAACGTTTGTTATAGGCGGAAAGAGGAGCAAAGTTGTTATGAACGGTAAACAGATGGCAGGTACTATTTTAGGAACGGTAGTTAAAATTGCAATTGCGATATTAGTTATCTTTTTTGTATACAAAGCGTCAACGGTTGCGTACGATTACGGATATCGTATTTTTGCGGAAGGTCCGGTGTCGGAAGAACCGGGGTTTGATGTAACAATTGCTATTACCAGTGACAAGGATGTAAGTGATATAGGAGAGCTTTTAGAAACCAGAGGTTTAATCAGGGACGGAAAATTGTTCGTTCTTCAGGAATTGCTTTCTGAGTATCATGGAAAAATAAAAGAGGGAGCGTATACACTTAATACTTCTATGACGGTGGATGAAATGCTGGAAATCATGGCGGGAAAAGCGGAAAAATCAGAAAGCGAAGCCGGAGAGAACTGATGGAAGGTGAGATGGAATCATGATAGTAGATGAAAGAATGGTTTCCTTCATTAATTCTTTTGATAGAGGAAACACTCCGTTTTTGGATGAGCTGGAGCGCTATGCCGAAGAAACCAATGTGCCGATTATACGGAAAGAAATGCAGGGATTTTTAAAGCTGTTGCTTGCCATGAAGAGACCTGCAAACATTCTTGAAGTAGGAACAGCCATTGGTTTTTCCGCGTTACTGATGAAAGAATACGCTCCGGAAAACTGCCATATTACAACGATAGAAAAATATGAAAAAAGAATTCCACTGGCGAAGGAAAACTTTAAAAAAGCCGGAAAGGAAAGTGGAATTACCCTTTTGGAAGGAGATGCCACGGAGATTTTAAAAGAGCTTACCGGAACTTTTGATTTCATTTTTATGGATGCGGCGAAGGGACAATACATACATTTTTTGCCGGATATTTTGAGACTGATGCCGGAAGGCGGATTGCTTGTTTCTGATAACGTATTGCAGGACGGAGATATTTTGGAATCCCGTTATGCGGTGACGAGAAGAAATCGTACCATTCATGCCAGAATGAGGGATTATTTATATGAATTAAAGCATCATGAACAGCTGGAAACGGCAATTTTACCGGTAGGTGATGGTGTGACGGTCAGTGTGAAACGTTAAGGATTATTTATAAAGAAAGGCTTATTTAGTATGGGAAATACAAAAAAGAAGCCGGAACTTCTGATTCCGGCAAGTAGCTTGGAAGTTTTAAAAACTGCGGTAATGTTTGGTGCGGATGCTGTTTATATCGGTGGAGAGGCATTTGGACTCAGAGCGAAAGCAAAGAATTTTACCAAAGAAGAAATGAAAGAAGGTATTGAATTTGCACATGCCCATGGAGTGCATGTTCACGTAACAGCCAATATTCTTGCCCATAATAATGATTTGGATGGTGCGGCAGAATATTTTAAAGAATTGAAAGAATTGAAACCGGATGCGTTAATTGTGGCAGATCCGGGAATGTTTACACTGGCAAGGGAAATTTGCCCTGAAATAGATATACATGTATCCACACAGGCAAATAACACCAACTACCAGACTTTTAATTTCTGGTACAAACAGGGAGCGAAAAGAGTTGTATCTGCAAGAGAACTTTCTTTGGCTGAAATTAAAGAAATCCGTGAAAAAATTCCGGAAGATTTAGAAATTGAAAGTTTTATTCATGGTGCAATGTGTATTTCCTATTCGGGCAGATGTCTGCTTAGCAATTATTTTACGGGAAGAGATGCAAATCAGGGAGCTTGCACTCATCCGTGCCGCTGGAAATATGCGATTGTGGAGGAAACCAGACCGGGCGAATATATGCCGGTTTATGAAAATGAGAGAGGAACTTACATTTTTAACTCTAAAGATTTGTGTATGATTGAACATATTCCTGAAATGATTGATGCCGGAATTGACAGTATGAAAATAGAGGGAAGAATGAAAACGGCACTTTATGTGGCAACTGTGGCTAGAACGTACCGCAAAGCCATTGACGATTATATGGAGTCAGAAGAAAAATATCGTGCCAATATGGACTGGTACAAGGCAGAAATTTCAAAATGTACTTATCGTCAGTTTACGACAGGTTTCTACTTTGGAAAACCGGATGAAAATACACAGATTTATGATAATAATACTTATATTAATGAATATATATATTTAGGTATTGTAGAAGGCATTGATGAAAATGGAAGAGCCAGACTTTCACAGAGAAACAAATTCTGTGTAGGCGATGAAATTGAAATCATGAAGCCGGACGGAAACAATGTTTCGGTTACTGTAAATGGAATTTATACAGAGAATGGTGAATCGGTAGAAAGTGCACCACATCCGAAACAGGCATTGTTTGTGGAATTGTCCGAAACACCTAAGCAGTATGATCTGCTTCGCATAAAAAACAGTTAAATGCATTTGGTGAAAACATGGTTATCGGTTACGGAGTGAACAGTAACTACGCATGTGCATAAAAATGTATAAAGTAAATGTATGAAGAAAAATAAATGTTGACCGTCAATAAGCACATATTGTACAATGTGGAAAGTTAAGAGGCATAATTCACGGATAAGAAAGGAAATAGTACAATGAGTGAAGTTTTGAACGTAGAAGAAATTTTTGCCAAAAACGTGTTTACACTCGGAAAAATGAAAGAGCGTTTACCGAAAAACGTATTTAAAGAAGTAAAAAGAGTTATGGAGCAGGGTGGAGAGCTTTCTTTAACATCTGCTGACGTAGTTGCAAAAGCTATGAAGGACTGGGCAGTGGAAAATGGTGCTACACATTATACACACTGGTTTCAGCCATTAACAGGTATTACTGCCGAGAAGCATGATTCCTTCGTAAGTCATCCCGATGAAGAAGGCAGAATGCTTATGGAGTTTTCCGGAAAAGAGTTAATTAAGGGTGAACCGGATGCGTCCTCATTTCCTTCAGGTGGTCTTCGTGCCACTTTTGAGGCAAGAGGATATACGGCATGGGATATCACATCACCGGCATTCCTGAAAGAAGCTGCAACAGGAGTAATTTTATGTATTCCGACAGCATTTTGTTCTTACAAAGGTGAAGCACTGGATAAGAAAACACCGCTTCTTCGTTCTATGGAAGCAATCAGCGAACAGGCACTCAGAATTGTACATTTATTTGGTAATACAGGAGCAACCAGAGTTATACCTTCTGTTGGAGCAGAACAGGAATATTTCCTGGTTGACAGTGAAAAGGCATTAAAGAGAGACGATTTGATTTTTGCAGGACGTACTTTATTTGGAGCACCGGCACCAAAAGGTCAGGAACTGGAAGACCATTATTTTGGTGTTATCCGTGAACGTATCGGTGCATACATGAAAGATTTAAATGAAGAATTGTGGAAATTGGGTGTAACAGCAAAAACACAGCACAATGAGGCAGCTCCGGCACAGCATGAGCTGGCACCGATTTATGAAACAGCCAATATTGCAGTTGACCATAACCAGTTAATTATGGAAACCATGAAGAGAGTAGCAGGACATCATGGTATGCGTTGCCTGCTTCATGAGAAACCGTTTGCAGGTGTAACAGGATCCGGTAAGCATGATAACTGGTCTTTGACAACGGATAATGGGGTTAATCTTTTAGATCCGGGCGATACACCGAATGAAAATATTCAGTTTTTACTTGTGCTTGCCTGCATTATGAAAGCGGTAGATACTCATGCGGATTTACTTCGCCAGAGTGCATCCGATCCGGGAAATGACCACAGACTTGGAGCATGTGAAGCACCGCCGGCTATTATTTCCATTTTCCTTGGAGAGCAGCTGGAGGACGTTGTAAAACAGTTGGTAGAGACAGGTGAAGCAAACAACTTAATCGAGGGTGGAACATTACAGACAGGTGTTTCCACGCTTCCTGATTTCCAGAAGGATGCTACCGACAGAAACAGAACATCACCATTTGCATTTACCGGTAATAAGTTCGAGTTCCGTATGGTTGGTTCTTCCGATTCTGTTGCAAGCCCGAATACGACTTTGAATTCTATTGTTGCGGAAGCATTTTGTGAAGCTGCGGATGTATTGGAAAAAGCCGATGACTTTGATATGGCAGTACATGATCTGATTAAAGAATACATGACAAAGCACCAGAGAATTATTTTCAATGGTGACGGATATTCCGAGGAATGGGTGAGAGAGGCAGCAAGAAGAGGTTTACCGAATATTTCATCCATGGTGGAAGCTGCAGGCACGATTACAACAGATAAGGCTGTAAAATTGTTTGAAAGATTTGGTATTTTTACCAGAGCAGAGTTAGAATCCAGAGAAGAGATTTTGTATGAAAATTATGCAAAGACAATTAATATTGAAGCGTTGACTATGATCGAGATGTCTTCCAAGCAGATTATTCCTGCTGTTGTAAAATATACAAAAGAGCTGGCAGATACGGTAAATTCCGTGAAGTCAGCAGGAGCAGATGCATCGGTTTACGAGAGCCTGTTAAAGGATATATGTGCCAAGTTAGCAAGAATGCAGAAAGCATTAGAAGACTTGAAGGAAGTAGAAAATACAGCAACTTCTATGAAGGAAGGAAAAGAGCAGGCTTATTTCTACCGTGAAAAGGTAATGGCTGCTATGGAAGCACTTCGTATACCGGCGGATGAACTGGAAATGGTTGTTGATAAAAAGGTATGGCCATTCCCGACGTATGGTGATTTATTGTTTGAAGTTTAAAAAAGTGAGGCTGTTGTTATATAGGCTTATATATATTACATATCATGATATTATATATCATGGAATACAACAGCCTCGTTTTCATATAATGAAGAAGTGGGAATTGTCAGAAAAATATACGTAAAACAAACAAATTGAAAAACTTTAAAAAAATGAAAAAAAGTACTTGTCAAAATGAAAATCATGGGGTATACTTACGAAGTAAGGTTGATTGATGGGCTATCGCCAAACGGTAAGGCAACGGACTCTGACTCCGTCATCTCAAGGTTCGAATCCTTGTAGCCCAGCTAAGATAACTCGGTAGATTGTTTCTACCGAGTTTTTTGTTGTCCGGAAATATATCGTATGACTATTAGTCCTTGAGGTTAGCTTAGCTTTCCGTTATAATATTGTTTGTGCGTTAATAAAGAAAGGAAAAACTTATGTACAGTTATGATGACAGAGTCCGTTTTAGTGAAGCGGATAAAGACGGATACCTACGATTAGAAGGTATTTTGGATTATTTTCAGGATTGTTCAACCTTTCAGTCGGAAGATTTGGATATAGGAATGGAATATTTAAACAATCTCCATTTGGTATGGGTACTTTCTTCATGGCAGATTGTGGTGAAACGTTACCCGAAGTTGGGAGAACGAATCAAAATTGGAACAATTCCATATGAAATCAAGGGTTGTTTTGGACATCGTAACTACATGCTGTTTGATGAAAAAGGCGAACGGATTGCCTGTGCAAATGCACTTTGGACTCTTCTTGATACAAGAAAAATGAGTCCTACAAAGCCTACACAACTGATGCTGGAAAAATATCCGATAGAAGAAAAAATTGAAATGGATTATGCGCCGAGGAAAATCATTGTACCTGAGGCAAATATGCCCTTCATGGAAGAAAAAGAAGCAATTAAAATAAAAAAATATCATCTGGATTGCAATAATCATGTAAATAATGGGCAGTATGTAAGAATAGCGATGGATTTTTTGAAGGAAGATATAAAAATAGTACAGATGCGGGCAGAATATAAAAAGCAGGCACACTTAAATGATGTGATTGTTCCGTTGGTTTTAGTGAATGAAAATATTTCTACCGTTTTATTGAATGATACGAATGGCGAAACATATGCAAGTGTGGAATTTACAGTAAAATAGTGGACAGTGTAGATGCGAGGGTAAGGGTTTACCGGAGCAGATTTTAGTATACATTTTAGTAGTTTTTTTATTCAAGTTATGGTAAGTTAGAAACGTATGGAAGTATATAGAAAATTTATTTGTAGTAATTGTAATAATTAGTAGTCAGAGGAAGGTAAAAAATGATTCGTTTAGGCGAGGTACAACAGTTAAAAGTAGTAAAAAGAGTGGATTTTGGAATATATCTTGCAGATCCGCAGGAGAGTTCGGTGGACGAGAAAGTGTTGCTGCCGATAAAACAGGTGCCGGAAGGTACACAAATAGGTGATTTCATTGAAATTTTTGCGTATAAAGACTCTAAAGACAGGTTAATAGCTACCACCAGAACGCCGAAGCTGACACTCGGTCAGGTAGGGGAACTTACCGTTGCACAGGTTGGAAAATTTGGAGCATTTTTAGATTGGGGGCTTGAAAAAGAGCTGTTACTTCCGTTTAAAGAGCAGACTAAAAGGGTAAGAGAAGGCGAAACAGTTCTTGTTACTGTTTATATTGATAAAAGCAGCAGACTTTGCGCTACCATGAATGTATACAAGTATCTGGAGCAGGACAGCCCTTATAATAAAGAAGATAAGGTGTCCGGGCGTGTGTATCAGATTAGTGAGGAGTTTGGAGCATTCGTTGCGGTGGACAACCGTTATTCCGGTCTGATTCCGAAAAAAGAAATGTATGGTGATATAAAAATCGGTGATCAGATTCAGGCGAGAGTTACCGCTGTCAAGGAAGACGGAAAGCTGGATTTGAGCATCCGGGAAAAAGCTTATATACAAATGAGTCTGGATGCAGACAAAGTGATGGAAATTATAGAAAGCTTTGACGGTGTTCTTCCTTTCAATGATAAAGCCAGACCGGAAACGATTAAAAGAGAAACCGGCATGAGTAAAAATGAATTTAAAAGAGCGGTTGGAAATCTTTTAAAGGCAGGAAGAATTGAAATTAAAGAGAATTGTATCCGTAAGATAAAGTAATGTCTTGTTTTGCAGACACGGAAATTATTTTGAATGATAGGAAGGAAGAAGATATGAAGTTACAGCATGTTACGGATATTGAAGGATTTGTAAATGTAATACGGGATTGTAAAGGGAAGGTTGAACTTGTGACGGGTGAAGGTGACAGGTTGAATCTGAAATCCAGATTGTGTCAGTATGTAGCATTTGATAAGCTTTTTTCGGATGAAAATATCGGAGAATTGGAAGTGATTGCAGCAGAGCCGGAGGATGTTATAAGCATTGTGGATTTTTTGATGGAAAGATAAAGCATGGGGAGTTTGGCATGAGCAGTAAAAAAGTAAATTGGTTTTATTTGACGATAGTGCTATTGCATATTGGGGTAGTTACAGGGTTAAATCTTTATACTTATTATGTGGGGTATTTGAATATACCCATAGTTCTTAATTTATTAATGAGTCAGGGAATTATTTTAATACCTGCGCTATTGTTTGCACTATTTTCGAAAGAAAAACTGAATGATTTGCTTGGATTTCATAAAATCAAAATATCATCGGTTTTCATGATTATTTTGTTTACTTACTTAATGATGCCGATGACTACTGTTATTAATGCAATTTCCATGTTGTTTGTGGATAATACGGTGATGCAGATGAGTGGATCGGTCTTGGCAATGCCGATGCCGGTAATGCTTCTTACGATGGGAGTGTTAGGACCGCTTAGTGAAGAAATTGTGTGCAGAGGAATTGTGTTTAATGGGTATAAACGAAGCGGAAATGCATTTCGGGCGATTTTGTTTTCAGCGCTGTTATTCGGGTTGATGCATATGAATTTCAATCAGGCAGCATATGCCATTTTCCTCGGAATTGTTATGGCGGTTTTGGTGGAAGCGACTGGAAGTATTTGGAGTTCGGTTGTATTTCATATGACAGTAAATATACAAAATGTGCTTCTTATGTTTGTGTCGGATAGTATGTATTCTGATGAATATATGCAGGAGGCGCAGACTTTAACGGGAAATACGGAATCGATGCTTGCGGTCATTGGTATATATAGCGTTATCGCAGCAGTTACGACTTCCATTGCTGTATGTGTTCTCGTGTGGATTGCGAAAAATGAGAAACGTGATATACACTTAAAACAAATATGGACAGAGCGAAAAGAGAATCGGGGAAATATGGTAACAGTTCCACTGCTTTTGGGAATTGTACTGTCGGTGGCGTATATGATTTTGGACGTTATACTATAAGCCATAAAAGGAAATAAAAAAGTACCATCGGCATCGGCTGATGGTACTTCTCTATGTGTGCCTTGCGACGCACGTCGGATTGTACTAAACACGAATATCAATATTGGAACCGACTGCCGGATTTACGGATAATTCCATTGCGGATGCATCAATCATTTCTACCATGCCCGCACTTAAAGCTTCGACAGTGTCCATTGATTTGCTCAGCATTGCAACACCGAAATCGTTCATTACCTGAGCCTGACTTAAACTAACTGAAAGTCCTGCAATATCCATAAGTAACCCCTCCATTCATTCTGGTGAAAATTAAGTTTGTTACATACATATTTTTATTGTAGCATAATTTATGAAAAATGTCAGCGAAGAAAGTAATATTTTGATGAAAAAGGAAGTATAGTGAATGAATTATGTAAAAAATGACAGACAAAAGAAAAGAGATATTATATTCTGGACGGGATTGTTTTTTGGTTTTTTATTTCTTGTCTGGAAAAGTAAATATGGAACGGGTGCTTATGATGAACCATTTTATCTGACGATGCCTCACCGTATCGTAAATGGTGAAGGAATGTTTTCGGAGGAGTGGAATTTTGGGCAGTTTAGTGCTTTTTTACTGTTGCCTGTTATGAAAATATATTTGTTAATAGCAGGAGATACGGAAGGAATTATATTGCATTTTAGATATATTTACATTGGGTTCCAGTTGCTTTGTACGGTAGCGGTTTATATGAAACTGAGGAAGCAGGAATTGTCATGGGCAGCGGCATGGTTGTTTTTGCTGTTTTGTCCTTATGATATTATGGCGGTGGCATATAATACGATGGGAGTTGCCTTTATGGTGTTAACCGGAATTCTATTGGCTAATGCAAAGGAAAATGATAAAAAGACATGGTTTCTGACCGGAATTATTTTTGCTGCGGCAGTATTGTGCAGTCCGTTTTTGGTACTTTTGTATGGGTTGTATACAGTGCTGGTTTTTGTGGCAAAATGGTATGGCAGTAAGAAAAAAGAAGAATTTCGGAAAAACAAGTATTTGCTGTCGGAAAAGAATTTCAGTTTGCCGGCATGGATTATGGTTACGGCAGGAGCAGCGGTGTTAGCTGTTTTGTTTGGTATTACGGTGATTTCGGGAAGCAGTATCAGTGAACTGCTTGAGAATATTCCTCTTTTGATGAATGACCCTGAACATACAAGCCGGTCATTGTTTATGATAGTCAAAGTATATCTGATGTCTTTCCTGAATGTATACGGGTGGTTTGTGCCGGTATGGGCAGTGTTGCTTTTTATGGCGTATTTTTTCAGAAAAGATAAAAATAAGAGAAGAATTTGTTTTGTACTGCTGAATCTTTCGGTAATACTCAGTATTTTGGGTTTTCTGCCCTCAATTCAGAACAGTTATAATTTTATTATGGTTCCGATTGCTGTTTCAGGTCTGGGAGCTTATATTATGACAGAGGAAAAGGAAAAGAGAAGTTTTTGGTTTTTGTATATATTTGGTCTGCTATATACTTTTATGGCAAATTATGCTTCTAATCAGGGAATGCATGCGATTTCCATGGCGATGATTCCGACAGATGTGGCGGCGGTGCTTTTTATCGGGAAATTTTTAGAACAGGAGAAGGAAACGGATAGAAAAATCGAGACGGAAAGCATTGCGAAGACAAATCTTGGAGTACTGACTGTGATTTCCGTAATCTTATTGTTGGCAACCCAGTTGCAGGTGCAGGTTTATACAAAAGCTGTTCATGCTTTTTGGGAAGAACCGGTTTGGAAGCTGGATACCGTTATTATGGAGGGGCCTTTAAAAGGGACGGTTACAACGAAGGAAAAAGCAGATGAATACCAAGGGAAGCTGGAGGATATTAAGAAACACCTGAAAAAGGAAGGTCCGGTTCTTTTTGCAACAAAAGATACATGGTGTTATTTATATGCGGATACGGAATATGGTACTTTTTCTTCTTATTTATCAGGTGGATTATTGCAGTCGGCAGAACGATGGGAAGTGTACTTTGAGGCTAATCCGGAGAAAAAACCGTATTATATATATGTGTTGAAAGAGAGCGGTTCGGAATGGGAAGCGTCCATATACGAAGATGTAGAAAAGTATGGTTACAGGATAGAAGAGTCGGAGAGTGCGTATCATTTATATAAAGAGTCGTATAAAGGAACAGAGTAATTTCTGTTCCTTTTTTAAATTGTGAAGTTTGCATAGAGTAAAAAAAAGACTTGAACTGCAAAAAAACATTAAAATTGCATAAAAATATAATTCTTTTTTGTTGTATTTTATGTACTTTTGAATTAAAATAAAATCTAAGGATAAAAATCATGTTTTTCGTAATTTAAAAATATTGTATAAATTGCCTATATAATAAAGGAGCGGGGTTAATATGATATCAAATCAGATACTGCAGAATACGATTGAAGGATTGAAAGCAATTGCACGAGTGGAACTTTGTGTAATTGATGTGGACGGGAAAGAAGTGGCTTCCACAGCGAATATGGAGGAATGCAGAAAACCTGCATTGGAATTTGCATCTTCGCCGGCAGACTCACAGGAAATTCAGGGCTATCAGTATTTCAAAATATTTGATGAACAGCAGTTGGAGTATATTATGGTTGCCGGAGGAGCAGGAGAAGATGTTTATATGGTGGGCAAAATGGTTGCTTTCCAGATACAGAGTCTTCTTGTAGCTTATAAAGAGCGTTTTGATAAAGATAATTTTATTAAAAACCTGTTGCTTGACAACCTGCTTTTAGTAGATATTTACAGCAGAGCTAAAAAATTGCATATTCAGACAGATGTAAGACGAGTAGCAATGATTGTGGAATCAGATAACGGTAAGGATAATAATGCACTTGAAATTGTACGAGCAAATTATGGCAGCAATAGTAAAGATTTCATTACCGCTGTTGATGAAAATAATGTTATAGTAGTAAAGGATCTTTCCGAAGGGGACAGCGGCAAGGATATTGACAGGGCAGCAAAAGCAATAGAAATGGTTCTGGCAAATGAGGGAATCAAGAATATACATATTGCTTATGGAACTGTGGTAAATGAATTAAAGGAAGTCAGTCGTTCCTATAAGGAAGCAAAAATGGCTTTGGATGTAGGGAAGATTTTCTTTGATGAAAGGGATATTATTGCTTACAGTGAGCTGGGAATCGGGCGTTTGATTTATCAGCTTCCGATACCACTCTGTAAAATGTTCATTAAAGAAATTTTTGGTGGAAAGAGTCCGGACGAATTTGATGAAGAAACTTTGATAACAATTAATAAATTTTTTGAGAACAGTCTGAACGTGTCTGAAACATCAAGGCAGCTATTTATACATAGAAATACGCTTGTATATCGCCTTGATAAATTGCAGAAAAGTACAGGTCTGGATTTGCGTGTGTTTGAAGATGCCATAACTTTTAAAATTGCACTTATGGTTGTGAAATACATGAAATATATGGAATCGTTTGAATATTAGAATACTTAGAGGTGAATGAAGTGCAAATTGGTAAGAAAAGAAACAGAATGACAATGGATGTTTCATCGAATGAGATTATTACAATTGAAAACGTAAGTAAAGCTTATTCCACCGGAGCGCCGGCTTTAAATGGGATAACCCTTCATATAGACAGAGGAGAATTTGTGTTTATCGTAGGTGACAGCGGTTCGGGGAAATCGACTCTGATTAAGCTGTTGCTTCGTGAGCTTACGCCTACAGAAGGCAATATTCGCGTAATGGGCTATGATTTGAACAGAATACGCCATGGAAAGATACCGAAATTTAGAAGAAATCTGGGAATCGTATTTCAGGATTTCCGTTTGTTAAAAGACCGTAATGTATATGAGAATGTGGCATTTGCTCAGAGAATTGTAGAAACACCTACAAGAGAGATGAAGAAAAATGTACCTTCCATTTTATCTACTGTAGGACTCGCCGGTAAGTATAAAGCAAAACCGAAGCAGCTTTCCGGTGGTGAACAGCAGAGAGTTGCGCTTGCAAGAGCATTGGTAAATAAGCCTTCCATTCTTTTGGCGGATGAACCGACAGGTAATCTGGATCCTAAAAACTCATGGGAAATCATGAAACTGTTAGAGCAGATAAACGAAGCAGGTACGACAGTAATTGTAGTTACCCATAACAGGGAAATTGTAAATGCAATGCAGAAGCGCGTTGTTACCATGAAAAAGGGTGTTATTGTAAGCGACGAAGAAAAAGGTGGATATATTGATGAAGAAGATTAATACATTTTTTTATACGCTCCGTCAGGGGTTTCGTAATATTTTCAGGAATAAGTGGTTTTCGCTTGCCTCTATAGCAACAATCAGCGCCTGTCTGTTTTTGTTTGGCGTGTTTTATGCGATTGTTGCGAATTTCCAGAATATTGTAAAAACAGCGGAAGAAGGTGTGTCTGTTACCGTGTTTTTTGAGGAGGGAATATCGGACGAGCGTATTGCGGAAATTGGCGATATGATTGACAAAAGAGTGGAAGTATCCAAGGTGGTTTTTGTTTCCGCGGAAGAAGCATGGGAGAGCTTTAAGACGGAATATCTTGGTGAATATGCGGACGGTTTTACAGAAAATCCTCTGGAAAGCTCTATGAATTATCAGATTTATTTAAGTGATGTTTCCATGCAGAGTGCATTGGTAACTTATCTGGAATCGGTAGAAGGGATTCGACAGATTAACAAATCAGAAGTAACGGCAACTACTTTGAGTGGAATTAATACATTAATCGGATATATTTCCGTGGGCATTATTACGATTTTGCTTGCAGTTTCTGTTTTCCTTATCAGTAATACGGTTACCATTGGTATTTCTGTGCGTAAGGAAGAAATTAATATTATGAAATATATAGGCGCTACGGACTTTTTTGTGCGGGCACCGTTCGTTATAGAAGGTATATTAATCGGACTTGTGGGAGCATTGATTCCGCTTGTGGCAATTTATGCGCTGTATCAGCAGGTCATTGAGTATGTAATGGAGCGTTTTGCAATGTTGTCTCAGTTGTTGAATTTCCTTTCCTTAGAAACAATTTTCAATGTGCTGACACCTGTATCTGTTATTGTTGGTGTGGGAATCGGATTTTTTGGAAGTATCACAACGGTAAGAAAACACTTGCATGTATAGTGTAAAATAGCTTTTATATAAAGCTGATAGATTGGAAAGGAAAAAATGAAACATAAAAAATCTGTAATATGCGCAGTAGTGGCGTTTCTTGTACTTGCTACAGTATTTGGAATGGGCAGCAGTACCACTGTCGCGAAAGAGCTTACTTCAGATAGCATAAAAGAAAAAGAAGAACAGATTAAGGCTGCCGAGGAAGAAAAGAAAGAATTACAGAATGGTTTAAGTGATTTAAAGCAAATAAAAAAAGATTTGGAAAAGTCAAAAAATGATTTGTCAAAATATGTGGAAGAGTTGGATGCAAATCTGGCAGATATAGAAAGCAAAATCGAAGAATTAAAGCAGTTGATTGCGGATAAAGAAGCTGAGATTGCTGATACGGAGAAAAAACTGGAAGAAGCTCAGAGGATTGAACAGGAACAGTATGAAGCAATGAAGGTTCGTATCAAATTTATGTACGAGAAAAGTGATGATTTTTATCTGGAGACGATTTTCTCGGCAAAAAGTTTTGGAGATATTTTGAACAAAGCGGACTATATCGAACAGCTTTCTGCATATGATAGAGAGATGCTGGATCAATATGCGTTGAACAGTCAGATGATTCAGCTTTATAAGGAAGAGCTGGAGACAGAAAAAGAAATTCTGGATGAGGCTAAAGCAGGTGTAGTGGCAGAGCAGGCATCTTTGCAGGCACTGATAGGTGAGAAGGAGCAGCAGATTACTGCATATCAGTCTGATATTAATAACAAAGAAGCGGCAATCAAAGAATACGAAGAGGATATTGCGGCGCAGACTGCGGTTATTACTGCGTTAGAAAAGGCGGTTGCAGAAGAAAAGGCAAAACTGCTTGCGGAAAACGGTTCGGTGATTACTTATGATGGCGGTGTTTTTGCATGGCCGGCACCTTCTTATACGAGAGTTTCCAGTGAGTATGGTAATCGTATGCATCCTACGTTAGGTGTGGTAAAATTCCATAACGGAATTGATTTGGCCGCTCCTTCCGGAAGTCCGATTTCAGCGGCTTATGATGGGAAAGTAGTGGCGTCAGATTACAATGCTTCTATGGGAAAATACATTATGATAGATCATGGAAACGATTTGTATACTATTTATATGCATGCTTCGGCATTGTATGTGTCAAAGGGAGAAACCGTAGCAAAGGGGCAGGAAATTGCAGCAGTTGGTTCTACAGGACGTTCTACAGGTCCACATCTGCATTTCGGAGTCCGTTTAAATGGAAGTTATGTCAGTCCTTGGAACTATTTATCAAAATAGGAACATGTGAAAGGAATTGTGGAAGATGGAAGATTACGAAAAAAGGGAAAATGAGAATAAGGCCAAAAGCGAGAAGAAAAGCTTTATGAATGGCTTATTTACCGGAGTTATGGCAGCTGTGCTTGTCATGACTGCGGTATTTTGCATCAAGCAGGTTGTGATTATCTACGGAAATAAGGCTTCTGTAAAGACAGCGCAGAAGGGAGCAGCCGATGACACCAAAGAACAGGAAACTTCGGTTGTAAATGATGATGTGCTGGAAAAAATGCAGGCAATTGAAAAAGTGGTAGATTATTATTATTACGAAGAAGATGTTGAACGTGCCGTAATAGAAGAAGGAATCTATGACGGGATGATGGCTTCTTTGGGAGATCCTTATTCTACCTATTATTCTGAAGAAGAATTAAAGGATATCATGGAACAGACGGAAGGTATCTACTATGGAATTGGTGCGTATATCAGTCTGGATATGGCAACCGGTTTAGGACAAATCAGCGGTGTGATTGCAGGAACACCGGCGGAAGCGGCTAACTTAAGAGAAGGCGATTTGATTTATGAGGTTGACGGAGAAAGTGCGGCCGGACTGGAACTTACAGACATCACAGGAATGATTAAAGGCGAAGAAGGTACTATCGTGCATCTGACTCTTATAAGAGAAGGAGAGAACGATTATGTAGAAGTAGATATTGAGCGTAGAAAAGTAGAAAGCCCTACGGTAAATTATGAAGTATATGATAATGGTATGGGGTACATACAGATAACGGAATTTGATGAAATTACGGTAGACCAGTTTACGGAAGCCATGGCAGTGTGCAAGGGTTCGGATGTAAAAGGAATTATTCTGGATTTACGCAGTAATCCCGGTGGAAATTTAAGTGCTGTAGTAGATATTGCAAGAGCAATATTACCGGAAGGTCTGATTGTATATACGGAAGACAGGGACGGAAAACGTACAGAGTATAGCTGTGACGGGGCAAATCAGATAAAGATTCCGATGGTAGTATTGATTAACGGTAATTCAGCCAGTGCTTCCGAGATTTTGGCGGGTGCAATTCAGGATTATGGAATTGGTACACTGGTAGGAACTACATCTTATGGAAAAGGCATTGTACAGCGGATAGTCAGTCTGGCAGACGGTTCTGCGGTAAAACTTACAGTGAGCAGTTACTTTACACCAAATGGAAATAATATTCATGGTATTGGCATTGAACCGGATATTGTTTGTGAATTTGACAGTGACAGTTATTATGAGAAAGATATTGATAACCAGTTGGAAGAGGCTAAAAAAGTCTTGCAAAAAATGATAGAAGAATAGGAATCATGGATAGTTGATAAATCTGTGGGAATGATACAGGAGATAAGTTTAGAGAATGTTATTTAATTCTTATATATTTATATTTGCATTTTTGCCGATAGCAATGATTCTTTACTATGGTTTGAATTATTTTAAGCAATATACGGCAGCGAAAACAGCATTAATTCTTTTGTCCGTTTTCTTTTACGGATATAACAAGCCACAGTATGCGTTAATATTATGTGGTAGTATTGTACTGAATTATGGGCTGCATTATGTTCTGACACAGGAAAAACAACAGGCAGGTTTACGAAAAACCTGCCTTGTTTTGGGTATTATATTTAATTTTGGTTTGTTAGGATATTTTAAATATCTTGGATTCTTTACAACTAATATGAATCAGATTTTTGGAAGTGAATTACCGGTTTTACAGATTGCACTTCCGCTTGGTATCAGCTTTTTTACATTTCAGCAGGTATCATTTGTGATTGACAGTTATCGTCAGACGACATCGCGGTATGGCATGACAGATTATGCTCTTTTTGTTTCCTTTTTTCCACAGCTTGTGGCAGGTCCGATTGTTCTTCACAGTGAGATGATTCCGCAGTTTCAGGATATGGAAAAAAAGAAGGTAAATTATGAGAATGTGACAGCAGGAATCAGGTATTTTGCGATGGGAATTGCAAAGAAGGTGCTGGTTGCAGATGCTTTTGGTAAAATTGTGGATGCCGGATATGCAGATGTGTGGGCGTTGGACAGATGGGGTGCAATCAGCGTAATGCTTGCTTATACTATGCAGATTTATTTTGATTTCAGTGGTTACTGTGATATGGCATCCGGGCTTGGTAAGTTTTTTAATATCGACATACCGATTAATTTTAATTCGCCTTATAAAGCGGCAGGTATAGGGGAGTTCTGGAAACGCTGGCACATGACACTGACTCGTTTTTTTACAACCTACCTGTATATTCCTTTGGGTGGGAATCGGAAAGGAACATTCAGAACTTACTTAAATATTATGATTATTTTTACTGTCAGCGGTTTGTGGCACGGTGCTGACTGGAGTTTTGTTTTGTGGGGGATGTTGCACGGAGCCGCCCAAGTGGTAGAAAGAATATGTAAAGGGAAAATCAGAGTGCCGAAATGGCTCGGATTTGTGCTTACTTTTAGTTTTATAAATGTAACATGGGTATTTTTTAGGGCGGATTCCATTGGACAGGCTTTCAGTTTATTTGGAAGAATGTTACATGGTGGAAGCAGTAGTCTGCCATGGATGCAATATATTATTTTTTTGATAATGTTGGGTGTAGTGCTGTTTACGAAAAATACCCATGACAGAGTTCGGGAAAGAGAGTTGACATGGAAAATAGCACTGGCAGATATGGTAATGTTTACAGTGTCGGTATTTTGGCTGTCGCAGGTGGCAACATTTTTATATTTCAATTTTTAGGTATGGGTTCTTACAATTTTTGCCGATGAAAATATATAGGGGGAAATGAAATGTCTTACAGGAAATTTGTATGGGTAAATTTAATAGGAATTTTCAGTCTGCTTTTTCTTGGTGGAATGGTTGTTTTTATTGCTGACCCATTTTATCATTATCATAGACCCTGGTTTAACCTGCCGGTTGTGTTGTATAATGAAATTTATCAGACATCGGGAGTGGCAGAAAATTTTGAATATGACAGTGCTATTGTAGGAAGTTCCATGACGGAAAATTTTCGTGTATCATGGTTTGACGAAGATTTTGGGTGGGATACAATAAAACTTTGTTATGAAGGTGCAGGAACGGATGATTTAAAGGCGATACTAACAGAAGTTTTTGAAGGAGAGCGGCAGGTAAAAAACGTTGTGCTTGCAGTGGATGATTATCAGATGGTTTCGGACAGTGGGTTGAAAGCTATTGACAGACCGGAATATCTGTATAATGACAATATTTTCGATGATGTGAACTATCTTTTTAATAAAGATGCGTTTCAGGCAGCTTTGGAAAGAATCGCAGACGGTATTACGGGAAGAGAAGAAGATATAGACGGTGCTTATAATTTTAGTGGGAAATATGAATTTTCAAAGGAACAGGTGTTGAAGGATGCTGCACCATTCCGGGAAAATATAAAAGCATACCCACCGGAGGGAAAAGCACCGGAAGATAAATATTTGCAACAATGTAAAGACAATTTGAATAACTTATTACCGTTTGTGGAAGAAAATCCAGATACACAGTTTATGGTTGTATTTTCTCCTTATAGTATTGTTAATTGGGAGAAGAAGGTGCTTGCAGGGACATTAGAGGCTCAGTTGTATGTGGACGCATATACAATAGAGCAATTTCTGAAATATGAGAATGTGAGGGTATTTTATTTTCAGGATGAGTACGATATGATTACTGATTTAGATAAATATATGGATACCTGTCATTATGTAGAGGAGTATAATCATTACATTGAACAGTGTTTGAAAAGCGGAAAAAATGAAGTGACAGAGGAAAACTATAGGGCGCGGATTCAAAATATGTACGAGATAGCAGCATTCTATGATTATGATGCGATTTGGGAATAGAAACCGATATGTTTCACAGGAAGATAAAGGCGGTGGCTACATGGTAAAAAGAAGATACATGGCAACAAGAATTGTAAAACCGGGCATGGTTATAGATCAGGCGATTATAGATCGTGCAGGCAGGGTTTTAATTGCGCGAAAAACAGAGCTGGATGACTATTTAATTGAAGCATTGATGAAAATGGGAGTTCCGGGAATTTACATACGGGAAGGCGAGGAAGAAGACGAGGATATAGAGAAAGAAGAGCCTGTAATAAATGAAGCAATTCAGAAGCAGTACGAGCAAATCAAGGTTGCGGACCGGGCAAAGGTTCGTCTTACTGAAAGTGTGCGTAAGAGAGTTGCAGAGGGGGTTCAGTATTTGTATCAGGATACGAACTCGGCAAGCTTTGTATCTGAAACCAGAAATATTACCAATGATTTGATGAAGGCTATTACGGATAATGATGCGATTGCGGTAGATATCAGTGCTTTGAAAATCAGTGATGAATATACATTTAAGCATAGTGTTGATGTTGCTACGATGTCTATGATTGTAGCGAAACGTTATGGATTTACGAAAGAGCAGGTTTATGAAATTGGTATAGCCGGTCTTTTGCACGATATCGGAAAGTCACAGATTCCGAATGAAGTATTAAACAAAGCAGGAAAACTGACGGATGAAGAATTTGCATTAATGAAACAGCATACTTTGCTGGGATTTCGTATTTTGAAGGAGAAAAAGGAACTTTCTGAGGATATTAAAATGGGTGTTTTACAGCATCATGAAAAGACGAACGGAAGAGGATATCCGATGGGAATTGAAGATGACAGGATTAACCCTTTTGCAAAGATTATATCGGTGGTAGACATTTATGATGCACTGGTAACGGAGCGTCCGTACAAGAAACCTTTTTCGCCGCGAGATGCGGTGGAAATGATTATGTCCATGACCGGAGAACTGGACATTAATGTGATGAGATGTTTTTTGGAAAGTGTCATACTTTATCCGGTTGGTACAGATGTACCGCTCAGTAATGGAGAAATGGCGAGAGTCATTGAAAATAGTCCCCATTATGTTTTACGTCCGAAGGTGTTGGGACTTACATCGGGTAAGGTGTATGATTTGGGAACGGACATAAGTTGTGCAAATATTATTATTTTGTAAGGGGCAGAAAAATGTTTATAAAAGACGATAATACATATAATGATATCCGTGAGAAATCACTGTTGCAGTGGCTTAATGAAATGGAACAGCATGAGGATATTGCTGTACGGGGTGGTGTAAAGCTGTGCAGGGAGTATATGCAGTATCTTGCAGATAAAAATGAGAAACTGCAAGAGGAAAATGAGTTGAAGAACAGATATCTTAAAAAGATGTCAAAAAGGAAATAGAGGATGGATGAAAGGTGGATCGTTGCGGGAAAGCAATGGTCTGCTTTTTTTATTAGGTTTTCATTGATTTTCCACTATACATTTTCTAATTTTGTGCTATACTATAAAACAGAATATATGTTCGCAATAAATAGGAGGAATTTTAGCATGGATAAGCAAAATAAATCAGCAAGATTTATATTACACTCAGAATTCGCTCCTACCGGTGACCAACCGCAAGCCATAGCTGAATTGGTGGAGGGTTTCAAACAAGGCAATCAGTTTCAGACTTTGCTTGGTGTTACGGGTTCCGGTAAGACTTTTACAATGGCAAATGTGATTGCTGCTTTAAATAAGCCGACATTAATTATAGCACACAATAAAACTTTAGCAGGACAGCTCTACGGAGAGTTCAAAGAATTTTTCCCTGAAAATGCGGTAGAATATTTTGTATCCTACTACGATTATTATCAGCCGGAGGCATATGTACCCTCTTCAGATACCTATATTGCAAAGGATTCAGCAATAAATGATGAAATTGATAAACTACGTCTTTCTGCCACGGCGTCTTTGACGGAGCGGAAGGATGTTATCGTTATCGCCAGTGTTTCCTGCATTTATGGTTTGGGAAGTCCTGACGATTATCAGGAAATGATTGTATCGTTACGTCCGGGAATGACAAAGGACAGAGATGAAGTTATCCGTGAACTGATTGATATACAGTACAACCGTAACGAAATGGACATTGTACGGGGAAGTTTCCGCGTGCGGGGTGATGTGGTGGAAATTTATCCTGCACAGGGTGGAGATTATCTGATCAGAGTAGAGTTTTTTGGAGATGAGATAGACCGCATTACAGAGACAGATCCTTTGACGGGGCAGGTATATACCAGTTTGGAACACATTGCCATATTCCCGGCTTCTCACTATGTAGTATCACAGGAAAAAATAAAGACAGCTTGTGAAAATATTGAAAAAGAAATGGAAGAAAGAGTACGTTTTTTCAAGGGAGAAGACAAGCTGATTGAAGCACAGCGTATTGCGGAGAGAACGAATTTTGACATTGAAATGCTTCGGGAAACAGGCTTCTGTTCAGGTATTGAAAACTATTCCAGACATTTGAACGGAATGGAAGAAGGGGCAATGCCGCACACACTGATGGATTATTTCGGAGATGATTATCTGATTATTGTTGATGAATCCCATATAACAATACCGCAGATAGGAGGCATGTTTGCGGGAGACCGTTCCCGAAAAAATACTCTTGTGGACTACGGTTTTCGTCTTCCTTCGGCATTGGATAACCGTCCGTTAAATTTTGAAGAGTTTGAACAACACATTGACCAGCTTTTGTTCGTGTCGGCAACACCTTCAACTTATGAGGAAGAACATGAACTTTTACGTGTGGAACAGGTAATCCGTCCGACCGGACTGTTAGATCCGGAAATAGATGTCCGTCCGGTGGATGGTCAGATTGATGACTTGCTTTCTGAAATTAAAAAGGAAATTGAGAAAAAGAACAAAGTACTTGTTACTACGCTGACAAAGCGTATGGCAGAAGATTTAACCGATTATATGCGTGAAGTAGGCATCCGTGTGAAATATCTTCACTCGGATATTGACACATTGGAGCGTGCTCAGATTATCCGTGATATGCGTCTGGATATTTTTGATGTACTGGTAGGAATCAATCTTTTGCGAGAAGGATTGGATATTCCGGAAATTTCCCTTGTAGCAATTTTGGATGCGGACAAGGAAGGTTTCCTGCGTTCTGAGACATCTTTAATACAGACGGTAGGGCGTGCTGCCAGAAATGCGGAAGGGCATGTTATTATGTATGCAGATAATATGACAGATTCCATGCGGAAAGCCATAGAAGAGACGCAGAGACGTAGAGAAATACAACAGAAATACAATGAAGAACATGGCATTACGCCGCAGACAATTAAGAAAGCGGTTCGTGATTTAATCAGTATTTCCAAGGAAATTGCACAGGAAGAGGTGCGGTTTGAAAAAGATCCGGAATCCATGACGAAGAAGGAATTGGAGAAGCTGATTGCGGATGTTCAGAAGAAGATGCAGAAAGCAGCGGCAGATTTGAATTTTGAAGCGGCAGCAGAGCTTCGTGATAAGATGATAGAACTGAAAAGACATCTTCAGGAAATTGAAGATTCAGGTAAGTAAGAAAGGCATGAAAGGTAAAGAAATGGAAGAAAACAAAAAAATGCTTCCGAAAAAAGAAGTTATCAAAATCAGAGGAGCAAATGAACATAACTTAAAAAATATCAGTGTAGACATTCCGAGAAATGAGTTCGTCGTGTTGACGGGATTATCGGGTTCGGGTAAATCTTCCCTTGCATTTGATACAATTTATGCAGAAGGACAGCGCCGTTATATGGAGTCTTTGTCTTCTTATGCAAGAATGTTTTTAGGTCAGATGGAGAAGCCGAATGTAGAAAAAATCGAAGGACTTTCTCCGGCAATTTCCATCGACCAGAAATCCACAAACCGTAATCCGCGTTCTACAGTAGGAACCGTTACGGAAATATACGATTACTTTCGACTTCTCTATGCGAGAATTGGTATACCGCACTGTCCGAAATGTGGTAAAGAAATTAAAAAACAGACTGTAGACCAAATGGTTGATCATATTATGGAAATGCCTGTAGGTACAAAGATTCAGCTTCTGGCACCGATTGTACGTGGGCGAAAGGGTGAACACGCAAAAGTATTAGAGCGTGCAAAGCGCAGTGGTTATGTGCGTGTGCGTGTAGATGGCAATATGTACGAACTGACAGAAGAAATTCCATTAGAGAAGAACATCAAACATAATATTGAAATTGTAGTAGACCGTCTGGTAGTAAAAGCAGGTATTGAACCCCGTCTGACGGATTCTATTGAAAATGTACTGAATCTGGCAGAAGGCTTAGTGATGGTAGACGTGATTGACGGGGAGATGCTTCAATTCAGCCAAAGCTTTGCCTGTCCTGATTGTGGAATCAGTATCAGCGAGGTAGAGCCAAGGAGTTTTTCATTTAATAATCCCTTCGGTGCCTGTCCTGATTGTTATGGATTAGGTTACAAAATGGAATTTGATCCTGAGCTGATGATACCGGACAAGAGTCTTAGCATCAATCAGGGAGCTTTTGCAGTTTTGGGATGGCAGTCCTGTGCCGACCCGTCCAGTTTTACCAATGCAATTTTGCAGGCACTTTGTAAAGAGTATAAATTCAGTCTTGATACACCATTTGAAGAGTTGACTCAGGAAGTTCAGAATATGCTCATTTACGGAACAAACGGAAAAGAAGTAAAGGTTTACTATAAAGGACAGCGTGGAGAAGGGGTATATCCGGTTGTTTTTGAAGGACTGATTAAGAATACGGAACGTCGTTACAGAGAAACTTCTTCCGATACGATGAAGCAGGAATACGAAACATTTATGCGAATTACACCATGTAAGCTTTGTGGTGGAATGCGTTTAAAAAGAGAGGCACTGGCAGTTACTGTATGTGATAAAAATATACATGAAATTACATCAATGTCTATCGGAAAACTGCATCAGTTTTTACAGGAAATGCAGCTGACAAAGCAGCAGGAGCTTATTGGAAAGCAGATACTGAAAGAAATCCGTGCGAGAGTGGGATTTTTGATTGATGTTGGTCTGGATTATTTGTCACTTTCCAGAGCGACAGGAACACTTTCAGGTGGAGAGGCGCAGAGAATCCGTCTGGCAACACAGATTGGTTCCGGATTAGTAGGAGTCTGCTATATTTTGGATGAGCCAAGTATCGGACTGCATCAGAGGGATAACGATAAATTGCTGAATACACTTCGTAATCTAAAAAATATGGGAAATACGTTGATTGTGGTAGAGCATGATGAAGATACGATGTTTGCGGCAGATTATATTGTGGATATCGGGCCCGGGGCAGGTTCTCATGGTGGAGAAGTAGTTGCTACGGGAAATGCAGAAGAAATCATGAAGTCAGAAAAATCTGTTACCGGACAGTATCTGAGCGGTAAACTGCAAATTCCGGTTCCAAAGATGCGAAGAAAACCAACGGGAAAAATGGTTGTCCGTGGGGCTGCTGAAAACAATCTGAAAAATATTGACGTGGAAATTCCGCTTGGAGTTATGACTTGTGTGACGGGGGTATCCGGTTCGGGTAAAAGCTCTCTTGTAAATGAAATATTGTATAAACGACTTGCGAAAGAATTAAATCGTGCCCGCACCATTCCCGGAAAGCATAAAAAAATAGAAGGAATGGAGCAGTTGGATAAGGTAATTGACATCGACCAGTCACCTATCGGCAGAACACCCCGTTCCAATCCGGCAACTTATACAGGTGTATTTGACCAGATAAGAGATTTGTTCGCAGCTACCTCAGATGCTAAAGCGAAAGGATATAAAAAGGGACGTTTCAGCTTTAATGTAAAGGGCGGCAGATGCGAAGCCTGTAGTGGAGACGGTATTATCAAAATTGAAATGCATTTCTTACCGGATGTGTACGTTCCCTGTGAAGTATGTGGCGGAAAGCGTTACAACAGGGAAACGCTGGAAGTCAAATATAAAGGAAAGAGCATTTATGATGTTCTGGATATGACAGTAGAAGAAGCGGTTCCGTTTTTTGAAAATGTTCCGTCTGTTAAGCGTAAGATAGAAACCTTAAATGACGTAGGACTTTCATATATAAAACTTGGACAGCCCTCTACACAGCTTTCGGGTGGTGAGGCGCAGCGTATTAAATTAGCAACAGAGCTTAGTAAAAGAAGTACCGGAAAGACAATATATATTTTGGACGAACCAACCACAGGACTGCATTTTGCCGATGTGCATAAATTGACGGAAATTTTGCAGAAGCTTGCAGATGGCGGAAATACAGTAGTTGTCATTGAACATAATTTGGATGTGATTAAGACAGCCGACTATATTATTGATATCGGACCGGAAGGCGGAGACAAGGGTGGTACGGTTATTGCAAAAGGAACACCCGAGCAGGTGGCCAAAAATGAAAAATCATACACCGGATTATATATTAAAAAAATGTTAGAAAAAGCAAAAGAAGCTAAATAACAGTCAATTTGTATCCGAAATAAAGTATAGATGCCATAAAACTGTTAAAATATTAGAAATTTTTAAAATTTTTTTAAATCCCTTTGAAAATCTATCCTTTTGGGTTATAATGACTTTGTGTGTTTATATTACTGACAAATGGAAAAGATTTATTATATAGAGAGATTACCGGAAAGGGGAAACATTTTTATGCAGTATACAGATATTGGCATTGATTTAGGCACTGCCAGCATACTGGTTTATATCAGAGGTAAAGGTGTAGTTTTAAAAGAGCCTTCAGTAGTTGCCTTTGATCGTGATACAAACAAGATAAAAGCCATCGGAGAAGATGCAAGACTTATGTTAGGTAGAACACCCGGCAACATTGTTGCGGTCAGACCATTGAGACAGGGTGTTATTTCAGATTATACAGTTACAGAGAAAATGATGAAATATTTCATCCAGAAAGCACTTGGAAAGAAAACATTCCGTAAACCGAGAATTGCGGTTTGTGTACCGAGTGGTGTCACAGAAGTAGAAAAGAAAGCTGTAGAGGATGCAACTTATCAGGCAGGTGCAAGAGAAGTATCTATTATCGAAGAACCGATTGCAGCAGCAATTGGAGCAGGTATTGATATTTCCAAGCCTTGTGGAAACATGATCGTAGATATCGGAGGCGGTACATCGGATATCGCCGTGATTTCCCTTGGTGGTACAGTAGTCAGTGCTTCCATTAAAATAGCAGGTGATGATTTTGATGAAGCACTTGTTCGTTATATGCGTAAAAAGCATAACCTGTTAATTGGTGAAAGAACAGCAGAGGATATTAAAATTAAAATCGGTTCTGCGTATAAACGTACAGAAGTAGATTACATGGATGTAAGAGGTCGTAATCTTGTTACAGGTCTTCCGAAAACAGTAACCGTATCTTCCGAGGAAACAGAAGAGGCATTACATGAAACTACAGCCCAGATTGTAGAGACAATTCACAGCGTGTTGGAAAAAACACCACCGGAGCTTGCAGCAGATATTGCTGACAGGGGTATCGTATTGACAGGTGGAGGAAGCCTTCTTCGAGGATTGGAAGACTTAATTTCATCAAAAACAGGAATTAATACGATGACAGCTGAAGATCCGATGACAGCAGTGGCAATCGGAACAGGAAAATATGTAGAATTTCTTGCGGGATACAGAGAGGATTAAAACACAAGAGAAGAAAGGAGCATATAAATATGCTGAAGGGGTTATATACGGCCTATACCGGTCTGGCAAATGAGCAGAACAGAATGGACATTCTTACCAACAATCTTGCGAATGCGTCTACAGTTGGTTATAAAAAAGAGGGTGCTACAAGTCAGGCATTTGATGATATATTATCATATAAAATTAAAGATGCATCGGAATCACCAAACAATGCGAAACCAATGGGAACTCTTAATATGGGAGTGAAAATCGGAGAAAATTATACAGATTACAGTCAGGGATCATTCAGAGTGACAGGTAACACTTATGACTTGGCTTTGGCAGGAGAGGGCTTCTTTGAAATTGAGTTTACAAATAAAAATGACGAAGTTTCAACGAAGTATACGCGAGACGGCTCTTTTACTCTGGATAAAGACGGATACCTTGTAAATGCCGATGGTGATTATGTTATGGGAACCAGAGGAAGAATTAAGTTAGATCCTTTAAAAGAAACCAAAATAGATGATAATGGAATGATTTCGCAGAATGGAGTTACCGTAGCTGCACTTCGAATTGTAGATTTTCCTGATTATGATATTCTTGAAAAATATGGTGAAAATTATTATCAGCCTGTAGAAGAAGTAAGACCACCATTAGCGAATGCTACAGTAAAATCAGGATATTTGGAAATGTCAAATGTACAGGTAGTATCAGAAATGGTGAATCTGATATCCATTACAAGGGCATATGAAAGTAATCAGAAGATTATGCAGACTTATGATAATTCGTTGGAAATCGCAGTGAACCAGTTAGGAAAAATATAGGGGGGTAAACTGATATGGTAAGAAGTTTATGGACAGCAGCAACCGGTATGATTGCTCAGCAGACAAACGTAGATACAATTGCAAACAACCTGGCAAATGTAAATACAACAGGATACAAAACACAGGTAAATGAGTTTAAGTCTTTGTTATATCAGAATATACAGACAAAAACTACCAGTTCAGATGGAACTCCAAAGCCGACAAGTGCACAGGTTGGTCTTGGTGTAAGAAATGCAGCACTGGATTCTATTTTTACTCAGGGTAACATTACGGCAACAGAAAGTGATACTGCATTCGCAATCAGTGGAGATGGTTTCTTTGCAGTGCAGGGAATTGATGGAACACCGCAGTATACCAGAAATGGTAACTTTACATGGGCAATAGGAAATGATGAAAGAATTACATTGACAAATTCAGACGGACTTCCTGTTTTGGATACGCTGGGACGTGAAATAAGTCTTCCGAATACTTATGTTACTAATAGAATTGTAGTAACGGCAGATGGTACAATCTGTTATCCGGATGCTAACAACAATCCTCAGTCTTTAGGAATTACGATTGGTGTATATCAGTTCAATAATCCGGGTGGATTAAATAAAGAGGGTGAAAGCCTTTATACAGAAACAGCAGCAAGTGGTCCTGCATTAAATGAAGCTTTGACTCCGAATGTACAAAAGAGTAAAGTGCTTCAGGGATATTTGGAAGCATCCAATGTACAGGTTGTTGATGAAATGGTAAATCTGATTGTAGCACAGAGAGCATATGAATTGAATTCAAAAGCAATCACTTCATCAGATGAAATGCTTCAGCAGGCAAATAATTTAAGACGTTAGTCAGCGTAGAATGAAAAACAGCTTAAGTTCGTAGTTTATATAATAGGAAATTACGCGAGTCAAGTGGTGGGAGTTAAGGAGAATGGGAGACATTCTCTTAGAATTGTCGCCGCCAGGCGACAATTTTTTGTGAGAAAGGTATGGTATTAATATGGATATTAGTAGCATTAATATGTATACAAGCTATATTACCGATGAAGCAACGGCAAATAAAACCCAATCTTCATTAGAATTGGATAAGGATTATACAAATACGACCGATGAAGAACTGATGGATGCCTGCAAACAATTTGAAGCATATTTTTTGGAACAGGTTTTTAAAGAGATGGTAAAAACTATTCCGGAATCAGAGGACAGCGGTTCTAACGGAGCATTAGTTGATTATTTTAAAGATAATATGATTCAGGAGCTTGCAACACAGTCTACAGAAACAAACAGTCTCGGGCTTGCTCAGATGTTGTATGAACAGATGAAAGTTACTCAGGGTATATAATACATAGAGAAACGGAATAACTTTAAAATTTTATACAGAAGGGCTGCTTAATAGGCAGTCCTTTTGCGCGTTTTTTTAGAAAATATATTAAAGACTGGAAGAACAGAGTGTTTATGGAAAAAGAAAAGGGATATGTAGATCATATTATATACCGTAATGCAGATAACGGATATACGGTACTTGAACTCATTTGTGATGGTGATGAGCTGATATGTGTAGGGACATTTAAAAATATAGAACAGGGAGAAACCGTAGAGGTCGAAGGCGATTATGTGGAACACCCTGTTTATGGCACACAGTTAAAGGTGAAAGAATATAAAATTGTTCCTCCGGAAGATGCTGCCAGTATGGAAAGGTACCTCGGTTCGGGAGCAATAAAGGGAGTAGGCCCTGCATTGGCTAAAAGGATTGTAAAAAAGTTTGGCAGTGATACTTTTCGTATTATAGAAGAAGAGCCGGAACGGCTTGCAGAAATAAAAGGTATCAGTGAAAAGAAAGCAAGAGAAATAGGAATGATAGCAGAAGAGAAAAAGGATATGCGGGAAGCTATGGTGTTTTTGCAGCAATATGGTATCTCTAATACTCTTGCAGTTAAGATTTATAATACTTATGGTGCAAACATATATGGAGTCATGCGGGAAAATCCATATAAACTTGCGGAAGATATCAGTGGAATCGGATTTCGGATTGCAGATGAAATAGCCTCGAAAATAGGAATTCATACAGATTCTGATTATCGGATACGAAGCGGAATTTTATTTACGTTGCTTCAGGCAACTGCGGAGGGACATTGTTATCTGCCGAAGGAGGAATTGCTTGACAGAAGTTCTAAGCTTTTGGAGATAGAAAAAGAGTTAATGGAACCGCAACTTGCAAATCTGATGATGGACAGGAAACTTGTTATGAAAGGTGACTGTGTTTATGCCATGACCTATTATTATGCAGAATTAAATTGTGCCAAAATGCTGCATGATTTGAATATTAGTGTGGAGGGAGAAGATAAACTGCTTCCGTCTGAGGAAATTCATATGGAAAACAAAATACGGCGGATAGAGGCTGAGCTGGAGATTGAATTAGATGAATTGCAAAGAAAAGCAGTTATGGAAAGTATAAAAAATGGTTTATTTATTCTCTCAGGAGGACCCGGAACAGGAAAAACCACTACCATTAACACAATGATACGTTATTTTGAAAAAGAAGGCATGGATATTTTGCTTGCTGCACCAACCGGCCGTGCAGCAAAAAGAATGACAGAGGCTACCGGATATGAGGCGAGGACGATTCACCGAATGCTGGAAATTAATGGTGCTCTTACAGAAGAACGAAAGAGCGTAAATTTTGAACGTAATGAGGAAAATCCACTGGAAGCAGATGTGATTATTATTGATGAAATGTCCATGGTGGATCTGCATTTGTTTCAGTCGTTGTTAAGAGCGGTTTGTGTAGGCACCAGACTAATCATGGTGGGAGATGTGGATCAGTTGCCTTCGGTGGGACCCGGACAGATACTTAGGGATTTGATTGCAAGCAGACAGTTTCCTGTTATTATTCTGCAAAAGATTTTCAGACAGGCAGGTGAAAGTGATATTGTAGTAAATGCACATAGAATTAATCATGGTGAGTCGATTAAGCTGGATAATAAGAGTAAGGATTTTTTCTTTCTTGAAAGAAGTGATGTGAATGTCATATATAAACATATGGTTCAGCTTGTCAGCGAAAAAATCCCCAGATATGTAGAATCAGCACCCTATGAAGTACAGGTACTTACGCCCATGCGAAAAGGAAATCTGGGAGTAGAAGTATTAAATCGTATTTTGCAACAATACTTAAATCCGCCGGATACATCTAAGGCAGAACATCCTTATGGTGAAGGTGTATTTCGGGAAGGAGATAAGGTAATGCAAATAAAAAATAATTATCAGATAGAATGGGAGGTAGTGAGTAAGTACGGTATACCGATAGATAAAGGACTGGGCATTTTTAACGGGGATACGGGAATTGTAAAAGAGATTAATGATTATTCCCAGACGATGGTAGTGGAATATGATGAAAAGCGACAGGTGACATATGCTTTTGCACAGCTGGACGAAGTGGAGCTTGCGTATGCGATTACAATTCATAAGGCGCAGGGAAGCGAGTATCCGGCGGTTATTATGCCGCTTTTGACAGGACCTAAAATGTTGTTTAATCGTAATCTTTTGTATACCGGGGTTACGAGAGCAAAGAAGTGTGTGACAATATTGGGAAGCAGCAGAATGCTGGAAGAAATGATAGCAAATCAGAGTGAAAAAGGGAGATTTACCGGTTTGAGAGAGAGGATTAAGGAATTGGGAGTAGAAGGGAATATGAATGAAAAGAGTATTATGGTGGATAAGGGAACTGCTTTTTCCGAGGAGATGTCCGGTATGTGATAAACCGGTACGCCCTGCAGGGCATCTGATATGTGACAAATGTAGAAATAAATTGAAATATGTATCAAAAATACAATGTATGAAATGTGGAAAACCGTTGTATAAAGAGACAGAGGAATACTGCGAGGACTGTAAGAAAAAGCATCATGAATTTGTGCGTGGAAAAAGTTTGTACGAATATAAAACTGCGTCAGGTATGATATACCGGTTTAAGTATGGGAAAAGACGGGAATATGCAGAATTTTTAGGGTGGGAAATGGCAAAGTATTTTGAAGATGATATCAGAAAATGGAAGGCAGAAGCCCTTATTCCCGTACCGATACATAAATCAAGAAAACAGCAGAGAGGATACAATCAGGCAGAGTTACTCGCAGCGGAACTTAGCAGAAGGACAGGGATTCCGATGAAAAGTGATTTGGTTGTCCGCCGGAGAAAGACAATTCCCCAAAAACTGCTAAAACAGTCAGAAAGGCAAAATAATTTGAAAAAGGCTTTTAAAATAGGTAAAAATGATGTAAAATTAAGTACGATTATAATTATTGATGATATTTACACAACAGGCAGTACAGTAGATGAGATGACGAAGCTACTGAAAGAAACGGGGATAGAAAAAGTTTATGTCCTTACGCTTGCGATAGGAAGTGCAATATAGAAGAAAAGGGGTGCATAAAGTATGAACGTAAGAAATTGTAAAAAGTGTGGAAGATTGTTTAATTATGTATCAGGTTTACCAATCTGTCAGATATGCAGAGAGGAACTTGAAAAGAAATTTGTTGAAGTAAAGGAATATATTCGGGAACATAAGATATCGGGTGTAACGGAAGTAGCGGAAGCATGCGATGTTGATGTACGCCAGATACGCCAATGGGTAAGAGAAGAGAGACTGGAATTTTCAGAGGATTCAACAGTTGGAATTGACTGTGAAGGATGTGGAACCATGATTAGGTCAGGAAGATTTTGCGAACGTTGCAAAAATAGTATGGCTAAAGAGTTTGGAGATTCCATTAAGAAACCGGAAGCACCAAAGCCTGCGGCAAAGAAAAATCCAAAAGATAACCCTAAAATGCGTTTCTTGAGCGAATAACCGGGTAACAGGAGTTTTTAATGTTAAATGAAGAACGTATCATACTGATGACTCATATGGCATCGTATGAAGAAAACGAAGGAAAGAAATATGTAGCAATCGGAAAGTATTTCCGCAATGATTATATAGGTTTTCAATTGCTAAAATCTATCATAAGTGCCACAATAGCATTTATGATAGTTTTTGGCATGTTCATTTTTTATGATTTTGAAGTTTTTATGCAGGATATTTATAAGATGGATCTGCTGGTATTTGCAAAAAATGTTTTGACAGCATATGCCGTAACAGTAGGCGGCTATGTGCTAATAACCTATATTGTGAGTCTGAATCGCTATAATAAAGCGAAAAAGAGCCTGAAGTGCTACTATAACAATTTGAAAAAGCTATCCGGAATATATGAAAAATAACCGGATGGCTGGCTATGAGGTGTATTGTGACAAAATTATTAGTTATTAGAGAATATTTAAAACATTTTTATGGTAAATATGAAATTTATATAAAACCGGTGTGGAAACTAGTGCTGGCGTTTATTACATTAGCTGTAATAAACAGTAAGCTTGGATATATGAATCAGATTGATAATATAGCGGTTATTTTGATAGTGTCATTGATGTGTTCTTTTTTGCCGACAGGATGTATTGCTGTATTTTCATCATTGTTCATTATATTGCATTTGTATGCATTGTCGATGGAATGTGCTTTAGTGGCACTGTTGCTTTTGATAGTAATGTTTCTGCTGTACTTTCGGTTTACACCGAAAGAAAGCGTGGTATTACTTCTTACGCCGTTATCATTTGTCCTTAAAGTTCCGTATATTATGCCATTGGCTTTAGGGTTAGTAAGGACACCGGCATCGGCTGTTTCAGTAGGATGTGGAACGATTGTTTATTTCTTTTTGTCGTTTATTAATGAAAATGAGACAGCAATTAACGTTATGGAAGATGACATTACAACAAGATTTCGTTATTTAATTGACGGTTTGATTGACAACAAGGCTATGATTGTTACTGTTGTAGCGTTCTCAATTGCTTTAATTGTGGTTTATTTAATACGAAGAATGTCAGTGGATTACAGCTGGACAATTGCCATGATTGCGGGTACGCTTGTTAATATCGTAATGTTGCTTGTAGGAGATTTGATGTATGACACCAACGTGTCGATTGCAGGAGTTCTGATAGGTGGAATTATAGCCATATTACTGGCAAAAGTGTTACAGTTTTTCGTATTCAGTGTGGATTACAGCCGTACGGAGAGAGTTCAGTTTGAAGATGATGAATATTACTACTATGTAAAGGCAGTTCCTAAGCTGAGTGTAGCAACACCGACTAAGACAGTAAAAAAAATAAATACACAAACAAGCCAAAATGTATCAACCAAAACGGTGCCCAGAACAGTGGGTACAATGAATAGTGCGGCAAGAAGTACAACAGGAACAGTTCGTACATCAGGAGCATCAAGAACAGTGGGAGCAGCCAGAGCTACAGAAAACAGTACAGAAGGAACAAGACCGGTAAGTACTGTCAGAACTGTAAATACAGTGAATAGTGTTGCAAATAGAACATCCTCTCAGGGCAGTGGGAGAAATTCATCATTAAACGATAAATAACTGTCAAATTTATTAGACTGGAATGAAGTGTTATGCAGCAGATTTCTAATTTTATGCAGAATTACCTTGAAACATTGCATATGCCATCTGTAGAGTGGACGGATGTAGCGGAGATATTAATTATCTCCTTTTTGGTGTATCATATTATGGTGTGGATTAAAACAACAAAAGCCTGGGCTTTGTTGAAAGGTATGAGTGTAATTCTCATTTTTCTGCTGGTTGCTGCATTGCTGGATATGAGTACTATTTTATGGATTGCAGAAAATGTATTGGGAATTGCTGTTACGGCGATTGTTGTTGTTTTGCAGCCGGAGCTTCGTAAAGCATTGGAGGAGTTGGGGCGAACCAATCTGATTTCTTCATTTTTACCGATTGATTCCAACAAGGAAGCAGATGGACGTTTTTCTGACAAGACAATTTCTGAAATAGTAAAAGGCTGTATTGAAATGGGAAAGGCTAAAACAGGAGCATTGATTGTGATTGAACAGGAACAGCGACTGGGTGATTATGAAAGAACGGGAATTGCAGTAGACGGATTGGTAACAAGCCAGTTATTGATTAATATTTTTGAGCATAATACACCGCTTCATGATGGTGCCATTATTGTGCGTGGCGACCGAATTACTTCTGCTACCTGTTATCTTCCACTTTCTGACAATATGGCACTAAGTAAAGAGCTTGGTACAAGGCACAGAGCCGGAGTTGGTATTTCAGAAGTGACAGACTCACTTACTGTAATTGTTTCGGAAGAAACGGGAAAAATAAGTACGGCATATAATGGGCAATTGAAACGTAATATAGATGCGGATGAGTTAAAAGAGCAGCTTATAAAAGTACAAAATAAGACAATGGAAGAAAAGAAAATTTTGAAATGGAAAGGCAGGTCAAAAAATGAAAAAAAGACTGACTAACAATTGGGGCCTGAAATTAATTTCTTTTATCTTTGCTGTCTTGTTGTGGCTTGTTGTTGTTAACGTGGATAATCCGGTAAAGACAAAGCCATTTGATAATATTCCGGTAAAGCTGCAGAATGCAAATCTGATTACGGAAGAAGGACTTGTATACGAAATACTAGACTCCACTGGTACGGTAACTGTGTCGGTCAGTGCACCACGTTCCTACTTGGAGCTTCTTAGTAAGGATGACATTGTTGCTGTTGCAGATTTTAATAATATTACTGCAGCAAATACAATTAATATTACGTATTATTCAAAAAGATATAATGACAAAATAACAAATTTTAAAGGCAATATTGAAAGTGTTAAATTGAATATTGAACCGAAAAAAATGTTGCAGCTTGTACTAAAGACTAAGACAGTCGGCGAGGTAGAAGACGGTTATGTGGTAGGAAGAGTAACTACGGATCAGAATCAGGTGAGAATTTCAGGACCGGAATCTATTGTATCGCAAATAAAGAGTGCTGTAGTAGCGGTAGACGTTTCCGGAACGACGACAGATATTGCTACTTATGCAGATGTAAAATTGTATGATGCAGAAGAAAAGGAGATATCGGCATCCAGTATTGTGAAAAACGTGGATTCTGTTAAAGTAGGTGTTGAAATTTTGGCTACGAAGACAGTACCCGTCGGATATTCCGTAACTGGAAATCCGGCAACAGGTTATCGAATGACAGGTGAAATATCGGGAGTTCCGTCAGAAATTACAATTGCAGGAAATACAGATGCGCTGAAAAATATATCTCAGATTGAAATTCCATCAGAAGTATTAAATGTAAACGGAAAAACAGAAAATCTGATTGCAAATGTTAATGTTAAGAACTATCTTCCAACCGGAATAAGTATTGCGGACAGTGATTATAACGGAAAAGCAATTGTGACGGTTTATATTGAAGAAGAACAGAAAAAGGAACTGCATTTAGGCGAAAGAAATATTCTGATTACTAATGTTCCGGATGATTTTAAAGTTTCTATAGATGAAAATAATGAAATTGTATTAAAGATGACAGGGTTGCAGGCAGATGTGTCGGAAGTATTGATGAGTGACATTGTAGGTACAGTGGATTTGGCTGCATATATGGAAAAAGAGGATATAAACAGTTTGGAACCGGGAGAATATACGGTTGAAGCGACATTTGAATTGGGTGAAGAGATAACAATTGTAGAACCTGTGAAAGTAAAAATAATAGTACAGGAAGCGGAGGAAGAATAATATGGCTAGATTATTTGGTACAGATGGAGTAAGAGGTGTTGCAAATGATGAGCTTACACCACTGCTGGCAATGCAGCTTGGGCAGGCAGGTGCTTATGTTCTTTCTAAAGAAAATGAGCATAAACCGACAATTATGGTAGGATGTGATACGCGTATTTCCGGTGATATGCTTGCAAATGCATTAATGGCAGGTGCATGTTCCGTAGGAGCCAACGTAGTATATGTTGGAGTAGTTCCTACTCCGGCTGTGGCTTATCTGACACGAAAGTATAAGGTGGATGCAGGTGTTGTGATTTCGGCATCTCACAATCCGGTAGAATTTAATGGTATTAAGTTCTTCGATGGTAATGGATATAAGCTTCCGGACTCATTAGAGGATGAAATTGAGGAGCTTATTAAGTCAGGAATGAAAGATGTTAAATTTCCGGTAGGCTCCGGCATTGGAAAAATTAAATACAGAACAGATGCAAAAGAAGAATATATCAATCATTCCATTCGTGCAGTTAATGTTGACCTGAAAGGTATGAAAATAGTAGTTGATTGTGCAGAAGGTGCAGCATACTATACCTCCGTGGAAGCTTTGAAAGAACTTGGAGCAGAAGTTGTAGCAATCCATAATAATCCGGACGGAACAAATATTAATGCAAACTGTGGTTCCACGCATATGGAAGAATTGATGGCGCGAGTTGTATATGAAAAAGCGAAAGTCGGTCTTGCTTTTGACGGAGATGCGGACAGATTACTTGCTGTAGATGAAAATGGTGAATTGGTAGACGGCGATCAGATTATGGCAATTGTCGGTAACTATTTGAAACAGCAGGGAAAACTGAAAAATGATACCATTGTTGCAACTGTTATGAGTAATTTAGGATTCTTTTTGATGGCGGAAAAGAATCGGATCCATATGGAGCAGACAAAGGTAGGCGATCGTTATGTATTGGAACGAATGAAAGAAATTGATGCCAGTCTTGGCGGGGAACAGTCAGGGCATGTTATTTTCTTAGACGGAAACACAACCGGTGATGGTCTTTTAAGTGCATTGCATTTATTACAGGTAATTGTAGAAACCGGAAAACCGTTATCAGAGCTTAAAAAGGTTATGGAAGTATTGCCACAGGCACTGATAAATGCAAGAGTGCCAAATCATAAAAAAGAAAAATATATGGAATATCCTGAAATTGCTGAAGCAATAAAAAATTTGGAGCAGCAGTTTGCCGGTGAAGGAAGAGTGCTTATCAGACCTTCGGGAACAGAGCCGTTAGTAAGGGTTATGATTGAGGGAAAAGATCAGAAATTAATTGAAAACGAAGCAAGAAAGCTTGCAGAACTGATTCAGAATTGTATGCTGTAATTATGATAGATTTTTTCATGAAAATATCGGTAAAAAAATCGTTTTTATCTTAACCTTGTAGAAAATGTAAAATAATGGTATACTATTCTGGCGGAAAGTTAAAGTATTAGGGCAAATAGCAAAGTATAATATAAATTTGGAGGAATTGGTTATGGTAAGCCAAAAGGTAGTTATTAAGAATCCTACGGGACTACATCTAAGACCGGCAGGTATCCTATGTAAAGAAGCAATGAAATTTAAATCGTTAATAACGTTTACTTTTAGAGATAATACAGCAAACGCAAAGAGTGTATTAAGTGTGCTTGGTGCGTGTGTAAAATGTGGCGATGAAGTTGAGTTTGTGTGTGAAGGCGAGGATGAAGAAGTGGCATTAAAGACCCTCGTAGAAGCAATTGAAAGTGGACTTGGAGAATAGTTGTGTACATTTGAACCCATGTTGTATTACATGGGTTTTTTTGCGTTTTTGCGGAGTTTATTGAAATATCAATATGTCAGTAAACTGGATGAATAATAGTTATTGTAGATAACTAAAAAATATTTTATAATAAGTGCTGTGCAAGCAGCATGAGTTTGGAGGGAAAGAATATGTTAAATTATAGCAGATATAAACGTAACCCTGTAGTAGACTATCCGGAAAGAGAATGGCCAAATAAAGAAATAGAGAAAGCGCCTGTCTGGTGTAGCGTTGATTTAAGAGATGGAAATCAGGCGTTAATTGATCCGATGGTTGTAGAAGAAAAGATTGAAATGTTTCAGTTTTTGATTCAGCTTGGATTTAAAGAAATTGAAATTGGATTTCCTGCTGCCAGTCAGATTGAATTTGATTTCTTACGTCAGCTGATAGACAGAAAAATGATTCCGGATGATGTAAGAGTGCAGGTATTAACACAGTGTAGGGAAGAACTGATTGACCGTACTTTTGAAGCAATTGAAGGCTGTAAGCAGGCAATTGTACATATCTATAATTCTACATCTACTTTACAGAGAGATGTTGTTTTCGGAATGGAAAAAGATCAGATTACGGAAATTGCGATAAAAGGTACGCAGATGGTAAAAGAACGTGCTGCAAAATTCCCGGGTAAAATTATTTTGGAATATTCTCCGGAAAGTTTTACCGGAACAGAATTAGATTATGCATTGGAGATTTGTACTGCTGTTCAGGAAACATGGGGAGCAACAAAAGAGAATCCGATTATTATAAATCTGCCATCTACTGTAGAAATGACAACTCCGAATGTTTATGCAGATCAGATTGAATGGATGAATAAACATTTTAAAAACAGAGAATCCATTATTTTAAGTGTACATCCACACAATGACAGAGGAACAGGTGTTGCAAGTGCTGAGCTTGCCATGCTTGCAGGTGCGGACAGAGTGGAAGGTACCTTATTTGGTAACGGAGAACGTACCGGTAATGTGGACGTACTGAATATCGCTTATAATATGTTTTCGCAGGGAATTAATCCGGAATTAAATATTGAGCGTGTAAATGACATTATTGAAATATATGAAAGATGCTGTAAAATTCCGATTCATCCAAGACACCCATATGCAGGAAAGCTGGTGTTTACTGCTTTTTCAGGTTCACATCAGGATGCTATCAACAAGGGTGTGAAAGCAATGCGAGAGCGGAACAGCGAAATCTGGCAGGTGCCGTATCTGCCGATTGACCCGGCGGACATCGGAAGAGAGTATGAACCAATTGTACGAATTAATTCACAGTCCGGAAAGGGTGGGGTTGCCTTTGTTATGGATACTTATTTCGGATTCAAGCTTCCGAAAGCAATGCACAAGGAATTTGCTAATGTAATTCAGAAAATATCCGAAAAGCAGGGTGAAGTTTCACCGGATCAGATTATGAACAGCTTCAAAGAAGAATATCTTGATAAAAAAGAGCCTATCCACTTCAAGAAACTGCGTGTAGATGATTTAAGTGGAGAAACAGAGTCGGCATTCGATACAAAAGTTACTGTTGTTTATACAAATAAGGGTGTAGAAAAGAGTTTTGAAGCGATTGGAAACGGACCGATTGATGCTGTGAAACGCGGTCTTGCACAGGAACTTTCCGTCGATATCAAAATCCTTGACTACGAAGAACATGCATTACAGAGTGGTTCTAATTCACAGGCAGCTGCGTATATTCACCTGTTAGACAGTAATACAGGAAGTGTAACTTACGGTGTAGGTGTAAGTTCAAATATTACAAGAGCTTCTGTGAGAGCTATTTTCTCAGCTATTAATCGATTAGGGTTGGGACAGTAATTTTTGAAGTAGGTTTATTATTTAGAAAAAAATATAACGGAAGAGAAAAACAGTGACAAGCGGCAATAAATCCTGAAAGAACCCTTGGAGAGCGGAAGCGAGTTCTTGAAGGAATTATTGCCGCTTGTCACGTTCGTATTTCATAGAATTATATTATCTACATTTACCACTTTTTACGGTATTCTAAAGGAGTCATATTTTCTGCTTTTCTGAATACTTTGATAAAGTAACCTGCATTCTGGAAGCCGCAGCTTACCGCAATCTGTTCTATCGAGTCAGAAGTAAATCTTAATAGCGACTTGGCATGTGAAATCCGCTTTGCAGTTAAATCATTTCCTAAAGTTATTCCGAATGTCTTTTTGTATTCACGTGAAAGGTGATACTTGCTTATATAAAAAGTATCTGCCAAATCATCCAGATTTATTTTTTCCATATAATGTTCTTCCATATAATTGCGAATAAGTTGCAGTTTTTCAGAAATTGTGGCTGCATTTTGGTGTTCGCGACTGTTTTCTGTAAAGCATAGTAAAATAATGTCTGTCAGACATTTGTGTGAAATCAGCTCCAAAAGCGGATTTTTCATTTCGTGTACCTGATAGAGCGTATGAAGAGCTTCGGTAAAAGGTACAATAGAAGGAGGAGTGAAAAGGAAAGGATTCTCCTGTTCAATATAGGTGTTATAAAAAGAGGAAGCGGAAGTTCCGTAAAAGTGTACCCACATCAGTGTCCAGGGATTGTCCGCACTGCTTTCGTGAGAATAGGAGTGGCTGCAATCAATCCAGATACAGTTTCCTGCTTCGACCGGAAATTGCTGTCCGTCAAAGGTAATAGTACCATTACCATTCATGACAACAATAAATAAAAAGGAATTTAAGTTTTGGCGTTTACTGATATGTGGTTCTACGCTGTGCAGTGTACCTACTTCCTGCACATAAAGGTAGTTTTTTCGTGCATACGCAGACGGGGTTGCAAGTATTCGGTCAGATGAAGATTTTGATGTTGTCATAGTACCTCCAATTAGTAGCAATATTTTACCATAAACGGGCAAGATTTTTGGTTGATAACGCTATTATACAATAGTATACTACCATTTGACATAGCAAAAAAAGAGAAAAATAATTGTATAGCAAAAAGGAAAAAGGTTGAAATATTTTTCAATTTCCTAAAATTGTATGCACAGTATCGTGCAGAAGGGAGAAAGAATGAGAAACGTAGCATTAATTACAGGTGTAACAGGACAGGATGGTTCTTATTTAGCAGAGTTTTTATTGGAAAAAGGATATGAGGTACATGGATTAAACAGACGTCACAGTGTATCCAATACATCCCGTATTGATCATATTCTCAATTCTTCTTATAATAACGTTAAATTTTTTATGCATTATGCAGACACAACAGATTCCAGCAACATGATGCGTCTGATTGCAGAAATTAAACCAACAGAGGTTTACAATCTTGCAGCACAGTCTCATGTAGGAATTTCTTTTGACGTACCGGAATACACAGCAGATGCAACAGGTATCAGTACATTAAAATTATTGGAAGCAATCCGTGTAAATGGTGGTCCATGCCGTTTTTATCAGGCATCTACTTCTGAATTGTTCGGCGGACTTCCGGAGACTGCACCACAGAGTGAGAAAACTCCGTTTTATCCAAAGAGCCCATATGGTGTTGCAAAACTGTATTCTTACTGGATTACGGTAAACTATAGAGAATCTTACAATATGTTTGCATGTAACGGTATTTTATTTAACCATGAATCTCCAAGACGTGGTGAAAACTTCGTAACAAGAAAAATCACACTTGCCATTGCTAACATTATGGCAGGAAAACAGGAAAAACTTTCTCTTGGAAATATGAATGCAAAGAGAGACTGGGGATTTGCAGGCGATTATGTGAAAGGTATGTGGTTAATGCTCCAGCAGGAAAAACCGGATGATTACGTTCTTGCTACAAACGAGACACATACAGTTCGTGAATTTGTAGAAGCAGCTTTTGAAGAAATCGGTGTGCAGATTCGCTGGGAAGGTACAGGCGTAAACGAGAAAGGTTACGATGCAAAGACAGGTAAGCTTCTTGTTGACGTAAATCCTGAATTCTATCGTCCGGCAGAGGTTGAGTTCCTTTGGGGTAACTGTGAGAAAGCAGAAAAGGAATTGGGCTGGAAACGTGAGAATGGATTCAAAGAATTAGTTGCCATGATGATGGATGCGGATATGAAAGCGATTGTGGGTAAAGGAAGCGAAGAATTCCGTAAAGAGAACGCTTAAAATATAAAGAAAATTGGTCCGAAGAAAAGTGAATACAAAAAGTTACTAGTTGTGGAGTGAACAGTAACTTAATAGTAAGTGTAGCACGGAAATGAGGAAAGAAATGAATAAATCAGATAAAATTTATGTAGCCGGTCACAGAGGACTGGTAGGTAGTGCAATTGTAAGGAATTTACAGGAAAAAGGATATACAAATATTATCGGAAAAACTCACAAAGAACTGGATTTAACAAATCAGGCAGCTGTCAGAGAGTTTTTTGAAACAGAGAAACCGGATGTAGTAGTACTTGCGGCTGCTAAGGTTGGCGGAATTAATGCGAACAATACAGCACCGGCTGAGTTTGCTTATGAAAATATGCAGATTCAGTGTAATGTAATCAAATGCTGCCATGATTTTAAAGTAAAGAAGCTGTTATTCCTCGGAAGTACATGTATTTATCCGAAAATGGCTCCACAGCCGATTCCGGAAGATGCACTTCTGACAGGGCCTCTTGAAATAACAAATGAAGCATATGCAATTGCAAAAATTGCCGGATTAGAGATGTGTAAATTCTTTAAACGCCAATATGGTGATGATTTTATCAGCTGTATGCCGACGAATCTTTACGGACCGCATGATAATTATGACTTGTCAGGTTCCCATGTAATGCCGGCAATGATTCGTAAGTTCCATGAAGCGAAAGTAAATAATGCAGAAAGTGTAGAGCTTTGGGGAACAGGAACACCTCTTCGTGAATTCTTATATGTAGATGATATGGCCGATGCCTGTGTATTCTTATTAGAGAATTACGATGGAGAACAGCATGTAAATATTGGAACAGGAAAAGAAGTGTCAATAAAAGAGCTTGCAGAAACGGTACAAAGTGTAGTAGGATATACGGGTAAGATTGTATGGAACACAGAGATGCCGGACGGTACGCCAAGAAAGCTGACAGATGTTTCAAAACTTCACGGACTTGGCTGGAAGCATAAAGTGGATTTAGAGGAAGGTGTTCGCCTTGCTTATGAATGGTTCCGCGAAAATGTGGATAGTGCGAGAATGTAAATAATTATACAATCATACAATTAAGTTATAAGAAGAGTAACGGCGGATTTCATAGAGTAAATCTGCCGTTGTTTGTGTATAATAGAATGATATTTTTGCAGAGTGGAAAGAAAGGCAAGGTTTTATATGGAATTACTGAGTGTTATCGTGCCGTGTTATAATGAAGAGGAATCGGTGGCGGATTTTTATGATGAATTGATGAAAAACAGGGAGTTTTTTAAGAAAAGGGAACTGGAAGTAGAGATTCTTTATATTGATGACGGTTCGAAAGATGGTACGGTTGCAGAAGTGAAAAAACTGCATGAGAAGGATGAAAGGGTGCATTTAATATCTTTTTCAAGAAATTTTGGTAAGGAAGCAGGAATTTATGCAGGGTTGCAGAATGCAAAAGGGGATTATCTGGTGGTAATGGATGTGGATTTGCAGGACCCGCCGGCGTTGTTACCGGAAATGTTTTCTTATATTGATCAGGGATATGATTCTGTAGCTACCAGAAGGGTGACCAGAAAAGGTGAGCCGGTGATTCGATCTTTTTTTGCAAGAATGTTTTACAAGCTGATGCGGAAGATTTCCAGTACGGAAATTGTAGATGGGGCAAGAGATTATCGGTTAATGACAAGACAGGTGGCAGATGCCATTTTGTCAATGGAAGAGTATAACCGTTTTACGAAGGGAATTTACGGCTGGGTTGGATTTAAGACAAAATGGCTGGAATTTGAAAATGTGGAAAGACAGAAGGGTGAAACAAAGTGGTCTTTCTGGAAGTTATTAAAATATTCCATAGAAGGAATTTTGGCATTTTCCACAGTACCGGCAACTTTTGCTTCTTTTATTGGGTTGTTGTTTTGCGGACTTGCATTTTTACTGATTATGGTAATTATTGTCAGAACTGCCATCTTTGGTGATCCTGTAGCCGGTTGGCCGTCTTTGGTATGTATTATTTCGCTTGTAAGTGGTGTACAGTTATTCTGTATAGGTATGGTTGGACAGTATGTCGCAAAAACTTATTTGGAAGTAAAAAATCGTCCGATTTATATAGTAAAAGAAGAATTATAAAGAAAAACGTTAATGAAGTGTTAAGAAGTGCGGAAATTGTCGTTTCGCGATGCCTAAAATATTCACAAATCCCTACTAACATGATATGATTTCTTCGTAACCGCAGTAAAACAAAAACCTCGACATACAAAATGAGGAAAAAATGAAGAAATTTGAAAGGGGACTTTAACATGGACATCGCAACAATGCCGGAAGTAGAATTAGAAAGGTACATAACAAAAATCATGCTGGAGGTTGGTGTACCTGCACACCTGAAAGGGTATCATTATTTAAGAGAAGCAATTATGATTTCCGGAAAGGATATGGAAACGGTAAGCAGCGTGACAAAATTATTATATCCGGAGATTGCAAAGCGTTTCAGAACAACCGAACAGAAGGTGGAAAGAGCTATTCGTAATGCTATTGAAGTGTCATGGGGAAGAGGAAATATGGATACTTTTGAGGATTTGTTCGGATATTCTGCTGATTCGGGGAAAAGTCGCCCTACGAATAGTGAGTATATTGCACGGATTGCGGATAAGGTAAGGCTTGACTTACGGTAGAGAATCAAGTAAATTAAAAAGAGGTTAGAGGGTAGGTAAGGTGTTACCTGCCCTTTGTTGTGTGTGCCAAGCATGGCACTAATCTTGCTAGTGAAAGTCTAGCCACGGGTATTTACCGCCAAGTGTAGTGAACCACAAGTCGGTATCAGTAATGGTATGGATGAAGGAAGTGGTGTAGCAAAGTTCTTGAGCCTA
>JAFSBX010000071.1 GCA_017437065.1 Lachnospiraceae bacterium
AATGAAGCAGAAAGAGACCTAAGATCATACAAACGGAAACAAAAGCAGGCCGTGTCATTCAGGAGTTTTGAAAGTATCAATTATCTCTGCCAAAGCATGAGCATGCTATTAATGATGCGCAAAAAAGATGAGGCAAATCTGTTTGACAGTGTGTCCAAGATATTTGGATAAAGAAAACCGATGGTTTTACTTGATTAGTTCAAGTCTATACCATCGGTTTATTTAATGCAAGCTAGGGTCTGTACAGTAACAATGAAATTATTGGTAAGATTTATTTATACAAATCATTTGACATCTATTTGTCTTCTATGCTATAATGTATTTTGTGATTGATGACCATTAATCTTATATATGCTGGCGTGGCACAGTCGGTAGCGCGCAACATTGGTAGTGTTGAGGTCACGGGTTCGATTCCCGTCGCTAGCTTTTAAAAATCCAGTAAAATCAACACTTTTCTGGCATAGGGTTTCAATAGGGTATCAATTAGGGTATCAGCATTCTTTGCAATGTTGATGCTCTTTTTTTATCTGTAATTCCGGTATGTTACTTATAATGTTCGCTTTTTTATCGTTGCTTTTCCTATTTCTATGATAATGTTTTTCAGTGCAAAGAATATCCGCATGCCCCATCTGAGCAATAATTAATGTACTATCAACGTTATTGTCAATCAATATTGAGCCATATGTTTTCCTAATCTTATGTGGAGATTTTTTATATGCATTCGCCTTTTTACACACTAGATATACCCTCTTTCTTATTGCATTTGTATTAATTCTTTCCCCGTCTTTCATAAATACAAATTCTCCAAAAGGGTTCATTGTTTTTAGTTTATTGACAACCCACTATACAAATACGAACTATCGCGTAAATATGCCATTCTTCAAATTTTTCTTTGTGCAATATGACGAATAAACATTAGAAATCAGCTTTAGGTGGCTCTAATCGCGGCTTGTCCTGTCCGTTTTCCAGTCCGTAACGCTGTTTTATCTCCTCTATGCTCTGCTTTTGTTCGCTGTTGCCGCCCCTTGGCTGTCCCATATTCCAACCATAATGACGGTTCAAAGCTCCCAGTAATCCTACTGGGTTTCTCCTGCCGGATATGAGCATATTTGATAAACTTTCCTCTCGCTCTCTGCTTAGCTTTTTGTATATCTCACAACCCGATGAGCTGGGTCTACTGCTTCCGTTCCCCAAATCATAGAATGTGTCTTGATTAATTCCAGTTAATTTACTAAAACCTAATATACTAATTTCCTTGTCATATTCATAGCAAAGATTAATATATATATCACACATATTATTTATTAAATCTAAGTCATAGGCATTATTAATATTTCCATCTACCTTTAAAGGTTCTTTACTGCCATTAAATAAATATTTATTAATATATAATAGCGCTGCGTTCCATCTGCTTTGTGGCTCTCTTCGCATGTCTTCGATTTGGTGGTCTGTTATATACTAATCCAGATACTCAGATATGCCATTCTCATATACTTCAACCCCTGATTCTGTTTTAACTGTGTTACTTACCTGTGACATACCTTTACACCTCCGAACATGAATATAAATATTATAAAAACAAAAACCCGGTACAATGCTATTAATCTAATAATAACATCATACCGGGGCACGACTTCCGTTTGCGTTCTACGCCCTGCAAAACTATATAATAATCTCACTTGTCGTAGTGCTTTTCGATTGTTACTTGCTTGATGCGTTTATCATAAACCCAATTCAATTATTTTGTCAATACTTAAATTTTAATTATTTCATGTACTGGCTATATATAACTATCTCCGCGTGTGCGTGCGGATAAAGACTATATAATAATTTACCGTATTGATTATATATATAATATTAATATAAAAATAATATACTATATTAACTAACGAGAGGGATATATATATTCTTACTCTGTATCTATATCTACGTTGCAAAAATGTTGCAGTTTGTTGCGGTGGTGTTGCAAGTGTGTTGCAATGCAACGCTTTGACCATGTTTAAGACACAGAAAAACCGCCAGTGTTGGCGGCTCTGCTTGATTAATATTTGTTATATATTTCTCCCCTGTTCCCGGCATCAATAACATATACTATTAATTCGCCATTGTCCACAGTGTAGATTATGCGATAGTCTCCAACACGTAAACGCAACAAATCGCTATATCCTTTAAGTTTCTTTATATCCTCACCGTTTGGAAGATGCTCGATTGCCTTAACAACTCTTATTTTCTCGTTCTTGGGAAGTTTATCAATAAACTTTTTAGCCTTCTTCTTGATAATAATTTTATACATTTTCAAGCCCCCACATTTTCAAGCAATCTTCAAGCGGAATATCTTCCTTGTCTTCATCTGGTGCATTTTCATAATTTTCAACCATTCTTTGACAAAAAATATCGTCTGCTTCTTCGTCTGCTGTTATACCCTGAACATAAGCCAAAACATAGCCCATTTTATAATCTGGTACACTTTCCAATAACTGTACAACCTTTTCTTTATTGCTCATAATTTTAACCCTCTCTTTCATGTATATATAATAATATTCACAGCATCACTAATTCATAAACGGAACACTTGACAAATTGTCGTTCTGCTCCGCTTTCTCTGCACTGCTTTTCTTTTGCTCTATTATCGCTTGGATTTCCACCAATTTCTTACGTTTCTCCCGCTCCTCTGGTGTGTCTTCCGTTATCGCAATACCTTGTTCTGCTCTCTTCTGCTCAATTATTTTCTGTATTTCGTCAAAACCTATAGATGGGTAGCGATTATCTTGCTGTTTGCGTTTCTCCAATTCTTGCGATTGCTCAACCACAGAACTCTCCTTGCAAACACTCATATCTTTTTCCAGTTTCTCATAAACTGCTTGAATTATAAAGCTATTAATACTTTTTGTTCCTGTGTTTATTATCTTTTCTTTTATTCCTTTAGGAAACCTAACTAAAATCTTGTCGTAATTCTCTTTTTCATACTTTGCAGTAGCCTTTTTTGAGCTTCTGAAACTGGCATTTTCCACCTCCACTTTATAACGCTACTATATACTATGATAGCGTTATATATTCCTTTGTCAATTATATATAGTTACGATATATCATCGTAGCGTTATATTATATATACCGTAGCGGTATAATATCGTAGCGGTATAGAAATTTAATACTATAACTATATACGCTATCGTTATAACAACCGGAACCAAAAGCCGCCGGTACACTTCCAAAGTTTCCGACGGCTCTACAAATGTTTAACCCTCTAAAAGATAATCTATGTATTTATTGGCTGTTTTCTGTAATTGTGGAAAATATTCTATAATATCTGTTGCATAATACGGCAAAAATCCGTTTTCTCTTGCGTAAATCCGTTTTGCTTCGTTTAAATCGTATCTAGTTCCCAACTCTGTCAAAATCTTGTGATATAAAAATTTTCTATTCCAGTCGTACATTTTGCAGATGGTTTTGATATTGTTTTGATTTCGTTCATACCAAGTTTTCTTTGGTGGTGGCAAAAGCACAGTGCCGCCCCAATTCGCAAATATTTCTTCTTCTCCTCTGCGTTTTCCAAATACCTGCGTAAAAATGTCTTGCTCTTCGAACTTCATTCTTTTAATTTCATTATATTTCTTTTCTACATTGATAAAATAACGTCGTACCTGCTTCCCTTTTTCGTTGCGTTGAAGCATTGCCATTTCTTTAGCAGTATCAAGCTTTAATATGTACTCGATTTTTGTTTGTCCTGAAGCTTCTAAAATTTTAGAAGCTTCATAATCTACATTTTCTACCGCATCGCAATCATTAAGGCGATTCTTGACCCAATCAGCGAATTTGCTTTTTGCACCTAAAACTTTGTGCAATTCAGAACCATAAACAACCTTTTCGCCCGTGCTTGTCTCATACACCGGCACCAATTCGTTTTCAATCATTCTTAATTCGTTCATATACATAAACCTTTCAATCATTCAATTATAGTCATCCTCTGTATAACTTACCTGCTAATCTCATTAGTAAAATCAAAATGTATACTATAGCTTTCGTATTTTGCTTTCTTTGGTATAACTATAATATCCCTGCATCACCTCCTAAAATTAAAAAACACACGAATATCCAACCCATTTGGTTATTTTATCTTTCGTGCGTCTGCTTGTTACATTTTAATAGTTTTTCTTCTATGGCTTCTATTGCAAAACCGTTAAAACTATCATATCCGGCAGCTTTCGCCGCTTCTTTATATTCTTCTCTTTTTCCTTTTGGTACTCTAATTTTGATGTCATCAAAATTATTTCTTAAGTATTTATTAACAGCTTTTTGCTGTGCTTCTGAAACTGGCATATCAACACCCCTTTCAATAGTACTATAGCATATTTTAAATATTGGGTACATAGTGCAATTTCTACAATATATTGGGTACATATTTGGTATATTTGTCTATTGTCTAATGGGTACATAGATAATATAATGGGTACATAGGTAAAAAACACAAACCAAACGCAAAGGAGGACAAAACAAATGGATGAATTTTTAAAGATTGTAGGAATGAACCACATTATTAACAGCGGAGAATTTGAGAGCTACCGCCCTGAAATGATTAAATTTATGGAAAAGTTAAAGGAATTTGTAAGTGATAAAGTTTATGATGAACTGGAAAGCCTTTTAAATGATGCACTTTCAGAAACAAATGATTACGCCTTTGTAGAAGGTATGAAAGTAGCTATTGCAATTACTGAAAAGAAATATAACCCCGTTTTATAACACCACCGGCGGCGGTATTGCCGTGGCATCAAAGTAACCGCCGGAATCGCCCCATAAGGGCAAAGGAGAAGAAAAAGAAACGTTGAAAATTTCAGATTGCGAAACCTGTCACATGTTGTTATAATGTCGGCAGGGAAACCAAAAGCGAGGCGGCTCACCTTCCAACTTTCGGAGGGTCTACAGCCCTCCAGACGAAAGAAAGGAGGGTTGCCAATGGTTACATATGCGGATTTAATCCAATTTTGTATTCTCATTGTTGCCCTTGTTAGTCTGTGCTATCAGATTTTCAAGGACAAAAGAAATTAGCCGCCACATCCTCGGAAAATGTGACGGCTTAGTTAATTAAGCATTTACATATTTAAAGGGTGAGCCGCTTCGGGTTTCCCTCTTTGTATCTTTACAATAACACATCTAAGAACTTTTTACAATATTAAAATTCTTTTCCTGTTTCGCGGTCTACAAAAGAAATTTTCAAATCACAGCCTAAAGCGTCCGCTATTTGTAACATTTCCTTTTCACTGAAATTATCACGCTTAAACTTTTGGGAAATGTTGGCTTGACTACATTCTAATTTTTCAGCCAATCCAGCGGCACTACTTTCTTTATATGCTAATAGGCTTTTTATCTGTTTAGCTACCATGTTTATCACCTCATAAAAAGCATACCAAATCATCTTGTAAAAGTCAACGCAAACTTAACTTAAAAATTAAGAAAATATACTTGACAATTATAAAACTTTGCTATATACTTAATTCAAGAGTTAAGAAAATAAATCATCCAATTAAGAAAGGTGGTAACACAATGATGAAATTTATTGAACAGGTAGGAAATATTAGCGTTTACACAAAACAATTTGCAGACAGTAGCATTGAGGTACATTTTTACAATGGCTCTGATTTAGTAGCAAAAGAAACATATTTCGGCGGCACAGAGGAAAAAGCTATTGCTAATTTATTTAGTAGAAACTTAGATACATACACAGAAGAATGGTTGAAAGATAATTTCATAATGGAGCTTGTAAAATTATCAGATAACACATACAGAACAAGCGACACCGATTATTTCTGTAGAATCGACGATACAAGATATTTTAAACACTTTAACAAGTCAGCTGATGAATTTGTTACAGATAAGAACGGCATGAGAATCATTGATAGATAGGGAAAAGAAAGGTTAAACGGTGGATATTATGAGCAAAATAGAAATGATTGCAAAATTACAAAGAAAAGATTTGCAGGGTGTGGGTGTTAAAGCATTATATTCTGATGGATGCGAAATATTTTATTTTTATGAGGACTTTGAAAACGATAAAGGAATTGATAGAGCCTCTAAACATTTTGAAAATCTTATAAATAAGGGCAAAGTAAGAAAAGCCGAATATTTTTACAAGGATGATTGTTTAAAAACAATTCCATGTTGCGGATGTTCAAAAATGGACTCTTGCACAATGAGAAAAGTCATCTAGCAATATAACAGTTCAGCCCCTCGGGGCTTCTGTAATGCCACCGCACACCGTGCGAGCGTTCCAAGTCGCTACAAAGGCAGAGGACAGAGAAAAATACAAAGGAGGCTTTAGTATGGCAAATACAATTAAATTGCAAGGAATCAGCGGACAGCAAAAAGGAACTGCTACAAAAGATTTAAAAATCGGCGATGTTATCATTTGGAATTATGGCTATAAGTCGGAAGTTGTGGAGATTATCCCTAGCAAGACAGGTAAGACAATCACTTTTATGTTGAGGAGTTTTGAAAGTGGCAACATTAACCCTCGTAAAATGGGAGCTGATAGATTGGTGGTTATCGAGGAAAGACAGCTCGAAGAACCCAAAAACGAAGTAGAAAAGGCGATAAGCAACCGCACAACCACCTACAACGGCATTTATTCCGATATTGGACACGTTCTCGATAAATTCAGCACCGCAGAACTTGCAGACTATTATATAAATGTCTTAGGCTGTGAAAGTTCATTAAGATATTATTTAGAACAGCAGATAACAGCAAGTGAAATAAATAAATTAAAGGCGGTATAATTTCCGCCTTCTGTAATGTAGCCGGACATGCTCCGCCAGTTCTCAGCCCGGAAGAATACAGAAGACAGAAAACAAAAGAAAGGCGGTTTTTATTATGACTAATATAGTAGAAAACACATTGAAAAATTTAGGAATGGAACTGATAGTGAAAGATGAAAACAAAGGCGTTATATTTGAGATTTACAGATTAAAAAATTGTTGTTTAGAGTGTTACACATACCCAGCAGGAGAAGAACACAAGAAAAAGTTTTTTGCAAGTTCTTCAAGACCTGTTAATTATATGGATATGCTTTTATATTGCCAATACAATTATAAATATTAATTTTCTTACTCTCCCCTCGATATAGTCAGCGGCGATTCGTGACCGCGAGAGGGTTTACCGCATCAGCGGAAACTTACAGAAGAAAGGCGGCGAATTTATGAGTAGGCAACTAACTATTATTAAAGTCAGACATGGCATAAATGGCTTTAAATATTCCGCATGTGATGAACAGGGCTATTTTATCGGCAACTTTGAAAAGCTGGCAGACGTGCGAAAACATTGGTACTATGCAATTAAGCAAGGGCGTGTTATTCTTGTTCGTGAACTGGACAAAATGCCGGATATGTCAAAATTAGAGGACGAAATAAAAACCATTGATAAAATATTAAGATTAATTGCAAAGGATGAACCCGAATGAACAAACGAACTATAACACTTACAGATAAACAATATATTGATATTTTAACCGCTATCAAAAGCGGTTTTTCTTACAATAGCAGAGAATACCAACCCAACGAACGCATCGCGACAGCTTTGACGTTAGAGGCTAATTTAGGCTTAAGAATCAGCGATATACTGCATTTACATTTTACAGATATTGTCAGAGACGGCGAACGTTTCCGGCTTGATATTGTTGAAATCAAAACCGGGAAAGAAAGAACTTTTACGGTTCCGGCAGAAATTAGAGATTTTATTGACCAGTACCGCGTTAAGAACAGAATGAGTGAGCAGCAACGGCTTTTCGACTTATCAGAAAGACAGATACAGAAACATTTAAAAGCTGCATGCGACTATTTAGGGATTGATGGAATTTCAACACATAGCTTTAGAAAATACTTTGCAACACAGATTTATTTAAACAATGGCTTTAACATTGAGCTTGTGCGGCAGCTCCTGCAACACTCTTCTACTGCTGTCACACAAAGATATATCGGCATACAGCAAAAGCAAGTTGAAACAGCTTTACAGAATCATATCAAATTAATATAGACCGATTCGCCCCGCTCATCTATCGCACCTTGACAACTTAACAGCTAAAGTGATATTGTTAAATCAATTTCAAGCTCGTATTTTCGATTTTAAGCGTTTAAGAATATAGTTTGCACAATTCCACACTTACAATCATTTAACGCGGATTTGAGCCAAGCAGACAGACAGAAAAGGCATTTAGAATCATTGTTCATTATCTGCTTGATACCAACCGATGCCATGCCGCATATAAAACGCTTTACCGCGGTAAACTATTCGATACAATAAAAATCGAAAATTTGAAGCAAATCTGGAAGCAATTTTGAGACATTTTAAAATTGAAATTTCTGCTGAAAAAATGATGCCGGGGGGGTACTTAAAACGTTACCTTGAAATTTTTTAATGGAGGACTACTTATGATTAAAGCATTATTTACACTTATGTTTCTACCTTTTATTCTAATTTGGAAAATAGTTATAGGAACTTTAAAACTGATAGGATTTATAGATTTTTTCAACGACAGACATTAAGCTCTGTCGTTTTTTATTGGAATTTTGAGCAAAAAAAATAAACCGATTTATGGTCGATTCATCTTTAGTAGCACTTGCACAGAAATCTCCTTTCCTGTGTATTTTATGGTTTTGATACCTTGGGTATCAAAGGGTATCAACGCAAATTCGCTCAAATGCCCTTAAACTCTAGCTTTGCGGCATTTTGTGTACGGGTTCGATTCCCGTCGCTAGCTTTATTTTAAAAGACTTGAAAACCAAAGTTTTCAAGTCTTTTATTTATATCTTCTGTATCAATTAGTATTACCTCACTGACACACAAACCAATATTCTTTTTATTGTCCACTACTTGTATAGTGTAACTGTTAACACTCCATTATCCGCTGATGCGTAAATCTGAATCGCTTCTTCAAAAATATTAGTAAACTTCAAATCTTTAACATTCCCTGAAATTGTAGCATCCATTCCGGCAGGAATATAAGATACCAATAGCGAGTGCGGATGCCGTTCTGTCGCAGGTAAATTCGCACTTAACATTGCTGCATATAAAGTAGATGATACTTGACAAATTCCTCCGCCAAATCCCTGCGCATATCCTTTTCCTACAATAACCGGTGCTTCGACATATCCATTCTCCGCTGTTCTCGGTAAAATGGTCTGATTAAAGGAAAATGATGCTCCAGGCTGTATTACCATCCCGTTAATTCTGGACGCTGCCAATGTAACATTAATTGCCCTGGGAACATTAGGATCATATAAAGTAGAATAGCTGCCGATGACATTTCCCTTTATTTGTCCTGTATTTACATTTTCTTCCATAACATTTCTTTCGGCGTTTCTTCCTTCTGCCTTTCCATATACCTCATAATGTGTACAATATGCATTGTAATTATTGCCGAAAGCTACCTGTAAATCTATGTAATTATTTTTATATGTTAAGCAATTAAATTCTCCGCTTCCCCATCTGCCTTCACGCAAACCATACTCAATATAATGATTATATAAACCATTATAGTCATAACCAATTTGTACCTGTAAGTCCGGATATTTATTGTAATAATAGTCCATATCAAATGTTAAACCTGACAGCTTTGGTTGCTGTACCTGCGCCGCCTCAACTGTATCAACATTCCCACATAATACATAAGTTAACATGAATAAGGTCAATATATTTCTTATCTTTTTTTTCATATCCTTTCTCCTCCTCTTATGTTTTTTAATTACATTTCATTTATATATATTTATCAAGCTATGAAATATGCAGAAAGTTTCTCACTTAATAAACCTTTTCAGTTTTGTTTTAATTCTTTGTAGTGCGTTATCTGTAGACTTTTCATCTCTCCCAAGAATCCTGGCAATTTGCGAATAACTCATACCTACCACATACAAATCCAACACTTCTTTTTCAAAACCACTCAGTTCCTTTTCTATAATACGTTCCAAATTCTCTACATTTTCTTTATCAATCAGCAATTCCTCCGGATTGATTCCGGAATTGGAGGCAAGTGCATTAATCAACTGCCCTTCCTCTCCTTCTTCTTTTTCCGTTGCAGATACAGAATATAAAGAAACATATGTATTAAGCGGTACATGCTTTTCTCTTCTGGAAGCCTGCACTGCTGTATACATCTGCCTTGATATACAAAGGTCAGCAAAGGTAAAAAAACTGGCATCTCTTCCACAATCATAATCCCTGATAGCCTTAAACAGACCAATCATGCCTTCCTGAATCAAGTCCTCCGTATCTGCACCTAAAATATACATTGTTTTTGCTTTACTACGAACCAAATTTTTATACTTGTCCATAATAAAATCCGTAATACTGCTTTCTCCATCACGCAAACGTAAAATCAACTCTTCATCCGAAATATTTCTATAATCCATTTTCTTTGTCTACGCTCCACAATTTCCCCATTCTAAAATTAAGTACTGCTACAAATTCCACTTTTACATGCTTCTTTGCCTTACTATTTCATATGCAAGCACACCTGCTGCCACAGATGCATTCAGGGAATCAATATCTCCCTTCATTGGGATAGACGCAACAAAGTCGCATTTTTCTTTTACAAGTCTGCTTACTCCTTCTCCTTCATTACCTATAACAAGCCCGATAGCACCCTTTAAATCCAAGTCATACATTCTTGTTCCGTCCATATCAGCACACACGAACCAAAGTCCTTCTTTTTTCAAATCCTCTATCGTTTTAGATAAATTTGTCACTTTTGCAACCGGTGTATAATTTAATGCTCCTGCTGAAGTTCTTGCTACTGTTGCTGTCAGACCTGCCGCACGGTTTTTAGGAATAATTACTCCGTGTGCTCCTGCTAAATTTGCCGTACGGATAATTGCCCCTAAATTGTGTGGGTCTTCTATATTATCCAAAAGGAAAATAAACGGTGGCTCTCCCTTTTCTCTTGCAGCATTCAGAATATCCTCTACTTCCGCATATTCATACGCTGCTGCATAAGCAATTACCCCCTGATGTTTTCCCGTTTCCGACATCTGATCCAAACGCTCTTTTGCTACAAACTTTATCAAAGTATCGTGCTTTTTGGCCTCTCTTTTGATTGTCATAATGGGACCATCCTGACAACCGTCCAAAATGAAAATCTTGTCAATTGGCTTTCCCGACCGATATGCTTCAATTACTGCATTTCTTCCTTCTATTGTAAACTCCTGATATCCCATAGCTTTCCTTTCTTAACCATACCTTTGATTCCGTATTTTCTTTTATCTTTTTCTACCTATCTTCCATTTCAGAATAACATTTTATATCTCTAATTCTAACCTTGTAAGTGCCAATTTTACAATTTCAATCACCCTATCCATGTTATCCTGCAAATAAAGATATCCCAGTAATGCTTCAAAACCTGTAGCTTTACGATAATCACCGATGGAAGCATTTTTCGCAGTCGTATAAGACTTGGCATTTCTTCCTCTTCTATATACTCCCTGCTCTTCCTCACTTAATTCCTCCATAATTGCTTCAACCATAGCCGCCTGCGTGGCTGCATTTACAAATTTAATTGCCTTCTTATGAAGATTTGCCGCCGCACGATTTCCTCGTTCCACTACCACTGTACGGATAATCAAATCATAAATACTGTCACCAATATATGCAAGGGTCAGTGGGGAATAGGTTCTAATATCCACTTCCCCACATTCAAATTCTTTTTTTAACTGCTTTAACAGACTTAAGCTCTCTTCCATTTCACGCCCTCACGGGTATCTTCTAAAATGATGCCCTTGTTTAACAATTCATCACGGATTTCATCTGCTCGCTTGAAATCCTTGTTTTTACGTGCATTCTGTCTTTCTTCTATCAATTTTTCAATATCAGAATCTAAGATTTCTTCTTCTTTTTCTACAATCAGTCCGCAAATATCGGAAAGCATCTTTATTTCATCTAAAAGTGCCTTTAAGAATTCCTTGGATTTGCCGGCATCTGCATTCTGGTTTGCAAATTTTACAAGTTCAAAGATAGCTGCAATAGCATCCGCTGTATTAAAGTCATCATCCATTGCTTCATCAAACTTAAGGATATAACCTTCCGCTTCTTTTACCAATGCTTTTTCGTCTTCTGTCATTTCCGTAACAGCAGTATTTTCCATCAGATATTTCAAATTGCTGACACTTGTTAATATACGGTCATAGCCGTTTTTTGCTGCTGCCATAAGCTCTGCGCTAAAATTCAACGGACTTCTGTAATGAGCGGAAAGCATGAAGAATCTGACTACCTGCAAATCATATTTTTCACTGATTTCTCTTACTGTAAAGAAGTTTCCGGCAGATTTTGACATCTTTTTATTATCAATATTCAAGAATGCATTGTGCATCCAGTATTTTGCAAAAGTTTTTCCGTTTGCTGCTTCTGACTGGGCAATTTCATTTTCATGATGTGGGAATACTAAGTCCTCCCCACCTGCATGAATATCAATTTCTTCTCCCAGATATTTTTTACTCATTACAGAACATTCGATATGCCATCCCGGACGGCCGTTGCACCATGGTGATTCCCAATAAGGCTCTCCTTCTTTTTTGGGTTTCCAGAGTACGAAATCAAGTGGGTCTTCTTTCTGGTCTTCTCCGGAAACTAACAGAGAACGGTTTCCTCCCTGTAAATCATCAATGTTTTTGTGAGACAGCTTTCCGTATCCTTTAAAACTTCTGGTTTTGAAATATACGGTTCCGTCTGCACCTACATAAGCGTGACCTTTCTCAATTAACGTATTTATCATATCCAGCATACCGCCAATCTCTTCCGTTGCTTTCGGATGAGTCGTTGCAGGACGCACATTTAAATCCGCCATGTCCTTTTTACATTCTGCAATGTATCTTTCAGAAATTACGGAAGAATCAACACCTTCTTCCACCGCTTTTTTAATAATTTTGTCATCTACATCCGTAAAATTGGAAACATAATTTACTTCGAATCCTTTATGTTCCATATAACGTCTTACCGTATCAAATACAATCATCGGTCTTGCATTACCGATATGAATGTAGTTATACACCGTTGGTCCACATACATACATTCTTACCTTTCCCGGTTCAATTGGTACAAATTCTTCTTTTTGTTTTGATAATGTATTATAGATTTTCATAACACTTTTTCCTTTCTTTCTATCGTTTATACTGTTCAGTTTTTATCTTCTTTCTGTTATATTTTGTCAACCTGCTTCTCTTTCCTTTGCAACAGTCTCACAGCTTCTTCCAACTCCAATACACGATTGGTCAATTCACTGTTCTCCCTTTGTAAACAAGCAATATCTTCTTTTACCGGATCCGGTAAATCCACCTGACACATATCCTCTCTCGGAAGAGACTTATTATTTCTTTTCACTACTCTGCCCGGCACGCCGACTACCGTGGAATTCGGAGGTACTGCCTCTAACACCACACTTCCGGCTCCAATCTTGGAATTTGCACCTATTGTAAAGGAACCTAAAACTTTTGCACCGGCACTAATCATTACATTATCTTCAATGGTCGGATGCCTCTTCCCATGCTCTTTTCCTGTTCCTCCAAGTGTCACCCCCTGATACAATGTCACATTGTTACCAATAATAGCAGTTTCTCCTATAATAACTCCATTTCCATGGTCAATAAAAAGTCCTTTTCCTATCTGTGCACCCGGATGAATTTCTATTCCCGTTTTTCTTACTCCTCTTTGGGATACCCATCTTGCTAAAAAGTAGTGTCCCTTTAAATATAATTTATGGGCAACTCTGTAATGCATCATTACCTTAAAACTTGGATACAAAAATACTTCAAGTGAGGAATGAATCGCCGGATCTCTTTCGCGTATAATATCAATTTCTTCTTTGACATTTTTAATAAATCCCATACTTTCCTCCTAACTATTCTCTGATTACATAAGCAAACTCGTTGGGCTAAAAAAAGCGGATAATCCCTCTCCTTTAGAGACGAAATTATCCGCGGTTCCACTCTATTAAAAGACTACTGTCTTTCCCTCAAAATCAGGTAACGGATGATACCGGACCGATATACTTATCCATCATTATATCTAATGACATGTGTTCCTCCGGTCAGCTCACGAATGCACTTCTGCTTTCTTTCAATCAAGACTGCTTTCAGCCGGTGACAGTCCCTCTCTTTTATCTTCCAAAAGCTTACTCTTTTCGTTCATAGCCTTTTTATATTCTACTTCCTTTATACTATGCAAGAAAAACTGATTTGTCAAGAAATATATTTTACTCATTGACGGATTCATTCCCTTGCACAAGCGCTTCCGGCAAATATTGGTAAATTAATGCCTCCAGTTTATCTGCCTGAATCGGCTTTGAAAAATAATCATTAAATCCATATTCTAAATACATTTCCCGGCAACCGGCAACTGCATTTGCTGTTAAAACTATGACAACCGCATTACAATTCGGATTAGAAGCATCTGCTCTTAGTATATGTAAAGTTTCCACACCATCTAATTCCGGCATCATATGATCCATGAGAATAATATCATATTTCTTTTGTTTGGTAAGTTCTATGCATTCCTCGCCACCCGCTGCAAGATCCACCTTCATTTTTGTACGTTTTAACAAATTTTTCATTACAGTTCGATTTACCGAATTATCATCTACAATCAATATTTCTGCTTCCGGCGCTGTGAAGACGTTTACAGATACCTGATTCTTTTTTCTGTAATCGCGCAGTGCTTCCTCAAAATTACCAATCGGCTGTCTATCCATTACTTTCTGCGGTATGGAGACAGTGAATACAGAACCTTTTCCATACTCACTTTCCACAGTGATATCTCCCTGCATCAAATTTGCAAGCTGTTTGGCAATGTTAAGTCCCAACCCCGTACCTTCAATATTACGATTTTTATCTATTTCTAATCGTTTGAAACTACTGAACAATTTTGACAAATCTTCCTCTTTAATCCCAATACCTGTATCTATAATAGAAAAACAGAGTACTACATTGTCCTTATCCATCCATTTTGAAAATACCTTTAAAGTTACGCTTCCTTCCTTCGTATATTTCACTGCATTGGAAAGCAAATTCGTAACAATCTGCTTGATGCGTAATTCATCCCCAAAAAACTGTGACGGAACATCAGAATCAATCTCCATTTTCGTTGATATCGGTTTTCCGGTGGCTCTGGCATTCAAAAGCAACATTTCATCATGAAGTAACGGTACAAGCTGATATGTTGCTTCTACTAATTCTAGCTGCCCTGCTTCAATCTTTGAAAAATCCAATATATCATTTACCAGGCCAAGCAACATATTACTTGCACTTTGAATATTATTTGCATACTCTTTCACAGCTTCACTTTCATTCTCTCGCAAAACCATCTCATTCATACCTATAATCGCATTAATAGGCGTACGAATTTCATGAGACATATTTGCCAGAAATTTTGCCTGTGCTTCTCTTGCCATAATCGCCTGTTGTTTTTTCTGCTCATTTTGCATCAAATCCTGTCCGGTTTTGATAATTGCCATAATAAGTAAGAACAACATACCAAACGCTACCATTGTTCCAATCGAAAGTCCGGATCTGATGTAATAAAGAAAAATCTCCACTACAGCTGACAATAACAGACCTAATACTCCGATGCCTACGAATACATACTCTGAAATCCGTTTTTTAAAAGCATCAATACAAATTGTTACAATAATAACGATAATTGCCAATGTAAGTCCTATATGAACGAACAAAAGCTGTTGCACGAATTGTACAATATCAAATATTTGCAATATAGTCCCGACAAAAAGTAAGATTGCAGAGTAAGCGATTGGAGTAATAAATAGGTTTTTATAATAACCTTTTTGAATCTCATTTATATATATAATCAACGGAAAAGGTATCATCATCAGGCTCCAATAAGGGTAATTTGATAATAACGATACATTTCCAAATAAAAGCTGCCTGAACTCTGTCTCTGATAACATCCAGAAAGCACAGAAAAAGAGCGCCCATGCCAAATGTATTAACTCCAGACTCTTCTTATATACAAATTTAAGTATGACACATACAATAATACAAAACAAACATAACACTAACAAAAATATGGAAATAACTGTTCTTGCTCCGGAATCTTTTATCAGGTGTATCCATATGCTCGCCCGATCTCCAATATAAATTTTCTCCATATTTCCGGCATATTTTGAATTACTCGAAAATTGATACGTTAATTCTTTTCCGCCATCTTCTTCATATAAATTCACAAAAACATAACGTGGCGCACTGTTAGTTCCGAACAGCCTGGTTTCTTCTGTACAATAGCTTTGTCGTAGCTGACCATCAATATATATTTTTACATCCTGCCAAATTGGTCGAAAACATATAACTTCTCCATTATAGGTCTCCTCCGGCAATATTGTTGTTAACGTTACGACTTCTCCATGTGCTGCCGATATTTTTCCTGGGACTTTCACCGGTATTTCACTACCGTTTTCCAATATCTGCTGCCATTTTGAATCAAATATCCGGCACTCTGCATCGTAAGAATCTCGTTCATCCGGTAAAACGCATTCTCCAATAACTAAAAATAAAAACATTACTACTGTTGCACCGGAAAAAAATTTTTTTCCTAACTTTATGCATGTTTCAAATAAATTTCTCTTGTCTTTCGTATTCATACGGAAACACTCCCTACTATTTTCCTGCCATACATCCCGGGCATCCTGCACAACCTTTCTCTTTTGCAACATCTGCATCATACAAATTAATCGGGCTTGTCAGCATACAAATTGCCTGTGAAGAAATTCCTTCTCCTGTTCCGGTAAATCCCAGCCCTTCCTCTGTTGTGGCCTTTACATTGACCTGTGCGACATCAATACCAAGTGCTTTTGCAATATTTTCCCTCATTGCATCGATATGCGGACGCATTTTCGGTGCCTGCGCAATAATCGTTGCATCAATATTTTCAATTAAAAAGCAGTTTTCTTCCAAAAGTATACCTACATGCTCCAGCAATTTCATAGATGAAATTCCTTTATACCTTTCATCCGTATCCGGAAAATGTTTGCCAATATCACCAAGCGCAGCAGCACCCAGTAACGCATCCATAACAGCATGTAAAAGCACGTCTGCATCCGAGTGTCCCAATAGTCCTTTTTCATAAGGTATTTCAACTCCACCGATAATCATTTTTCTGTTTTCTGCTAATTTGTGAACATCATATCCCATTCCTATTCTCATGTTTCGTTCCAACCTTTCAGCTATATTTTCGTCTATTTTTTTTATTTTATCATAATACAGTTTAGTATAACAGATTGTGTGTTTATTTTGTATATTATTAAAGAACGAAATCTATCATTAATACCAAAAAAATCACATTTTGAAATTTCAGTAAGCTAAAAAGAATATTAAGAATATTGAAATGAATATGATATACATAAATATAATTTCTTTTTCATATAGTAAAATTATGAATATATTAAAACATTATACTATCAAAGGAATCATTTTTGTCTTAATCACCGGTACAATTTCACATTTTATTTACGAATGGTCAGGGAATAATTCTGTTCTGGGATTATTCTTTCCAATTAACGAATCAATATGGGAACATATGAAATTATGCTTTTTTCCCATACTGCTCTACTCATTTTATATGAATAACAAACTGAAAACTGAGTACCCCTGTGTCACTTCATCATTACTCTTCGGGGTTCTGTTCGGCACTCTTTTAATACCGGTTATTTACTACACTTATTCAGGTATTCTTGGTTACCACAACATGGTATTGGATATCGCTACTTTTATCGTAAGTGTGCTCTTAGCATTTTTAGTAATTTACAGATTAACTTTATCATGTTCTGTGACAGCTTATCAGGAACAGTTGAAACTACTCGTCATATTTTTTGCAGTATGCTTTTTTGTCTTCACTTTCTATCCGCCTAATATTGGTATTTTTATTGATATGAGTATACTTCTTCCGACAAAAAAAAAACGGAGACGCTATATTCAACAGCATCTCCGAACCTTTTATTTAGTAGCGAGAGGGGGATTCGAACCCTCGACACCACGGGTATGAACCGTGTGCTCTAGCCAACTGAGCTATCTCGCCATGGTTTATTATTTACTTCTTTCGAAGTAATGGGACCTACAGGGCTCGAACCTGTGACCCTCTGCTTGTAAGGCAGATGCTCTCCCAGCTGAGCTAAGATCCCATAGCTTGTTTGTCGTTTGTTTCGTATGTCTCAACCCGACTTCGTTAGTATACTATTAATATATATGTTTTGTCAACACCTTTTTCAAATTTTTTTTTAAAAATTTTATTTTTTTTGCAAATAAGTGTTTTATCCCCATTTTATCGGGCTTTGAAAGGGGTAAGCATAACCGCTTCCCCTTTCAATTTATGTGGCATTTCCTGCAAACTGTGTCATATACAATTCATAATATCTCCCCTTTTGCTTTAATAGTTCTTCATGATTTCCCTGTTCCACTATTCTTCCCTGATCCATAACTACAATAAAATCCGCATCACGAATCGTAGAAAGTCTGTGCGCAATAATCAGGCTGGTTCGATTTTTCATCAGATTTACCATGGCATCCTGAATTTTCTTTTCCGTTCGTGTGTCTACACTGGAAGTTGCCTCATCCAAAATCAGAATCTTTGGCTTTGCCAAAAAAGCCCTTGCAATAGCAAGCAACTGTCTCTGTCCCGCGGAAAGATTATCCCCTGCTCCTGCAAGAATCGTATCATATCCTTTTTTCAAACGTCGAATCATATTGTGACAGTGGCTCGCTCTTGCCGCTTCTTCCATCTCCTCATCCGTCGCATCTGTTCCGGAATATTTTAAATTATTGCGAACCGTATCCGCAAACAACACAGTATCCTGCAAAACAATTGCCGTATTTCTTCGAAGCTCTCTACAATCAATTTTCTTTATATTTTTTCCGTCAATCAGTATTTCCCCACTGTCTACGTCATAAAATCGCATCAATAGATTTACTACCGTTGTTTTTCCACTTCCGGTTGCCCCAACCAGAGCAACCTTATGTCCTGCCTTTACCACGAGATTAAAGTCCTGCAAGACTCTTCTTCCTTCCACATAAGAGAAATTTACATTCTTAAACGTAATAACCCCTTGTGCATCTTCCATATCAAGATTCCCGGACTTATCCTCGCATTCTTCGTCCATAATCGCAAAAACACGCTCTGCACCTGCAATAGCAGTCTGAATCTGCCCATAAATCTGTGCCAGTTCATCAATCGGTCTGCCGAACTGCTTTGCATAAACAATAAAGGCAGAAATAATTCCAATGGAGATTACGCCATGTACTGCAAAATAACCGCCAAATGCCGCAATAATCACAAATCCCACATTATTTACCAGATTCATTACCGGTCCCATAGAACCTGCCAGTATTTCGGCTACAATTCCTACCTTTGTCAATTCATCCGATGTCCTTTCAAACTCCTGCAATACTGCCTGCTGTCTGTTATAAGCCGTGACCGTTTTATATCCTGTGATCATCTCCTCTACCGTACCATTCAATTCTCCTAAAAGCACCTGACGTTTCCGATAAAATCTTCGCATGGCACCGGACAGAAATTTCGTAGTGACTAATGTTAAAATTACAGTAAAACAGGAAAGCACCGCCAATTGCGGACAAAGATATATCATCATTCCAACTGTTCCTATAATTGTCAATATTCCCGAAAACATAGAACTTAGCGACTGTGAAACTGTATTGGAAATATTTTCTACGTCATTCGTCATACGACTCATAATATCCCCATGAGAATGACTGTCTAAATACCGAATAGGAAGATTTACAATATGCTCAAATAAATCTTCTCTCATTCTTTTTATGATTTTCTGACTCAGGATAGCACTGAATCTACTCTGTAACAAGGTACCAATACTATGTATTCCATAAATTACAAGCATGCTGATTAAAACTGCCGGCAATTGCACAAAACTTCCCTCTGCAATGCAGTCAATCGCACTGCTCTGCTGTTTAGGTGCATAAACAGAACATACTACAACCACAAAAACAACACCTAAAAGTGCTGCCAGCATCGGCCATTCACTTCCAAAATATCGTGCCAGCCGTATTAACGTTTTTTTACCCTCATTTGGCTTTTCTACCGTCTGGTGGTTTCTCGGTCCACGTGTTCCCGGAACTTTATATTGATTTAAAGAAGGACTAGAAGCCATCTGTTTCCCCTCCATTCTTCATCTGAGAATCATAAATATCCTGATAAATTTTACTGTTCTTAAGAAGTTCTTCATGACTGCCACAGTCTGCAAGCCTTCCGTTTTCCATAACTACAATCCGGTCTGCATCCTTTACCGATGCAATTCTTTGGGCTATAATAATCTTTGTCGTATGCGGATAATCTTTTTTCAACGCCTCATAAAGCTTTGCCTCTGTTTTTAAGTCCAAAGCACTGGTTGCATCATCAAAAATCAAAATCTCCGCACCTTTTAATACCGCACGACCAATGGATAGCCTCTGCTTCTGGCCTCCTGACAAACTGGTTCCGGCCTGATTTACTTCCGTATCCATTCCTTTCTGTTTTGTCTGTATAAACTCCATTGCCTGTGCTGTCTCTGCCGCATGCTCCAACGTTGCTTTATCTGCCGCAGGATTTCCCCAAGCCAGATTTTCACCAATTGTCATATGGAAAATTTCGCTATTCTGTAAGGCTATTGCTATTCTGTTACGCAAGTCTTCCATTTTATACTGTTTCACATCTACACCATCTACAAGCACCTGCCCCTCCGTCACATCAAAAAAGCGTGGAATCAGATGAATAAGTGTAGATTTTCCGCATCCGGTAGCTCCCATAATAGCAATCGTTTCTCCCTGTTCAATCGTCAGACTGAAATGTTCCAGAATTTTCTCTTCTCCCATTCCCGGATACGCGAAACTGACATCCCGAAATTCCACTTTGCCTTTGACAGCTGTTTCTCCATCAAATTCTCCATCCGCAATGGCAGGCTCACAATGTAAAATCTCCCGCACACGCTTTCCCGATGCCACACCTCTGGACACCGTCTGGAAAATCATGGTCATACGCATCACAGCATTTAGAATCTGTGAAATATATGTAACCGCCGCCATTACATCTCCCGGCGTTACTGATGCTGACTTCACTTCAATACCACCAATCCATATGACCGCCACAACCGAAACATTCAAAATCACATTCATAATCGGCGTCATATATGAAAACAATAGCAAAACATCCAACTGTGTATTTACCAGTTCTCCATTTGCTTTCTCAAATCGTTCCTGCTCATATTCTTCTTTAGTGTATGCCTTTACTACTCTTAAACCCGATACGTTCTCCTGCATTACATTATTCAGACGGTCTAATTTTTCCTGTAAAACTGAAAATTTCGGATTTGCTTTCAATATAAAGTAAATCACACAAAACAAAATCAGCGGAAGCGCACATGCCACAACAACTGCAAAGCTCAAGTCCAGCATAAGCATACATCCAATTCCACCGGCAAACAAAAGAAACGTTCTTACAAATCCACGTATACATTGAGATACCAGATTTTGTATCTGTGTAATATCATTTGTTACTCTGGTAATCAATGAACCTGTTGAAAACTGATCCATCTGTTCAAAGGGTAGCTTCATAATCTTTGCAAATGCACCCTTTCGGACATCATTTCCAAAATTCTGACTGCACATATTCGCAAAAATCCCTGACAAAACACCACAGATTACACCAATTACCAATAGTCCTATCATTTGTAATCCAATTGTAATAACGAGTTGCAAATCCCCTACATTCTGATTCGAAAGCCCTAAGACACCTTCGTCCACAATTTTACTCATCATTCTTGGCTGTAATAAATCCATAGTAACCTCTCCCGCCATAAATAGAGGTGCCAAGATGGCAAACAGCCAATACTTTCTCAAAATTTTACGCATACTCAATCCTTCTGTTCTTTTACTCTTTTTATAAGCACTAATACCATAAAAGACGAGGATATCTCCCCGTCTTTTATGTATTCTTTGCTTATTTAAAACTTATTTATTTCTTAAATTCTAAACTGCGCTACAAGCTCTGTTACATGATCTGCTGTTACATGAAGCTTTGTTGCATCATCAGACACTTCCTGCATCATCGCATTTAATTCCTCTACAGCAGCATTTGTCTCTTCTGTAGATGCTGCATTTTCCTGTGAAATTGCAGCCAAATTCTGGATAACTGTAGTAACCTGATCACTTGATTCTATAATTGTACCTGATTTTTCTTTCATAGCATCGATTTCAACTAAAGAACTGTCAATTTCTTCTGCTACTCTTCCAATAATCTGCTTGGTTTCTTCAACTTTTTCGCCTTCTTCTTCTACAATCACATTTACTTCTTTCATTGTTTCTACAGTCTTTTCTGATTCCTGAATAAGCACGCTGATAACTTCCATAATTTCTCTTGCGGAACTATTTGACTGTTCTGCAAGCTTCTGAATAGAATCTGCTACTACTGCAAATCCTCTTCCGTGCTCTCCTGCTCTGGCAGCCTCAATTGAAGCATTTAAAGCAAGAAGATTTGTTTCTTCTGCAATGGAAGTAATCACTTCTGCTGCCCGACTGATTTCCATTACAGACGCATTTGTTTCCTCTGTCTGCTGTGTAATACGTTTAATTGCATCTATAGTTTTTCTGTTAGAATCATTTAATTCTGCTAAAATTCTGGTAGCATCTGTTCCTGACTTTCCCATTTCATCGGAAGATTTCGCAAGAATGTCAATATTTTCAACAATACTTCCAATTACCTCACTAACATCTTCCATATATCTTGTTGCATTCTCAGTCTCTTCTGCCTGTGAATTTGCAGCTCTTGCTATATCTTCCACTGCCTGACTTACTTCATTTGTTGACTGGCTTGCATGCACAGACATATCACTCAAATCACCGGCATACTGATTAATATTCACAACTTCTTTTGAAATCTCTGTAATCATCTGTTTCAAGGTATCACGAAGTTTCGCCGTGCTTCTTGCCATTTCACCGACTTCATCAGAACGTCCTAAACTCTTTTCTGTAATTGGTGCATTCAGATTTCCACCTGTCAACTCTCTAAGACCAACTGTTACGTCTGTTACGGCAGTTGTTATTCTACGTGCCATTAAGAATACCACTGCTACTGCAATCACTATTAATACAGTAGCTACAATAGCAATATCTACTAAAATTCCATTAATTGCGGCATCAACACTTTCACTTGGCTTTCCTGCAAATATCATACCACATACACTGCCATCTGTATTATGGAGCGGGAAATAATATCCATAGTAATCTACATCACTAATTTTTACATATGGATCAAAATACGTTTCACCGGCTAATACCTTTGCTACAACATCTGCATTTGCCTGTGTACCAACATTTCTGTTTCCATCTGCATTTTTCAAAGTAGTCAGCATACGAGTATCGCCATAAAATACTGTCAATTCTACGTCACGCTCTTCTTTTAACCCATCCATAGTTTCATAAAGTGACTCTAAATTAAGTTCGCCTTTATAGAGTTTTCCGTCTTCACCTACTAAAAATTCCCCTTCATAAGCATTTTCCAATGCCTGATCCAACAAAACTGCCGTATTAGCCAGACCACTTTCATTTTCTTTCTGTAACTCTGTTTCCAATGTAGTTACAGACAGTGCTGTTAAAATAATCAGATCCACCAATATCGGAACCAATCCTATCAGCAAAATTCTTGTTATTAAACTTATCTTCTTTTTCATTATAGTACCTCCATCTACACATTTATCCTAAATCCCTAATATAATCTTCGGATTTTGAATCGTAACTTTTACATTCTGTCCGGTGCGGAAAATCCTAACATATCAATACATGTTTCCAATATGTCTCTTGCCAAAATCAGAAGTGCAATCCAGCCTGTCTGTTTCTGACTATCCTCTTCCGCCAGAATTTTTGTCTCATGATAAAAACGATTGAATGCGTTAGCCAAATCATAAATATACGCACATACTTTATGAGGTGCAGTTTCTTCCACAGCTGACTCCATCATTGCATTAAATTTCGTAAGCTCAAGCATCAGCGCTTTTTCAGATTCACTTACTGCATCACGCAATTCTAACGTTTCCAAACTTCCGCCCTGTTCTTTATACTTGTTCAAAATCGATTTAATTCTAACGATAGTATAAAGAATATATGGTCCCGTATCTCCTTCAAAAGAGATAAAACGGTCTATGTCAAAGATATAATCTTTGGAAGCCTGATTGGATAAATCACCGTATTTTACAGCAGAAAGTGCTACTGTCTGAGCCGTTTTTCTTGCTTCTTCTTCCTCTACGGTACGGTTTTCGGTAATTTTTTTATACATCTCTTCGTTGATTTCTTTAATCAGATTTTCAAGACGCATAACACCGCCTTCTCTTGTTTTGAAAGGCTTACCATCTTTCCCGTTCATTGTACCAAAACCTAAAAACTTCAGTGTTGTTTCTGGTTTTACCAGCTTTGTTTTTCTTGCACAACGGAATACCTGTTCAAAATAAAGCTCCTGGCGCTTATCTACTACATAAATAATTTCATCCGGGTTCATCTCCCTCATTCTTTCCATAATAGTAGCAAGATCAGTTGTATTATAAAGAGACGCTCCGTCTGATTTCAAAATCATACATGGTGGAATTTCTTTCGTATCAGTCTCTTCTTTTACATCTACAACCAAAGCTCCTTCACTGATTCTTGCATAACCGCCATCCTTCATAAGAGCAACCATCTCAGGAATCAGGTCATGTACGGAAGATTCACCTTTCCACAAATCAAAATCTACATTCAGATTTTCATAATTTTTCTTTAAGTCCGTAACAGAAACATTCAAAATGTGATTCCATAATGCACGATAACCGCGTACACCATTCTGCAACTTAAATGTAGCTTCCATGGCTTCTGCTTTGTAAGCCTCGTCTTCTTTTGATTTTTTACTTGCCGTCGGATAAATTTCTTCCAGTTCAGAAATCGTAAATGGCGGCTCTGCCGGATATTCTCCTTCAAACGTCTCATCAAAATAAATCAAATCCGGCTGTCTCTTCTGAAGCTCTGTTATAATAAGCCCCATCTGCAATCCCCAGTCTCCAAGGTGAATATCACCAATAACTTCATGTCCTGCAAAACGGTTAATTCTCTTAATACTTTCTCCAATGATTGCGGATCTTAAATGACCTACATGTAATGGTTTTGCCACATTCGGTCCGCCGTAATCAATTACGATTTTTTTCGGCTCTTTTGCTTCTTCCAGACCGAATTTCTTATCCGCTCTCATTCCCTTTAAATACTCAGTTACAAATGTTTCTTTTAATTTTAAATTAAGAAATCCCGGTGCTACCGCACTTACTTCTGAAAAAACAGTACTGTCTGTCAGCTTTTCAGCCACCTCATTAGCTATCATAATCGGTGCTTTTTTGTACTTCTTAGCACCAGCCATAGCTCCGTTACACTGATATTCACACAGATCCGGTCGATTTGATAAGGAAACCTTTCCCAAATCCTTATCATATCCTGTCTCTTCAAATGCCTGTTGCATTTCTTCTGAAATCAAATCTATTAACTTTTTCATTCTAAAACAAACCTTTCTATCTCTAGTATACTGACATGTTAATATGTGTCTGCATACTATCCTCCACTTTAACGTGTTAGACAAAATTCTTTTTATATTATATATTTTTTCGGCAAATAACGCAATATTTCTTAAAAAATTATTAAAAGATATTAAAACGTTTTATTCTCTATCTTTTTTTACGGATTCCCTTTCCATTTTAGAATAAATACATCCGCAATAATCCTGTCTGTAAAGTCCATATTCCTGCGACAACTCGATAGAACGTTTATAACCGTTTCTCTTTTTAAAATCTGAAGGCAACCAGCATATATTATATTCATTTGCCAACTGCTCTCCGATTTCATTCAGTTTTACTGCATTTTTTAGCGGGCTGATTGTCAATGTGGTTGCAAAATAGTCAAATCCGCTCTTCGCCGCAGCCTCCGCCGTCTTTTTTAATCGCAACTCATAACAGGCAAAACAGCGTTCGCCTCCCTCCGGACACTGTTCCAGACCTTTTGCAATCTGATAAAAATATTCCGGTTCATAATCTCCTTCTACTATATCAATCAGATATCCTGTCGTTTCTCTTCCATCAGAAATTTCCTTATCGAGATTTTCATTATAAGCTGAAATCAGTCTTTTCTGCTCTTCTACTCTTTTTCTGTATTCCTGTTCCATGGAAATATTCGGGTTATAATAAAAAACCGTAATCTTAAAATATTGCCGTAAATATTCCAATACATAACTACTGCAGGGGGCACAGCAGCTATGTAAAAAAAGCTTCGGCGGCTCACCATTCTCCAGACCCGTCAAAATTTTGTCCAATTCCTTCTGATAATTTCTTACCACATTCATTTATTTCAAACTTTTCCTTCCTAATATACTATACAATTTTAAGTTAGAAACACGTATTACAAGATACACCAAAAGAAACCGAAAATGAGTTTTTCTCACTTCCGGTCACGCCCTTTTGCTGCTTTTTTTATCTCGTTGCAATCGTTGCAATATCCACCAACGTAAGATTTTCCTTAATCTCTGCATTTTCCAGACTGGTGACAAGCGCTCTTGCCGTATCCATTGCCGTAATACAGTTTACACCTGTTTCAATTGCATTTCTTCGAATCAGGAAACCATCCCTTGATTTGTCACGTCCCTGTGTTGGTGTATCAATAACAAGGTCAATTTTATGTCCTAAAATAAGGTCCATAACCGTCGGTGACTCCTGCTGAATTTTATTGACCTTACGAGCTTTTACTCCTGCCTCGTTTAACGCTGCTGCCGTACTTCTTGTGGCATAAATCGTATAGCCCAGTTTCTCAAAACGGCGTCCAATTTCAATTGCTTCTCCTTTATCTGCATCTTTTACGGTAATAATCATCTGCTTATGCTTCGGCAAATCAATGCCTGCACCTAAAAATGCTTTATAAAGTGCTTCATTGAAGTCTTTTGCAATACCAAGACATTCTCCGGTAGATTTCATTTCCGGTCCTAAGCTGATTTCCGCACCACGGATTTTTTCAAAGGAAAACACCGGCATTTTGATTGCCACATAATCTGCTTCCGGCTGAAGTCCCGGCTCATAGCCAAGTTCCCTAATCGTCTTTCCGATAATCACTTCTGTTGCAAGGTCTACAATCGGAATACCTGTTACCTTACTGATATAAGGTACGGTACGGGAAGAACGTGGATTTACCTCGATAACATACACTTCTTCACCGACGGCAATAAACTGAATATTAATCAGACCTTTTACATGCAGTGTCTTTGCCAGACGTCTGGTATATTCTGCAATGGTTTCTTTTACTTTATCATTGACCGTATGTGCCGGATAAACGGAAATGGAGTCGCCGGAATGGACACCGGTTCTTTCGATATGCTCCATAATGCCCGGAATCAAAATGTCTGTTCCATCACAAACCGCATCTACTTCCAACTCTTTTCCCTGTAAATATTTATCTACCAGAATCGGGTGGTCCTGTGCTATTCGGTTAATGATTTCCATAAATTCTTCAATTTCCTGATCGGAAAGAGCAATCTGCATACCCTGTCCGCCAAGTACATAAGAAGGACGTACTAATACCGGATACCCTAAGCGGTTTGCCACTGCTTTTGCTTCTTCTGCCGTATATACAGTTCCGCCGGCTGCGCGGGGAATTTCGGTCTCTTCCAAAATTTTATCAAACAGCTCTCTGTCTTCTGCCGCATCCACATCTTCTGCTTTCGTTCCCAAAATCGGAACACCCATCTTCATCAAACTTTCGGTTAACTTAATGGCTGTCTGTCCGCCAAACTGTACTACCGCACCATCCGGCTTCTCAATATTTACAATATTTTCTACATCTTCCGATGTCAGTGGTTCAAAATACAGCTTGTCTGCAATATCAAAGTCAGTACTTACTGTTTCCGGGTTGTTATTAATAATAATTGTTTCGTATCCCGCTCTTGCAAATGCCCATGTGGCATGTACGGAACAGTAGTCAAATTCAATCCCCTGCCCGATACGGATTGGACCGGAACCAAGTACCAGTACTTTTTTCTTGGAATTGGTTTTGACCACTTCACATTCACTTCCAAAGCAGGAATAGTAATATGGCGTACTTGCCTCAAATTCAGCTGCACAGGTATCTACCATCTTAAATGCGGCAGTAATACCATTTTCATAACGCATATCTTTGATTTCTTCTTCGGTTTTTCCGGTCAGACTTGCAATTACATTGTCCGGGAACTCCAGCCTTTTTGCCTCTTTTAACAATTCTACCGTAAGAGGTTCTTTCTCCAAAGCAGCTTCCATTTCAACCAGAATCGCCAGCTTATCAATAAACCAGTGGTCAATCATGGTAATTTCATGAATGGTATCGTAATCCACACCTTTGCGAAGTGCTTCTGCAATGATATAGATTCTCTGGTCATCGACCTTCTTTAAACGCTCTTTCAATTCCTCTGCATTTAAATCCGTAAAATCATAACTTCTAAGGCAGTCTACATGCTGTTCCAAAGAACGAATCGCTTTCATCAGAGCACCTTCAAAGTTCTGACAAATACTCATAACCTCTCCGGTAGCCTTCATCTGTGTCGTCAGCGTTCTCTTTGCCGTAATAAACTTATCGAACGGAAGTCTTGGCATTTTTACAACACAGTAGTCAAGTGCCGGTTCAAAGCTTGCATATGTTTTTCCGGTAATGGCATTTTTAATTTCGTCCAAAGTGTAACCAAGTGCAATTTTCGCCGCTACTTTTGCAATCGGATAACCTGTTGCTTTGGAGGCAAGTGCGGAAGAACGGCTTACACGCGGATTTACTTCAATAACACAATATTCAAAGCTGGTCGGATGAAGGGCAAACTGCACATTACATCCACCTGTAATTTCCAATTCACTGATAATATTTAAAGCGGAGCTTCTAAGCATCTGGTACTCTTTATCACTTAACGTCTGGGAAGGTGCTACTACAATACTGTCTCCGGTATGAACACCAACCGGATCGATATTTTCCATGTTACATACAGTAATACAGTTTCCTGCACTGTCACGCATTACTTCATATTCGATTTCCTTCCAACCCGCAATACAACGTTCCACCAATACCTGTCCCACACGGGAAAGTCGTAAACCGTTAGCTAAAATATCTTCTAATTCTATCTGATTATGGGCAATACCGCCACCGGAGCCCCCCAAAGTATATGCCGGACGAAGAACTACCGGATAGCCGATTTTTTTCGCAAACGTTACACCGTCTTCTACATTTTCTACAACCAGAGAAGCAGCACAAGGTTCTCCGATTTTTTCCATCGTTTCTTTGAATTCCAGACGGTCTTCTGCTTTTTTGATTGTTTGTGCAGTTGTACCAAGAAGTGTTACATTATGGCTTGCCAGAAATCCTGACTCTGCCAGCTCCATACCTAAGTTTAATCCTGCCTGTCCACCAAGAGTCGGCAGTACGCTGTCCGGTTTTTCTTTTTCAATAATCTGTTCCAGTACTTTGATTGTCAGCGGTTCAATATATACCTTGTCCGCAATTTCCTTATCGGTCATGATTGTAGCCGGATTGGAGTTTACAAGTACAACTTCTATTCCTTCTTCTTTTAAAGAACGACATGCCTGTGTACCTGCATAATCAAATTCAGCTGCCTGTCCGATGACAATCGGACCTGAACCAATTACTAATACTTTTTTTACGTTAGGATTCTTTGGCATCTTATTTCTCCTCCATTTTTTCCTGTTTACTCATGTTCACATGATATTTCATCATGTCGATGAATCGGTCAAACAAATAACCGGAGTCCTGTGGTCCCGGGCAGCTTTCCGGATGAAACTGCACCGTAAAGATATTCTTACCGGTATATGCAAGTCCTTCATTCGTACCATCATTTACATTAATAAATGCAGGCACAGCAATATTTTCATCCAATTTATCCGTATCTACCACATAACCATGGTTTTGAGAAGAAATATATACTCTTCCGGTCTGTAAATCCTTTACCGGATGGTTGCCACCTCTATGTCCATATTTTAACTTGTAAGTATCCGCTCCTGTTGCAAGTGCCATCAGCTGATGACCGAGACAGATTGCAAAAATCGGCACATTGGAATCATAAAGCTTTTTAATTTCAGCAATTACTCCGGTACACTCTTTCGGGTCTCCCGGTCCGTTACTTAACATAATTCCATCCGGTTTATCTGCAAGTATTTCTTCCGCAGTAGTTGCTGCCGGATATACTGTTACATCACACCCTCTTGATGCTAAAGAATCTGCAATATTTCTTTTTGCTCCTAAATCAAGAAGTGCAACTTTCATTCCTTTTCCATTTACTTCTTTTACAAGTGCAGGTTTTTTCTCTCTTATGCCGTTTTCATAAGCTTCTTTATTAAAACTCGCACTTTCGGATAAAGGTCCGTTTTCTTCTATGGAAGAAACTCCTTTTATCTCATATTTATTATCACAGGTCACTTTTTCCACTACTTTTCCTGTAGTGTAGGCTTTTAATTTTGGAATAACTTCATCTAAATTATAATTTTCATTGGTAGTAATCATACCATTCATAGTACCCTTTTCCCTTAAAATCTTAGTAAGGGCTCTTGTATCGATCCCGGCAATTCCCGGAACACCGTTTTTCTCTAAATATTCCTGAATGGTTACATCTTTCCTGAAATTGCTGGAAATTCTGGATAATTCCCTTACAATAAATCCGTCCGGCCAGGGTTTTCCTGACTCACAATCGTCCATGCATACTCCATAATTTCCAATCAGCGGATAGGTCATGCAAACAGCCTGTCCTGCATAGGATGGGTCTGTAAGCACTTCTAAATATCCCGCCATAGATGTGTTAAAAACAATTTCACTTATGATTTCCTTTTCGGCACCTATATGTGTTCCCTCGAACACGGTACCGTCTTCCAATAATAAAAATGCCTTCATACTTATAACCATGCCTTTCTCTTCGCCTGCGAATCGGTTCAGGCAGTTATTCACCTGTTGACCTTCCGCATAATCGGTTTATTATATCACACGATTTTTTCCTATTCAATTGATAGTAAAACGAATTTTGAAATTTAGCAATCCCTTTATCTCCAAACTTTGACATATATTTCATGCATTTCCAATTACCTAATCAAAATCTGACAAATTTCTACAACAAACTCCATATATTGAAGATATAACCCATAATTTCTTGACAGATGGAATATATATTTTATATCATGTTGAATGATATTTTCTTTTTCCCCAAAAGATGATATCACGAAATGTTAGATTTAAGGAGAGATAGTATTATGAAAAAAAAGACACTTGCTTTACTTCTTGCCTTGAGCTGTGCTCTATCCGCAACAGCATGCTCAGCACAAAAAGAAGTAACTGAAACTACGGTTGTTGCAAAAGATGCTTTTGCAGAAGAATCCAAAGAACCCGAAACTACTGTCACATCAGAAACAGTATCTGAGGATGAAACCGTGGCAGAAACTGAATCCGCAAAAGAACCAAAATCTGATGCCAAAAAAACTTCTGCCAACATGCCTTCCGAATTATCAGATGACCTTTATTCTTTTCAGGTCTCTATTAATGGCACTGTTTATCAGTTCCCTATGTGGTATTCCGATTTTGAAAACTTAGGCTGGACATATGACGGAGATAATACTCAAACATTAACATCCAACCAATACTCTCTTTCAGAGGTATGGGAAAAAGATGGGTTTTCCGTTTACACACAATTAGCTAACCTTTCCATGAATACCGTACCTTATTCAAAATGTATGATTTCAGAAATTACATTTGACGACTACCACTTAGAAGACTGCGATTGGGAAATTATCCTTCCAAAAGGTATTCAATACGGTGTTTCCAACGCAGATGATATCAAGGCGGCTTATGGTGAACCGACTCGTGATTATGACGGGGATTTATATTACAATATGACTTACGAATACGATATCTATCAGGAAATCGATTTATATGTATACAAAGAAACAAATACTCTGGATAAAATCGAAATTCGCAATATGATTGAACTGGAAGGTGCAGATAATTCTGTTGACCCTACCGTTCCGGATGTTGTAAAGAACTATCAGGCACCTTCTTCTTTAGGCGATGACTACTATAGCCATAATGTAGAATTAGAAGGTAACTTATATACACTTCCCTGTCCGGTATCTGAATTTATTGCAAACGGTTTCACTATTAATGAAAGTAATTCCGATACGGAAGTTGGTTCTGACAGCCACGGATGGATTGAATTGCGGTATAACAACCAGACACTTCGTGCCATGATTTACAATTATGCTGATTATGCAACTGTCACAGAAAACTGTTTTGTCACAGAAGTAGAATGCAATGATTACGATGCAAAATTTGCACTTACTCTTCCGGGCAACATCAAAATTGGTTCTTCCGAGGATGACGTATTAAAAGCAATTGAAGGTTTTAACTACGAGAAAGAACTTAGCGAAAGCAGCAGTTACAGTTATACATACTATACTATTTATCATCCTGATGACAGATCCTATTATTCATGCTATGAAATTAAAATAGAAGATGGTGTTGTGGTTGCACTTGCAGCTACACATGAAGTAAATCCTACCGAAGAATAAAAAGAAAAGAAACACAAAAACACCTGCAATCCAATGCTACTCACGCATGGATGCAGGTGTTTTTTATCTCCCATGTTACTCCCGGCTGCTCTTTTTGCCTGTGAATTCATCTTTAATTTGATGATCTGCGTCTTGTACTCTTAATCGGAATATTCGCACAGATAGTAGGCGCCTTGCCATTTCCAACTGACTCTGTTTCCGTCAGCTGAATATCCAAGCCCTGTGCATCTATATCAAGGTGTCTGGAGATTACTTCTATAATGTCATTCTTTATCAATTCCATAACTTCCGGTGAACACACACCATCTGATACCAACAAAAACTTCAAACGATCTTTTGCTACTTCACCTGAACTTTTTTTGTGAAAAAAATCCATTATTTTCACGGTAACTTCACCCCCTTATTTCCCTTTAAACAAACCTTTTAACATAGTCACTACCCCTTTTTTGGACTCTAAATCCATAAGCGGTACTTCTTCTCCCATTACACGTTTGCATATATTTTCATAAGTTTTTCCTGCCGGACAGTCTGTACCCACAAGCGGTTCTCCCTGATTGGTTGCGATTACAATATTTTCATCATCAGGAACGACACCAATCAGATTAATGGAAAGAATATCACATACATCTTCAACCTTAAGCATATCTCCGCGTTTTACCATATCGACACGGAGTCTGTTAATAATAAGGTCTATCTTTTTCATTTCATTTGCTTCTAATAATCCGATAATTCTGTCTGCATCACGAATTGCAGATACTTCCGGTGTAGTAACAACAAGTGCTCTGTCAGCTCCCGCAATCGCATTTCTAAATCCCTGTTCAATACCTGCCGGACAGTCTAAAAGAATATAATCAAAATCTTTTTTCAATTCTTCCACTAATGCTTTCATCTGTTCCGGTGTTACTGCATCTTTATCTCTTGTCTGTGCAGAAGGAAGCAGGCACAATTCAGGATACTTTTTATGCTTGATTAATGCCTGTTTCACACGACATTTTCCTTCAATTACATCTACAAGATTGTATACAATACGATTTTCCAAGCCTAATACTACATCAAGATTTCTCAGTCCGATATCTGTATCAATCATAACAACCTTCTTATTTAACTTTGCAAGACCTGTTCCTACATTTGCAGTTGTTGTTGTCTTTCCTACGCCACCCTTACCGGATGTAATTACGATTACTTCACTCATTCTATTCTTTCCTCCATGATGATTCTTATAGGTTATCTAAACACCCTTTTGTCATTGGCTCTATACAAATATTTTCTCCTCTGACCATTGCAATCTGGGCATTATATCCTTCGCTGTCTGTCTTCACTTTTCTCAAAAATTTCTTCTTTACCACTTCTTTGTCGGGACTTTTTGCATAATACTGCCCTATCTGTAACTGAATCGGACTCATATCGAGCGCAAAAATAAAGCAGTTGTCATTCCCTGCAACACCTGCATATGCATTTCCTTTCAAAGAGCCAAGTACCACAATATTTCCTTCTGATATAATTTTAGCTCCCGGATTTACATCGCCTATCAGGGTTACACTGGATGCACATTCCAACACCTGACCGGAACGTAAATTCCCTTTATAAAAATCAGGAACAAATGTCTGCATATCCATCCCGTACTCTGCATACATTTCCCCTGTCGGTGCCTGTTGCCTTAAAATTGCCTGTGACTCTTCTGCCATACTTGCAATCAGTGCTTCATTGTAGGCATCTACCCGCTCTTTCATTGCCTCTTCCAGTTCACTGTTTCCATCCATAATACCAATAATCTGAATGGGACTGTTTTCCATAACAGTATCTACAACACGTAACATTTCCTTCTCGGAAAGCTGTCTTCCTTTAAAAGAAATGACCTGCTTTGTATCTTTAAAAAAATTTCCTGACGTCTGAAATTTTTCAATGATTTCTGATAATAATTCTTCAAATGAAATATCATTATCCAAAACCAATTCCATTCCATATTTGTTGTGCTTTATTATGACATGCTGCGACATAATTCCCTCCACAAAAACATCTTCATCTGACATTGTACTTCATACATAATAAATATGCAAAGATTTTTTGACAATCTTTTCTATAAATAGACTTTTTCAGCAAAATTTCATCACATTTTTTCAACAATTATATAATGATACAACAACTTTATATAAAAAGTAAAGCCCTAACTCAAGTATTGAAGACAGATTTTCAACACTTTTCAATTTTTGTAAGATGTAAAAAACCTCATAGAGGATGATTTTCCTCTACAAGGTCTTTCTCAATTCTGCTTTATTCTCTTTTCTTAGGCTGCTCAAATTTTCCTTTCCAAAATATTTGAGAGTACCTTTAAACAATATCTATTACTTATTTAAAGTAATTCACTCCAGATTCAAAAATCTTCAAATCCTGTTCTCCATAAATATTAATTGCTACTGCATCATCTCTACGTTCAGAATGTGCCATCTTACCTAAGCAACGTCCGTCCGGAGAAGTAATACCCTCAATTGACATATAAGAGCCATTTACGTTCCACTCTTCATCCATGGAAACATTTCCGTTAATATCTGCATACTGAGTTGCTACCTGTCCGTTTGCAAATAACTTATCTAACCATTCTTTATTTGCTACGAAACGTCCTTCACCGTGAGATGCCGGGTTGACATATGTCTTACCAAGCTCTGCACCCTGTAACCAAGGAGATTTGTTGGAAACAACCTTTGTATAAACCATCTTGGAAATATGACGGTTAATTGTATTAAAGGTAAGTGTCGGAGACTCTTCTGTCTGTCCTACGATTTCACCAAACGGTACAAGACCTAATTTAATCAATGCCTGGAAACCGTTACAGATACCAAGTGCAAGACCATCTCTTTCATTTAACAGCTTCATAACTGCTTCCTTCATCTTTTCATTCTGGAATGCAGTTGCAAAGAATTTCGCACTTCCGTCCGGTTCATCACCTGCTGAAAATCCACCCGGGAACATAATAATCTGTGCCTGTCCGATTGCTTTTTCAAACTCTGCCACAGAACCTCTGATGTCTTCTGCCGTCTGGTTTTTAAATACTTTTGTAATTACATTAGCACCTGCTCTCTCGAAAGCTTTTGTACTATCGTATTCACAGTTTGTACCAGGGAATACCGGAATAAATACGGTAGGTTTTGCTACTTTATTTTTGCATACATAAATGCTGTCTGCTTTATATAACGGAGAAGCAACTTCTTCTGTTCCCTTCACAGCTTTTGTAGGGAATACTTTTTCCAGCTTGGAAGTCCATGCCTTTAACGCTTCTTCCATAGAAACTGTCATGTCTTTGTAAGTAAATGCTGCTTCCTCAGTTACTGTACCGATAATCTGTGCTCCATGCTTCTCTGCTGCTTCCGCTGCTGTTTCAGCAGAAACTTCTGCGATAATATCACCTAAACCATTACCGAACAATTCTGCTACTGTCAAATCATCCTCAACAGCTACACCGAGCTTATTACCAAATGCCATTTTACTTAACGCAGCTACTACACCTTTTGCATCCAAAGCGTATGCGGACACAATCTTGCCTTCCTGCATAAGTTCATGAACAGCATCATATAATTCCATAACTTTTCCGTATACAGGCATATCGTAATCGTCTTTTTCAATGCTGAAACGAACAAGTTTATTTCCTGCTTTTTTCAATTCCGGTGTAACAATATCCTGTTTCTTAGCAATATCTACTGCGAAGGAAACTAATGTAGGCGGAACATCAATATCATTGAATGTACCTGACATACTGTCCTTACCACCGATGGAAGGAAGTCCGAATCCCATCTGTGCATCATAAGCACCTAAAAGTGCTGCAAATGGCTGACTCCAACGTTTGGCTTCAGCAGTCATTCTGCGGAAGTACTCTTGGAAAGTGAAACGGATTTTCTTATAATCACCACCGTTTGCCACAATCTTAGCCATAGACTCAGTAACAGCGTAAACTGCTCCATGATAAGGGCTCCATGAAGAAAGGAATGGATCAAATCCGTAACTCATCATGGTAACTGTATCTGTCTTTCCTTTTAATACAGGAAGTTTTGCTACCATTGTCTGTGTTTCTGTCAACTGATATTTACCACCGTAAGGCATGAATACACTACCTGCACCGATGGAACCGTCAAACATTTCCACAAGACCTTTCTGTGAACATACATTTAAGTCATTTAATAACGCAATCCATGCTGCTTTTACATCTGAATTATCTAAAGCTTCTTTTACAGCTGGTGTTGCTATTTTTTCAAAGTAATTATCTTCCTTTGCAGGAATTTCAACACATACTTCTGTTTCCTGATGTGCTCCGTTTGTATCAAGGAACGCTCTGGAAATATTCACAATCTCATTTCCTCTCCATTTGAGGATAAGACGAGGTTCTTCTGTTACTACAGCTACCGGAACAGCCTCTAAGTTTTCTTCGGATGCATAGCCTAAAAATTCCTCTACATCTTTTGGATCAACTACTACTGCCATTCTTTCCTGAGATTCAGAAATTGCTAATTCTGTTCCGTCAAGACCTGCGTATTTTTTCGGAACTTTATCCAAATCTACTACCAGACCTGCTGCAAGCTCACCGATAGCAACGGAAACACCGCCTGCACCAAAGTCATTACATTTCTTAATTAAACGGCTGACTTCTTCTCTTCTGAAAAGTCTCTGGATTTTACGCTCTGTTGGTGCATTACCTTTCTGAACTTCAGCACCACAAGTCTCGATAGAGCTTTCTGTGTGTACTTTAGAAGAACCTGTTGCACCACCGCAACCATCTCTACCGGTACGTCCGCCTAAGAGAATGATAATATCATTCGGGTCGGAATTTTCACGGATAACATTTCTTCTTGGAGCTGCACCCATAACAGCACCGATTTCCATTCTCTTTGCCACATAGTTCGGATGGTAGATTTCTTTAACAAAACCGGTAGCAAGACCAATCTGGTTACCATAAGAAGAATATCCACTTGCTACACCACGTACTAATTTTTTCTGTGATAATTTACCTTTTAATGTATCTGCAACCGGCACAGTAGGATCTGCAGCACCTGTAACACGCATTGCCTGATATACATAACCTCTTCCTGACAACGGATCGCGGATAGCACCGCCAAGACAGGTTGCCGCACCACCGAAAGGCTCAATTTCTGTCGGATGGTTATGTGTTTCATTTTTAAAGAATACTAACCATTCTTCTTTTTCAATTCCTTTTCCGTAGTCCATTTCTACCGGAACTACAACAGAACATGCATTGATTTCGTCAGACTCTTCCAAATCTTCCAATTTTCCGTCTTTTTTCAATTTACGCATTGCCATCAATGCCAAATCCATAAGGCATACAAATTTATCTTCTCTGCCCTTGAATATCTCTTCTCTTGTATCTAAATAACTCTGATAAGTTGTCTCAATCGGAGCCTTATAAAAGCCTTCTTCAAATTCTACGTTTGTAAGCTCGGTAGAGAATGTTGTATGACGGCAATGGTCAGACCAGTATGTATCAAGTACTCTGATCTCTGTCATGGAAGGATCTCTTTTTTCTTCACTTACAAAGTAATTCTGAATATGCTGGAAATCCTTGAAAGTCATTGCAAGTCCTAAAGAATCATAAAGCTCTCTTAACTTTCCTTCCGGCATATCTTTAAAACCGTCAAAAATAACTACATCTGCCGGCTCTTCAAATTCCGTTACTAAAGTTTCCGGTTTTACCATATCTGTTTCTCTGGAATCTACCGGGTTAATACAATAGGATTTTATTTTTAAGAATTCATCCTCAGAAATCTGTCCTATGATTAAATAAGTTACCGCTGTTTTGATAATTGGTTCTTCATCCTCTTTTAAGAACTTCACACACTGTACAGCAGAATCCGCTCTCTGATCAAACTGTCCCGGAAGGAACTCAACGCTGAATACTCTTCCGTTTGCCGGTATTTCAATTGTTTCATTATAAAGAATATCTACCGGCGGCTCGCTGAACACAGTTCTGCATGCTCTTTCAAAAGTCTCTTCTGAAATGTTTTCCACATCATAGCGGATAAACTCTCTCACATCCTCCACGCCTTCAATTCCTAAATAGCTGTGGATTTCCTCTTTCAATTCTTTCGCTTTCACAGCAAAAGCTTCTTTCTTTTCTACATAGATACGTTTTACGTTTCCCATGATGAATCCTCCGTAATTTTTTGCATACTACATCTATTATACTTAACTTTCCCTTTTTTTCAATGGGGTAATTAAATTTCTATACCTCAAAACAAGCTCCTGCATATAATACAAGAGCTTTGTTTTCTACGCTAAAGGCTTATCCCAAAATTCTACAACTTCCCGCATTTTCAACAAAACATCAAGAAAAATACCTTCCGTAACCGCAGTACTCCAAAGTGTTCCTTTCGTCATACCTCCAAGCACATATTTTGTAAGAATACCATTAAGTATGTACATTTCCCGAATTGTCACTTTTGCAATCGCTTTTTTCTCATCCTGCACTGTACGAATATGATTTCTGGTATAAACGTAATGATAATTCTTATCCATAAGCTTTGATTTTGACATTTCTCTTACAAAATTCATCAAAGTACCGTCATAAACCGGAAACGATACGGAATGTGCTCCAATATTCTCTCCACTGTATATGGAAGATACCTGTGTCCCCGCTTTCTGCTGAAGCCACGGAATATACTTCATATACTTTTCAATTTCTCCGCGATACTCTGTTATTACCTGTTCTCTTAAAGCTGCATCTTTTTCCATCCCAATCCTCCGTCCGACTTCATCTTCCCGAATTGTATACTACTTTATTACTATAGTTTATCATATTTCGCAAAAAAATACATCAATACATTAAATTTTTTCTAATATTTTACCTAAAAAGGCTTTTTTCTTGTATTTCTATTATGAAATTAGTATAATAAAATTACTATTTTATTTTTAAGGAGGATAATTATGGCAACACAATCGGTCTCCGAGGGTGAAATACTTTTTCAAAGCGGGCAGCCTATGGACAGTCTGCAGCTTATTTTAAGCGGAACCGTAAAACTTCTCTTCCCCGGTGGTGAATTATTATTAGAAAAAGGTGACGTAATCGGACTTCTCGAACTCGATTATGACACTCGTTGTTTTAACTATGAAGCCGTGACAGATACTTCATATATTTCTTATCCCTATACAAAAGAAAATTCTATGAATAATCTGTTTGCTTCCAGCGAAGACCTTGCAAATCTGTTTGCTCTTTCCATGTTCAAACAAATTTGTGCGCTTTTAGATCATTACGAAATATCAAAATATGCATGCAGCAACTTATACCAGTATATGACAGACAGCTACAATGAATATCTGGAGCTTTGTACACGCTACAAAGTTGCTCCGAAAGCTCTTCCTGACCTTGAAAATCTGGCTCCTCTTGCTTTAGAGGATGACGTGGAAGACTGGCTTTCCAACTATTATTTTGGTATGGATAAGGCAATTTCAGGAAAAGTTCCGCCTTTCTTAAGTAAGAATCCGGCTGTTCTTACAGGACTCATAACAAAAGCAAGTCTGGATGCCGAGAAAACTCTTTCGGTCTGCCAGATGTTATCTGATTATCAGTCAGACACTTCTTTTCTTTTGTTAAATGACAGCCATTTGGATTTCTTTGATTTATACACGAGCCTTTTATATAAAATCGGCGTAGAATCAGAAGACAGTACTGCATTAAGTGCAGCAATCAGCAAACTGTTAATTCAATTAGAATCACAAAATTCTATTGACAAGGATCTTCTTGCAAAACGTGTTGCAGAATATAAAGAAAAATTACAGCACCTGGAAGCATCGGATTCCACAGAAGAAGTTGCTACCTCCGAACAGGATATGGCTTCTCTCACAGATTCTCTGGATACAATTTTAGCTTATGCCGGATGTGATGCAGAAACGAATACAAAGTTCACAAAACTGATTTCTGATTACAGGAAGCTGATTGATAAAAACAATACTGATGATAAGAGCCGCCGTCTTCGTGGTGAAATTACGAAATTGTTCTATCAAATTTATAAAAAAGCTTTCTTCGCAAGTTTGGAAGACAAAAAAGTTCCTGATGTTATCATGATGTTCTTTTTATTTGGTTATATGGATGAAAATCTTGCCGGCATGGAAAACGCTGTTTATCTGCGTTCCCTGCTCCGTAATATTCCAAGCAATCCGGAACAGGGTGTTTATACCATTTACGACTGGTTCCATGCTATTTATGACGGAAAGAAAGAACCAAGCCGAAACGAATTTGACTCTGATTACACAGCATATATCCACGAAATGAAAGTTACCGGTAAAATCACAGAGGCAAAAGAACGTGCACTCTTAAATGATAAAAAGGAAAAAGTTGCTTTTGAAATTGAAAATATGTTCCCGCTCGTAAACAAAATGACCTTCGGACGTATTACCACTTTCTGTCCGGTATTCTCTGAGCATAACATATTAAAAGAGCTGTCCACGTCTACTGTAACTGCTGATACAGTTACAAATTGCTTAAATTCCATCCGTTCCGAAGATTTCAGTGCTTTCTGTCGCGAAACTATTTACACAAATCCTTCTGTCGGTATCGGAAAAGAAATGGTTCAGGTTGAAATACTTCCGGATGTAATTCTTTTACCTAATGTAGGCGTCCGTGGTGTTATGTGGCAGGAAATTGAAGGCAAAAAACGTACCACTCCTTGCCGTATGATGGTTTCCATTTTCCAGATGGAAGATTTAGAGACAATACTTACAAGATTAACCGGCGAATTCCGTTGGGAAATGTGCCGCCGTATTCAGGGTGCGCGTTGGAACGATATGAGTGAACGCTCTTTAACAGCCGAATATTGCGACTATATTCAGTTCTATCGTAAAAACAGAGATTTATCACCGGAAGCAAAGGATAAATTAAAATCTGCACTTCAAAAAGCCAAAAACAGCTATAAAGAAATGTTTGTTCGTGACTATGTATCATGGATTCAGTATGAAGGACAAGGTTCTCCCCGTCTGAATAAAGTTGCAAGAAATATCCTCTTTGCATACTGCCCGTTTTCGGCACAAATACGTCAGACACTGGCAGCGAACCCATTGTTCCGTGAAATTTTAGAAAGATATAATGTTAAAAACGTTCAAAAAATTCATCATTTAGAAAACATTGAACAAAAATTGAATAATAGTCGTATTCCTATTCCTGAAGAATTAGTCCGTCAGCGTCAATTCTTAGAAAGTTAAAAATATCATATAAAAAACTCCGGTTCACAATACCGGAGTTTTTTATATCGCTTTCATTCTGTATTATATTTTAAGCTGCTTTTTTATTCCAATCTTTTCTATGAATAAAGAAGTACATTACTCCAACACAAACAGCACCACCAATAATATTCCCTATCGTTACCGGAATAAAGTTGTTCAGGCTCTGCAACACTGTCAGACTTTCACATTGTGCTGCTGTTATGCCATAAGCCTCTTCTGCTTTTGCCACATAATCCGGATTGGTTGCTGCAAGGATTCCTGCCGGAATATAAAACATGTTCGCAACACAGTGTTCAAATCCGCCTACAACAAATGCCCAAATCGGAAAGAATATCGCCCATACTTTTCCTGCTATATCTTTCGCTGCTCCCGCCATCAGAATAGCCATACAAACCAGTACATTGCACAAAATTCCCGAAGTCACTGCTTTTACCGGAGTGATGCCTGCCTTTGCAATTGCCACTTTAATTGTATATGCTCCTAAAAGTCCTCCTGTATAATCCAGATTTCCGCTATAAAAAATAAGAAAATCAACAATCAGCGCTCCCACAAGATTGCTCAGATATACAACAACCAGATTTCGCACCATCTGCATTACTGTTACTTTTTTGTCCAAAATCGCCATCGTAATCAGACAGTTTCCTGTAAACAATTCTCCACCTACAAACACAATCATCATAAGTCCTACCGGGAAAATTGCCCCTGCAAGTGTTCTTGCCAGTCCAACATCTGTAATACTATGTACTGCCGTTGAACTTGTTGCACCTCCCAGCGCAATAAAAGCCCCTGCCATAATACCGAGCAGAATCATTTTCCCCAACGGAAGATTCGCCTTTACTACTCCTCCGTTTATATTTCCTTCTATGATTTCGGATGGTGAATTAAACTGCTTGTCCATCACAAATACCTCCTGCTGTTTTCTTTTCATTCACAATACAATAAGCAAGGAAAAAACCCTGCTTATTGATGTTAACATTTGAAACGTTTAAAATCAATCGTTCTCTTGTAAAATAATTATATTTTTTGCATATTTTTTAATACAATTACATAATTGTTCCATATCAATCGGCTTTGAAACAAAATCCTGAAACCCTTCTTCCAGAAACATTTCTTTTGCCCCATTCACTGCATTTGCTGTCAACGCAATAATCGGTACGTTTTTATAGTAATCGCCTTTCATGTTACGAATATGCCTTGTTGTTTCAATTCCATCCATTTCCGGCATCATATGATCCATAAAAATCATGTCATATTCCTGATTTTGTATCTTTTCTATACATTCCCTGCCACTCTCTGCAGTATCTGCCACCACTTGCAATGTTTTTAAAAGACCAACCGCTACTTTCAAATTAATTTTTGTATCATCTACTACCAGAATTCTTGTATCCGGAGCATGAAACTGTGGTCGAATTTTATCCGTATGTTTTGTAATTACCACTTTATCCCATGCTCCTATCGGCTCAGGATTCACTGTCTTTTGCACTACAAAAAATGAAAATATACTACCCACACCATATGTACTTTCAATCGTAATCTTACCGCCCATTGCTTCTACAAGACTTTTACATATAGGAAGCCCCAGTCCGGTACCTTCAATTCCACGGTTTTTTATAAGATCTACCCTCTCATAACTGTTAAAAAGCCCCGGCAGATTTTCTTTTTTAATGCCACTTCCTGTATCTTCTACATCCACATACAATAAAGTCTTTTCATCGGATTTTTGGTGCCATATGCGTAATTTTATATATCCTTTTTCCGTAAACTTCACAGCATTTCCCAGTAAATTAATCATTACCTGCTGAATCCTCATTTCATCACCACAAAGCTCTGCCGGAATTTCTTCATCCACTTCCACAATGAAATCAAGATTCTTTTCCTTTACCCTTACTCCCATCAGACTTACAATATTATGTACTATGGAAGCAACTTTATAATTTATATTTACCAATTCCATTTTACCGGTTTCTATTTTAGAAAAGTCTAAAATATCATTAATGATACCCAAAAGTGATTTACCGGCTCCCTGTATACTTAATGTATTTTCTCTTACTTTATCCGGCAACTCACCCCGAAGCATAATTTCGGACATACCAAGAATTGCATTCATCGGCGTTCTTATTTCATGAGACATATTGGCAAGAAATACGGATTTCGCTTTATTTGCCTGTTCTGCCTGCTCTTTTAATTCTATCAGTTTCTGTGTATAGGCATATTCATCCGTTTTATCCGAAAGCCATATTGTATACCCTTTCAACATATGTCTGTCATAAAAGGGCGAAACCTTTATTGCAATTCGCTTATCCGCTATGGTTATCGTTTCTTTATTTTGAGAAATCAACCGTTCTATAATCGCATCCTGCGTCTCCTTTTTGTCAATTTCCGGAAAAAGCCCCTCTGCCACTCCATTCACAAAGAGTAATTTTTTATTCAAATCTACCACAAAAAAGCCTTCCGTAATATTATCAATAATCGTCTCTTTCGCATTCTGTACTGAGTCAAAAATACGAAAACGTGAAATCATTAAAAACATCCACCACGCTGTCATCTGCTGACTGATTGGAACAGGATCATATCCCTCCAATGCACCACTGAGACCTATCGGAACCGTTATAATCGGTATAAAGTAAGCCAGACATGCATAAACTATCCCCAAACCGTCCTTACTTCTGTATTTCAAATAATATTTCAGCGCCATACCAATCTGACAAAGCATCATTGTCCAATTATATGCAATAACAGCATAATACAACGGTGCTTTTGCAATCACAATATGTGGAATTTCACACTGTAGTTCAAAATAGTATTCCTTATAAAGCAACGTATTCTGTCCAATCGTCGCAGACAGACCATGAATCAAAAATGCTATAATTAAAATAAAAAATTTAAATTTGGTACTTATTTCATAGTTGCAACAGCCTGCCACAAACAGAAATGTTATCGGAATCACAAATGCAGTTCCTATATACTCCAATTTAATACCTACAAGTGCTACCTCTAATGATTTTGCAGTCAATTCATAATAATACCCCAATCCGTTCACAAAAGAACATACACTTGCAAGCAACAGAAGCATCTGCGGTCTTGAAGGTTTTTCTTTTAACAGTAAAATAACAATGCCTAAAGAGATAAAAAGACTCATCCCTTCTATCATCACTAAAATTTCATACATTTTCTCTTCACCCACATACTTTTTTGAAAAATTTATATACTTATGTTATATTATACAGAAAAGAATGTATATTTACAATCCAACATTCAAACATATCATCAATCACAAAATACAAATTTGTAAAAAAGGAGCTTACATTGATACCAACATCACAACAACAAAAACGCGCCTTATTAATTGGCGTGAATTTAAACAACGGAGAAGATTTTAATCATTCTATGGAAGAACTTGCTTCCCTTGCTAAAGCATGCCATTACGAACCGGTAGGCATTGTTACGCAAAATATGCCTGCTGTTCATACTGCTCTATATATCGGAAGTGGAAAGGTTGAGGAAGTAAAAGAAACTGCTCTGCTGTTGGAGGCAGATCTTTTGATATTTGACAATGCACTTTCTCCTACACAACTGCGTAATCTTCAAAACGAACTGGAACTGCCTATTTTTGACAGAACTTATCTGATTCTTGAAATTTTTAAGGAACGTGCCCGTACGGGGGAAGCAAAACTGCAGGTAGAACTGGCCTCCCTTCAATACATGTTGCCCCGTCTTGTAGGTATGCGTACCTCTCTGGGACGTCAGGGTGGCGCCAGTGGCAGCTTAAGTAATAAAGGTGCAGGCGAGAAAAAACTGGAACTGGACAGACGCCATATCGAACATCGTATCAGCGAACTGAAAAAGAATCTGGAACAGATTACAAAAGAACGTAACACCCAGCGAAAAAAACGCCAGGAAGCTTTTATCCCTAAAGTATCTCTGGTTGGGTACACCAATGCCGGTAAATCCACGTTATTGAACTCTTTCCTGGATTCTTACGGGAAAGACGATTCCAAAAAGGTATTGGAACAGGACATGCTTTTTGCTACTCTTGACACTACCATCCGTAACATCCCATTGGAAAACAACCGTAGCTTTTTACTTGCTGATACCGTCGGTTTTATCGACAAACTTCCCCACAGTCTGGTAAAAGCCTTCCGTTCCACTCTGGAAGAAGTAAAGTATGCTGACCTGCTTTTGGAAGTCATTGATTTTTCCGATGAAAACTATAAAGAACACATGCAGGTTACAAGTAATACATTAAAAGAGCTAGAGGCCGGTCACATTCCTGTCCTTTATATTTTCAATAAAGCCGATCGAGTTATGGACGCCACTCTTTTACCTAAAATTATAGATAACAGAATTTATATGTCCGCCAAAAATAAAATCGGACTAAAAGAGCTTGCCGATACTATTTCCGATATACTTTTTTCTTCCAATATAGATTGCATCATGCGCATCCCTTATAGTGCCGGCAACGTTACCTCCTATTTATTGGAAAACGCTTGTGTCAAATCAACAGAGTACCAACCCAAAGGGGTTCAACTGGAATTAAACATACGAATGCAGGACTACGAAAAGTACAAACAATACTGTATTTAGTCATCGACTGAAAAATTCTTTTTCGCTAATATATTTTTATTTTTCAACAATATATTTGTAGATTTTATTATTGATAAGCTGTATACTAAAAACAACTTGATGAACGGCATCAAGTTTGCTAATTAGCAATTCCGGAAGAATTCCCCTTTTACACAACGAAAAGACCGAAAGTTTTCCCACTTTCGGTCTTTTTGTTTTTCAAAAAAGCAAGAAAGGAAAAATCATATGTACCAAAACTATATTTTTGATTTATACGGAACACTTGTAGATATTCGAACTAACGAAAGAAAAACATATTTATGGAAAAAAATGTGCGAGCTTTTTGCCTGCTTCGGTGCTGCTTACACTCCTGCCGAATGTCGAAAAACTTATTTTTCTACTATTTCACAGTTAGAAAAAAATGCAGGAAAACAACATGCTGAAATTCTTATCGAAGATGTTTACAAAGAAATGCTTTCTTCCAAAGGTGCAGCCACCTCTGAGCAAAATATTTTTGTTTTAGGAAATGCTTTTCGTATTATTTCCAGAGACTACATACGACTTTATGAAGGAGTAAGTGACTTTCTTCACTCTTTAAAAAAGGCCGGAAAAGGGGTCTATTTACTTTCCAACGCACAACGTATGTTTACAGAACCTGAAATGCGCGTTCTCGGCATTATTGACTTCTTTGACGGTATTTTCTATTCTTCCGATATTGGTGTCAAAAAGCCTTCGCCTGATTTTATGGAACAGCTTTTACAAAAATACAATTTAGACAGAAAAAAGTCCATCATGATCGGCAATGACATTTCCTGCGATGTAGGAGTTGCCAATGCCTGCCAGATGGACAGTTTATACATCCACAGCAATATTTCTCCCTCTTTAAGCGAAGAAGATATTCCTGCGACTCATATTATTTTAGACGGCGACTTTACAAAAGTTTCCTCTCTTATTTTAAAATAGCAACAGAATATCCGGGGAGTACCAGACTGGTTTTCCCCTTTTCTACCGCTTCTTCTCCGGTAACAAGCATTCCTTCAACATTTAATCCAGCAGGTTCAACTCCTTCTATCGATAAGTTGGAAAGGTCAATCACCATTTTTTCTTTCGAAACATTAAATGCCAGCAAAATCTTAGAACCTTCATATTCTTTCAAAAGAACACATACCTTCGAATCCGAAACCTCTTCCAGATAGGTTACATCTCCTCTTGCAATTTCAGGATAACGGTTTCTTAAAAGCACTGCCTGCTTATAAAAGTTATAAATAGAATAAGTATCCTCTTTTTGCTCTTCAAAACTCGGATATATCATTTCAACTTCTTCCATATCCTTCGGACCGTCGCACATACCTTCTGCTTCTCCATCTGTTTCCCAGAACATAGGCGCTCGTTTATTTTCATCTCTTCCTGCGCCTTTCATACCCAATTCTTCACCATAATACACAAAGGCAGAACCATTCATAAACAGGTTTAATGCAGCACTCATTTTTATTTGTGCTTCCGCATATTCTCCCCCATAGTATCCTGCACTGCGTCCCATGTCATGATTTGTATAAAACGGGGCATCTATATAATTTTCATTATATTTACCAAAACGTTCTTCCAGACTTGCTACCGCTTTTCCATAGCTTGTCGCATTATAACCTGACATACCTTTCACTACGTTTGCTATCATACCGTCGTTATTCGCAAAACCAAAATCGAATACACTGTCAATGCCGCTTTCATAATACTTGGCATAAACATCTACTTCCGTCCACACCTCTGCAACAATATAAGCATCTTCTTTTTTGCTCTTTACCATATCATTAAACCAGCTTAACACCTCTACATTAGCTGTTGTATTATCGGAATAAAATTCTTTTGCAGCATCCAGACGGAATCCGTCAACACCAATTTCCAGCCAAAAATCTACAATATTTTCAAATTCCTGTCTCAGTGCCGGATTCTCCAAATTTAAATCCGGCATTTCACTCCAGAATTTTCCTTCATAATACCAGTCCGTTCCCGGAACATTATAATAATAATCTGCTTGTTTTTCTTTCGTAAAATTATAGTATCCGAAATACGGACATTCATTTTCTGATGGTTCTTTTTCTCCCAGTTCTTTCAGATATTCACATGCCGCAACAAACCACTCATGCTTTGAAGAAGTATGATTCATTACAAAATCAATGATTACATTTACATCCCTGTTATGACACTCCTCTACCAATACTTTGAAATCATCCAGTGTACCATATTCCGGGTCAATATCACAATAATCCGTTACATCATACTTATGATATGTGGTAGACGGCATAATCGGCATCAGCCAGATACCATTAAACCCTAAATCATCTCTTGTAGTATCATCACCGTCATTAATATAATCCAGTTTTTGAGTCAATCCCTGAATGTCACCAACACCATTTCCGTCACTGTCATAAAAACTATAAACGAATACTTCATAATAGGTACGGTAATTATCATCAATCACATTTAGCTCGCCTCTGTTTGCAGCTTCCATCGGTGACTCAACAATAATCTCTCCCGTTGCCTTTGTACTTTCTTCTTGTTCCTCACTTTCTTTATCCGTATTTTCAACAACACTCTCTCGAACATCTTCTTCCAAATTGTCCGTCTGTTGCGTACATCCGGTCATCAAAATACAGGACAGCATACTAATACTTAAAGCTACCGCAATCCATTTCTTTCTCATATCTTCTCCTCTCCATGTACCTCGTTCATGTACATTCTCATTGATATTTCCTATTACAAAAAACGGTACGGTTCTTTGTCAACAAAATTGTTCACAACTGCCGTACCGTTTATAAATTTTAAATCTTAGCCTTTTACCGCTCCACTTAAACCATCTACATAATATCTCTGCATGAAGATGAATAATATTGCAATTGGAATAGAAATGCATACTGCTCCCGCTGCGAAACAGGTATACCAGTTATCAATGTATTCCTTTTCAAGCATCTTCCATAATCCGAGCGCAACTGTATAATACTTAGCTTCTGCACGACAGATAACCTTTGCAAAAATGAAGTCTACCCACGGCGCAATAAAAGATGTTAAAACTGTATATACAATAATCGGTTTACTAAGTGGAATAGTCACCTTTGTAAATACCTGGAATTTTGTTGCACCATCCAAATAAGCTGCTTCATCCAAAGATTTTGGAATCGTATCAAAGAAGCCTTTCGCAATCTGGAATCCAATTCCAGCTCCACCGGAATATACCAACACTAAAGCTACACGAATCATAGCGCCTTCGGAAAGTCCGATTGCTTTTAAAATATAATATACAGCAACCATGGACATAAATCCCGGGAATAAACCTAAAATCATTGACATATTCATATATGATTTTCTTACTTTAAAACGCAGTCTTGACATACAGTAAGATACGCTTAAAACAAAGAATGTTGATACAAGACAAGAAAAAATCGCGATAATTAATGTATTCATAAACATCTGCGGGAAGTCAAGTACCGTAGTATCCGTAAATAATTTAATATAGTTGTCTAATGTATAGCTTTTAGGCAAAAAGGATGTTGTGTAAGATCCTTTTTCTGCGCGGAAACTTGTAAGAACAACCCATAAAATTGGGAATACCCAAATTGCAGCTAATATAGCTAAAATAACATGTACAATTGAATTGGTAATAAATCGTCTTGTTTTTACTGAAGTGGTTTCTTTTTTTCTCATTATTGAAACTCCTCCTCATTCTTATAAGATCCTGTGTTGTGATAAGTTACAAGTGCGATAATCGCAAGGAAAATAAATGTCAAAATACCAATTACTGCACCAACATTGAAATACTGCTTATCAATTGTCAGCTTATACAACCAAGTAACAAGCAAGTCTGTCTTACCTGCTGTTCGTTCAACCGGTGTCGGTGCACCACCTGATAACAGGAAGATAACATTAAAGTTATTAACATTACCCGTAAACTGTGTAATCAAATAAGGTGTTGTTACAAACAACATGTAAGGTAATGTGATTTTAAAGAATGTAACAAAAGCATTTGCTCCATCCACTTTTGCTGCTTCATAAAGCTCTGCCGGAATATTCTGTAAAATACCTGTTACCTGTAACAAAGTATACGGAATACCAACCCAGAGGTTAATGATAATTACAGTTGCTCTCGCCCATGTTACATTTGTAAAGAACGGAAGGGATGTATCTATTAATCCAAGGTTCTTTAACAATACGTTTACCGCACCTTCCGGCTGTAACATTGTACGCATAATCAACAAGGATACGAACTGTGGAACTGCAATAGAAAGTACAAAACAGAATCTCCAAAAGCCTTTACATCTTGTTCCTTTTCTATTAATTACAATTCCTAAAATCATACCTAATATATAGTTCAAACCAGTAGCCAAAATAGCCCATATAACTGTCCATCCAAGTACAGACCAGAATGTTTTACCTGTAGTAGAGCTGAAACTTAACACTTCTTTAAAGTTTTCCAATCCAACCCAGTCAAACAATACTAAATGCTCGCCAATTTTACTATAACTGGTAAATGCCATACTTATCATGAATACAAGTGGTAAAATTGTGAACGCCATAATTCCGATAAACGGTGGTGTCATCAACAATTTATGTAAATTTGTGTTAAACAAATCCTTAATGTCGTCTTTAAATTTAGGTACATATCTACCTTCCTTGGATAAGCACTCTGCCTTATAAGCACTCTTAAGTGCTGCTCTCCAAACCAAAACAAAAACCAGCGTAATTCCTAATACTAATATACCATATAACAGAATTAACAAAGAGTTATCTCCTGCTACATATTCATAAATTCCCTTTTTCTCATTCCAAATTTCCTGTTGTTCAACTGTTCCTAAAGACGGAAGCAATGCAATGCAGTTCCATCCTGCTTTAATCATAAAATAAATATAAGAAATTTCTATTCCTAAAAAAATAAGTCCTTTGATAATCTGTTGGTGTGCAATATTACCTGCACCCATAATCAACATAGAAAGCTTTGTAATTATATCTCCTTTTTTCACCGCATTTGTAAATGTATACGGTGTTGGAAAATCATTCACCTTTTTCTTTTTCAGCTTCTCCATGATTTAACCTCCTTGCCTGAATAACTCCCGTTCAGTCCTAAACTACTTGCCTGGGAATTCCTTTCCTTTTTTTATAGAACAGAATTACAAGATAGTAAGCCACCTTGTAATTCTGCTCTTACTGTCAAGTAAGCAGCCTAGTCTTACTTGTTTACTAACCGGTTATTCAATCTTACAGACCGCTTGAATTCATTGTTTCATTCATAGCTTCTGTCTGATCAGCTGCATTATCATGTGTAACTTCACCGTTGATAAGTGCTTTACCCATGTTTTCTGCCGGTGCCCAGTAGTTACCCATTGCTGATACGAATGGCTGAATGATAGATGTGCTATCAAATGTACCATTCTGAGCTGTTACAACTGCATCGGAAGATACTGTAGTATCAGCAAGTAATTCTGTGTTACAAGGAACAATATTTCTTAATTCATAATGAGATCTCTGTGCTTCTGCACTTCCTAAGTATTTAGCAAGAGCAACAGATACCTGCATGTTTGCACTGTTCGGGTTAACACCGATTGCTTTAGAACCAGCGAATGCATACATCTGTTTTTCTTCACCATTTAATGTGAATGTAGGAAGAGCTGCTGCACCAAAGTTATCACCAAGTGCTTCTTTAACGCTTGCTGCATCCCATGAACCGGAGAAAATAGCGTTTACAGAACCATCACGAAGACCTGCAATACCTTTTCCGTCAGCATCGTTTACGAAGTTTGGATTTGCTACTAAATCTACTAAGTAATCTGTAACTGCTACTGCTTTGTCACCTGAGAAATCAATTCCGGCTGCTTCATCATATCCGTCACCGAATAATGTACATCCATTACCTACATAGAAAGCCTGAATATACCAGGAGTTAGATAATGGGAATGCTACTTTACCTTTAGAAAGCATTGTATCTAAATTTTTGATGTCATCTTCGGAGAATACACTCTTGTCATAGTACATAAACCATGTGTTTGTTGTGAAAGGCACACCGTAGATATCTCCGTCTACAGATACAGAATCAACGATTGCTGCAGAGTTTGTGCTCTTTACATAATCTGCTGTTTCACCACCTAATTTCGCAATACCATTAGATGCGATTAATTCTGTAATGTTATCATTTGCAAACATGTAAACATCTGCTGCTGCTGTTGGATCCTGTGTTACAGTTGTTTTTGCATCACCTTCTGCACATACACCATATTCGAATGTCAAATCCCAGTTTGGATGTTCTGCTGCGAACTGCTCGCACATTGTAGGAAGCCAGTTACCCATGTCTGCTGACTGGTCTTCTGAAGGGCTCCATACTTTAATTGTTGCTGTAATAGCTTCTTCTTCCTCAGCAGCTGTATCTTCTGTTGCTGTGTCTGCTGTTGCAGTATCTTCTGCAGCTGTATCTTCAGCTGCTGTGTTTTCTGCTGCTGTGTTTTCTGTTGTTGTGTTTTCTGTTGTTGCTGTTTCTTTGCTTCCGCATCCTGTTAAAGTTGCAACCATAGCTGTTGCCATAAATAATGCTAATGCTTTCTTCTTCATAAAAGTTCCTCTCCTTTTCTTTTAATAAATAATTTGTTAGCATTTTAATCTATATAAATAATGTCGCCATTACCTATATCATAATTGTTAAATATTCTTATCTGCGATAAATCGTTGCCATTGTGCGTATCCACGCTCTTCTTTCTTCTGAAAGAGTGTCCTCTCCCAATCTCCATCGCCAGTTTTTACCAACCGTGGAAGGAAGATTCATTCGTGCCTCATTTCCAAGTTTTAAAAGATCCTGCATTTGTAAAATTACTACATCTGCAATACTGGAATAGGCAAGTCTTATAAATGCATCCGGCAACTCATCTTTGGATGATATATTCATATATTCATAAAGATAAGCAAGTTCATATTCTGTTTTATCCCTGAAATATCCCACTACCGTATCATTGTCATGTGTTCCGGCATATACAACACAATTTGTTGTCTGATAATTATGCGGGAGATTTTCATTTGCCGTATTTCCATCAAAGGCAAATAAAAGAACTTTCATTCCCGGCCATCCGGTCTTTGCCATCAGTTTTCTTACTCCCGGTACCACTGCTCCTAAATCCTCTGCAATGATTTTGCTGTTTCCGATCACACTTTCAATTGCATCGGTCAGTTTCTTTCCCGGACCTTTGTTCCATTTCCCGCCTTTTGCTGTCACTTCCGAAGCCGGTATGCTGTAATATCTTACCACTCCTATAAAATGGTCAATGCGGATTACATCATACATTGCTGCACTTGCACGCATTCTTTCTTTCCACCAGGAAAAGTTATCAGCTTCCATAAATTCCCAGTCATAAATAGGATTGCCCCATCTTTGCCCATCATCCGAATATGCATCCGGTGGACATCCTGCTACTACCGTAGGGATTCCGTCTTCATTTAGCAAAAACTGTTTCCGGTCTGCCCAGACATCTGCACTATCCTGTGCTGCATATAAAGGAATGTCTCCAATCATCTGTATGCCTTTGGCATTGGCAAACTTCTTTAAATTGTTCCACTGCTCAAAAAATTTGAACTGACAGAATTTCCAAAAGTCAATTTCATCGGAAAGCTTTTCTCTGTATTCCGCTAATGTCCGGTCATCCCGATTTCTTAATTTTTCATCCCACTGCATCCATTCTTTATTGCCAGAAAACGTTTTCAGCGCCATGAAAAAACTATACTCTTCCAACCAGAATTCATTATCTTTTTCAAAGCTTATGTACTCTTCTTTTTTTTCTTTTAACTTAAATCTTGCATATGCCATCTGTAACACCTGAAAACGATTTTCATACAGTGTGGCATAATCCACATCAGTTCGCTTGTTTTCCCAGTTAAAGCTATTAATTTCTTCTTTCTTTAAAAGACCTTCTCCCGTAAGTATATCTAAATCAATCAGATACGGATTCCCTGCAAATGCTGAGAAGGACTGGTACGGACTGTCTCCGAAGCTTGTAGGTCCCAAAGGTAATACTTGCCAATACCTCTGTCTTAAATTTACAAGTAAGTCTACAAACTTATATGCAGCCTCTCCAAGTGTACCGATGCCGTAAGGAGAAGACAAACTTGTTATTGATAATAATATGCCTGCCCCCCTTGTTAATTCTCTTGCCTCCACAGCCACTCCTCCGATTACCACGTTTTGATTTTTCGATACGTTTTTCGTGAACTTTCGTATCTGAGTTAAATTTACCACTTTACTATCTATTTTGTCAACACTTCAATGCTTTTTGACATCATTTTTGCCATTTTTACTGTTTTTTATCATTTGTTTTTGTACATAATGTCACATTGCCTACAAAAACATTTCTTTTTTCATTGCATTCCCTTGAAAATTATCATTCGTTTTTGCTATACTAAATTATAAAACAACAACAATATATCAATTAATTAATGTAAAATTGACAGATTAATGAAACGAGGATGATTAGTATGGCTACCATAAAAGACATCGCAAACCGCCTCGGTATATCAGTAAGTACCGTTTCAAAAGGATTAAACGGCGCCAATGATATCAGCGAAGAACTTCGCCAAATGGTGCTTGATACTGCTGTAGAAATGGGTTATACCACCAAGCGGATGAAAAAGGAAGAACATAAAAAACTATGTATTTTTGTAGAAAATATGGACTACGAAAAACCGAATCAATTCGGATATGATATTATTCTGGGTTTTAAACAGGCTGCTTATCGTGACAATTGGGATGTAGCCGTAATCCCGGTAAATCCTACTTTTCAAATGATGGAGCGATATGATACATATATGTTAAAAAATGGTTTTAGTGGTGCTTTTTTTGTAGGATTTGCCCTTCATGATGAATGGATGACGCAACTTCCCACCACTACAATTCCCACCGCTCTTTTTGATAACTTTATCAAGAAAAATCCAAATGTAGGTTATGTAGGTACCGATAACTTTGAAGGTATTGACAGTGCTGTAGACCATGTTGTTTCTTTAGGACACAAACGCATTGCATTTTTAAACGGTTCTTTGAATTCTATGGTAACCGAACAAAGAAATCAGGCTTTTTTAGATAGTATGGAAAGTCATGAACTTACTGTTGACGAAGATTTAATGGCAAATGGTTTTTATGTTTCCGATTCTGCCAAATATCATGTGCCTAATTTTCTTTCCGCAGGTGCTACAGCTATTATTTGCGCGAACGATTTACTTGCTTATGGTACAATAGAAGAATGCCGTTCCAGAGGTTTCCGTGTTCCGGAAGACATTAGCGTTGTCGGATTTGATGACCTGCCCACAGCTTCTCATTTTTCCCCACCTCTCACCACGGTAAGACAGGATCGAATTGAATTAGGCAAAAGTGGTTACTACACTTTAAATTCACTTATTCATCACGTTTCTATCAGCAAGACATTACTTCGCCCACAATTTATAGAAAGAGAATCCACCTCTCCTCTTATTAACAAAAAGAAAAAAATAAAATAGTTCGCATGAAACCATGTGAACTATTTTATTTTTATACTATCAAAAAAAGACCAAAAACTTCATCACAAAGTTTTTGGTCTTTCAGCAGAGGAAGAGGGAATCGAACCCCCGTTAACGGTTTTGGAGACCGCCGCACTACCGCTGTACTATTCCTCTATATGTTGTTGTTCCCTTCAACGAATGTTATTATAGCATACATAATCCTATAAATGCAAGAAAGAAAATAAATTATTTTTACCTGTATTTTCTGTCTTTTTGTAGTTTTATTTGCATTTGTACGACATTTTGTGTTTTTCACCACTTGGCTCGCGGAATTTCCTATTACATAAAAAAGATGCTGCTTAAAACAACATCTTTTTACTAATCAGAACTTTAAATCAAATCAATCGCATCCTGCACAGATTTCACGCCAATAAGATGCATTCCATCTTCCATGATTTTCTTTTTATTATTTAACTGCTCCAGACAAACCGCCGGAAGAACGCAGGTTGTAAATCCCAGTTTCTTAGCTTCCATAATTCTCTGCTCTGCCATATTAACGGCACGTACTTCACCGCTTAATCCAATTTCGCCAAAAACAATCATTTTTTCATCAATAGGGCGATTTTTAAAACTGGACACTACTGCCATCGCAATTCCTAAATCTACTGCCGGTTCTGTAATTTTCATTCCACCCGCAATATTTACATAAGCATCACAATTTGACATCTGTAAGCAAAGTCTTTTCTCTAACACCGCCATCAACAAATTCAATCGGTTAAAATCCGTTCCCGTTGCCTGTCTCCTTGGAAATCCAAAATTTGTCGGACAGACAAGTGCCTGTATTTCAATCAAAATAGGTCTTGTACCTTCCATTGAGCAGGCTACCACTGAACCGCTTGCTCCTTCCGGCTTTCCATTCAACATATATTCGGAAGGGTTCTTTACTTCCACAAGTCCGTTCTCACGCATTTCAAAAACACCGATTTCGTTTGTAGAACCAAAACGGTTTTTTACTCCTCTTAAAATCCGATAGGAAGCATGTCGGTCACCCTCAAAATAAAGTACCGTATCTACCATATGCTCCAGTACTCTCGGACCGGCTACAGTTCCCTCTTTTGTCACATGTCCGACTATAAAAATGGAAACCCCCAGCCCTTTCGCCAGTTGCATCAATACACCTGTAGATTCTCTTACCTGTGATACACTCCCGGGTGCCGCAGACACATTCTCATTATACATTGTCTGTATGGAATCAATAATCACTACTTCCGGATGAATTTGTCTTATCGTTTCTTCTATCAAAGTAAGATTTGTCTCACAAAGCAAAAGCAAATCATCCGAAAATTCTCCCATACGATTTGCCCGTATTTTAATCTGCTTTAAGGATTCTTCACCGGATATATACAATACTTTATGCCTATCCTTTGCCAGTTCTCTGCACACTTGTAAAAGCAACGTGGATTTTCCGATTCCCGGATCTCCTCCCACTAACGTCAGAGAGCCCGGAACAATACCGCCTCCGAGCACTCTGTCAAGCTCACCCATCCGGGTAAGCAGTTTTTCTTCTTCTTTCATGGAAATGTCCGAAATTTTATAAGCCTCAGCTTTTCTTCTTCCGTCGCTCTTTACTGAACCGCCCATTCCTGTTGTTGCAGAAACTACCGTTTCTTCTACAAAAGTATTCCACTCTTTACAGGCCGGACATTGTCCCATCCACTTTGCTGATTCATAACCGCAGTTCTGGCAGAAAAACAATGTTGTCTTTTTTCCTTTTGCCATAATAATAACCTGCTATTTCACAATTTTAACGCTGACTTCTCCGACACCTGCCAGTTCCACACTTACACTTAACTTACCACCCATATTGGTGTTCATTTTACCTGAGCTTTCTCCGTTTACTAATACTTCGTACTCTGTGTCATCCTGAAGTCCAACAGTAATCTGAGCATCCTCTTCACCTTCTACCACAAAGCTTACTCCATTCTCATCTTCATTAAAATTAAGTACGCTTGTTCCCGGAACGGACTCATATACAAACATTCCGTTTTTCTCCAGTTTTGTCATGGTAGCATAGGTTTTTACCTTGTACAAATCCCCCGCATGCTCAAAATCTTCTAACTTAGCTTTCTGCGCCAGTTTATGATTTCCAAAGCTGATTGTTCCATCATTTTCCGCGCGAAGCAATTCATCTACTACTGCCATCTCCAACATCCTCCTAAATACCTTACAGTGTTTTTAAGACACTATTTCATTTGTAATTTCAGTATAATATAATTGTATTTTTTTTGCTATAGTTATCTCTTAAAATTTATGAAATGTTTCTATTCTTTTACATGAAAAACAACTTCACCGCTTTTTATGCCCGCAGTTACTTTATCACCTGCTTTAATTTTTCCCGAAAGTACTTCTTCTGCCAGCTTATCTTCAATCACACTCTGTACAGCTCTTTTTAAAGGTCTTGCTCCCATTTTTGCTTCTGAATATTTTTCTACAATATGCTCCTTTAACGCAGAAGAAATTGTCAGATTTATATCTAACTGTTCTTTACAACGCGTTATCAAAGATTTTGAAAGCAAGGTAATAATCTGCTTCATATCCTCTTTTGTCAGTGGATGGAATACCATGATTTCATCAATACGGTTAATGAATTCCGGTTTAAAAAGTTTCTTCACTTCTTCCATCACATTGGATTTCATTTTCTGATAATCTTTTTCTTCATCATTTCCTGCAGAAAAACCTAAATTTTTCGGTTCTACAATCCTCTGTGCCCCGGCGTTGGAGGTCATAATCAAAATTGTATTTTTAAAACTGACTTTTCTGCCCTTAGAATCCGTAATATGTCCATCATCCAATACCTGTAACAAAATATTAAACACATCCGGATGTGCCTTTTCTATTTCATCAAAAAGAACAACAGAATACGGATTACGACGCACTTTTTCACTAAGCTGTCCACCCTCATCAAATCCAACATATCCCGGAGGTGAACCAATCATTTTGGAAACTGCATGACCTTCCATATATTCTGACATATCCACACGGATTAATGCATTTTCTGAGCCAAACATAGCTTCTGCAAGTGCCTTACTTAGTTCTGTCTTGCCTACACCTGTAGGTCCTAAAAACAGGAAAGAACCAATCGGACGTTTCGGATCCTGTAATCCGACTCTGCCTCTTCTCATTGCTTTTGCAATAGAGTTTACGGCTTCACTCTGTCCGATTACTCTTTTATGCAAAACAGATTCCAGCTTTAACAAACGTTCACTTTCTTTTTCCGTTAATTTATTTACCGGAATTTTTGTCCATGTAGCCACTACTCCTGCAATTTCATTTTCACCAATTTCATATTTCATTTCCAGACTCTTTTTCTCATGCTGGGTACGCATCTTTTCATACTTTTTCATCAGAGTATCCTGTGCTCTTTTTTGCTCACCCGCCTGTGAAAACGCTTCAATTTTGATGGAACGCTCTATCTGAATGTCCAGCTTTTTAATTTGCTCTGCCAGTTCTTTCATTTTCTCCGGAATATGTGCAGATTTAATTCTTGCCGCTGAAGCAGCCTCATCAATCAAATCAATTGCCTTATCCGGCAGATTTCGGTCATTTATATAACGATCAGATAATCTTACGGCTGCATCTATGGCATCCTGACGAATTTTAACCCGATGATGTTCTTCATATTTTGAAGCAATTCCCGTCAAAATACGGATGGCTTCCTCTACGGAAGGTTCCTCCACGTTTACCGGTTGAAACCGACGCTCCAAGGCCGCATCTTTTTCGATATATTTCCGATATTCACTTATAGTTGTAGCACCGATAAGCTGAATTTCTCCTCTCGCCAAAGAAGGTTTTAAAATATTAGAAGCATCAATTGCTCCTTCTGCACCGCCGGCTCCGATAAGTGTATGCATTTCATCTAAAAAGAGTAACACATTTCCGGCTTCAATCACTTCTTTGATGACTTTCTTAATACGTTCTTCAAATTCACCACGATATTTACTTCCTGCCACCATACCGGACAAATCCAAGGTAAGCACCCTTTTATCCTGTACGGTAAAAGGAACCTCTCCCGATACAATTCTAAGTGCAAGTCCTTCTATTACTGCTGTTTTCCCCACTCCGGGTTCTCCGATCAGACAAGGATTATTTTTCGTCCTGCGACTTAAAATCTGTATCACCCTTTGAATTTCTTCTTCTCTGCCAATAACAGGATCCAGCTTTCCTTCTCTTGCCAGTGCGGTAAGATCACGGCTGTATTGTTCCAGCATAGACTGTCCCTGCTTTTTCTTTGCATTTTTCTTCGCAAGATCTTCTTTGTACAATCCGCCGTCTTCTCCAATAGCAATTAACAAATCCACATAAATTTTCTGCGTGGAAATACCGCTGGTATTTAAAAGTCTTACGGCAACATTTTCCCCTTCTTTTATCAGGGCAAGTAAAATGTGTTCCGTTCCGGTCAGTTCTGCACCAAAACGTTCTGCCTGTTTATGTGCTTCCTCCAAAATCTTTATTGCCCGAGGTGAATATCCGTCTCTTTCCTTCAAAGAAATGCCTGCCTCCGTAGCAATCAGATCTCTGATCATTTCCAACACCTGTGCCTCATCCACACCGTTTTCCAACAGGACTCTTGCCGCCACTCCGGTCTGTTCCCGAAGCAGTCCAAGTAAAATATGTTCTGTACCAACATAGCCCTGACGCATGTTTCTTGCTGCTTTTTCTGCCAGCATCAGCGCTGCTTTGGCTTTACCCGTAAATTGTGACTGCATTATTTAAGTCCTCCATATTCTTGATATTAATTATATATATATCCATATCTATTCTTTTAAAACAGACTTTTTAAGAAAGAACTGCCGTCATGACATAGTATCGGCAGTTCTTTTGTATTACAATCTGTTAGGATCGTCCATATTCAAAAATTCAAATTCAAATTCATCATCATCCGCAAGGAAATTTTTAGAACGCCACTGTCCGTTCTGCTTTTTCATATCCAGTTTCGGTTCTTCCTCATAAGTTACTTCTTTTTCAGGCATTTTCGGTGCTGTCGGTCTGGGCTTTTGCGCTGCCTGTCTCTGTACTCCTGTACTATTTCCCTGTGGCTGACGTGCAACCGGATTTCCTGTCTGTCCATTCGGTCTTCTTACCGGCTCTCCATCTGCAGTTCTCACCGGTTTTGTCGCCTGCTTCGGACGTACCTGACCTTCCTGTGCCGGTCTTCTCTGTGGTCTGTCTGCCTGAGCCGCCGGACGTCTTGCCGGCTGACTTGTCGGGCGTTCTTCTCTACGTTTTCTTGTCAGCATTTCTTCAAATTTTTCATCATCTTCATCATCCTCAGACTCACCTTCATGCAATTTGAAGAACAGCAATGTGACACCAAGCACAAGAATAACAACAAGCACTACAAGTACAATAATAACAATTTTTTGCTGATTCAGCTGTTTTTCCAATACACCGTCAACTTCTGTATTATTTTTTGTTACTGCCATCAAATCAGGAATAGAGTATTTCAAACCGCTGCCATAATCATACAAATACCATTCCTGTGTCCCATCTTCTTTTGTTTCAAGAACTGTATCATACACCTTGCTTTCTGTAGGCTGTTGCGTTTGTTCTTCCACAGGTTCTGTTTCCTGAACCACCTCTTCCTGCTCCGGTGTTTCCTCTATAATTTCACCAAGTTCAACATAATCTGAGCGAATAAAACCGGCCACTTCATTTCCATCAGCAATAAAAGATACCTGATACCATACTTTTCCATCTGTTCCTGTTGCTTTTCCGGTTACCGTTATCGCTGACCCGTTTTTTGCTGTAGTAACTTTAGCTGCTGAAGTACTTGCACTTGCACGTACATTTACATCTCCGCCGGTAACTGTGGCACTTTGATTTGGCATCTGTTCAACATCTGTTGATGTTACCTGTACGTTTTGTACTTCTGTCTGTGTACTGTTATCTGAATTACTCCCATCTGTCTGTGAAGAAGATGCCTGCATTTCCGGTACTGTTCCGTCAGCTTCAATTAAATCGGAACGAATAAAACCTAATGTATCAGCATCTACAAACACCTGATACCATACATATCCGTCTGCTCCTGTTGTTTTGGCTTTTATAGTAAGTTCATCACCTGACTTCACACTTGCAAGCGCCTCACTTGAAGTATTTGCCTCACTTCTGATTTTGGCAGATGTCGGCTTAACCTTTCCCTCTGCTGCCAGACTTTCAAACGAAGAGGCGAACAGACATGCACTACAAACAAGCACACCTGACATTATTTTTACCGCACTCCACAATTTTGATACTGACCGTTTTGTGTTCTTCATTGTACCTTCTTCCTTCCTTAAGTAATCCCGCTTTCTTTATTTGGAAAGCTTTCTCCTGACTTCTCTCTTCTCTTTAGATTTAAGCTTCGTCAATTGCCTTTCCGATATCATTTCTCATGTATTTGTTTGCAAATTCTACCCATTTTGTTGCTTCATAAGCATTAGCTCTGGCTTCTTTTAAGTCCTTACCTTTTGCCGTAATTCCTAAAACACGACCACCGTTTGTTACAATGCCTTCTTCCGCCTGCTTTGTTCCTGCATGGAAACAGTAATATCCGTCTTTTCCTTCAAAATTTTCCAAGCCTTTAATCGGAAGACCTTTTTCATAGGACAACGGATAACCGTCAGATGCTAAAACTACGCATACTGCTGCATTGTCTTCAAACTGTAAGTCTATCTTGTCCAGCGTACCGTCAATGCACGCTTCCATTACTTCAATAATGTCATTTTTCATTCTAGGCAGTACTACCTGTGCTTCCGGATCACCGAAGCGTGCATTATACTCTAACACACGAGGTCCTTTTGCTGTCAGCATAAGCCCAAAGAATATGATTCCCTTAAATTCTCTTCCTTCTGCTGCCATAGCATCTACAGTTGCCTGATAAATGTATTTTTTACAGAATTCATCTACTTCTTCTGTATAGAAAGGACTCGGAGAGAATGTTCCCATACCTCCTGTATTTAAACCCTGATCACCATCTTTTGCACGTTTATGATCCTGTGCGGAAGTCATGGTCTTAATTGTTTTTCCATCTACATAAGATAAAACAGACACTTCTCTTCCTGTCATGAATTCTTCAATGACAAGACGATTTCCTGCAGAACCGAACTGTTTATCCAGCATAATGGATTTTACGCCTTCCTTTGCTTCTTCTAAAGTATTACAGATAAGCACGCCTTTTCCGAGTGCCAGTCCGTCTGCTTTTAATACGATTGGAAGCTCTGCTGTTTCTAAATAAGCAATTGCTGCATCTGCATCATCAAAAGTTTCATATGCAGCAGTCGGAATATTATATTTTTTCATGAGGTCTTTGGAAAATGCTTTACTTCCCTCTAAAATAGCTGCATTTTTCTTTGGTCCGAATGCACGAAGTCCTGCATTGTTTAATTCGTCTACAAGACCGCCTACTAACGGGTCATCCATTCCTACGATAGTTAAATCAATTTCTTTTTCTTTCGCAAATGCTACGATTTTATCGAATTCCATAGCACCGATTGGTACACATTCAGCAATCATTCCGATTCCTGCATTTCCCGGTGCACAATAAATTTTATCTACTTTAGAGCTTTTTGCCACACTTGTTGCTATTGCGTGTTCTCTTCCGCCACTTCCTACTATTAAAACCTTCATGTTAACTTTTTCCTCCATGCATATGATAAACTGTCTGCTTTCTATGCTTTTACCACTTTTCCGTCTGTTACTTTGATTTGTCCGTTTGCAATTGCATCAATTGCTTTCGGTAAAATAATCCACTCTGCCTGTTCCATTACACGTTTTTGTAAAACTTCCGGCGTATCACCATCTTCTACCATAACCGGTTTCTGATAAATAATTGGACCGGTATCGGTTCCTTCGTCTACAAAATGTACCGTAGCTCCCACAACTTTGACACCTCTGTCCAGTGCCGCTTCGTGAACTTTCAATCCATAATAGCCTGTACCACAGAAGGCTGGAATCAGGGACGGATGAATGTTGATAATACGATTCGTATATTTCTGTATCATTTTCTCCGGAATCACTACTAAAAATCCGGCAAGTACAATCAAGTCCGGATTTAATTCTTCCATTTTTGCAAGAAATGCTTCGTTAAAAGCTTCTCTATTTTCATAGCTTTTCGGAGAAATACAGAAAGAAGGTATTCCTGCTTTCTGTGCTCTCTCTAATGCGTAAGCGTTCTGATTATTACTGATAACACCTGTAATTTTTGTATTTGTTATCTGTCCGTTAGAAACCGCATCCATAATTGCCTGTAAGTTAGTTCCGCCACCGGATACACAAACTACAATATTTAGCATAATGTAACTCCTTTTTCACCTGCTTCGCAGTTTCCTACGATGTAAGGTGTGTCGCCTGCTGCTTTGATTGCTTCCATAGTTTTGTCTACGTCTGCCTTATCCACTGCAACAATCATACCAAGTCCCATATTGTATGTGTTGTACATCATTTCGTCTGTGATGCCGCCTTTTTCCTGAAGTAATTTGAAGATAGCCGGTACTTCATAGCTGTCTTTCTTTACTACTGCATGAATTCCGTCAGGAAGCATTCTCGGAATATTTTCATAGAAACCACCACCTGTAATATGGCTGCAGGCTTTTACAGTCACACCTGCATCTTTAATGGATTTCAATGCTTTTACATAAATTCTTGTAGGCTCAATTAATGCTTCACCTAAAGTTTTTCCAAGTTCATCATAATATGTATCTAAGCTTTCTTTTGTCATTTCGAAAACTTTTCTTACTAAAGAGAAACCATTACTATGTACACCGGAGGATGCCATACCGATTAACACATCTCCGTCTTTTAAATCTTTTCCTGTAATTAAATCTTTTTCATCAACTACGCCTACTGCAAAACCTGCCAAATCGTATTCATCTTCCGGCATTAATCCCGGATGCTCTGCCGTTTCACCGCCGATTAAAGCAGCTCCTGACTGTAAACAGCCTTCTGCAACACCTTTTACGATGGTTGCAATTTTTTCAGGATAGTTTTTACCGCATGCGATGTAATCTAAGAAAAATAACGGTTCACCACCTGCACATGCAATATCATTTACACACATAGCAACCGCATCAATACCGATTGTATCATGTTTGTCCATTAAAAATGCTAATTTTACTTTTGTACCGCATCCGTCTGTACCGGACACTAACGTAGGTTTTTCCATATTTTTAATTTTCTCCAGGGAGAATGCACCTGAAAATCCGCCTAAACCGCCTAATACTTCCGGTCTCATTGTTTCTTTTACATATTTTTTCATTAATTCTACTGATTTGTAACCAGCTTCAATATCTACACCAGCGTTCTTGTAATCCATTTTGTCCTCCTTCTGTATATTGCAAATCACTGCAATATTGCATAAATGAATAAGTCAAATTTTGTTCAACTTATCCTCTTTATTATTTCATCATTTAATTTCGTCTTGTAAATTTAATTTCATCAGGTAAATTAGTAGTTTTTATATCCTACTTCCTGTAAATGAGCATCTTTTTTCTCTACAGCTTCTTTTAATCCTTTAGAATATTCTTTTAATTTAGCAAGAAGCTCTGCATCGGATGTAGCAAGAATTTTAGCTGCTAAAAGTCCTGCATTGGCACCACCGTTAATTGCTACGGTTGCAACCGGAATTCCGGAAGGCATCTGTACGATAGAATATAAAGAATCTCTTCCTCCTAAAGATGTTGTATGCATCGGAATACCGATAACCGGCATCGGGAAGATTGCCGCACACATACCAGGCAGATGTGCTGCCATACCTGCTCCTGCAATAATTACTTTAAAGCCCTTTTCTTCTGCTGTATTTGCATATTCAAAAAATACATCCGGCTCTCTGTGAGCAGAAATGATTTTCATTTCATAAGAAATACCAAGCTCCTCTAAAATATCTGCTGCTTTCGCCATTACCGGCATGTCTGAATCACTACCCATGACAATTCCAACCTGTGCCATTTTTCCTCCTATTCCTGCACCTTTACTGTTTTCAATACATTCAGGTACAGCTCTCTTTTTATTTTATGTGCTTTTTCAACACATATTTACATTTTCAAATTAACAGTAATAGTTTACTAAACTTTTACAATCCGTGCAACACTGTATTGCAAAGAATTAAAGAATTTAATTATGTTGTGTTAATCTTTATTGTTTTGTTAATCTTTTTCAAAAGGTTTATTTAATTCCTCACAGCCTGCCAATACAAATCTTCCGTTTTCAATAATGGTTAATTCTTCGCCTTCTTTTGTAACTGCAAACAGTCTTCCCAATTCATCATAAGGAATCGTGATATCTGTATGACAGTTAAAATATGCTTTCGATATATCTGTTTTTCGATATTCGGAAACCAATTCATTTTCTCTTGCAATCAGTTCTTTTCCATCCGGATTGTATACCTTTATCTCTTCCGCATGAGAATAACAGGTGTCACCAACTGCAAAATGCGGTCCCATTTTTTCTGCAATCAGAATCGGTAACTTATCGGCTATCTGGTACTTCTCTGCAACCACATAAGCTGTAGTGTTTGTTCCGATGGCAAACTCGCCAAGTGGTAATGTGTCATGATGGAATAAAACATTGTCTTTAATATATTTCTTATTTTCTTCCTCTGTATCAAAATTTGTACAGCGGTAATCCGTAACCATACCATCTGTAAATTCTACTTCTAAATTCCGATATTCCAGTTCATTCAGAAATACTCTGCTCACATGCAAAGTACCGTTTGTTCCTTTCAAAAGCGGTGATGTGAACACTTCTCCTACCGGAATATTTACATCTGCAACGCAGTTTTCAAAGTTAGATTCCTTTTGGGGATGCTTTAACTCGTGCAGTTTTACGGTCAGGTTGGTTTTATTTCCTTTCATCCCCTGAATTACCACATGGTCGGCTTTATCCAGACAATCAATAATGTTCTGTTGGATTGTTTGATATAGTTTGTAATCCAATGTGTTGATACGGACAATTTCATCAAAAATTTCAGAATAGTTATCTCCTACCTCCGGTGTCGGGAATGCGATAATGGTAAAACTGCGTTCCTCTCCTTTGATATATTCGTTGACAATGCTTCCTGCCGCGGAAGCAAATTCTACTGAAAGCTTCTGTTGTTCTTCGGAAAGCTTACATGCATTTTCTTTAAATTCCGGTGCAAACGGTGTTTCACCGAACGTTTCTAAAACCGCAGGACCACCGAATACTGCTGCCATTTCTTTTCGCTTTTCATAGCCGTTTCGTAACACTTCAAGTCTTCTGTTAATATACTGCTTGTCCATGAAAAGCGCGGCATCATCTTTATGGTCGAAATCATACTGTTTGTTCGGAATCGCGCCGAAATATCCGGCTTTGTTTACTCCGGCACCTGCCCTGTATATCGTTGACTGCAAGCCAATTTTTTCAAAATTCCGAACTGCCTGACGTATCATTCTTTCAAACCCAAGACTGAAACGTACCGCGACCGTTTTCTTTTTAGTAATATCTTTATTCGTAACTTCAAAGCCGATTCGATAGCCTTCGGTATAAGTTTCTGCCATCAGCTTGATTTTTTCTTCCGGCATGGAAAGAAGATGCTTTGCCGTTTCTAATTCATTATCTGTAATATATTCTCCAAAACGGTATAAATAGCGTAAATCGGATAAATCACTTTCCATAATAATTTTTCTGGCAAAAGAATGTTCCGGATTAATCTGTTTTTCGATGTTTTCCTCTGTCATCTCTTCCGAATAATCACTCATAAACCAGTAAATGATTTGTTCCAGTTCTTTTTTATCCGGTTTCTTTGCTTCCTCCTGTGCATATACACAGGCATTATATACTTCCAAAAACAGTTCCATACGAATAAGCATTTCTTCCTTTTTCTGTTCATAAGCATACGGAATCATTTCTCTAAGTTTTGTATAAAGATAAGAAAATAATTGTCCGTATTCGCCTAATTTTTCTACGGCAAAATCCGGATTTCCATAAGATTTTTCATAATGTCCGGGCAAAATATCTTCGTACAGTTCTTTGTTTTTTTCTGCAAGAGTATTCATATCAGCTTCCTTATACGCACTGCTTCCTACCCATTCATAGGTATCTTTTATCATCAGAATAAACGTGGCACATTTTTTAAAGTAATCCTGCATATTTTCTGCTATTGTTTCTTCTGTAATAATTTCTGCCACTCTTTCTACTGCTAATTCAAAACGTTCCTCTATCATTTTATTAACCATGCCTTTCTTATCATCATTCACATTAATAATATGAATAAACTTCGCAGAATATTTTCATTCTACAAAGATGCAATTTTAAATAAAATTTCCTACATAAATAATGCAAATGATACTGATTACAGCCAACGCATTCGTAACTATTCCAATATAGGAAAATAAGTAAAACTTATCCTTCTCCAACTTTGATAAAATGCCAAGTACAAGTCCGGTAACAGAAAAAATTGCTGCTAAAAGTCCTGTCATTCCGTAACCTACCATTGCTTCGCCACCCGCCAAAAAAGTATAGTAGATAGCAGCAACTAATGCACCAAGACTAATCAGTCCTAAAATTGTCGACATAATTGACTTTTCCGAATATCGTTTGTTTGTAAAAATATAGTTTTTTCTTAAATTCATAGTTTTTCCTTAATGCCTCCACTGAACATTTTATCGATTTTCAAGGCATACATTCATACTTCATTTTCTTCAACTAACCATCAAACATCATCAGGCTTTGCAAGCCCCTTATTGCACTCTAAATGGGCACCCCTCTACAGGAATGCCCACTTTTTCTTAGAATAATATTTTTGACTTACCGGATAATAATTTAGAACCACCGATAATAAGCAGAACTCCGCTCACAACTCCGACTACCAATGTAACGACTCCGACTGCAATATTCATTGCACCCGTACCGCGCATTGTTTTATACACCTTTTCTTCCATCTTGTACGGTTCCTCCATTCTTTCATGCCATGCAACCGTGATGCTTATTCACCGTTTACACTTCCTGCTTTTATTTTACTCCGTACTGAGCGTAGTATTCGTCAATAGAAGCTTTTAATGTATCGTCAATATAAACTTTTCCGTTGTATGGTTTGTTGTATAAATGCTCGATTACATCTGCCATAGATACAATGGCATTTGCATCGAAACCATATTTTTCTTTAATTTCTTCTAATGCACTCTTTTCGCCTTTTCCTTTTTCCATACGGTTCAGGGACACCATAAGACCTAAGATTTTTACATCACCCTGTGCCTGAATAATTGGGAAAGTCTCTTCGATGGATTTACCGGATGTGGTTACATCTTCAATGATTACCACTCTGTCACCATCTTTAATCGGGCTTCCGAGTAAAATTCCGGCATCACCATGATCTTTTTCTTCTTTTCTGTTGGAGCAGTATTTGATTTCTTTTCCGTAAAGTTCACTGAAAGCCATTGTTGTTGCAACACTTAATGGGATTCCTTTGTAAGCCGGTCCGAAAAGTACGTCAAAATCATCACCGTAGTTGTCGTGAATAGCTTTTGCATAGTACTGTCCTAATTTTCTGAGCTGGGTTCCTGTTACGTAAGAACCGGCGTTCATGAAAAATGGGGACTTTCTTCCACTCTTTAATGTGAAGTCACCGAATTTTAATACGTTACTGTCTACCATAAATTCTATAAATTCCTGCTTATATTGTTCCATTTTATGAAATCCTCCTTATTTTAAGCCGTTTGTAGGCATATTAAAAAATAGGCATAAATATACTGTTTTAGTATACTACCAAATTCTTTTTCTTTCAACTGCAAAAAAATGCACCTACAACCATCACCTATAGTGTCGATTATTAAAAACTGCTATACAAAAAAAGCATCTGAAGATAATAGCGCCCTATAACACCTTTGTCCCCCACAACACAATACACGCTGCCAATGGTACGGTAACCGTATCTAACCCCTTTTTCGTAAAAAGCTCCGTAAAGGTTGCCACAATGCCAACTACCAATGCAAGCACCATAGAACTATACCATGAAAAATCCGTCATTACCGCCAGTGATATCCATGTACACCCTACAGAAGTCAGCCACATTCCAATACTGCCTTCTACTGATTTCACCCCTTCTATCATCTTACCCTGCAGCTTATGCTTTCCAAATTTTTTACCTACGATTGCTGCCACTCCATCCCCGGGTCCCCATGCCATAATAGACGTAACTGCAATATATTTGTATTCCTCACCCAAAACGCCCCAAAAAACTGCAAGAAATATTGTCATCAGTCCAAACAATAATACAAAACTGACAATTACTTCATGTTTTGCCTTTTCTACAAACAGCCTTTTATAAAAAGTCAACCGCTCCGCCAAATGCAATGCCACAATGACAATAACCAAAAATATCACTTCTACACAAACAGCCATCCACGCGTTATCTGTACCAATGACTAACGGCAAAATAGAAGTAAACGCAACAAAATGTAACAATTTTCTAAAAATGTAGTCCGGTACTTTAGTAGCAAAACGTACAATAATTAACATAATCGCAAGCACTGCAATATACGCTATATAAATACCGAATAATTTTAAAACGTCTCTTAAAAACACCATATCCATCTTTTCCATATTATTTATGAAAATCATGGTAAGACCAAGTACAAGAAGAATATCCCTGTGGTAATTCCTACCACCTTCGCATTCACTCTGTTGGCAAATCTTGCACTTACCAAAGAAAAGACGGTTGCCGTTATAATAGAAATCAACAAATAATCCCAACACTCAAAAACAATGGTCGGTTCCATCAAAATATGACTCACCGAAGCAATAAGAGCGGTAAATGTCATAATAAACGTTGACGTTCCTACTGCCGTTTTACGATCATACCCCAACATTGCAGTAAAAACAATCAACATCATCATTCCGCCACCCGAACCGAAAAAACCTGTTCCGAAACCAATCGTCAGTCCAAAGAAAAGCGAAACGGCAATTTCCTTCACAGTCAACTTTACCGTACCGGGACTTTCCTCTTTTTCCTTTGAATCAGGCTTTACTAAAAATCGAATGCCTATTGCCACACAAAGAAAAAGTGAAAAACCGCCCAGCACTGTCTGATGTGTAAAATATGCAGCCACCGAACCCACCGTACACATAGATATAATACATGTGAGTAACAGCCACCCATGTTTTAAATCAATCTTTTTATTTTTCGCATACACTCCGGCAGTAACTGCCGAACCAAGTACATCACTGGCAAGTGCTACTGCCGTAGCCATAAAAGCACCATGTTCCCCTCCAAAAGTAGGACAAAGAACAATCAAAAGCGGTACCATTGCCGTTGCCGCACTTAACCCTGCCAGTCCTGTGCCGACACCTGCAAGTGCCGCAGCAAATATTACAACAATATATTCCATGTCTACTCCTTCTTTACCACAGTTACAAGATAACTGTTATATCTCTTTTCCATCTTCCGCTGTAACATAAACATTAACAAAATGCTTTCTGCTCAAACTCCTTAAGTGGCATCGGTTTCGCAAAATAATATCCCTGAATCAGATCACACCCCAGTTCTGCCAGAAAATCAACCTGTTCTTTCGTTTCAATTCCTTCTGCTACTGTTCTCATATTCAGCTTTTTCGCCAAATCAATCGTTTCATTCACAATGATTTTGCCCTTACCGGCTTCATCATTTCCTCTGAAAAACTCCGCATCAAGCTTTATAACATCCAAAGGTATTTCTTTCAAAGAATTAAGTGAAGAATATCCGGCTCCAAAATCATCCATGGAAACTGTAAATCCATATTCTCTAAGCTTACGCACTGTCCCTAAAAGTACTTCCTTATCTTCAAAAAATGCACTTTCCGTCAATTCCAATTCAATTACTTCATGAGGCACATTATATTGATCTACCAGCCTGCAAATATGCTCTGCCAAATCTACTTTTGTAAAATGAGCTCTTGATACATTTACGGATATGGGCACTACATTTTTTCCTTCTGAAATCCATTGTGCCTGCTGTCTTGCCACTTCTGAAATCATATAATCATCCAGTTTTAATATGAATCCATTTTTTTCAAAAATAGGAATAAACCGATTCGGGGGTACAAAACCTTCCTCCGGACTAATCCATCGAACCAGTGCCTCCGCACCTGACAACACTTCTTCTTTTGGAGAATATTTAGGTTGTAAATACACCTGAAACTCTTTTTGTTTCAGTGCTTCTTCCATGGTATCCTCCACTTTTCTTTCCCACAACTGCTGTTCCTGCATTTCATCGCTATACCAACAAATCCGCTTATCGCCATCCTCATTCAGACTTGAACGTGCAATACTCGCATTGTTGTACATGGTATCCATGTCTGTATAAATATCTGAAATTGCATACACACCCATATTAAATTCCAGACGTTGCTCCGGTCTTACCGAACCCAGACGCTCGGAAATAGTTTCCAGCCGCTGTTCTAATGATTCATTTGTCTCATACCTTAACAACATTGCATAATCAGCCCTTGCATAATGAACTGCAACCTCTTTTTTTCCGATGTTTTGCTGCAACACATTATTCATAAGTTCCAGTATCTCGTTTCCTTCTTTTACACCATAACATGTACAAAAGCTTTGATACTTGTTCATTTTCACATGTATAAGTACATACTTCGCTCTGCTATGCTTCGTTTTCTTTATTAATTTTTCCCCTTTTGCTTTTAAATAAGTCCAGTTGTTCCCACCGGTTACCGTATCCAAATACAACAGTTTTGTAAGCTTTTTTTGATCAATAAACAAACCTATTATAAAAATAATAAAGTAAATTGCAAAAACTACTATAATAAAAATTGACATTGCTACAAACACTATAAAGCTTCTTGTTTCTGTTTCCTTAATTACAATTTGATTTTTTACAAAAATATTTAAATCATCTGTCAGCATCGGACTGGAACTCCAGAAATTTACTTGAAGCATTGTTCTGTCATAATCGTCCCCCGGCTCTTTAGACGCATAAAAATTTTCCAATACGTCTCTAACTTCAAATCGAACTTCACCATTTTCTATGTGTAAGGTATCCTCACTTTCTCCTGACAAATATAACATCAAATTATTATATTCCGGAAACAATAACGCTCTCTCTAATTCCGGTTCTGCAACACCGGACTTCATAATGGTTTCACTATTCGCATTGACAATGCAGACATCTTCCACATCGGTCAATGTTTTTTGTATTTCCTTTGTTATCCTTTTTAATTCTTCTTCATTGCTTATTTTTTCTTCTGAAATAATTTGTGCTACTTTTTGCGTATTTTCTGCTGCATGTCCTAATTTTCCTGACAATATGCTTTCCATAAATAAACCAAGTGCAACCAGAATAATAAATGTAAATGCCGAAATAAACAAAAACATAGACAACACTGCTGGCCAGACATGTTTTCTATGTAGTCTTTTAATTTTTTTATCCTTTTGTATACTCATAAATTCTCATTACTGAAAACCGTTTAGCGCATTTTCAGCAATCCCCTCCTTTTCTCATTATAGTTCTCTTCCTATACAATCTGTTCCTTTAAAAAACTTACTTCAAAATATGAGACTATTTTACCATATCACTATGAGGTTCTCAAATGATTTATAACAAGCTAAAAAAGACCCCCCTAAAGAGGTCTTTTACTGTTACTCTGCTACTTGTTTTCTCCACTTTCCCTGTTTATACCGCCACACACTAAACAATCCCGCAATTACCCATGTCAAACCGGTTACCCACCAGATACCCCAAACACCAATTGCCGGTATCATGGTAAGAGGCTTCGCAAAACCAATTCTACCAATCATTTCTACAATTCCATTCAAGAAAGCAAACACAGCATCACCGGTTCCATTTAGCAGACCTCTTGTTACATAAATGGTTCCTAAAAATACATAAAACCAACTGGTAATTTTCAGTGCTGTTGCACCCAATGCAATTACCTCCGGCTCATCCACAAACAGCATCATTATAGGTTCTCCTGCAAATTGGGCAACCGGCAACATTAACAACGAAAAAATAATCATTATCATACAGCCTTTTTTATATCCCAGCTTTACACGTTCCACATTTTTCGCACCAATATTCTGTCCTGCATAAGTTGACATTGCCATTCCTAAAGAATTATACGGCTGTTGCACTACCTGCTCAATCCTTCCTGTTGCAGTAAATGCTGCCACAACGGAAGAACCAAACGTATTTACCACGCTTTGAAGTGCTACACATGATACCGCAATCAGTGAACTTTGAAATGCCAGCGGGATACCCATACGAACACTTTTCCATATAATTGTCCATTCTACATTAAAATGCTCTCTGCCAAGCTTAAAGTATGGATTTTTCATAAAAGCAAACATCAGACATCCTATACCTGCAATCGCCTGCGAAACAATTGTTGCAATTCCCGCACCTGCTACTCCCCAGTACAATCCTTTTACGAACCAAATATCCAATCCAATATTTAAGAAACTTGCTACAATCAAGAAATACAAGGGAGTTTTTGCATCTCCTACTGCCCGTAAAATAGCAGAAACACAGTTATAAACACCTATAGCCAAAACTCCAAGACAGCTAATCTGCATATACAATACTGCATCATCCAATATATTTTCCGGTGTATGCAGCATTATAAGTACCGGACGTGCCAAAACATATCCCAAAGCTCCCATTGCCAATGAAGTTACAACCATAATATAAACCGAATTGGCAATTGCCTTTTTTACGTCTGCATGATTTCCTGCTCCAAAAAACTGTGAAATGATAATTCCAATTCCACTTGCCATTCCGAAACATAAGGAAAAAAACAAGAAGTTTAATGAACCTGTTGCACCTACCGCCGCTAATGCATCTGCTCCCACAAATTTTCCTACAATCATGGAATCTACTAAATTATACAGCTGCTGAAATATATTTCCCACTACCATAGGAAGTGTAAATGACAATAATAACTTCGTAGGATTTCCCTGTGTCATATCTTTCACATAAGCTTTCATAATACTGCGCCTCCTCTGCCACTACTTATGTAATATCACTGTATATGTAGCTTATCAAAATGTGAAACTATAAAATATAAAATTTCGATTTAATAGTTGTATTACTCTCTTTTCGCATACCTTTATATTTTACAGAAAAAGGGAATAAAAATGAGTTACCGAAAAGTAATGAATTCTTTAAAGACTTTAGAGATATGTTAAAACTCAATAGGAAAACTACTACGAGTTTCCTTTCTTTTTTGCATTATATTTCTCACATTCAATTTCTAATCTTTTAAAATCAAGACATCTGTCTTTTCCTTTGTAATTCGAGTCACCATTGCAAAGTCTATATAGACAATTTGCTTTATTAACTATAATATCCGCATTTTTACGGCACCAGTTAAGTTCATCAATACACATTTGCTTATAATGTTTGTCACCAACAGAATCATTCTTATTTGTTTTTAAATTAACTTTAATAAGTTGTAGTTCAGTGACAGGAATCATAAGATTATAGTTCAACACCCCTAATAGCTTTCCGTGCTTATCAATTATTTTATCAAAGTCTGCTCTAGGGCTCATTTTCTTATGTTTTTCAACCGGATGTGATAGTGGAATTAAATATCTTCTTTCATTGCATACAACAACTATCCCTACATAAATACGATGCTGCTTGCCAATTTGCGGTGATACAGATGATACTCTGTTATCCACATTATGTAAGTTCCTTATGTATTTCATATCTATCCGATATAGATTTAGTCTTTCTTGTTTCATAATACTCCTTTTATAATAAATGTGGCTCTGCCAAAAGCACAGCCACATTGCAGAATCACCCTACGGGCAATTCTGACGCTTTTACAACTTCCACTTAAGGTAGGACTCACCTTTAATATCATACTACCATATTTCTTGATTTAGTCAATGGAATAAAATTTTTTTCTTTGCACAATATAAACAAAACACCATCTTTCAATTCACATTTATCTCCAATCCAAACCTCTTCTCCATACTTTTTAGATACTTCTCACCATGACTGGCTGCCACAAGCATTGGTGCATATGCATCCCGCCCACTGATACGAAACATATATGGAAATTCCTTAAAATGTTCATGATATTCACGTACAAAATCAAGAATACCTGTCTGAATTTCCCGAATTCCCTCTTGATTGACATCATACTTTCCAAACTGTAAAGTAATATCAAGCTGACTCAGATAAACAGCCTCATCACATACACTGTTCTCTGATTTATTTCCTACCTGCATTTTCTTGTTATCCTGTGTTTTCTTTCTCCTGCCTTCATAAAATCCTGAAAACTGTGGCGTAGTTGACGACAATAGCAATTCCCAGAATACATTATAATCTTTATTAGGATTGTGCTTCTTTAAAATGTCCCTGTTATGACTCTGTGAATACAGATATGCTACTAATTTTCCGCTCTGCAAAAATGGCTCTGAAGCATCCGCCTCTGCATTATGTACCGTATTAGTACCGGCAATTATTCCGGTAATCTCACATGGAATATTCCAGACTTTCTCTACAAGATGCGACAACGCCAAAGCTCCGCTTCCTGCCCAACCGATATCTACCGCTACAGCACGACTGCTGCCGGACAAAATATCCGCATAATACCGTTTAGCTGCACTTTGTTGCGAGATATATACACCACGTACTTTAACCCAATTTTCTTCTATATGCTTTCTCAAAATATCCGCATTATTATCCGTCAATTCCTCTTCCAACTCCATAGAAGCAATGTTGCTTGTATCTTTTAGTTCCATAGTTTTCAATACATCTGCAATTGTATAACCCTGATTTACCTTATGATAAATAAATCTCCTAAAAAAGTCATGCTTATCCTCTTCTGCCATCAACTTAGTTGCTGCTTTTCTGGACCAGTAAACATATTCCGTTCTGTTACACTCATTCGGATAAAGATAATCATATACCTTCTTTAAAATATCCCCGTCTCTGGACAAAAATAAGAGCTTATCTATCCCATGTCGAATGCTATAATCATGAATAAATTTACAATATCCCAGTACAAACAAACCGCCATAGATATAACCATATTCATATTCCATAGAATAAATATCTCCCTTATAAATATGATTATCCACAATGCCACGATAAGCTCCACCTACAATAGCTGACATATCATAAGGTCTCATGGATAACGCCATACGATTTACATTAGGATAATAAAGCGTAGAAAAACCTGCTCTGTCTGCCATTTTTATATCTGACTTTTCATTATCTCCCACATGAATAAACCGCATATCTGCCTGAAAATCTTTTTTTACAAGTTGAAACAACTCACCGGTGCCTTTGTTCTTTCCATATTCACAAGACACATACAATCTCTCATATCCATCATATCCACAATTTCTTAACAACCTGTTCAAAAACTTCTTTGAAAGGTACATATCCGAGATTATAATGATTGTTTTCCCCATCTGTTGCAGCCTTTGAAATACCTTATGCATAAAATGATTCGCATAACAAAGAGATAACTCCAACTGTTGTTCTGTATACATCCCTTTTTCTGCAACAATGCCTACTTCATACTCAATTCGTTTCCAAATTTCCTGCAAAGTCACCTCGTAATGACCGTACTGCTTATAGCTCTCCTGCCTTGTCAGCCACTCCTGCTGCATACGAATATCTTTGAAATTCATAATATTAAGCTTCTCACCCAACAAATAAAACAAATCTGTAGGACTAGAAAATGGACGAAAAATCAATGTATCAAATATATCAAATGAAATAATATCATACCCTGCCAACTGCTCCACAAATGCATCTATCGACAAGTTTGGATGAGACTTCAAATGCAGTTCTGACTCACTCCCCTTAAAGGCTTGGTTCGCTATACAGTTTTTTTCCTCATATATTTCAGCATCCTTCTTTTTTCCAATGGAGCGAACATGCAAAACATAATAGGCAAAATTTAAACCTAACAAATAGAGCCAGGAAAATATTTTCTTGGCTCCTGTCGCATCGTCATGCATTTTATGATACCGGACTGCAATGCCGGCGTGTTTATTAACTAGGAAATTGTATAAAATTAATCTCAAATGTATGTTCCTTCCTCACCCAAATCACTATTTCTTTTTTTCATAAAAGACAAATAAGACTGTAAGCACTCATGCTATCAACAATAAAACCTATATCACATTGATTTATAAAAATCATATGATTAATCCAACAGAGTATCAACGTACTAAAGTGTCCAATTCCAAAATCTTTCTCAAGAATGAAAAACTGCGTTCCTTAAGAATACTTAGTTTTTTGTTTACTTCATCAAAATTTATTGAATTAAGTAGATACTCTGTATCATTAACTACATCCGTATTATATAAAACTCTTTTTGTATCAATATCTAATGAATTCAATAATGATAATACTCTTGTTTCTCCACGCTGTTTGTTAGGAATAACAACAAATGGTTTATTAAATATTATCGCAAAACAAGTAGCATGGAATGAATCAGCTATAACAAATTTACAATTCATAAGGGAGGCAAGCCATTTTTCATTACTGAAATTTATTTCTGTTGGTAAATTCCAACAAGATTCAATATTTGCTTTATCTCTCCACATATCAGTAACAGCTGTAACGGATAGCTTTAATCTATCAGAAATATCTTTAATAATAACCGCAGTATTTTCTTGTGGATCCAGAATATAACTGAATATTTCTACATTATGCTTTCTCAAATTAGCTGTAAGACATCTGTAGTGCTTTATATCACATAAAAATACGGGATCTAAAACAAATTCTGGCATAATATCAAAGTTATTCTTAACAAAAGAAATACTACTCTCTTCACGAACTGAAAAATGCTTAAATCGTAAAAGATTATTTTTTAAAGATAATGTCTCTTCTATATCGCTTAATATTCTATTGCTTCCAAATGATGCAGCAAAAGCAGATTTCGAATGCAAATCATCAACCCAATTCAATTTAATAAAACCACTAATTTGCCTGTATATATTATAATTAAATAATTGATCAGACCCTACTACAAATTGTTTACATCGATTGTTTAACACTTTCATATCCTCTATGTTATTATATATAGGTGCAAGTGAATATTGAGGATAATTAAATGTCTCAAAATTAATAGGTGCAGTCGGTTTTATATCAGAATTTGCCGGTTGTCTAATAATATAGACACTCTTTCCACAATCTTCAATAATTTTATATAATGCGTAATTAGTGATAGCACTACCATAATTCTTATAATTCATTACACATACCAATCCTACATCATATATAGAATTGTACGCCATTCTAATGGCATCATTAAAACTTTTATATCTTAGCAGATGATTAAAATACTGTTTATTTTGGGGTGGCAAGTGTCGATTATGCTGCCCTTCTCGTATCCAATCAAAAGGAACTTTTTCTACCCGCTTAAATTTAGCTTTTAAAAAATTGATGATTTTATTAGCTTTACTATTATTTGCAAAAACCATACTTGTACCAAGACCATCATTCCATGTCGAATCATGTTGCTCAATTTTCCAAAAATCTCCCATTGTAAAATCTGATTTATGCGGAAAACTAGCGAATTTACACTTTAAACATGCTTCCCTTGCATAATAACCATTGAAATATCCTAAAAAAAACGGATCATTCATATCATTAATATCAATATGCTCACCATTCTTTAATGTAATCTCCATTACAGCACTTATCCATCCAAATTTCTTTGTTCGAAAATTTACAGATGCAATATTTTCAATACCATAATTATCATGCAAATATTTTCTTAATACAAATATAGATGGATTATAATAACACACAAAATCCAATGTTATAAGTAATGATGTATTTGCGTTTTTACCAAGCATTGAATAAAGTCCACTAATCTGACACGGGGTTCCTGTAAATAAAACCTGTCGTCCTTCTTTGAGGAAATACTCAACCTTTTTATACGAATCACCAATTTCACTCTGAACATACTTTGAACGACGTAGTATATCTAAATCACTAATTGATTCTATAAATGTATGTTTAACAAAAATGCTCGTTGTCCATGCGGCACCAAAAACTACTCCACCATTATTCAAAACATATTCTGCAATTACAGAAAAAAATCCACCACTTGAACTTTGCATTCTGATTTCATCAGAAGCCCATATGGCATATGTTGATGGTTTATGATCAATAATTGGACATACATTATCACAAATACCACAATCAATACAAATATTATAATCAATTTCTGGAATATAAAAACCGTAACCATTATGTTTCATTGCTATTGCATTTTGGGGACACGAATTACTACAAGCACTGCAACCCGTGCATAAGGTACTATATATACTTTCTATATTACGCATTTTTACTCTATATGATATTCTAGAAATATAAACACCATTTTTCCTTTCTTTTAATTATTTATGGACATTTGTCAAATGCCACGATTTACTTAATAAACATATTAACAATTTTTCGAAACATATTTCTTCTTCGACTACCAAATGGTAATATATTATTTACAGAACGATAAAACTTCACAAACAAACCATCTTGGAATATTTTCTCATCTCTATATACTTGTTCTCTCACTTCTTTCTTTAATTGTCCTATATCTGTTTGTACATATTTTATAACTTCACGCTCTTTTGTCTTAACTCCATATAAACTATAAATTTCCTGTTCTTTTGTCCAATAATCATATAATGAAAGCACCTCATTTGTACCAAACTCATCTTCAAATTCAATTGCTGCCATAAGTTTACGATCAAAGCTTTTTGCATAGTGCATATAATATTCAAACGGAATACATGCATCAAATCTATTAAAGAACAACTGCTTTAAATCTTCACCAAATACCTCAACCATATCATCAACAAATTTTATCGCCCACTTTTGGATTACATTCAATACATACTCCTCCTTATATTTCGTATGATATTCTCCAAAAATCGGATTAATTTTACCATCATTATCTCTTTCAAATCCCACACACGAAGGCTTATTAGGTGTAAATATCTGCTCTCTCAAAACAAAAGCTGAACATGGCTTAAACGAATAAAATGAATCTATATTGAAACCTTGACTTTCTTTTCTCATCAATGCCCAGGGTTCATGCTCATGAAAATAGTATGAATCTACAGGATACCCAAGCAATTTACTCAAAGCAGTCTCCATTCTTCCACTATATCCCACATCATATATTGCATCGCCTTGTGATATTTTTTCTGAAAAATAATCATGTAACATTATTTCATATTTTTCTGCTGCCTTAGAATCATAAATTTCATTAATAAATATTTTTGCAAATAAATAGTATTCATTTAAACTGCCAAATTTCTTTTGCGGAATAATTCCCGCATTTTTCAAAACATAATCACAATCAATATTTTCTCTCACTACACTATGTAATAACTTAATAACACTCTCTGGTGTATTATTTAATATATGCGGAGGAAGAAATAACTCGTAAATTCCTTCAGGATTTTTCATAAATAAAGGGGCAACAGCTTTTCTAGAAAAATACATATAATTTGATTTAGCCCCATCAAAAATTCCACTTAACCGATCATATGCCTCTTTTACATAAAATCCATCCCTCGCAACAAAATGAATTGTTTCTATTTTTTTTCTTTGACTATTTTGATGTAACCATTTTGCCTCTGAAAACAAAAACATTCCAGCACAAAAATAACCAATAAATCTTGGGTCTGCATCAAAATCGCTTTGTCTGTTTATTGAAACAAAGGGATTACCAAAAAATCGATTTGCAACATTAGCCAGCATACATCTAATTCCTATAAACTTCAATGAAGTTCCTTGGTCAATAATACTTCCATTTGGCTCATATATTTTCTTATAAAATTCACCAGAATAAATTGCTCCATTTATTCCCTTAAATAAATCTGTTGCCTTAGGAACATGATAAGAAACCATCCCATATTTTCGTGAATTTTCATAATCCACTAAATAATTATCCCCTATAAAACAAACCTTAGATTCATCTTCTATTTTCAAATCAGTTAACACATATCCAAATAAATTACCAGAATATTTCGAAACACCTATATCATTAGACAAATATAATTTTTCAAAATCCTTATATCCATTTCTTTTAAGAATTTTTACTATAGTTTCTTTTGACAAATACATATCGGAAATAATCACAATCTTCTTATCACAATACTTTGCCCATTCATATAGTTCTTTTCCTATTTCCCTTGACATACAATATTTTTCTTCAAGAAATATTTCATATTTTTTTAATTGTTCTGCTAGTTCACTATCTATTCCATAATATTCAGAAATATAATTATAGATTTCATCCAGTGTCACATCCTCATTAGACGGTCTAATTGCGTTATAATACGAACGACATCCCATTTCTCCATTTCTTCTAATTAACGAAAAATCAATTACTGTTCTTTTTCCAACTAGTTGATTATATTTATCATTAAGAAGAACAAAAAGATCTGTTGGTTCCCAAAATGGACGTTGTATTAATGTATCAAATATATCAAACCCGACATATTCACATCTTGCACTTGCAATATATTCCTTAATCTGATTCAAATATTCATATCCATACTCTAGTTTAGTCGTCAACGATTCAAAATAACCTGTATTTGCTTTTACGTATATGTTTTCTTCTATAAAAGAACTAATATTTTCAAGAATTACTTCACGTTCATCTTCATGGTAAACACATATTCTATTTCCATATTCTCTATACCAATTGTAAATCCAATCTTTCGTAATATCAATATTAGTACTAATTCTATACTGTTCAACTACGTCAATAAACTGCTTGAAATTTTCCAAAATGAAATTGGGTTTTTGGGAATAGATTTTTATTTCTTTTTTCATACCATATATAACATCACATTTAGAAACATAATGAAGTTTCTTTGCTATACTTAAAATGCTAAAATTCATTATCTCATATATAAACAAAGAATTATCCAAAATACTATTAATATCACTAACTGATAATAAATCCTTCATAAGTGCTCTTGATATGCATTTATTGTTAATTTGCGTCAAAAATCTATCTTCTCCACCATGAAGATAAAATGCTCTCAAAATTTCTTCTTTATCAACATTCCTATCCATTGTTTCTGACATTGAAAGATTAAACTTAAATATCCCCTCCCTCTCACTAATAAACAATGAACGTAATAAAATTAAATCATAATCTTTATTCAAAACATCTGTAAATGCATATAACCAATTTGACGACATAAAATCTGTATCATCAAGGAACATAAAATATTCACCTTTGCTATGTTCGACTATATTTTTTATCATATTATATTTTCGTTCATCGCTACACTGATGATATGAAATATTAAATTCTTCAATCAAAAATTGAATCTCGTCTTTCCGGTATGACTTATTAAAATCAGACACATACACCTCAATATTATTATCACTAACTCTCATAATGCTATTTACACATTTGTATAAATCCCTTGAGTCCCCTTGCGTCCAATTGACTATAAACGATAATTTCATAAAAATTTCATCCTTTCAATTAATGGCAAAATAGTATTTGCATACTATATGTAGTATCCTAATTTAAGTCAAAATAATAACAATTAGTATTAATACAAATTGTTTCTTAATTGTTCTCTACAAGCATATTTCTCTAGCTATCCATATAATAATTATCCAACTTTCATCTTCCTATACTCCTCACACACCACCTCCGGTTCCCCAATCATCCTAAGTTCCCCCTTCTCAATCCACACACACTTCGTGCAATTCTCAAGAATGGTTCCCATACCATGACTCACCATCAGTACCGTGCTACCACCATGTATCATTTCTTTAATTCTCTTCAAACTTTTCTTACGGAAGAATTCATCTCCTACACTCAGCACCTCATCCAGTATCAATATCTCTGCCGCATCCCCTGCTGTTGCAATAGCAAAACCAAGACGACTCACCATACCGCTTGAGAAATTCTTTACCTTTTCTCCCATAAAGTCCTGCAGCTCTGCAAATTCCACAATATCTTCATAATGCTCATCCAAAAACTCTCTGCTATAACCTATAATCGAGCCGTTTAAGTACACGTTTTCCTTCGCAGTCAGCTCCATATCAAATCCGGTTCCAAGAGTTAACAGCTGCACCTTCTTTCGGTCTACCTCTATATGACCTCCGGTGGGCTTTAGTGCCCCGGATACAATCTTTAGCAATGTGGACTTTCCTGAACCATTAGTTCCAATAATGCCGACGATTTCACCCTTATAGACATTAAAGCTCACATGATACAGTGCAAACAGCTTTCGATAGCTGACCTGCCTTTTTAGCATCTGAATCAGATAATCCTTAAGTCCCGAGGGGTTGTACGAAGACAAATGAAATTCCATCGTCACGTCACAAACCTTGATGACCGGTTCCCTATAATCACTCTCTTCCTCTTCGTCAAGCATAAATAACTGCACCTGTCTTGCCAAATCTTCTGTATCAAATTCTTCCAAACTTATATAATCCAAATTTGAATCAAAATCTGTCCATTCTGTTTCTCGCTGTCCTTCCGATTCTTTTGCATTTTTTGTTTTCTGCAAAATTTTTCGAACTGCAAGTACAATTAACTCAACTACTGCCACGAGTATAATTACTACCAAAACCAGAACCACATATACATTAAAAAATACGGAAGTTTTCTTCTCTTTTCCTAAAACATTTTCAGATTCTTCTGCCGACTCCCGCTGAAAGATTTCACCGTTTTCACTATCCTGTCCGGCTACCTTTTGTTCCTCCGCATGAGTTTCTGATACCGTTTCCTGTAATGACTGCGTTTCTTCCTGCTGCGTTTCCTCCTGCAATGCTTCTTCAAGACGTTGTTCTTCTGCCAATCGTTCTTCCTCGGCAACAGCGGTATCCTCTCCGTTTATCTTAATCGGTGCCTGCCCATAAGTCGTAATATCATAAATCTCATTCTCTGTATCCCTAACACAGATTTCCGCGTTCTCTACCGTAAGCTCAGTATCACCGCCGCTCAACGCCTTAAATTTAAGCCAATATTTAATCTCTGTGTTACCAAATGTTCCTGATAAAATCAGAACGCCATTCTCCTCATTCACCTCATTAGCACCTGATATGTACTTAAGCCGCAAAGGATTATATGTAATTGTTACGTTATAATCCCCAACCCCACTCTCCGTTCTGATGTAAACACCAACCGGAAAGGTTTCATCCTTTTCCTTCTCATACCAGTTAGACCCAAAGGTAACTGTCGCCTCTGCCGCATAGACCTGTATCGGAACAAACATACTTAACACAAGACTAAATATCATAAAAAGCGTTAAGATTCCTTTTTTTGTGTGATTTATTTTCTTTATGTTTATCATATCTTCTGCATTACCTGATTTTCTTTTACTTTAAATACCAATAACCCGACCGTCATACTTCCAACACTCCAACAAATTAATTTTATCCACATCATCGGTTCAGGAACTTTTCCATACATAACACATTCTCTGGCTATTGCAATCATCACATAGATTGGATTACAACCTACAAAAGTCTGCATGGATTCCGATAATCCTGAAATCGGATAAAAGATTGCCGACAAATACATGAGCAATGTCAGCAACACCGTGTACAAATATTTAATATCTGCAAAGAACACATATGCTACCGCAAGCATATAGCCTATTCCCATGGAAAAAAGTAAACCCAAAGCTACATCTATTGGAAACAACAACATTGTCCAGCTTGGTGTAATGCGAAATACAATTAGCATCAGCACATATGCAATACATGTATAACCAAAGTTCACCATTGCTGTATAAATTCTTGACAGAATAAATGTCTGCTTTGGAAGCTTTGCCTTAATCAACAGACTCTTATTGTCCACCAGTGCAGACATAGACGAATCCGTTGCCGCACTAAACATACTCCAGAGAATTTGCCCTGTCAGATAATAGACCGGGAAATTTTCTATGGAACGCCTGAACATCGTCGAAAAAATCAACGACATGACAATCATTGTAAGAAGTGGATTTAATACACTCCATATGACGCCCAGTGAACTTCTGGCATACTTTCTCTTAATCTCCCTTGATGTCAATTCACTGATAACAAATAAATACTGCTTCGCTTCTTCTGCTTTTCTAAGGAATTTTTTCTTTTTCATTTGACTATTTAAAATCCTTCCTTATGTACATAAAATATTTATAAAAATGCTCCTGTCTGATAGCCCTTCTATGGCCTGCATTTACAATGCTTCCCTCCGGCCATCCACTTTCATGGAGTGTTCCTTTCCTTATGTTTAGTTTTATGAGAATTTTGTTCACAAATTTCTGTTTTTTAAGTTCATCCTCATCCCACTTCGCTGCAACACTTTGCATCTGAAGTTCTAACACGTCATCACAAAACTGCAATGCTCCCATAAACTCTGCTTCTGACCTGGTGGGATTTCCCATAGAAAGCTTAAGAAGCCTCTCAATTATTTGCAGGTTTGCTTTTGCTTTCCCGGAAACTTGCACATAATACTTCAGATAACTACATAACAGCTCCTTATTTCGGTACATTATTTTTTCATTTGGATTCTGCCGAATGCTTTCCAATGGTATGTAATCCACCTCACCCATTTTAGAACGTTCCGTTCTCTCATACCCCATTGTCATTCCTTCCGGAGATGAAAACAACGTTTCAAACAGGCATATAGAAAATCTGGTTTTTCGCAGAATATCTTTCTTCGGATGGATATAGTATCCATGATACCGTTCTGCATCACAGCCTTTCGGAATTTCATAAATACCGAAATAATATCCCTCCAGTTTTTTGTTTGCCGTTTCTTTTCTTTTATCAACTGCCGTTGAATTTCCTGCCACGTGAATGAGATGCTCCAGACTCTGTTGAATAGTCCCAATCCAACCGCTGTCAACTACAGCCATAGAAACATTATCAAAAAGCCCTTCCTGTCTCAGGTAGCCAATTGTATCATCATAACACTTCTTTGAGTGATGATTCACATATTCAAAAAACTTCTTTTTATTTTTTAACTTTTCCTTTAATTCCTGAATCTGCACATAGTTTAGTGGTGTATCCACCTTCGTCTCGTACCCTGTAATCCGGGCTGTTTCTATGATTTCCTGCTCAGTAAAAGACGCTCTCATCATTAGCTTTCGAAAAGAAATATCAATTCCTCCTACACAGATGGTATCCAGACACTTCTCGCCTAAGAGCCGGTACTCTGCCATACGAAGCGAATAGCGCGATATTTTGAGGTATCGAAGCTCAGGTATCTTTTTACCTTCGCCTAATATTTGTGCTACCTGATACATGAGCCAGCCATCCCTTGCCAGAAAATACAGCCTCCGTTTCCCCGACTTTACCGCTTCGTCCAATACCCATTCCACAAAAGACACTATAACAGGTGCAAACACATGCAAAAAAATTTCATCATATGCTGTCGGTTTATTAAATGCTGCCAGAGATTCTTCGAGAGCGTGATAATGTGCCGGATTCTTTTGTAACAAATTCCTGTATTGATGCAATCGGCTCTCCAATTCCTCTCTCCCTGTCAACTCTGTTTACCTCCATGCGATTCCTTTTCTGTATTCTGCTTTCTTCCACTCTCTTTGAATAAATTCCCTCAGAACGCTTGACGAACTCCAAAAGCCTTGCCGGAATAAGACATGCTGCTATCGGACGCAGGACATACACCCATCCCACCGGAAAGAGTTTTCCAAGCTTTTTATAATTTCTGTATCGGGACTTGGCTTCATTGAGTCGAAAATGAACTGTTCTTTTGTGATAAGACTCTCTTGTCTCTCTGTAGCTAAAAAGTTTCTCTTGCAGGTTATAGCCCTTCTGACCTCTCTGAACAAGATTCATAAAAAGTTCATAATCTTCACAACGAAGTGTATCCTCTCTGGAAAGATAACCATTATTTTCATCAAACAGATCTGCACGGAACATGACGGAAGGGTGCACAAAAGGCGAATAGTGGAAATAGTCCCTCATCACCGGAATTTCAGGCATCTGCCTAATACCCCACTCACCATTTTCATCAAAGAGCTTTGTATTGGTTCCGCACCAGCCATATTCTTCATGTGACTCCAAAAAATCCACCTGTTTAGCAAATCTTTCGGGTGCTGAAATATCATCCGCATCCATTCTGGCTATGTATTTACCTGCGGCAAGCCGGATGCATTCATTTAATGAAAATGCCAAACCTCTGTTTTCTTCTTTACCTGCTACTATAATCCTATTATCCAGCAAAGCAAGTTTCGTCACATGCTTTGCCGCCTCAGGTTTTGAGCCATCGTCCCAGATAATAAACTCAAAGTTTCTGTATGTCTGATTCAATATAGAATTTACTGCTTCATGCAGTACATCTTCATCCCATTGGTTATATACACCCATAATAACCGATACCAGTGGCTGTTCCATCGTTTCCCTCCTGCTATGCCCGTTCCAGTGCCTTTTTATACACTTCCCGCATAGTCTTCTCAACCTCTTCTATTGTAAACTTCATGGCTGATTTTCTGGCATATCCACTCATTCGGTCACGAAGTGTCTTATTTCTATATAAGTTATCAATTGCATTAGCAAAAAAATTTGCATCATCTGCTTTACAGCAAAAGGCATTTGCTCCGTCTATGGTATACTCTCTGGTTCCCCGATTATCGGCTGTTACCAATGGTACGCCACAAAGTAATGCTTCCACGGCTGCCACTCCAAGCCCCTCTCTGTAAGAAGGAAAGGCAAAACAATCTGCTGTCTGCAAAATTTCTTCCATATCCGTCCGAAACCCCAAAAGTCTTACCCGTTCCGCAAGCCCCTCTTCCTCAATAAGGCTCTGCAATTTTTTCTCATTGGAACCTTTACCACAAATACTGTAATAAATATCTTTTTCCGGCAGTTTTCTGATTGCTTCAATAATCACCTTTTGATTCTTATTTGCATTAAGCTCTGCTGCTGTTACAATATGAAAAGCATCCTGTGGTATGGAAAGCTCCTTTCGTTTTTCCATGGCAATCTCCGGGTGTCTGTCAAATCGTTTTTTGTCCACTCCCACACTATGTATCTGATAAACTGAGCCACCTTTTTTCAACCGAAACTTACATGCTCTCTCATAGTCCTCTCGGTTAATTGTGACAATACAGTCTGTCATATGAGCCATCAAACGTTCCGCCGGATAAAATAACGCCCAATTGACCTTGGGTGCACCCTTATAAAAATGAAAGCCATGGGCTGTATAAATTACATAAGGATTTCTCCTGCTAAATCCGGATGCGACTCTGCCTGCCACACCTCCCATAGGATTGTGACAATGCACTATGTCAATTTTGTAGCTATCTATAATTGCTTTCAGCTGCCTGATTGCTTTTGCATTTGTCCGAAACTTTACCGGACTCTTTGCAATATCAATCTGATGCAAAATAATCCCTTGTCTTCGTAATTCCTCCTCATCAAAAGCATAGATTGGATTTTCGAAATTAGATGCATAATGAATCTCGCAGCCCATCTCTTTTAAGAGCTTTACATCATTTTTTTCAAATTGTGGCAGAAAGCCACTGATTGTTGTTATGAATAATACTCTTTTCATGCACACCCATCTGCTCTCCTCTCTACGCCTGATGCACATATGAAAACCGGCTTAAATTTAAACCTTCTTTCATATGCACATCAAATGTATTTTTAACTGAATGAGCAGTCATCCGGACAGTGCTTTCGCTCCGCCGGATTACTGCATTTCCTAAATCAACCACATGATGTTCGGAATAATAAAATCTTATTATGCAAAACATTTCTTTCCGCAAATTGCTGTTCCTGCAACACCGATTACAAAAATCATTGCTGCATATGGAGCTGTTTCTCCTGTCTTTGGTGCTGCTGTTACACCGTTAACAGAAAGCTTTACTACAGAGATTGGTGAAAGAGATGCTGTAGCAAATGTAACTGAACCTGCTGAAACACTGCTTGGTGCGATTACTTCCCAAGCGCTTCCATTGTAGTGGAGAACTACGATGGCATCTCCTGCTGCAATACTTGGAATGTTAAGAGTTACAATGTAATTACCATTTGCATCTTTTACTGCTGATGAAGCGTTTACTTCTACTACAGAAAGCACGGATGCTGTTACTCTCTTTGAAGCATCTGTTGCTGCTGCCACAAGACTGCTGTTGCCAAGCTTTGTACCAATAGATGCAATATCATTTAATAATGCATTCTGAACTGCTACTGCCGCTGACTGAACAGTCGTTGCAGATACTGCCTCTACTGAAAATCCTTCTGAAGCTTTTGTTTCAGCTGCATAGTCAGCTGGTGCTGCTGTAGCTTCTACTGTTGTTGTTACTGACTGTGTTGCAACCGCTGCCTCAGTAGTTCCTACTGTCGGACTAGCTGCAAATACAGTCATAGAACTCATTGTCATAACCATGGCTGCTGTTAATGCTGCCAATACTTTTTTCTTCATTATTTAAATTCCTCCTTCCCTAGTCTCATGTGGTCTATATCAAACCGGAATTTTGGTTCTCCGGCAGATACCGAAAATATTTAAATTTCTTAAGCGGTTTACCGACTTATGCTTACTCACCTGCCGGCTCATAGAAAAGCTTTACGATTAACTCCTGTAAAGCATTATCATCTACATAAAATTCTTCAAAATTATTTCCCTGAATTACCTCTCCCTGCAGGGAATACAAATTGTTTATGTCAAAGTTATAGCCAAGTGCCTCTGTTGCCAGATACGTAAAGCTACTTAAATCAATATCTGTTACCATGTACTTACTTACTGTGTTATATAAATTTATCGCCACTCGAATGTCTGATGTAGCCTGATTCTTTGCCTCTGCCGCAAATGTAGTAAGATACTGTTTCTGTCTCTGAAGCCTGAGTTCATTGGAATTAAATACGTTCTCATTACGTAAACGCACATACCAATATGCCTTCTCTCCATACAAGGTAACGATATCTCCCTGATGAAGATTCATGTCATATTCCGGATAGATAATGTCATCCAAAACTTCTACCGTAATTCCTCCCAGAGCATCATTAAGCTCCGGGATGGCATCCATGCTAACAGCTGCATAAGAATGGATCGGGATATTATGGAACATACGGGATACGGTCTTAACCTGTCTCTTGCAACTTTCTTCTTTACCATCGCCATATCCGTGCTGCAGTGCAACCTGCTTGGTGAATACGCCTTTGTAATTTCCATTCTCATCCCACACATCTACATCCACCATGGAATTACGGTTGATTGCTATTACGTATACATTTTTATCACGAGGATTAATAATCATAAGAAACAAGGCATCTGCCTGTCCCCCGGCGTACTCACCAGCCTCTTCTTCTGTCCAACTTTGACCGCCAACCGTAGTAACTGTCTCCTTATCAATACCCATCACAAGAATGGTAATAAGTTCCTCATTTAATTCATAAACCTTTCCGTTATATAGAATCTGATTATCCTTAAGTGTCTCGTCCGCTTTTCCGATATCTATTGTTTCTGCCGCATCTACAATAGATGTTGTCAGGTTATTCTTTCCAATAATTCGAAGTACTGCAACAATTCCCAATACGACTATCAGAATAGTGACAATCGTAATAACTGTCATTGCACCAATTCCGATTTTCTTTTTTTCTACTGTTTCTTCTTTATCAAGCATTATTTCTTTCTCTTTCTATGGATTTAGCAAAACACCTACTACAAGGAATCGGAAGTTGGAATTATGATCCGAAGTACAAGTAGACAATGTCACTATTCTATCTTCCTTTGTCACTTCTATATCATTACGAATATTTGCTACTCTTGCATTTGTGTTTGGAACATTGAATATGTCCTTGATGTACTGCTCATACACATACTCGTTAGATAAATCATAATTGTCCAGCAAATGAATCGCATTGAACTCATATGCTGCAAAAATCTGATATACATATACATTACTTTCTGTGTAAATATAAATGTAATGATTTTCATTAAAAAGCTTCACATTCTCAAAATTGTGAAGAGAAGAAAACATACTCTTATCCTTTAGGTTATGTCCATAAATTACCGTATGCGGGTCAGTAAAATCCTTGGTGTTGTAATTCTCAGTATAAATACATCCCGGATATCCCTTGGTACCATCTATGTTGTAATTAAGATAATAACTATTATCTGTCGGATGTCTCAAAATCGGATAATCTACTGTGGTATCCGGTACATAAATCCAAGCATAAATATCCTCATTCTGCTCATGAAGTGCAGCCCAGTCTAAATTTTTTACCGGAACATTGATACCGGACTGTTCCTGACTGCCAACATTAAGTTCTTCTAAGACTACGACTTGCTCCTCCTTGAAGATTTCTGTGTTTACCGGCTGTCCTTCCTTTGTTTCTTCTGCAATTAATGTCTGATTTCCTTTAAAATCTTTTGCGTTTGCAATCTTTTCTCCCGCCAATTCATCTGTGGTTACTGACTGCACTTCTTTTATTTCTTCTCTGATTATAGTCTGTTCCTCTGCATTATTCTTTGGAACATCATTGACTTTCTCCTGTAATTCCTCATATGTAGCTGTTGCTGCCTTTTTTCCCACAAGCTGCTTTACCAAAACAACCGCCGCAATAATTGCAACTGTCAAACATACGAATAGCAGAATAAGCCATATCTTTGATTTATTTTTCGGTTTCTGTGTATTTCTTTTTTCATCCTTCATTTCATATCACTTCCAATCCAATTTTTTTCATAGTTTTTATACTATGAGTATACGTGCACTGCATACAAAACACCTAAAAGAGGGAAACTGTATTAACACTTATTAAGATACTTTACCTATGATTTGACAAAATATCCTTTAATCTTCCAATCATTGCATATTATAGTCACTTTAGTGACTATAGTCAAGAATAACATTACAAAATAAAATTAAATTAATTATGCCTATTGAAAAAGGAGGCTTGTATTTTTGATTGAATATACTCCCTTTTGGGAAACTCTGAAGCAATCAGCAGAAACAACTTACACATTGATTCACAACCACCATATATCCAGTGCAACAATAGATAAATTAAGAAAAAACAAACCTATGACTACAACAACTTTAAATGATTTATGCAGAATATTACATTGCGATTTACCTGATTTGGCAAGATATGTACCATCAGAAGATGATCAGACATTATAAAAGGCCATCTTTACCTTATAGTGGTAAAGATGACCTTTATTTATATAGGATTTTTATTCTATTTTAGTATATTCACACTAAATGCCCTACCCATTCTGGAAATAATCCAAATCCGGGTACAATTCGCTAATCATATCCTGCCTTTCCCTATAGTCTTCCGGTAAAAGATGACTTTGTACCTTTTCTCCCATTACATAATAATTCAGATACGTTCCCACTTCTGAATTACCTTCATCATCCGTATGCATCTCACTTTCTTTGGTCAATTCCCTTGCTTTTACATACTCTCCGTTAACAACCTTATACTCTGTCACTTGCTCATAATCCCATCCACACCGCACACTTACAATTAATCTTTCACTATCAAAATCCAGACAAGTAACCTGTTCCGGGAGCGAAATAAAAAATTCAAACTCTTCCCGTTCACTATTCCATGTAATTCCCCGTATATTTTTCCAGCTTCCTCCACTTCCGTCGGAATAGCCCTCTTCAATCAGCAAATCAGACTTTCCGTCAAAATTGATATCTTCACAACTGACACCATTAAACTCTTCATGCAACAGTGAACCCATATCAGTAATCGGAATAATCAAATGTTGATTCACCATCTTCCCTTCCCATGTTCCCTCCAAAAAGACATCATATTCCCAATAATCATCCTCGTTTTCCCCATCATAACACTGAACAATTTGAACAGTCAGGTCATCCAATCTCTTCTGATACCAAAAAGAAATATATTCCTCTTTTCCAATATCCATTTTTTCTGCCAAACCTTCCAAACTTTTTAAGGATTTTGGCATTGTCCCTGAACCCTGATTCCACTCCGAAACACGGATGCAACACCATTTTCCATGCTCTTTAGACGATTCACAAAATTCCTTAAAACCCTTTATCAATGATTCCGTTTCTACCCCCATATCTTCCACAGTAATCTGCAAATTATATTCTTCAAAATCTTTTATCTTTTCTTTTACATACTCCGCTTCTTCTTCACTTTTCACACTCAGATACAGACTTTCTCTGATTCCTATCGTATTTCTAATGCTCAGGTTCACAACTTTGGCATTCTCTCCCAATACCAGAAAATCCTGCACCGCTCCTACTTTTGACCTCCCTGGAAAGCATCCGTTTATTCCATGTCCGTCTCCATCAAAAATGCCATGAAAAGTCCTCTGACTATTCCCTATCCTCACCCAGTCTTCCCTTATGCTAATATCTTCCGTCAGTCGATAAGATGCATTCGCCGCATAAACCCCCTCTTCAATTTCCTTCCCATTTTCAATCATTTCTTCCAGTTTATAAATCTGCGCTTCGGACTCAATTAAATAAACACCGGCCTTTTTTCTAAAACCTGTCTCTGTTTCCTTTATATCCAGACTCTCTGCTACATACAGTCGATTTTGTAATTGCTCTATTACATCCACTAATTGAATTATTTTGCTTTCTTTTTCAAATCTTTCCTCATCTAACTGTTCTATTTGCCCATGCAATTTATGACAATAAAATAGCAGAAAAAGAGTTCCTCCACAAATAAGAAATACAATTAAAATATATAAATTTCTGAATAAAACATATAATTGCCTGCTTATTTTTTTCTTTTGTTTCATATGTATTACCATGCTTCCCTTTACAAAATTTTCTATAGTAAGAAGCATACAACATGATTGCATCAAATTTGCATCATTTTCTGTTCTTTTTCCCGATACCCTTCTCCCCACTTACACATTTCATCCAGTATCGGAAACAGACTTTTCCCCAACTCGGTTAATGAATACTCCGTTTTTGGCGGTACAATCGGGTACACTTTCCTGCTTATCAAACCATCTTTCTCCAATTCTCTTAACTGCTGTGCCAGCATCTTATCTGTTGCTTTTGGCATTCGCTTATGCAATTCATTGTATCTTAAAGTATTCCCCATCAAATGCCACAAAATGATTGCTTTATACTTTCCTCCGATTAATTGTATTGTCGTTTCCACCGGGCATAAAATTTCTCTACTGCAAACATTCTCCATAAAAATTACTCCCTTTCCTGACATCCATACACTCCTGTATTGTTTCCTTCTAAGCATTTAAACAGCATACGTTATTCACTTTGTTTTCAAAACAATACTTTCTTTTTAGGAAGTATATACCTAAAAAGTGCATTCTTGCCATTTATCTTATTTGGCTATAAATTATATTACAGGTCGACCGCAAAATCAACAAAACTATATATGAACAAACTTTAGTCAACGAAATATATCAATTTAATAAGAATACAAGCGAGGTAAAATAAAATGAAATTTTTAGATATTGCAAAATCACGTTATTCTGTGCGTAAGTATAAACAAACAAAAGTAGAAAGTGATAAACTGAACAAAATATTAGAAGCCGCTCACGTTGCACCCACTGCTGCCAATTTACAACCTGTCCGTCTGTTTGTAATTCAGGATGAAAACACACTTGCAAAACTTGGAAAAGCAGCAAATATTTATAACGCACCTTTAGCCATCGTTGTATGTAGTGACCACACAAAAGCATGGAATCGCCCTTTTGACGGAAAAAGCTCTGCAGATATTGATGCTTCCATCATAACCGACCATATGATGCTGGAAGCTACCGATTTAGGACTTGGCAGTGTTTGGATTTGCTACTTTAAACCGGATGTATTGAAAAAAGAATTGAATTTACCGGAAAAACTGGAACCTATCAACATTTTGGCTATCGGTTACGCTGACGAAACACCAGCCAGCCCAAACCGACATAGTGAACAGCGTATTTCTTTAAACAAATTAGCAACATTTATGTAGACTATAAAACAACACTTATTTTTTCTAAACTTGAAATGTCAATTTGGCATTTCAAGTTTCCATACGTGTTCAATGTTCCTATACAAAAAGCTCTGTGACACCCACAGCATCACAAAGCTTTCTAAGTTACAACTATTCACTAAAAATAATTACTCTCATATACATCATTTACAACTAACTATATCTATCTTGCTTCCAACGCCCCATTAATATCCGCAATCATATCCTCAACCGCAGCTCTGGATGCATCTGCAAAATGCTCAGCACCAAACTTCGCATATTTTTCCTGCTGATATGCTGCAATGATTCCTCTGGAAGAGTTTACAATTGCACCAAGTCCGTCTTCATTAAAGAAGTGTACAAGGTCAGCACCTTTTCCGCCCTGTGCACCGTAACCCGGTACTAAAATATAAGTCTTTGGCATAATTTTTCTTAAAATCTTGCCCTGTTCCGGATAAGTTGCTCCAACGACTGCTCCTACATAGCTATAGGAATCTCCCATATGCTCTGCCCCCCATGCAGCAACCTGCTCACCTACGATTTCATAAAGCGGTTTTCCGTCAACCAGTCTGTCCTGGAATTCTCCACTACTTGGATTGGAAGTTTTTACAAGAACAAAAATACCTGTATTTTCTTCTTTTCCTACATTGATAAACGGATTTACACCATCAGAACCAAGATATGGATTTACAGTAACGAAATCTTCATCAAAGCCACGGTAAGTTTTGCTTCCTACCTGTACTTTTCCGATATGACCTACTGCATATGCTTCTGAAGTAGAACCGATATCACCACGCTTAATATCTCCGATGACCACCAGACCTTTTTCTTTACAATAATCTACGGTTTTCTTAAATGCCACAAGTCCCGGAATACCAAACTGCTCATACATGGCAATCTGTGGTTTTACCGCCGGAATCAAATCGTATACAGCATCCACAATTGCTTTATTATACTGCCAGATAGCTTCTCCTGCACCCTCTAAGGTCTCTCCAAACTCTGCAAAAGCTTTCGTTTTAATATGCTCCGGAATGAACTTCATCATCGGATCCAGCCCCACTACGATTGGTGCATTTGTTTTTTTAATGTTTGCTACTAACTTATTAATCATACTGATAATTCCTTTCTGCTTTTATTTTTAAGCCCCGGCATAACATATACCGACGCTAAACTCTCACTAACTTTTTTCCGCCAAAAAGGCGTTGCACTACAGTTCAACGCCTATCAAATCATCTAATACATATTGGTTACTAATGTATTCTTCAAATTCATCCCGTGTAACCCACTGCCACTCACCATATTCTTCGGTTAAGGTAATATCTGCCTCATCATCCATTGAACAAAGGAATGCAATTCCGACACACTGAGAATCACCGGTTACTTTTGACCATGTGTAAAGTACTTTTTCAATAGTACCACTAACTCCTAAAAGCTCATTCATCCAACGAATTACTGCATCTTTAGGTGCTTCACCAAAATTCACTTCACCTTCTACAAACTCCCATAAATACGGATCTGGAATTCTGTCATCTACCCAGTGTTTAATTAATAAATACTTGTCCTCTTTTTTTACAATGCCTCTGACGCGCACATAAATATCTGCCATAAGCTGACCTCCCTATTTATGTAATTAGTATAATAAATCTGTTAAATATACAAAAATTGTATCATATTACCTATTATCATGCAAGCATTCTCATTCTATACAATTGCTTTTTCCTCAGCATATTTTTTGATATTTGAAGCATTCACATATTTCTTGAAAGAATCACCGTTTACCGCTACTAACGTTGGTGCCTGCATTATTTTGTAACGGGAAACCAGTTCAGCATTTTCTTCTGCATCAATCACAATGTATTTCTCTCCTGCCAGATATTGCTTCGCAATCTTACAATTTGGACAGGTTTTCGTTACAAATAAATAGTTCACGTTTTCCGGCTTTTCTATCTCCACCGTAACATCCTGTTCATGGCTTGAAAGAGTTACCACACTGCTTGTCGGGCGCTTCAAAACCGATTTTTCAACATCATATTCTATACGGTTTGCATACTCCTGTAATTTTCCATCATTCCAGTTCTGTACCGGACGATAATAACCGGTAATACGACTGTAAACTTCTGTCTTATTTCCACATATTGGACATTTTTTCTGTTCCCCCTGCAAATATCCGTGTTCTTTACAAATCGAATATGTAGGAGACAACGTATAATACGGCAGCTTATAATTTTCAGCAATTGTCCTTACTAAATTTGCCGCAGCCTTCCAATCGGGAAGCTTCTCACCAAGAAACGCATGAAATACCGTTCCCGAAGTATATAATGTCTGTAATTCATCCTGAATATCCAGTGCATCAAAAATATCCATCGTATAGTCCACCGGTAAATGGGAAGAATTGGTATAATACGGAGTATCTCCTGCATTTCCTGCTGTTTTGATTGCCGGCCATCTCTTTTTGTCATGTTTCGCCAGACGATACGTTGTACTCTCTGCCGGTGTCGCCTCCAGATTGTACAAATCTCCATATTCTTCCTGATAATCAGAAAGACGTTCTCTCATATGGTTTAATACTTCTTTCGTAAATTCCTGTGTTTTCTTTTCCGATAAATCTGCCCGCAGCCAGTTTGCATTCAAACCCACTTCATTCATACCAATCAGACCAATTGTTGAAAAGTGATTTTCAAATGAGCCCAGATATCGTTTCGTATACGGATATAATCCTTCTTCTAAAAGCTTGGAAATGACACCTCTCTTAATTTTCAGGCTCCTTGCCGCAATATCCATCATTTTATCCAGACGATGATAAAAATCAACTTTATCTGCCGACAAATAAGCAATACGAGGCATATTAATTGTTACTACTCCCACACTTCCGGTACTTTCTCCTGAACCAAAAAATCCACCGGTTTTCTTTCTAAGCTCTCTTAAGTCAAGACGCAGACGACAGCACATACTGCGTACATCACTTGGTTCCATGTCGGAATTAATATAATTTGAAAAATACGGTGTACCATATTTAGAAGTCATCTCAAAAAGAAGTCTGTTGTTTTCATTATCAGACCAGTCAAAATCACTTGTGATGGAATACGTTGGAATCGGATACTGAAATCCCCGCCCGTTGGCATCTCCTTCAATCATCGTTTCAATAAATGCCTTATTAACCATATCCATTTCTTTTTTACAGTCTTTATATTTAAAATCCATTTCCTCACCGCCAACGATTGCCGGCAGCTCTGCCAAGTCATTTGGCACCGTCCAGTCCAGTGTAATATTAGAGAACGGTGCCTGAGTTCCCCAACGGCTCGGTGTATTTACTCCATAAATAAAAGATTCAATACATTTCTTTACTTCTTCATAAGAAAGATTATCCACCTTTACAAAAGGAGCAAGATATGTATCAAAAGAAGAAAATGCCTGTGCACCTGCCCACTCATTCTGCATAATTCCAAGGAAATTTACCATCTGATTACATAACACGGATAAATGTCTTGCCGGCGCAGAAGTAATTTTTCCTGTAATTCCACCCAGTCCTTCTGTAATGAGCTGTTTTAACGACCATCCCGCACAATAACCTGTTAACATAGACAAATCATGAATATGAATGTCTGCATTCCGATGTGCTGATGCAATCTCTTCGTCATAGATTTCCGACAACCAGTAATTTGCCGTAACTGCACCTGAGTTACTCAAAATCAATCCCCCTACAGAATATGTAACCGTAGAATTTTCTTTTACGCGCCAGTCTTCTACTTTCACATAGCTGTTTACCACATCTTTATAATCCAAAATGGTAGATGTCATTTCCCGCATCTTTTCTCGTTGTTTGCGGTAGAGAATAAAAGCCTTTGCTGCTTCTGCATAGCCAGCCTGCTCTAAAACCTTCTCCACGCTGTCCTGAATATCTTCCACATGAACTGCATTTTCTTTTACCTTGTCCTGAAAATCAGCCGTAACACGAAGTGCCAGCAAATCTACAATATCATTATTGTATTGCATATTTGTTGCATTAAACGCTTTTATAATTGCATCATTTATTTTTGTCAATGTAAAATCTGCAACTTCTCCATCTCTTTTAATTACCTGAAACATTACGTTCCCTCCTAATATTACTGCTAATTTCTCTATTATACTCGTCCCCAAGACTGTTAAAATTCTACCATCTCTAGTAGTTGAAGTCAATACAGAACACTATATGTTGTTATTTGCACATAATTAACATAATATTACACTTTCTGAATTTTACAAGGTTTTGCACAAACTTTATGTAAACTTCTCTCCCTTTTTTCCTATAACTGGAATTTTTCTTTTGTTCTACTTATGCAATTTTCTGTTATATAAGAAATGTAACAAAAAAGTATGCAGTTTTTACTGCACACTTTCCTATCTGGTCTGTAAAAATACATTCTCTCTTTTTGCAATTTCATCCCCCGGATATGCTTTTAAATAGCTTTCCAAAAGTACTGCTGCTTTCTTATACTCTCCAATATACTCATAAGCAACAATCTCATTAAACTGTAACGTCTGCATCATGGAATTATCCTCCACATTTTTTCCTGCCTGAAAAGCAGTAAGTGCTTCTTCATAATTTCCCATCTGCATTCTGCACATACCAAGCTGATTATATATCTGTTCACTATCCGTATGCTCATCAAGATAACTGCTGTATACCGTTGCAGCATAATTATAATCACCCAGTGCCTCATAGGTCTTTCCCAGATACAAAATGATTTCCTCGTCTCCGGCCGTTCTTGCTCTCTCCAAATATGTACTTGCCGAAGCATAGTCCTCCAGATAATAGCTGATAAGGCCTCTTTCATAGTCTTTCATGGACTTTTCATCTGCTTCTACTGCTGCCTGCAAATATTCCTGACCAATCTGTTTATAACCGTTTTGTTCCAATACCTGATAAATGGAAATCAACTGGCCATAATCTTTTTTGTCTAACGCAATGGCTTTATCAAAATCCTGCATGGCGACTTCATAATTACCCTGCTCCAACCGAATGGTACCTCTTAAAAAATAAGCTGTTCTCTCTGTATCTTTCAGTGCCAGAATGGCATCATATACACCGGCAGCTTTATCAAGTTCTCCATTTTTATAGTACGCTGTTGCCAGATAATAATTAATGTCATAATCCATGTCATCAATCAGAATCTTACTGTTAGCCAGCGCCTTTTCAAATGACTGTGATGCCTCCTCATAGCGGGTAAGCCCCATATATGCAATTCCCTGACCTCTGTACAACAGCCGGATATCCTCTCCATTTGCAAGTGCCGCCTCAAAGTTTGTAAGTGCCTGTTCATACTCCATCGCCTCTACTGCTTCCATACCGGCATTTATATTTTCCTGTCCGCCTTTTCCGCAACCGGTAAGCAAAAGCCCCATTCCTGCTATGATAAGACAAACCTTGTATTTGTTATATTTTTTCATGTGTATCATGCCTTTCCCCTGCCTGTAAAATCACAAGCCTACAAGTCCTTACTATTACATAAAAAATAGTATAACAACCACACCTTCTTTTTTCAACAGCTAATTCAGAATATGCAGTTCATGTAATGCTCTTGTCACTGCCACATATCTTAATTTTGCTTCCTTACTTCCCGACTTTGCCTTTTCCATTTCCGGCTTCCACAAAATCACCGCATCAAACTCCAGTCCTTTGGTCAGCTGCACCGGAAGTATCATTGTTCCGGTCTGAAATCCCGTTTCGTTTCCGTCAATTACTTCTGTATAAGCCCCCACTTTTTCTTTTACTACCGTACTTTCTTTTTCGTCAAATACAACAATGGCAACCGAAAAAAATCCTCTTTTTTTCACCTCTTCAATAATCTCTGCTGTCTTTTTTGCCCTTTCCTCATCATCTCCTGCGTCAACAATATCGACCTCCATTCCATGACGGATTACCGGCTCTATTTTATAAGCTCCGGCTGATGCAAGCTCCAATATTTCTCCCGCATATTCAGAAATCTCAATGGTATTCCGATAACTTTTGGAAAGAAGACGAAAACTGTCTTTTTCATTTGTCAGCATACACTTCTTTAAATCTTCCCAGTCATTCATACCACTTTCATAATTAATATTCTGGGACACATCTCCCATTATGGTAAAGAAGCACTTCGGCAGAACCGTTCTTAATACATAATAAGGTGCCACTCCAAAATCCTGTGCTTCATCCATAAAAATCTGTCCAAACTCTTCGTTCTCTTTTTTCTGTGTAGTTCTGTATTTAATCAGCACAAGTGCCGCCAAATCATACACATCAAACTTATTTTCCAGTATATGACTAACGGTATCTTTTATTTCAATGCGGGTACGCTTTCCGTAATCCTGTAAAAATTCCAGATAAATATTCACCGGACTTTTGGTTATTTTTCTTTCCTGATAATACTTTTTATATTGTGTAGATTTTTCTTTAAATTTCTTTTTATATTCATCCTTATCCGAATCATCAATTAAAAACTTCAACCGATTTTTCAGCCGTTCATCCATCAGGGCAAGCATGCGGTTAATCGAATACTCCGGGAAAGAATCCAATATCTCTTTCATTCCTGACGCAGACATTATCCTTCCCAGTTCCTTATCCGTCAAATCCTCACATGGAATACAGTTTTCACGGATTCTTTCCAGATACCGTTCCAGTCCTTTCATAAACTGCATCCTGCTCTTCCATTCTCCATCACTTCCTACCGTTATCTTTCTATACTTCGCTTTAAAATCTTTCGCCAGCAAATGAATAAACATATCATCCATTCGTTTCTGTTTCATGTTGAATACATCCAGTTCCGGCAAACCGCTTGTAATATAATTGAGCAACATGTCATTACTTCCGATAATACAAAACTCGTTTGACTCAAACCGTTCTTTGTAGTTGTACAAAATATAGGAAATCCGATGCATGGCAACGGTTGTCTTTCCGCTTCCTGCCACGCCCTGTACAATGGTATTGGAAAAAGGATTGGCTCTTATGATTTCATTCTGTTCTTTTTGTATTGTAGCAATAATATCTCCTAAAACCGCATCTTTATTTTTCGATAAATACTGCACTAACAGCTCGTCATTAGAAGCCACATCACTATCATAAAACCCGTGTAAAATTCCTTTCTCCACATTATAGGTACGTTTCAACTCCAGATTTATGTTCTGCATTTTGCCATCCGGAGTTTCATAACTTCCTTCTCCCATCTCATTTTCGTAATAAACTGTGGCAATCGGTGCTCTCCAATCTGCCACCACTACTTCCGTCTTGTTACGAAATATACCGTTTTTTCCAATATAAACCTTTTCGTCCTTCTCCAGTCCCAAATCTTTATAATCAATCCGTCCAAAATAAGGCTTTTCGAATGCCACTCTGTTTTTACGCAACTGATTATTTGCATGTTCTTCCAGACTGGTGCTTGTCATTAACTGATTATAAAGCTCACTGTCGCCTTCCTGCATAGCTTTATACAATTCCTGCACTTCTTCATGACGTTCTCTTGCTTCCCGTTCATATTCTTCTATATTTTTTGCAATAAAAGCCCTGCACTTATCAAAATGTTCTTTTTCAATACTCCACTCCTGATTCTCCATATAAACCTCCATTCCATCCCATACATATGCAGCCGGACAGCAAGTGTCCGACTGCTATATGATTGTATCTACATTATAGTAAAAAAATAAAATAATGCTAGACTTTTCTTTTGTCTTATGATAGCATGGATACTGAAGTTTAGATAAAAATAGCTGTTTCCTTTACAACAGTCTCACATCAGCAATTGTTCCTGTTTCTTGAAAAATTTCCCACTCTCCTATATTCACTGCATGATCGCCAATCTTCTCAAGATATTTTGCTATCATAAGCACATCAATGCACTCGTCAGCATTAATTGTCCCCTGTTTCAAATATTCTACTAAATCTGCAACAACCTTATTAAACAAATCATCTACAATGTCATCACCGTCAATTACTTTCTTTGCTGCTTTCATATCACGATTTACAAAAGCATCTACTGCTTCATGCTCTAATTTCTTTGTTTCTTCAATCATGGCTTTCATATGCTCTGAATAAACATTTAAGTCCTTTAATTTCATACGGAGCAATAATTCTGCAATATCAGAACAATGGTCTCCAATTCTTTCAATATCTGTTACGACCTTTAAAGATGCTGTTACAAGGCGTAAATCCTTAGCTACCGGTTGCTGCTTTGTAAGCAGGGAAAGGCAAGCCGCCTCAATCCCTCTTTGCATATCATTAATAATGCGATCATTTTTTAAAACATCCATGACTGTTTCTTCATCCTTATTTCCCAGTGCCTCAAACAGTGTGTCATATGTCTTCTCAACGGCACTTCCCATTTCCTCCACATCTGCATGCAACTGTGAAAGCTGCTTTTCAAATAAAACTCTAGGTGACATTTTCTCTCCTCCTCAAATCATCCAAATCGTCCTGTAATGTAATCTTCCGTTCTCTTATCCTTAGGCGAACCAAAAATATTGTCTGTCGTATCAAACTCTACCAATTCTCCCAATAAGAAAAATGCGGTATAATCTGATACTCTGGCTGCCTGCTGCATATTATGAGTAACTGCAACTACCGTATATTTTTCCTTTAACTGTTCCATCAGCTCTTCAATTTTCAATGTAGAAATCGGATCCAGTGCAGAGGTTGGTTCATCCATCAAAAGTACTTCCGGTTCTACCGCAAGTGCTCTTGCAATGCAAAGACGCTGTTGCTGTCCTCCGGAAAGTCCCAATGCAGATTTTTTAAGTCTGTCCTTTACTTCATCCCAAATGGCTGCTCCTCTTAAACTATTTTCTACAATTTCATCTAACTGAGCTTTGTTTTTCATTCCATGAATTCTAGGTCCGTATGCCACGTTATCATAAATGCTCATCGGAAATGGATTTGGCTGCTGAAATACCATACCTATTTTTTTTCGTAACAGCGTAGTATCAACCTTCGGATCATAAATATCCTCTCCATCCAACAGAATTTTCCCGTTTATATGTACTCCGTCAACCAAATCATTCATACGGTTTATGCTTTTTAAAAATGTAGATTTCCCACATCCGGACGGTCCGATAAATGCAGTAACCGCATTCGCTTTTATATTCATTGTAATATTCTTTAAAGCATGATTTTCACCATAAAACAAATTTAAATCTTTTGTTTTTATTTTTGCATTTTCCACTATGTTACTCCCTTTCTTATGACCTGTGAAATTAGTTTTGCTCACACTTATTTCTTCGACTTCACATCAAACTTCTTTGCCAGCACTTTTGTAATAAAGTTAATTCCAAGAACAATCACAAGCAGTACCAGAGCAATTCCAAACGCCACATCATATTCTGCTTTTGACATACTCAGATAAAGTTGAATTGTCAACGTTCCGCCGGACTCAAACAACTTATCAACAAATTCCATACCGCCCTTTGGCAATTTATAGTCACTTCCTGCCGTAAATAAAAGTGCTGCAGATTCTCCCACAATTCTACCGATTGCCAGAATAATTCCGGTAATAATTCCGGGCATGGCAGAAGGAAGCAAAATAGTTCTTATCATATACCACTTTGTAGCGCCCATCCCAAGTGCACCGCTTCTGTAACTGTCCGGAACTGTCCGAAGTGCTTCCTGCGTATTTCTTGTAATCAGTGGTAAAATCATAAGCGTAAGTGTAAATGCACCTGTCAAAACAGAATAACCAAGTCCAAAAACATTTCCGAAAAATACCATACCAAATAAACCAAAAATAATAGATGGAATGCCGGACAAAATTTCCGTTGTAAATTCAACAGCACGTACAAACTTTCCAGGTTTTGCATACTCATTCAGATAAATGGCTGCTCCTACTCCAATTGGAGTCGCAATCAACAGTGTTATTATAATAATATAAAGTGTATTTACAATATTTCCCGCAATACCTACTGTCTGCTTGAGACTGCTCGTTACGGTAGTTAAAAAACTCCAGTTTACCTGCCCTATTCCTTTAAAAAACACATAGCATATAATACCAATTAATAAAGACACCGAAATTGCTGCTGAAAGATAAATCAATATGTATAAAATCTTATCCGATACTCTTTTTTTTGTCATAGTCAAACTACTGTTCATCTTAACAACTATACTCCTTTTAATCCTTGTCCTGCGATTTTTTCAAAATACCTGTCAATGTTACATTGATTAACATAATAAATGCAAACAGAACAAGACCGATTGTAAACAATACTTCTCTATGTGTTCCTGAAGCATATCCCATCTCACTTACAATCGCTGTTGTCAGGAATCGTACAGAATTAAATGGAAGCGGCAAATTTACCGAACTGCCGGATACAAGTGTAATAGCCATTGCCTCACCGATTGCTCTTCCGACTCCCAGAACAACAGCGGAAATAATACCCGATTTCGCCGCCGGAATAATCACTTTAAAAATCGTCTGAATATGAGAAGCTCCCAGTGCCAGAGACGCTGATTTTAAATGTGTTGGAACTGCTTTTATTGCAGATTCACTAATATTAATTACGGTGGGCAAAATCATAATAGCAAGTACAAGGACTGCAGAAATTAAATTACTCCCTCCGGTAAACTTATGTGTTTCACTTCCTGCAAATACTACCTTTTCCAGCTTATACATCAACGGATTCAATATCAAAATCCCCAATAATCCGTAAATAACGGACGGAATACCTGCAAGCAGCTCTACTGCCGGTTTTACAATGGCTGCCAATTTTTTTGGTGCTACTTCTGCCAAAAAAACTGCCGTCAGAATTCCAATCGGAACACCGATAATAATTGCCATTGCCGTCCCCACAATAGAAGTAAGAATAACATATAAAATACCAAAACTCGGTTCTTTAGCACTTGGTTTCCATATTGTCCCGAATAAAATTTCTTTCATCCCGACTTCGAATAATGCCGGTGTTCCTTTTATAATCATATAAATGGTAATAGATACAACTGCCAATACTGCCATTACTGCACAAGTGGTAAAAATAACCTGTGCTGTTTTTTCCACAATTGATTTATTTTTTCTGTTCCCTACAACAGAAAAGGATTTTTGCTCTTTCAAGTTGGCTCTCCCTGTTCTTCTAATCTACCGTGATAAGTCCTACACTGCTGATAATCTCTTTACCTTCTTCTGATGCAAGATACTCAAATAATGCCTGCACTTCTGCACTCTGTTCTGAAATTTCACCCATAGTAGCCATTATGAAAGGTCTGCTTAAAAAGTAATCGCCTGCTTTGATGTTTTCTGCTGTTGCCGCAACACCTTCTAATGAAACTGCAATAACACTGTCGTCAACTACATCTAAAGAAACATAACCAATTGCCCCCGGTGTTGAAGCTACTTTCGCCATAACTGCACCTGTGGAATCCAGTTCATTTACATAAACACACGCATCTTCGATTTCAAGAATTTCTTCAAATGCACCTCTTGTACCGGAACCGGCCTCACGTCCAACCACAACGATAGGTTCATCAGTTCCGCCAAGTTCACTCCAGTTTGTTGTTTCACCTGTATAAATGCTGATTAACTGGTCTTTTGTAATATCTGTTACTGTGTTTGCCGGATCTACCACTACCGCAATCCCATCAATGGCTACGATATTTTCAACTGCCCCGGCTGCTTTTTCTTCATCCTTCAGATTTCTGGAAGAATTTCCGATATCTACGCTTCCTGTTGTTACACTTTCAATTCCTGCACCGGAACCTGTAAACTCTGCACTTACTGTAATGTTGGGATATTTCGCCATGAAGCTTTCTGCTACTGCATTTGCAAGTTTCTCCATAGAAGTACTTCCTGCCATAGAAATGCTACCGCTTAAATCAGTACTCATTTCACCTGCTTCTGCTGTACTCTCAGCAGCGTTTTCTGTCTTACTTTCTGTCGATGTCTGCTCCTGTGTTGTTGTCTTAGCTTCATTTGTTGCATTTTTGCTATTTCCACATGCTGTAAGACTTGCTGCTGTTAATACTGCTGCACTTAAAATTGCTACTAATTTTCTTGTTTTCATAATATTTTCCTCGCTTTTCCTGTTTACAAACTTACATTTTCGATAAATTTGTCGATTGAAATACTAAATTTTCAATCTGTTCTCTTTTTATGTATGGCTACTTACCACGTTTTAAAGTCTAACAGATTTATTTTTCAGAAAATATCATATTCAAGTAATTTGTATGTAAAATTTATGTAATGCACTCTTTTAATTGATTCTTTTTTATTATATATATAGAAGATTGACTTAATTTTTATAATGTGGAAATATATAGTTTGAATTAACTATTATGAACTGCTCTGATTGAATCTGTCATACAGAATTGTTACAAAAACATTAAAAGCTCCGCCACGCAGAGCTTTTAGATATATTGGCACTAACACACCTTACTTCCATTCGCCGTAAATTTAAATCTCATTCCTAATACTTCTGCTGCTCTCTTACACATCGTCATGCGTCCCAAAAATATTTCAAAATAATCCATAATAGAACAAATTTCCTCATCCAGTTCCATTTCAAGGCGGATTACTTTCTTTTCCGTATCTACGATAAGGTTTGAAGAAACTGCCGCATAATTTACCCTGTCATGTATATCAAAAGTAGCCTTCACTTTATTTTGCACACGATTTCGTCTCACATCTGTTTTATCCGCAAGAATAAGCGCTGCTGAAATCACATCTACTGCTGTTCCTGTTCTCTCATCATGCTGTCCGATAGCAGAAATCACCTTTACGATATCTTCCGGTTCCATTCCCATCTCTTTCAAAAGCTGTCTTGCCAGTAACGCACCATTATGCGCATGATCATTACGGTTCACACAGTTTCCGATATCGTGCATATATCCTGCAATCATTGCCAACTCAATTTCTTCTTCGGAATAATTCAGTTGCCTTAAAATCATACCGGCTGTTTCTGCCACCTTTGCCGCGTGTGCCTTGGAATGATCCGTATATCCGATTGCAGCCAGCATCTCATTACCTTTTGCTATATAAAGATTAATTTCTTCATTTGCTTTTACCTGACTATATGTTATCTTCCCCATGCGTCTTATCCCTCTCATCTTTCTCTTATTATTGTCAATATTCCACCTACTTTTTCCATGTTTTGGGTGAAAATAAAATCAACATTGGAAATAATTCCAATCTTCCGGTCAGCATATCAAACATCAGTACAAACTTTGAAAATACCGAATATTGTGAAAAATTTCCTGCCGGTCCCACTACTCCAAATCCCGGTCCCACATTATTTAAATTTGCAGCCACTGCTGAAAAATTCGTTACAAAATCAAACTTATCCAATGACAATAGCAATACAGAAATCATATAAATTATCACATATGTTATCAGATAAATCTGTGTTGATTTCATAACCGTATCCGATACTACATGCCCATCCATATGAATTTTCTTGATACTCCGAGGATGTACTACATAGGATAGCTCATTTTTGACAGACTTAAGCATCAATAACAGTCTGGATACCTTGAAACCGCCTCCGGTGCTTCCTGCACAGGCACCTATTAATGTCAAAAAGAGGATTATCATTTTTGAAAATTCCGGCCATAAGTTAAAGTCCACTGTTGAAAATCCTGTCGTAGTCATTACTGAAGCTGTATGGAACAACGCTGTGTGAAATGTCTCAAACAAACTTTCAAACCTGTCTCTTATATTTATAGTAATGAGTAAAGCCCCACCAAACATAAGTGCCAGATAGAGCCACACTTCTTCACTTTTTACCGCCTCTTTCGGTTTGCGAATCAAAAACAAATAATATACATTGAAATTCACACCGCATAAAATCATAAAAATAAGAATAATGGACTGAACAGCCTGTGAATATTCCGCAATACTTGAATTTAATATACCAAATCCACCTGTTCCGGCAGTAGAAAATGACAACGTAATTGCATCATACAATGGCATCCCTGCAATGCATAACAAAAAAATTTCTACAATTGTAATAACAATATAAATACCATAAAGTATAATTGCCGTATTCCTCACTCTGGGCACTAATTTTCCTACCGACGGTCCCGGGCTTTCCGCTCTCATAAGATGCATGTTATAACTTCCTGACAGCGGCAATATGGCCAGAATAAATACCAGTACCCCCATTCCGCCAATCCAATGGGTAAAACATCTCCAAAACTGAGTACATTTAGAAAGCACTTCTACATTCGTTAAAATCGTACCTCCGGTTGTTGTCAGCCCTGAAATCGTTTCAAACAAAGCATCCACATAAGATGGAATTTCTCCTGTCAGATAAAATGGAACCGCTCCGATCACACTTAATAAAATCCAACTTAAAGAGACCGTTACAAATCCTTCCTTTGCATAAAACACAGTGCTTTCCGGTTTCCAGCGCTTTCCAATTCCTCCAATTAAGAGACACCCTGCTGCCACAAGCAAAAAGACCCATCCTTCCTGTTCTTTATAAATAAGTGCCACCAGACAGGGCAACAACAAAAAAAATCCGGCAAATTCCATTACCCTGCATAAAATATAACGGATAATAGATTGATTCATTGTTTCCATGATTGTTAACTATCCCTTTCTCTTTCGACCCGGCTATTTTAAAATGTCCTTAATATCATGGAGACCTGTAATAATTGTAACAATTACAACGGTATCTCCTACACTGATTACACTTTGTCCACCCGGGGTAATAATATTTCCCTTATGATTAATACTGCAAATCAAAATATTATCTTTTAAATTTAATTGCTGTAAAGGAACACCTACTACCGGCGAGTCTTCTTTTACAACAAATTCCAATGCTTCTACCCTGTTATCATTCAGACGATATAATGTTTCAATATTGCTTCCGATAGAATTCTGCATCGCACGTACATACTGTATAATACTTTCTGCCGTAATATATTTAGGATAAATAACCGTTCCCAAATCCAGCTCATTAATAATCTCATCATAAGCAATTCTGTGTACATGCGTAATCAGCTTTGCTTTTGACATACTTTTTGCAAAAAGCGACAACATAATATTTTCTTCATCAAAATTTGTCAAAGAAACAAATGCTTCTGCATGAACCATCCCCTCTTCCAAAAGCAGATCCCTATCTGTTCCGTCACCATATATGATAAGTGCCTGCGGAAGTAATTCACTAAGCTCCTCACATCTCTCTTTATCTTTTTCAATAATTTTCACTTCCACACCTATGGAAACCAACTGTTTTGCCAAATAAAATGCGGTTTCTCCACCACCAATAATAATAGCACTTTTTGCTCTGTTCGTAGTAACTCCCATTTTTTTGAAAAGCTTTATCACATTTGGCGCTGATGCCACAATAGAAATGGTATCTTTTTCCTGTAATACAAAATTACCATCAGGAATCACTACTTCCTCTCCACGCTCTACCACACAGACAAGCATATCACAACGTAATTTTGAGGGAATATCTTTTAACGCCATATTATGAAGAATACTGCCTTCTGCGATCCGGTAACTGATCAATTCAATTCTGCCTTTTGCAAATGTATCAATTTTTACTGCAGACGGGAATTTCAAAACCCGTCCAATCTCCATTGCTGCCGCATATTCCGGATTTATAATCATGGAAAGTCCTAATTCTTCCTTAATGTATCCTATTTCTCTGCTGTATATCGGATTTCGCACCCTTGCAATCGTATGACAGCCACCTGCTTTTTTGGCAATCAGACAGCATAAAAGATTCAGCTCGTCCGAACCGGTAATTGCAATCAACAAATCCGCATTCTCCACACCTGCTTCTGCCTGTACACTAAAACTGGCACCATTTCCTTCAATTCCCATAACATCAAACGTATTGGTAATATTCTGTACCTTTCTGTCATCTGTATCTATTACCGTGATATTATGCCCTTCTTTACTCAGCTGTTCTGCCAAAGTAGCTCCTACATTCCCACAGCCTACTATAATAATACGCATATCGCTTTTTCCTCCGTAAACACTAATACACTACAGTATTATACCATGTTCATTTTAAATAACAATGTTCAATGCCAGATTAATATACTTCCTTCCATCCTGTTCATAAACCATTTCTAAGCCATCTTCTTCTCCGGCTCCATATACCTCGCAATTATCCACCAAAAACCTGCCGAACGCCTGCTTTTCTCCACCATTGAAGCGATAACATTTCCCATCTTTTTCAAGTAATATACTTCTTACAATGTGCTGATATCCGCCATCCCATTCTTTCTCTGCATTCATTCCCAAAGCGGCTTCCGTCATCATCCTTTGAAACTTATCCTCATAAAGCCATTTTTCTGAAAATCCCATTGCATTTCTTTCTGTCACCCATAATAAAAGCTGTTTTAAACGATGTTCCTGCTCTCCATTTTTATAATACTGATAAACCAGACTCATATACATCAACGGTAGGTTTGAATCTATAAGTAAAAGATTTTTATAAAAACAGGAACTTAAAAACCCTGCCGGTCTGATGGCAGATACATTGCATAAAATATCTGTTACGCTCATGTTTTCTATCTTTTTTACGTCAATTCCCTCTAATTCCAATCTGACACCGGTTTCCACTCCAGCCTTCAGTAATATCGTATTTTCCATAGAAATTTCCTCGTATAAGTCAGCATCCAGGCCGCTCATTCTATTTTTTGGCTAAAGGTCGAAATATTGTCTTCCGACCGGTCCACCCAACAATCCGTGTTACTATAATCCCCATAAAAACTCCTATACTGTCAATAAGAACATCCTTTTTTGACGGACTTCTTCCCGCCACAAAAGACTGATGATATTCATCCAGACAGGCAAATCCTACACAAAATCCTCCTGCAATAACCATAAGCGGTATTCCCCTGAGTCCATATACATAAAGAGGAAATGCCACCGAAACCGCCAGTACAAAATACTCCGTCACATGTGCCAGTTTCCTGACATAATGCTCGATTTTCCCTGAAATTACCGCCACCTGTTCATCGCTAAAACCTAAATCCAGTTTCTCGTTAATAACCGCTACTATTCCGTCACTGACCTGCCCACTTATCTGAGAAGACGTTACTCCATTCTGGGCTGAAAAAGTAGTAATCACATACATAACCACAAGTGCCGGTAAAAACGACATCGGTTTCAATGTAAATCGAAGAAATTTTTTTATAAACATCCCTACATATTTCATTTAAACACTTATACTCCCTTCCGGCCTGCACCTTTCAGTCATAATCTCTCTTTACTCGCCTGCCTTAATCTTTTCTGCCAGTTCCTCCAGATACATCCATCGCTCCATTTTTTCTTCCAGCGTTTTTCTTGTCTCTTCCTGCTCTTTTGTCAATTCATTCAAACGTACAAAATCATGTGCCGCCTTTGCAATTTCCTGCTCAAACCATTCCAGTTTTTCTTCTAAATCTGCAATAGTCTTTTCTATCGTATCGTATTCCTTTTGCTCATTGTAGCTGAACTTTAATTTACGCTGTCCGCCCCATGTTTTTGCAGATTCTGATTTCGTTTTTTCTTTTTCTGCCTCTTTACCTGAGCCATTTGTACGTTCTTCTTCCATCTCAGAAAATTCTTTTTTCAACTGATAATCGGTATAACCACCTTCATATTGAGTGATATTTCCGTGGCCTTCAAACGCAAAAATCCGGCGCACTACACGGTCTAAAAAGTATCGGTCATGAGAAACCGTAATTACAATACCGTCAAAAGAATCCAAATAATCTTCCAAAATAGTAAGTGTTTCGATGTCAAGGTCATTGGTAGGCTCGTCCAGAATCAGCACATTTGGTGCTTCCATCAGTACTCTTAACAGATTCAGTCTTCTTTTTTCTCCTCCCGACAGTTTTCCAATCAGACTATACTGTGCACTGCCTTCAAACAGAAATCGTTCCAGCATTTTGGATGCCGATACAGTTCCTTCCGTAGTCTGTACAAATTCTGCCACATCCTTAATATAATCAATCACCTTCTGCTCAGGATTCATGAAAGCTATATCATCTTTATTTTGCACTGTTTCGATTTCCTGTGTATAATAGCCGCTTTTCACAGTCTGTCCTACAACTACTTCCCCTTCATCCGATGGAATCCTTCCGGCAATTATTTTCATCAGAGTTGTCTTTCCGCAACCGTTTTCTCCCAAAAATCCTACTCTGTCACCTTTTAAGAAAATATAATTGAAATCTTTAAACAGCTGCTTTTCTCCATATGCTTTCGATATATGATTCAGCTCTATTGTAGTTTTCCCCAACCTTGTAGAAATTGAACTCATTTCTACTTTTCCATCGGTTTTTGGTGCTTGTGCATCTCTTAATTGTTCAAAACGTTCAATTCTGGCTTTCTGCTTTGTGGAACGGGCTCTTGCACCCCTCTGTATCCACGCAAGTTCATTTCTTAAAATCGTCTGTCTTTTCCGCTCTCCTGCCAGCGCCATTTCTTCCCGTTCTGCCTTTAATGTGAGAAATCCCGAATAATTTGTACTGTAGGAATATAATGCTCCTTTATCTATCTCCACGATACGGTTTGATACGCTATCCAGAAAATAGCGGTCATGGGTTACCATAACAAGTGCACCCTTCCAATTTTTCAGATATTCTTCCAACCAGTCTGCCATACTGTTATCCAGATGGTTGGTAGGCTCATCCAAAATCAGTATTTCTGCCGGCGACAACAGTACATTTGCAAGTGACACTCGTTTTTTCTGACCACCTGACAATAGATTCACTTCTTTATCAAACTCCGTTATTCCCAGTTTGTTTAACATGGACTTGGCAGATGCCTCCAGACTCCACTTATTTTCTTTATTCTCATTTCCGTCCATAACTGCTTCAAGTACTGTTACACCTTCTGCAAAAACCGGATGTTGAGACAGGAAGCGAATCATTACGTGATTAGCTTTCGTAACACTCCCGCCATCTGCCTCTTCCAACCCTGCCATAATTTTTAAAAGTGTAGACTTTCCGGTACCGTTGATACCGATAACTCCTACCTTTTCCCCTTCCTGTAAATAAAAATTCACGCCATCAAGTAATTTTTTGTCTGTAAATGTTTTTGTAATATTGTCTAATGTAAGTAAATTCAAGCTGTAACCATACCTTTCTAATATTTTCCGGGATAATCAGTTCCCGTTTCACTCTGCAAAAGTTCCACATACTTTTGTGGCTCCTTTTCCATTTTCAAAAATGTATCAAACGCAGTCAGTACCATTTTATTCTGATTATGCTTCACCGTATAATTGTCTCTGTCAAGCTGTGCCTTAAAATGATCCATCTGCCATACCATAATGTCTACAATGGAATATCCCTGTATTTTATATTGACATAAAAAATTCTGATGATAAGCAAAATAGAGAAGCTCCTTATAAATTTCCGGTGCCTGTTCTAACCTGTTTATAAAATTCTCCGCAAATAATGCTTTTTCTCCTGCCGCATCACAAAGTTCGCATATCCATCTCTTTACTTCCTGTTCTATCATTTCTGCCTCTTTCTATGCAGATACCTTTCATTTTATTTTTGTTTTTTCTGCCTTCATTTCATTTTCGCTATTAAACTCCTGTCTGTCAATCCTTTTTAGGACTGTGATACATTTTTTCTGACCTATTCATTACAAATACGCCAAAAAAGGAGACCGAAATAACTCCGATCTCCAACCCGCTTATCCTTGCACCACTTTATTCAATTGCGCTGAAAGTCCTTTAATCTGCTCTACTATTTCCGCAAGACTCTCCGCTCCGGCACTGTTCTCCTGTGTTGCAGCTGATACTTGTTCTACCGCATTGCAATTCTGCTGGGTGTTATTGCTAATCTGTCTCATATTATCTGCAACTTCACCACTCTTTTCCCGAATACTCCAAGCCACCTTATCAATCTCATGAATCTGACCGGCTAATTCCTCATTGGAAGATGTAATCAATGTAGCTGACTCATTGGCTTTCTGAATGCTTTCCATACCATTTTGTGTATAAATGGCATTTTGTTCCATTGCTACAACTGCATCTTCTGTATTTTTTACCACTTCATGAACAATACTTCCTATATTTTCTACCGCAGTTTTCGTCTGTTCAGAGAGTTTTTGAATTTCTTCTGCAACTACAGCAAAACCTTTTCCATGTTCTCCGGCTCTTGCTGCTTCTATAGTGGCATTTAAAGCCAGAATATTAGTCTGACTGGAAATATTCGTAATTGTTTTCACAATTCCAATAATTTCTTTTGACTCTTCTCCAAGATTTGCAATAATACGCTTACACTCATTTGTACTCTTATGTATCTGCTCCATACTTACTGTCGCATCGTCCATTCTTTTCTGATTTTCCTGCGTATTATCACCAATCTGATCTGTCAGGCCGGCTGTTCTGTGATTCATATCACTAAGTCCGACCAACTGCTCTGTAATATCCTGTATCTTACAATCTGCATTTTCCACGGCTTCTGTATTTTCTGTAGAACCTGTCAGCAAACGCTCTGTTTCTTCTGCAATACTCTGATTTGCCTTAAGAGAAGCATCCGCAATTTTGGAAAGCTCTGTTACCATACCAAACATAATTTCAGAAGTCTGTACTGCATTTTCCTTCATCTCCTTCATACGTTTTAACATTTCCTTTTGTTCTTCGGCACCCATCAAATTTGAAAGCATCGATGCTGTCCTGCTGCAAAGCATTGTAAAAATAGCTGCAACCGCAATAACTACCAATGCTCGTGGAATTACGCCAAAAATAATTACACTGTTAAACTCTGTAAAATTATCATCCTGTAATGTTTTTAAATAAAATGCAAGTATCTGCCCAACGGAAACTCCTGCTACAGTAAGTGCAGTTGCCATAATGTTTAATTTTTTTGAAAAGTAAAGGCTTGCAATTGCAATGGGATATACATAAATTGCAACTACATGATATGTTAGTGTAATACTGAGCAATGTCACAAACACTGCCGCACAAATAACATTTACATACTTAACATAGCCATCTTCCTTTTTTAGGATATTAGTAAGAAGAGTTGGCAACAGGAGAAGACATCCTCCACCGATAAAAGCAACCGTCATAATCATTTTATCAACTACAAATATGCCCATCACATTTAACAAATAAATAAGTATGAAAATGATAAATGTAATTCTCATCACTTTGGCTACTAACAAATTCGCTTCCTTTTCATTCTGCCTAAGTAAACTCATAATCCTTCATTCTCCTTCCTGCTTTGCATTACCTTTTCTTTTATGTCTAAAAATACCTCCACCAATACCGGGTCAAAGTCCTGTCCACTTCCATCCTGAATAATTTCAAAACATTTATCCAGCGGCATTGCCTCTTTGTAGCACCGCTTCTCTGATAACGCATCAAATACATCTGCAATTGCCATAATTCTCGCACACAATGGAATTTCTTTTCTCTTTAATCCTTCCGGATATCCTTTCCCGTTCCATTTCTCATGGTGGAAACGTGCCACTTCATATGCCATCTGTGCATACTGTTCATTTTCCAAATGTCCAAATGTTTCCTGAATAATTTTTCCACCATTTACCGTATGAAGCTTAATAATTTCAAATTCTTCTTCTGTCAGCCTTCCCGGCTTTTGTAAAATAACATCCGGCACGGATATTTTCCCAATATCATGCATAGGTGCCGCCAGACGCAAATTTTTCATATAATCTTTCGTCAGAACTTCCTTATAATAGCCTCTGTACCTTAGTTCTTCTGCCAAAAGCTTTACATATGTGGTTGTTCTCCTTATATGTCCGCCTGTACTTCCATCTTTGTTTTCCACAAGTGTAGCAAATCCCGTTATCATTTCATTATGATAATGAGCCAGTTCCTCCACTAACGGATTTTCCTGATTTATATACACTCCCAATACAATAATTGTTACACAAATACTGCTAAGCAAAGACTGCGGATAAATCATCTGATATCCTGTAATACATGCCAACACAAACAGATAAGTAAAAATACTTACTCTTTTTTGCTTTTCTATGTATCTCCAACGTCCAAAAAAAATAAGAAGACTAAGCAAAATATAAACTCCTGCCATGGCAAAACAAGTGTATGCAGAAAGTCCCATAGAATAATTACTGAGTTCACCTTCGTAATATTTTAAATCCGGTATATAAACTACTACCAAAATCACATTTATCAAAAAAGGACTGAACAAAAGTGCTACCCTACTTTTCTTCTGTGGCAATCCGGTTGTTATGGAAACCATATAAATAAACAACCAGAATATAAGCAAGTCAAGGCTTAACAGAAAAATTAAGTGTAATATTCTATTTATCACTTCATTTACAGTATCTAAATGATTTACCGTATATGCCGTCAATCCATCAAACAGTACACATACCAATCCTAATCCCAGCAATCCATCAAAAACAGACAGCCTATGCTTTTGCCGAAATCTTCTGCACTCTTTACAATAAGTGAATATGATATACAAAATTATCAGCATACATCCTATCTGTAATTTACAGTATTCTAAAATAAACCTCACCTGCCATTCTAAAGTTCATCTTCACATCTCACTTTTTATACATCTATTATTATAAAACTTAGTTATGTAACGTTTGTTTTATTATATAACTGCAATTTTTTTTTGTCAATTAAATTTGATACATGTCGTTTTCCTGACTTCCCGCTCACTTATTTCACTATATCATTTGGACCATTTACAGGAACCGTTTGAAATGTTTTTGATTTTATCAGCATCAAAGTTCCCTGAAACTCTACACTTAGCATCTCTGATATTTCCTCGGGTGTAAGCCGACATACTTTTCCTGCTACCAATACACAAATACCAAAAGTATGAAGCCATACCTGCCCAAAAAGCAATTCCGCCTCCTCTCTGCTTAAGTCATAATCTTTTTGCATAACCTCAATGCACACTTCTACAGTATCCCCAAGTTCTTCAATCAGCATAGCATAAGTCTGATTACCATCATGTTCACGCATATATACCAGCTGAAACAACTTTGGCTCTTTCATTGCAAACTCAATCATCTTCAGCCCTACATATTTAAATGCAGGTGTATAATTTAATGCATCACGAACATAAGACTCAAACTCCTGCAGGGCAACCTTTCTTACTTCCTTCTGTACCTCTTCCATATTTTTAAAAGCTGTAAAAATAGGTGATGATGACGTTCCAAGCTCCTTTCCAAGCTCTCTTGCCACAACAGCATCAATTCCCTTTTTCCTGGTAAGTTCAAATGCTTTTTGAATAATTTCTTCTCTTGTATATTTTGCTTTTGGCGGCATGACATTACTACCTTTCCATTTCTATATTTTCATGTTATATAACATGTGTTTTATTATATGTTTTTGTTACTTTCTTGTCAATTTTATTACGCGTATCCTTTCGCTCGCTCTTCTTGACTCTCTTTGTCGAAAAGATTATACTAATCAAAGAAAAAATCAGTTTAGAAAAATCTGTACTATAGCAGATTTATGGAGGATAAATAAATGAAAAAAGAAACTGCTCTTTGCTTTAAGAAAGGAATGCAGCACGGAATTCCCATTTCATTAGGCTACCTTGCTGTTTCTTTTACTTTAGGAATTGCAGCTAAGAATGCCGGCATGACAGCTTTTCAGGCAACCATCACAAGTATGCTTGTCAATGCTTCTGCCGGACAGTTTGCAGGCTTTACTTTAATTGCCGCACAGGCGGGCTATTTAGAAATGGCAGTCATGATTTTAGTGGCAAACGCACGTTATCTTTTAATGTCCTGCGCCTTAAGCCAGAAGCTCTCACCCGACACAAAATTTTTCCACAGACTGCTTATTGGATTTGATGTTACCGATGAAATCTTTGGTGTTTCCATGTCCTATCCGGGAAAACTAAATCCATTCTACACTTATGGGGTGATTGTAGTAGCTCTCCCCGGCTGGGCAATTGGTACATGTTTCGGTGTTTTATGTGGCAATATTCTTCCCGCAAACGTAGTCAGTGCTTTAAGCGTTGGTTTATATGGCATGTTCCTTGCCATTATTATTCCTCCTGCAAGAAAGAACAAAATTATAGCAGGACTTGTAGTTCTTTCCATGCTTGCAAGCTTCCTCTTCTCAAAATTGCCTGTTTTAAGCACTCTTTCTTCCGGTATACGCATTATTATACTTACTGTAGTGATTTCGGGAATTGCCGCTATTCTCTTCCCGGTGCCGGAAGAGAATAAAAAAACTGCTACTTAATATTTTATTCCAAAGAAAATGTTTGAACAATTTCCTATTACATAAAAATAAAACTAAGGAGTTTCCCATGAATCATAATATTTACATTTATATTCTTATCATGGCAGGAGTCAGCTATCTTATCCGCGTACTTCCGCTTACACTTATCCGCAAGGAAATTAAAAACAGAACTATTCGCTCATTCTTGTTTTATGTACCGTATGTTACGTTAGCAGTAATGACCTTCCCTGCCATTTTAGAATCCACAAACAGTGTATGGTCCGGACTTTTAGCCCTGATTATCGGAGTTTTACTTGCATGGTGTCAAAGAGGTCTGCTTCAGGTAGCCGTTTTTTCTTGCCTTGCAGTATTTATTTTAGAGTTATTTATTTCATAAATTATTGCACACCGGCAATAATTTTCTTTTCACTGTAATTTGAACTATTTCTTCTTTTTGTTTCTAATATATATTCCAACCAGACATACTATTAACAGTAGTGCCACTCCACCACACAATATTCTGAATCCCTTGTTCTCACCGTTAATACTTCCAATAATAAAAAATGTAATAAGACCTCCATACACAACTCCCATTAATATCATGCACAGAATTCTAAGTGGTTTTGGTATCTCCTTTGACATACTTCCTTCTACTATAAACTCCAATACTAATTCACCTATAAGTTCAATTATAACTCCCATACATTCCCCTCTTTTTCGTCTAATTATGCCTAAAAATACTCCCGCATCACTGCAGGAGCATTTTTATATACATATATTTATTTCTTAATATTTACCAAAATCTCCATCAAGAGAAATGATATGTTCATTGTAGTTAGAGTTTTTATCATTCTCTATCACATAATTTCCATGTGTTCCACCGGCAAGCTTATAATTTGCCATAAGATTTCTAAGCATTGCTGCCTGATTCGATAATTCTTCACTTGCCGCTGCACACTGTTCACTTGTAGCAGAGTTCGTCTGTACTACGGTAGATACCTGTCCAATTGCCTGATCAATCTGTGATACTGCTGTTGCCTGGTCATTAGATGCTACCGCAATATTACTAATCAATGATACAATTTTATCAATGGAAGCCACGATTTCATCCAGAGACTCTGCTGTTTCTTCTGCAAGTTTTGTACCATTGTTTACTTTGCGGATAGAATCTTCAATCATTTCTGCTGTTTCACTTGCTGCAGATGCACTCTTTGCCGCAAGATTTCTAACCTCTTCTGCAACTACTGCAAATCCTTTTCCGTGTACTCCGGCTCTTGCTGCTTCTACTGCTGCATTTAATGCCAAAATATTGGTCTGGAATGCAATATCATCAATTACTTTAATAATCTTAGAAATTGTCTCAGAAGATTCATTAATGTCATTCATGGCACTAATCATGGATTTCATCTGTCCGTTTCCTGAAACTGCCATATCTTTTACGCTATGTACTAATTCATTTGCTTCACTTGCTTCAGATGCATTTGCTTTTGTACGTTCTGCGATTTCATCCATGGAAGCTGTTACCTGCTCAAGTGCACTTGCCTGTTCAGTTGAACCCTGTGCTAATGCCTGACTTGCTGTTGCAACCTGTTCTGCACCTATTGTCATCTGCATAGTAGATTCTTTAATATTGCCAAGAGTTGCATTATCATCCTTCACAAGTTTCTTTAACGCTTTACCAAGAACGTCTTTTTCACATCTTGGTTCCACCTGCACTGTTAAATCACCTTTTGAAATAATTTCTGCAATTCTGGCCTGTTCTTTAATAGCAGCTGCCATATTTGCAAAATCATCCATTAATTCACCTAAGTCATCATCATACAGTTTTGTACAATCTACATCTACATCACCCATTGCTAACTTCTTGGATGCCTTTGATAATTTTGCAACCGGAATAACAATCGATTTGATTATTCCCCATGAATATAATCCTGAAATAATTAAACAGAATATACAAATACCCAAAACAACCGTTCTGAGTCCCTCAACCTGTCCTTCTACTCTTTTTTCTGCTTCATCTGATGCGACTTCTATATCATCCATAATCTCCTGCATGAATGCCTCTGCATTATTAGCAGATGTTACTCCTGCTGACATAAGTTCTTTTCTGGCACTTTCCAATTTTCCTCCATTTATGTAAGAAATGCACTTATTAACTGATATTCCATATTCCTCACTATATGAAACACACTTTTTATAATTATCAGCAATTGAACTGTCATACTTATCAAGTTTTTGTGCAAATGCTGCTAAATCCGCTTCTGCCTCACTTAACTTCTTTGAAATGGAAGTCATTTCTTCCTGTTGCTTCACTTCATCATCAGCATATAAATAAAGCATATTACGAAGATGTACTTTTATTTCGTTAAAATGAGTCATTGCTTTACTTAATTCCAACTCTCCCATCGCATAATTATTATATCTTGATAAATGCGCCTGAGTCGTCAAATCCAACGATACCATAGCCACCGTTGCAACAACTAAAATTAAAAATGATAAAACACAACTAAAAAAACCTATCTTACCTTTCACTGATGCATTGCGTATTGAAAATTTTTTCTTCATGGTGATTTCCTCCGTTCTGTTATTGTTCTTCCTCTTGTAATTCTTCAATAACTTCTATGTCTTCATCCTTAATCAGTTTTTCAGGATCCAGTAATAATTTTACCGTGTCTCCTGTTCTCGCCAATCCATACACATATTTATTCTGTTCATTTTCTTTGTGTCCAAGTGTGGGCGGCGGAATAATGTCATCATCCATAATCGTATCCACTTCCGCTATCTTTTCCACAATCAATCCGATAACCGTAGATTTTACATTAATAACAATAATGCACGTCCTGTCCGTATATTCTATCGGTTCCATTTTAAACCTTACCCGGACGTCAATCACGGGAATAATCTTTCCACGAAGATTAATCAGACCTTTAATATAATCTTCCACTTCCGGTATTGCCGTTATCGGCTGCATAACGATAATTTCATTTACATAACTGATACTAATGCCGAAGAATTCTTTTCCCGTCTGGAATGTCATAAACTTGCCCTTCTGGGTGTCTTCTTCAAGCAGTTCTGCTTTTATTTCTTCCGCCATGTACTAACTCCTTTCCTCATCCTCTATTAATCCCGCAATATCAAGAATCAGTGCAATACTTCCGTCACCAAGCTGTGTACATCCCGACAATCCTTTTACTTTTTTAATATAAGAAGGAATCGGTTTGACTACAATTTCCTGTTCCTGTATCAGCCTGTCAATCAAAATACATATTTGTCTGCCTTCATGCTCCAGTACAACAACAATTCCATTATCGACTTTGTCCTGTGAATCAGGCAACTGATATCTTTCACTTAATCGGATAAACGGATAGCATTCTCCTCTTAAGACAATGTATTCTTCTCCGCTCGGTTCCTGTACAATCGTATCTTCTCCAACTCTTACAAATTCTTTAATGGAAGCAGTCTCAATAACAAAAGAAGAATCTCCTACCTGTACCACGATGCCGTTAATAATTGCCAGTGTCAGCGGTATAATTAATGTCATTTCAGAACCATGCCCTTCTTCACTGTCAATTTCCAGTCTTCCACCAATGGATTGAATATTCTTAACAACTACGTCCATACCTACACCACGTCCTGAATATTCCGTAACCACTTCTTTCGTTGAAAATCCGGGCAAAGTAATAAAACGATAAATTTCTTTATCGGAAAAGTCTGTAATTTCCTTGCTGCCGATAAGTCCGTTATTTTTTGCCTTTTCATACAGCTTTTCTTTCTTTAATCCTTTACCGTCATCCTTTACACTAATATAAACTTTTCCACCTTCATTTTTCGCTTCCAGTATAATTTTACCTTGTGCCGGCTTACCAAGTGCAACCCGGTCCTCTGCATTTTCTTCAATACCATGGTCTACGGAATTTCTGACAAGATGCATAAGCGGATCAGAAATATGTTCAATAATATTTTTATCAACTTCCGTATCTTCACCAATTACTTCCAGTTCAATATCTTTTCCCAGTTTTCTGGATACATCAAATACAATTCTCTTCATCTTCTGGAATACATTTGTAAGCGGCATCATTCGCATGGACATGATAACTTCCTGCAATTCCGTTGTTATCTTGCTAAGCTGTGCAGAAGCTTTCTGGAAATTCGTAAGATCCAGCCCCGGTACTTTTAAATCCGGATTCTGTAAAACTACTGCCTCTGCAATTACAATTTCACCAATTAAATCCATAAGTGCATCCATCTTCTCTACACTTACACTTATGATGCTTTGCTGTTTTGGCTGATTTTTCGCCAACGTTTTACCTTTACCGGTTTCCTTTGTTTTTACTACATAGTCACCCGGTGCCGGTTCTTTTTTCACTTCTTTTACCGGAGGTTTTTCATCATCCAGATTAATGACAATCGGTTGCTCCTCCTGTCCGATTTCTGCAAGACCTCTTCCATATTCTGCTGAGGTAATCTCTTCAAAATCAATCTTTTCCGCCTCGGAACTGTCAATCAGTTTCAGAATCTCTTCCTTGCTGCTTTTGGTCTGCAAAAGCATATGAAAACCTTCTGCCAGAATAACATCCGCACTATCTTCATTTACCAGAATATCCTCCGGTGTATACAAAAGATCCTCTGCTACTTCTTTCAGTGCATATGTTGCTGAATATGCCCTGATATTACTCATCTGAGTATCATTCCTGTAATGAATGACAATCCGGTAAAAGTGACTGTTTTCACTTGCCACGGGTGCAATATAGAACTGCTTCGGCTCCTCATGTTTATTTACCTTCGGAAGCCGGATTCCCTGATCCTTAATTTCACCTTTAATACAATTTAAAAACTCGTCTAAATCTTCTAAAATTTCTGCCTCACTGCCGTCTGCTTCATTTCCCTCTTTAATTTTGTCCAGTTCGCCTATGATAAAATCCGATACGATAAGTACCTTTTCCACAAGCTCCAAATGGGGAACATTATCGGGGTGGGACTCTCTCAAGTAATAAAACACATCTTCCAGCTTATGAGATACTTTTGTAATATTTTCGTACATCATAATTCCTGATGAGCCTTTAATCGTATGCATGATACGGAATATTTCATTAATGTCAGCATCATCAAAGCATTCTTCATCCTTTTTCTCTAAAATAATGCCTTCTAATTTTTCAAGCAACTGACTGCTCTCATACAGGAACATGTCAAGCATCCCGTCTGTGCTAAACTCTTCTGCCATATTTCCTCCCTTTCCCAGCATTTATATAAAATATTCTGTCTGCTTAAATCAGTCCAAGTTTTTTTAATACTACTTCAAACTTCTTAACATCAATCGGTTTTCCCGAATATGCTTCACATCCAAGTTCAAATGCCATTTTTACATTGCGTTCTTCATTCAACGCAGTTGTCATAATAACTTTTACTTTCTTATCTTTTTCTATTCCCCTTTCTGCCTCAATGTCTCTAATTGCTTTCAAAACCTGATAACCATCCAATACCGGCATCATTACATCCAGACAAATAAGGTCATAGGGTTCTCCATCTTCCAGTGCCATCATAAAGGCATCGACTGCCTCCTCACCATCTACTGTCACATCACATTCCCCATACTGTGACAAGTACTTGTCCATAAATTTTCGACTGGCAAAATCATCCTCTGCTAATAATATTTTCATTTAACATACTCCTTTCTTTTCTCCCTATATACTCAACAAACTGTATACTTTTCCTGAAATAGCTGAAAGTCCCAACCGGTACTGCACTGCACCGATATCATAAGCTACTTTCGGCATTCCATACACTATACTGCTTGTCTCATCCTGTCCTACAGTAGGTGCTCCGGTCTTTCTCATTTCCAAAAGTCCTTTTGCACCATCGCTGCCCATTCCTGTCAAAATTACACCAATAGCATTTTTTCCCGCCACTCTTGCGACGGACCCAAACAATACATCAACGGAAGGACAATGTCCATTTACCTTTTCTTCACCTCTGCACTCTACCTGATAGCATTCTCCAACTTTAACAACCTTCATCTGCCTGTCCCCCGGTGCAATCAGTACCTGCCCGGGTATCACCTTATCTCCGGTTTGTGCTTCTTTTACTGTCACTTCACATTGATTATTCAATCTCTCTGCATACATCTTCGTGAATCCGGGCGGCATATGCTGTACAACAACAATTCCGGGAATATCCCTCCGAAATTGCTTTAGAACTTCATAAATAGCTTCTGTTCCTCCGGTAGAAGCACCGATTGCTATAATTTTACTGCTTCCTGTGACATGAATCTCTTTTCCGACCGTAGCCGGCTCTGCTTTTTTCAACTTACCAACCTTTGCCGTGGAAGCTATTTTTATTTTTGTTATAAGTTCCTGTTTTAAAAAGCTGTTTAACTGCGTCCTCTCCAGATTTCGGGGCTTATTCACAAAATCCACCGCTCCCGCTTCCAATGCATCAAACACCTTATCACTCAAAGCACTTATTACTACTACCGGAAGCGGATACTGCGGCATCAGTTTTTTCAAAAAATCTATTCCATTCATTCTCGGCAGTTCTACATCAAGCGTCATGACATCCGGCTTATATTGTATAATAGCATCTCTCGCCTCATACGGGTCCTTCGCTTGTGCAACTACCTGTATATTCGGATCGGATTCCAAACTTTGTACCAACACATTGCGGAACAAAATGGAATCGTCAACAACCAGCACTCTAATCGGTCTCATACATCCATTCCCTGCTTTCTATATCTTTCTATATATAGAAGGTTCCACATACTGAAATTTTATTCTTGCTTTGTCTAAAGACTCCGTCGTCCCTATAAACAAATAACCTCCCGGTTCCATATGATTATATATCTTTTCAATTAACTGATACTTTGTGTCATCTTCAAAATAAATCATCACGTTACGCAAAAAAACAACATGAAATCTTTTCCGAAAAGGAAAGGGATTCATCAAATTAAACTGTCTGAAAATCACTTCGCTTTTCAGCTCGTCCTTCACCTTGTATTCATCCCTGTCAATTGCCCGAAAATACCGTTGCTTCCACTTAGCAGGCAACGGCTCCAGCTGCTCTCCTAAATATACTCCCTTTACCGCGTGTTCCAACACCCGGGTAGATATATCTGTCGCCAGTACCTTCGTATCCCATGCACCGTGTTCTATTCCAAAAAAATCCATTAAAAGCATTGCCAATGTATACGGTTCTTCCCCCGTGGAAGATGCCGCAGACCAAATTCGCAAATCCTTCCCACCGGCTTCTTTCACTTTAAGCTGCGGAAGAACTACCTTCCGCATAAACTCAAAGTGAACACTTTCCCGCATAAAATATGTATGATTCGTAGTCAGTGCATTTACCAGATTTTTCGCCTCTGCGCCATCCGGACAGCTTTCCACCTCTGTCATATATTCATCATAACTGTTATAACCATTTCTAATCAAATAATTTTCCAGTCTTCCTGCCACTAAAACTCTCTTCCGACTCAAATCAATACCATAATGACTCTTCACATAATACACAATACGGTTAAATTCTCTGTCTGTTATCACCTAATGCCTCCCGTATATTTCCGTTCGCAGCCCACACTTTTTGTCTATTTTGACTCAAAAACATAATACAATCATAGTACTTTTGTCACTTTTTGTCAATATTTGTTATTTTTTATTACTCTTTTTGTGTAAATTTTCTCATTGCCCATTACGCATGTTCTACTCGCATTTGTTTCCAGACTTTATTAAATACTTCTACTATATCCGGATCAAAAACTGTTCCGCTTTCTTCATTAATGATTTTTAAACTTTCTTCTAACGGATAAGCATCTTTATAGCATCTCTTACCTATCAATACGTCAAATGTATTTGTCAATGCCACAATTCTTGCTTCCAGCGGAATCTGTTCACCGGCTAAGTTTTCCGGATATCCTGTTCCGTCCCAATTCGCATGATGATATCGTGCAATAGTAATAGCCATACCTAAGAATTTACTTGTACTTTTTTCATTGTAAATCTCTTCCAGTATTTTTGCTCCTTCTTCCGTATGTCTTTTTATTACCTCCATCTCCCATACATCAAGAGAACTTTCTTTCAAAAAGATTTTATCCGGAATCACAATATTTCCTATATCATGAAGCTTAGATGCTGCACCTATTGTCTCTATAAAATCATCTGTAATCTGCTCTTCAAATTTCGGTAAAAGCTGTAAACTTTGTGCCAAAATCCTACTGTTATATCCCACATTCTCCAGATGTCTTCCTGTATTTGTATCTCTTTTCTCTACCACTTTCGCAAGAGCAAATAATAAATTTTCTCTTTCTTCTTCTATCTGTTTTTGCTGTTCACTCACAAGTTTGTGCATCATTCGGTTATAGTTTGCCATTTCCTGTTTCAGTTGATAACTACTCAACTGATTATTCACCCTCATGACAACCTCTACCCGTTCAAACGGTTTCGGAATAAAATCTACCGCTCCTGCCAAAAATGCCTGTTCCTTCTCCTCACCGGAATTTAATACTGTAATGAAGATGAACGGAATATCTCTTGTTCTGGGGTTACTCTTCAACAACTTACAAAACTCCAATCCATCCATTCCCGGCATGGAAAGGTCTGATAAAATCAACTGCGGTAACGATTCGTTCATAATGTCTATGGCCTCCTGTACACTTAACGCACAAAGCGGCTCATACCCCTCCGCAGATATTATTTTTTCTAAAACTTTTAAATTCACACTGATGTCATCAACGATTAAAATTTTGGGGGGCTCTTTCTTTTTTATTTCCAGCTCCATATCAACACCGCACCTTTCTACAGCTCTCCCATTCTCTCTATTAATGCCGTTTTTACCTGCTCATACATTTCCATACTTTTCTCATAGTTTTCTTTGCGAATTGCCATACCCATTCGCAAAATCAGTTTCTTTAACTCCCCATCACTGCGTTCTATCAATGTTTTTAATGTTTCTGCCAACGTTTCTGCCTTATCCCATGCTCCAAGCTCAATTGACAAAACAAGTTTTTCCATTCTTTTTTTAATTTCTCCCCTGTTTTCCTCGGTGCCAAACTGATAAAACTGATCTTCTCCCGAGTTTTCCATTGCTGCAGTAAAATTACTCCATTTATGGTACACTTCCAAATGTTCCGGTATTTCATCAATATTTTGATTCGTATGTAACTTTACATAAAAAGAAAAATTACTTCCTTTTCCTTTCTCACTTTCCACATGAACGGAACCATTCATCATTTCAACCAATTGTTTCGTGATGGCAAGTCCCAATCCTGTTCCTCCAAATCGCCTGGTAATAGACGCATCTACCTGACTGTAACTTTGGAAAAGTCTGTCCTGTTCCTCTTTAGAAATTCCTATTCCACTGTCCTTTACCATAAAAAACAGCTCTACTTCGTCATTTATCTGCATTGTCTTACTTACACTGACATTCACATATCCTACCGAAGTAAATTTCACGGCATTAGATAAAAGATTATTTAATATTCTGTTTAACCGTAGTTCGTCCCCTATTACAATCCTCGGAATCTTTTCATCTACATAAACATTAAGTTTCAGTTCTTTTTTGTTGATAGTGGCTGTATGCGTGGCAATCACCTTATCCATCATCTGATAAAAGTCAAACTCTTTTTCTTCCAATGTAAGTTTCCCCGCTTCCAGCTTCGAAAAATCCAGTATATTATTAATAATGGAAGACATATTATCACAACAATATAAAATAACGTCAAGTGTTTTTCGTTGCTCCTCCTCTTCTATCACATCCATAAGAGCCGTTACATGTCCCTTTATCCCATTTACCGGAGTTCTAAGTTCATGCGTAATATTTGCATTAAACTCATTTCTTATTCTGCGGTTATTTTCCCCTTCTTCTTTCAACTGTCTGATTCTTGCATCTGTATCTTTTTGTCCCGTTATATCTTCTGCCAAAAGATAATAGATTCCGCTCTTCTCCATAGGAAAGCAACGAATATTGGCCAAAAAACAGGAACTGTTCTTTCGATACAAAGCTGACTCTGTTTTTTCAAATATCTTTTCTTTTTGAAACGGAAAATAACCTCCATCTTCTTTTTGAAATTCCTGTCTGAAAATCCATGTCATATTTTGTCTCTGCAATTCTTCCCCACTATACTCCAGCTTCTCCCTTGCAGATGGATTCCCAAACAAAATATTTCCCATTTCATTAAAAACAAGAACTACTTCTATCGATTCTTCCACTATTTTGGAATTCAACCATTCAAACTCCATAATCCCCTCCCAAACACTATTTTCTGTTATTTTAACACTTTTGCGACAATTTATCAAATTATTCTATGTAAAATATTTGTATATTATGTATAAATTTTGTAAACACATAAAAAAATTCCATATCAACTGTAAAATTCTAAAGAAATCACTACAGTATGATATGGAATCTCCTTTATTTACTCTGTTAACTCTTCAGCTTCTGCATTATCCATGTTTTCTGCATACTCTTCCAGTTCTTTTCTTGCCTTTCGGAAACATTCAAGAAGCTTAAAAGAGAACACTCCGCACTCTCCCTGCAAAATCATATTATAAGCCTCATCATAAGGTATTGCACTCTTATACACGCTTTCACTAATCAATGCTTCATAACAATCTGCAATTGAAACAAGCTGTGCTGAAATAGGAATATCATCCCCTTTCAAACCATCCGGATAGCCGGAACCATCATATTTTTCATGATGTGATCTTGCTATTTCACAACTGTACTGTACATACTCATCATCCCATGAATCAGCAATACTGTTAATAATATCATATCCCCTGATAGAATGTGATTTTACATATTCATATTCTTCTTCAGTAAGTTTTCCGGGTTTCAAAAGAATGGCATCAGGTATCATAACTTTACCTACATCATGAAGAACGCTCGCAGCAGCAATTACATTTATCTTTTCTTTTGTCAGCTCATATTCAGGATAATCACTCATCATATGTTCTCCAAGAATTCTTGTAAATTCCTTCACTCTTTTAACGTGATTCCTTCCCTCCATATTTCGATATTCAACTACAGTCCCCAGCACATCAATAATTTTTTCATTATTCTTTTTCAATTCTGTGGATTGTTGTTGTAACATTTTGTACTGGTTTCGCAATGTAAGCGTCTGCCTTTCCAATCTTTCCTTATAATCATTCTTCTGCATGTACAACTCGACCAGTTTCTGCACTCTCTGTTTCACAAAATCAGTATTAACCGGTTTACGGATAAAATCAGAAATACCATAGTCAAAACATTCTGCCACCAGATTCACAGACTGTTCACTGGTCACAATAAGCACCGGAAACTCACCAAGATATTTCTTTTCGTTTAATATTTTTAAAAGTGTAACACCATCCATCTCCGGCATTACAATATCAAGAAGCACAGCCGCAATATCTTTCTTTTGTTCCTCTATAATTTCCAGTGCTTCCCGGCCGTTTTCAGCTTCTACAATTACATATTCATCCTGTAATATATTAATCAGAACCTGACGGTTAAATTTTGAATCATCAACAATCAGTAACTTCCTTCTCACAACGTTTCCTCCCTTTACTGCCATCAATTGGATAATATTTCCATTTCTTCATTTTGCTGTTTTACAGTAATATTATGCTGATTTTCAGCCAACCATCTGCTTTCATTAATCTCAAGCACGGTTCCTTCATGAGCACATCCTGCAATAATGATTTTGGACTCTCTCGTCTTACTAATCCGCTGTTCATTTTCTTCTTTCAGCTTTTCCAGTTGTTCCAACTGTTTGTTTTTAGTGAAAACAGCCTGTTCCAGTTTCTTAAATATATCCATATTGTTTCGAATTTCCGGTGGGAATTTCACCTTAAATTCCTCATAAGAATTATTCAACATTTGTAATTCATGTTTTACATCCTTAATTGCAGAAAACAACATTCTTCGTTCTTCCCAGATTTTTTCATCTACTTTCATCTTTAATACTGTATGTATCCCTGCATGATTTCCCACATTATTAACACGAAATCCTTTTTCTGCCTGTGCGACTCCTCCGGCTATGATTCGGGTACTTGTAATAGTTCCTCCTGCATACAGCTGACTGTTCAGACATTTATCTACTTCAATATTTCCTTTTGCCATTACTTTGGTAGCTTCAAAAAATCTGCTCACAACATCTTTTTCAGCATTTATCAGACCGTGTCCTGCCGAATTCATTCCTTTTTTCAAAACGATGCTTCCACCACTGTTAATCGTTGCTGCTTCCACAGTCCCGTCAATCATAACATCATTTGTTGCATTGACAACAGTACCATGCCCTACATCACCAATAATGTGAATACTTCCGTCAAATGTAATATTTCCGGTTGCCATATTTATTTCATCCAATACCAGATGATTGGTAACCCACATTTCATTTTCGTCCAGATTAATCATACCACTTATGATTGCAACATAAGTTTTTTTATCCTCCTCCAGCTTGAATCCCTTACCGGTTAAAACACGCTGTTCCGTGCCTTTTCTTGCTTTTATAGGATTTCCTGCTACATCATAACCATCTGTTCCCTCTTTTGCTTCATGATAGAATGCCAGTTTCTGACCTTCTTTCACCATTTCAAACCATTCAATATTCTGATAATCTACGGAACCGTTTTCCAACACTTTAGGCTTTTTCTCCAAATCTGTACGGAAGAAAAATTCATACCATCCATCTTCACCTTTTTCCGGTTCCTGTCCTTTGGCAATTAAAATAGACTCTTTACCATATTTTCCACTAATAATTTTTTCAACGGCCTCTTCCTGAATACCCTTGCAAATGCCACTCTGCTCCAAAATTTTTAATAATCTTTCTTTTCTATAATCCTTGTTATCCACAAGAACCCGAATATAGGCTTCCATACCGTCTGAGGAAACTTCAATTCTGAAATCTTCTGCTTTTCCCTGACTTTCCAGTAATATTTCCTGTTCACGATATACACCTTCAAGAATCGCTTTTCTCTTTTTACGCATCTCACCGGCTGTAAATCTGAGTCGACGGTAATCCTCTACATCTAATCCCTGCTCCAGACCAAGACGAATCTCCTTCATCTGCTCCCATGAATACAATTGACTGCTGTATTTATCTACTGCTAATTGGCACTCAAGACCAAGACGGATTTCTCTCATCTGCCGCCAGCTATAGTTAATTGATGCATAAACAGACACATCTACGCCGTTTTCTAAGCCTTTACATATTTCAGCTATGGTTGCTGCCCTATACTCTTTGCAAAGATAAGAATCCATATTAATACCCTTTTTCAATGCACCACGTATTTCAGCAAGCTGCTCTGCATCATAACCTTCATTTATGTATTTTATGATATTAACGCCATCTCGTTTTGCTTCCCTTATTTCTCTGATAATACCGGCTTTCAATTTAAGATAACCGGATAAATTAATCCCCTCTTCCAGACCTTTACGAATCTGGCGCATTTTCTCATATGGTATTTTAGGCAGAGCGTATACTGATGTATCAACTCCGGCCTTTAATCCTTTTCGTATTTCCTCCATCTGGAACCAGTCATATTCCATCTTTGCATAAACTTCTACCGGAAGGTGTTCCATTAATCCTAATCTGATCTGGTGCATCTGTATCGGCAGAAACTCTTTATTTGCATAGACAGAAACATTCACTCCCGCTTCCTGACCTTTGCTAATTTCTTCTACTTGTCCCGGCGTAAAACCGGCTTTTAATAATTTTTCTCTCTGTTCTGAAGTCATCGTCTTATTATCACCTTCTACAATTCCATCCTTTTACGCTTACCATTTTCTACTAAAACTTACTAAAAACTATTACAAAACTACAACTATACTCTTTTGTAATCTCATTTTTATACTATTATTTTATCAAACAAACTACTTTGTAGCAACACTAACCGCATTTTTTACAAAAACTTACCAAAAACCCGGGTTCTTCAATAGTGACCACTCCGGCATAATGCTCGTAGATATACGATAGCATTTTCATTCCTATGTAGTTACCACCTATATTGATAAAGGTCATGTCCATAATCACATCATATTTTGTGCTGCGGATAACATCAATCAATATCTTGGACGGGATACTGATTCTACTCTCTCTTCCGAACAGCAAGACAAAAGCAAAAATCAAACCCTATAATGACACAAGGCAGATACCTCATATTGAGCATCTGCCCCACATCCTGATAAGTAAGTTTATGTGTTTTCAAATCAATCAACACAAAGCTCTTCAAAATGTAATTATAGAACACAAGGTCAATATAGTAATGATCTCCGTCTATAGTTATTCTTCTCTGCCTTGCAACAAAGCAGAATCCTTTTCCCAATTCAAGCAAAAATTTCTGCAAGTTATCAATCAATTCACGCTCCAGATGTGCCTTATTCTCCTCCAAACCTAAGAACTCTAATATATATGGATCTTTAATCAAATGCTTCGGTTCTAATACCTGTATTTCTCCCCGCACTTCTGCTCGCTTACTCTCATTAGTAGCTAAAATTCTTTCATAATAAAATGAATTTATCTGGCGTTCCAGCTGACGAACGCTCCATGCACAATCTACGCATTCCTTCACATAGTAATCTCTTTTTTCCTGCTCTTTTATGCGA
>JAFSBX010000072.1 GCA_017437065.1 Lachnospiraceae bacterium
CTTGTTTTTGATAAAGATTTAAGATATTTTCTTTCCTCATCAGTTAATGGGAGATATGTTTGTTTCATGATAATCATCCTTTGTATTTGATAGAAAGATTATATCATATGTCACGTCAGTATTCTATAGGGTACTTATTTATTTTTCTTAGTACTAGCACCTCTCATGGATAATAATATAAAAACTGTTCATGACATAATTATACATAAAAAAATCAATCGGAAAACACTCCAATTGATTTTTTTCATTTATTCAACAGGAACCATAACTTTGTTCACATTATGGATTTCTATCGGCAACAAGTTAGAGTATGTCTGTAGTATATTATCATACAAATTCCCTTTATACCCTTTGGCTTCAATAGTAACTGCTACAAAATACTTAATATTTTCATGCTCATACCCATTTCTTCCAATCGCATGCAATGTTAAAAATGGGTTTAACAATGATGTTGCTCTCATAGATTTGGTTTTCTTTATAACAGTATCCCATTTTAAATCTTTATTTCTAAGTGCATTCTCACTTTTATCTTTTTTTGCAGCACCACTTACAGGTAATTCCGACATTTTATATCCTTGCTCCAATAATTTTTCCATCTGCTGTGCATCTTCTGTTTTTGTAAGATTTAGCTTTATTGTCTTTTTCCCTTTTTTCGAAAAGTTAAACACCGCACTGTTAGGATAAAATGTATCTTCTATACAGTTATTGGTATATGCATCCGTATCTGTTATATCCGGATTAACAATAGTTGTTATCGTCCATATAACACTCACATTTCCTATTGATTGATTAACTCCAGGTGAAAAAATAGGTAATTTAACCGTACTCGCAGCAGGCAAATCTCCCGAATATAGTATTGTCACTTTATTTCCAATACATTTTAAAATATCATCAACATCCTCTTTACCAAATCCATATCCACATTCATTATCCCGCACCCCAGACATAGAGGTCGCATTATGAATCAATAATGTTCGTCCCAAATGTGGAGTAATTGATGGTGAATGTGCCATCATCCGACCAATTTTTCCCGTTGCCACAGGAGTTGCCAAACTTGTCCCTGCACTAATACCAACCTTATCATTACCTCTTCCAACAACAATGAACGGCCGTTCCTGACTGCCACCAAACTCTAACAAATCAGGTTTTGTTTTCGCTCCTTCTCTTCCAGGACCTACACTGCTATAATCTGCTCTGATTTTTTCACCAAACAAATTATATGTATATGCTCCCACCGCAAGTCCATTTACCATATCAGACGGGGTTTGAATACGGTTCAAATACTCCCCTCTATTACCATCATTACCGACAGCAGTACAAAAAAGCGGGTTAATTTCTCCTTCCTCTACATTATATGTCAGACGATCCAATGCATATGTAAATCGACTTATATTATCATCCAAAATCGGTTCTTTAGGACCAAATGATAAGTTATATAATTTTATATCTTTACGTTCAGCTACAACAGCTTCAATTTGATCAATAGTTTCGTACATTCCATGTACCGATTCAGCATCTCGTGTACTCGTTATCTGTGTTTCAGCTGGCAACACTCTAAATGACTCTACGAATACAGAGGGATTTTTCAATTCATCTGATGGGTTTTTTCCACCTAAGTGACCATGCAATATAGCTCCACACACTGAATTCCCATGTTGTAACGAATTTGATGTGGCCGTTGTATTTACTACATCATTTTCCTTTGCATAACCTTTTAACAGGACATGATCTTCAATTATACCACCATCAAACATTCCTACTGTTATATTAGAACGCATTTTCTTTTTTGCCGGCCTAGGACCTTCCACTTCCTGCACCATTCGCAATGGTTCAAGATCAATATCTCCCATAGGGTGCAAAGACCTCAATGGATTAAACTTTTCAATAGCTGCTATTATTTCCCGATCGCAAACTGCACTGATAAAAGTTAAACCTTTTTCATAGCTTTTTATCTTTATTTCATTTGAAGATAAACCTGAAATTTCCATAAATGCATCTAACATTTTCTGGACACTATTTTCCAAAGGATGAAGAACAATTTCTATTGTTCCTTTCGTCCAATCCTCTGTCAATCCCTGAACCTTCTCCTCGCTACTTAGCAGGTCTATATTCTTTATAGACTGTATCTGTCTTCTCCATTTTTCGACAGTATCCTTACTTCCATTTCTCAGTGTTTTTTCTAATTTATCTATTCCTGCATTTTTTGTCTTGACAAAATACAATTTTGCATCTTTTTTTTCGCCATTTTCATCTACAAAGGCATATTTTCTTCCACCTATAATCTGCATGTCTTCCGATATCATCAAAGAATCTGGAACATATGATTTTGCTTCCAATTTAGGCTCCAATCGAATACACAGAACTTTTTCATCCAAAAATATTTCTTCTTTATCTTCGATCTTCTTTTTGATATTATTCAAATCATTGCAAATATTTATTTTTGCGTCGTTATAATCATGCGGCCATTCTTTAGGTGGAAAATTCATTTTTTTACTAATCGGCTCTACATATAATTCTCCATTTGCAATAATGGGATATTTTCCTTTTTCCATATCATCACTCCTTTATATATCTTCCAACTGATGCCGATGAAATCATAGTAATATTTGAAATATCTCTCAACGATAATTCTGGAAATTCATTCTTTATCCTCTTACATAATTGAACTTTTTCATTTCGATCTTTTAATTCAATTATGCGGCAACACTCTCTCAAAGCAAGTATATCTGGCTTGTCATCGTGATTCATCACCATCTGACGCTTTATATGTTCACATAGTTTACAAATTTCAGAAGCAGAAACAGTTTCTGTATTTCCAACAATGAACTTTATTGTATCACTTTTCATCTCACCGAACTTATTACCCAATGTTCTCTCAACAAGTTTCCTGCGTTCTTCCTTTCCAGGCATAGGGATTTCTATATTCCTATCGAATCGCCTCCATATTGCTTTATCCAATATCTCCGGGTGATTAGTAGCACCTACAATCACACAAGTAACCGGACATTCTTCCAATTCTTTTAGAAGGACATTTACCAACCGTTTAAGTTCTCCTAAATCTCCCATATCATCTCTTCTTTTTGCAATAGCATCTAACTCATCCAAAAACAAAATAACATTTTGGGATTTAGCATAGTCAAATATACTTTTTATATTTTGTCCACTTCTACCCAAGTAACTTGATATCGATGTTGCCAAATCAACCGTCACTATTGGTAAATTAAGTTTATAAGAAAGCCATTTTGTTATATACGTTTTACCTACCCCTGGTTTTCCGCTCAATAATATACTATTAGGTGGAACAATATCCTCTTCCAAAAATCTTTTCAACAATTCGCGTTCTAGCAAAAAATCCTTTAGTTGATGCCAAACCTCTGGCGATAATATCGGTTCTTCTACCATTATCGGTTCTTCCACCTTCACCAATTGGCTTCGAGTTTCTCTATCAACTGGAGCGGGGGTCAAATCCAATGTTCTCAATGTGTCAGCCCCCACGCTGCTATTGGCGGTTATTTGCATAATTTCCGATGCTATTTGAGGATACTCTTTTTTTATTTTTCTCCCTATCATGAGAGAAATCGATTCTACAGCCTTCTTATCATTATTTAATGCTGCTCTTATTAATTTAGGAATCAATTCATATACTATCATTTATATCATTTCCTCTTTTTTTATTTTTTTGATACATTGAAATTATACTGTTTTATCAACGTTTTGTCAATCTTGTTGTATCAATTTTATTTTAATTTATTTTTGATACACTTTTAAAGCCGATCAGGAATCGCAACTCCCAATCGGCATCTTTTCTTACTCCTCTTCATTTTTACATTCAATCTCCGTTCCGTCCAGGAACACCACCAACAATGTTCCATCCTCAAAAACCTTAATGTGGTCCAGTGTTTTCAGCATGAAGTCCGTATCCATCTCTGTCAGAGGTTCTGCTCCATCGGTGTATTCTATGAACTTCTCTGCCCGATAACCTTCTAATAGGTTCTCGCTCTGCAGATGTTCCGTCCACTGCTCCATGAAATCCTCTCGGTTCTCCACCAACGCATTCCAAGCCATAAGATATGCCTTTATCAGCGTTTCTTCCTCCACGTGGCGGTTGGCACCTCCCATGACTCCTTTGACCTTGTAGCGTTCACTGCATTGCCATACCTTACGGTCAACACCCGTGCTGCTCCGCCAGCCTTTTCGTGCAAATACCTTATTGCAGTCTCCGCAAATAATCTTGGATGCAAATGGATTGCTTTCCGGCCGGTGGGAATAGGAGTTTGTCCCAATGCTCCTCCAGATACTTTTTCCTGCGTTTTATTTCAAGCTGTACACATTCCCATATCCGCTTTGAAATGATGGCATCATGGTCATCCTCCACATAAAACATCTGAATTTCCCCTTTGTTCTGTGTACGTTTCTTGGTGAGGAAATCCACCGTATAACTTTTCTGCAGCAAGGCATCACCCTTGTATTTTTCATTTTCCAACATACTCATTAAGGTTGTGGACTGCCACTTCGTACCTCCATCCCAGTTTTTCACACCTTCCCGTTCAAAAATCCGCTTGATGTAATCGGTTGTTTTTCCGTCCAGGAATTCCTGATACAATCGTATTACAATTGGCTCCTGTGTCCTGTTGATTACCAGCTTCCCCGTTTCATCCGTATCGTATCCAAGAAAACGCTTTGTACTCATTTTGTGTTTTCCTGTTTCAAACCTTCTGCGGATTCCCCATGTGCAGTTCTCTGAAATGGACCGGCTCTCATCCTGTGCCAGTGAGGAAAGAATGGTCAGCAGCACTTCGCCCTTTGCATCGAGGGTATTGATATTTTCCTTTTCAAAAATAATCCCTATCCCCAAATCTTTCAACTCTCGCACATAGTTCAAACAATCCAGCGTATTTCTTGCAAATCGGGAAATGGACTTAGTAATAATCATGTCTATTTTCCCCGCCCTGCAATCAGCAATCATGCGGTTGAATTCATCTCTCTTTTTGGTATTGGTTCCCGAAATTCCTTCATCCGCATAAGTCCCTGCATATTCATAGAGAGGATTATCGCTGATATAATTTGTGTAATAATTGACCTGATTCTCATAGCTTAATAACTGTTCTTCTTGGTCGGTTGACACTCGGCAGTACGCTGCCATCTTCAATTTCTGCACTGACTGTGCTGTTCCTGATTCCGCAGTCGAAATCTGCTTTGCTGGTATAACAGTAATGCTTCTTGCCATTTTTAACCACCTCCTCAATCACTGTCTGTTCCGTAATGTTCAAGCCTTGCAATTCGGAATCATCAATCCTTATCCCTTTACATGCCTTGACTCCCTTTTCAATGTAGGTGCTGCAGAGCCATTGGATTTTCTTCGTGTAAACCTGTCTGCGCCGGAGCGTTTTTCCGCAATAAGGGCAAAGCAGCATTCCGCTTAAAGGATAGCGGTTTTGGAACTTCATTGTGCTGTCCTGTCCGATATTCCTGTCACGCTTTCTCTGTTCCCTGACTTCCTGCACCTTTTCCCATACCTCCGGCGATACAATTGGTTCGTGATTTTCCGAAATGTAATAACTCTGCACTTCCCCGTTGTTTTTCCTTGTATGGTTTCTTTTGTTTTCAGGGGTGTAATACTTCTGCAGATGAAAATCCCCTTTGTACTTTTCATTGCAAAGCATCCCATTGATGGTCCCGCTTTCCCATGTTGTTCCCGTCACCGTTTTCACACCCAGGTAATCAAGCAGCTCCCCAATCCTTGACGAGCCGACATTCATTAGATACAGGTCGAAAGTCAGACTGACAATTTCCGCTTCCTTTCTGTTCACAATCAAATCTCCATATTCGTTTTTGTCATAACCGAGAAAGCGGGATGTGGTAATCATCACTTCTCCTCTCTCAAACTTCTTCCGAATGGACCATTTATTGTTTTCACTCATGCTTCTGCTTTCTTCCTGTGCAAAAGAAGCGAGGACGGCAAGCATCATCTCACCGTCCCCTGATAGAGTGTTAATGTCCTGTTCTTCAAAAAAATACCGACACCCAGTTCCTTCAGTTCCCTTGCGAACTTTAGAACGGTGACGGTATTTCTAGCAAACCTCGATTTTCTAATAAAAGAAAAAGCAATTGTTTTCATTTCATAAAATATAAATGAAGGCAATTGCTTTTTGTCTTTTACTAAGTTAATGACATTGCAGAAAATCAAGGTTTCCTCGAAAGCAGACAAACGGTTTCAATATTCCCAGTAATGAGAATTTATACATACAAACCAAAATAAAAAGCACAAATAAACTTAAAACCTCATTAAATATTATATTTCTTTTCCATTGCTTATTAAATTTGCATATCCATCTTCTGAAAACACCACAATTAAATTTTTCTGTTCTCTGCGGAAATAAGAATACTTTATAGCCGAATTATATCTCGCACCTCTCGCCATATCAAACCCATTATCACTTGGCATTTCTCCATCTAATATTGTTCCTATAGCATAAACCTTTCCCTGTTTATCCATTAATATAGCCCCATCAATAGCAGTTATTTGTTCCACATATTTATCAATATTATCTTTTACTTTTATTCCAAATCCTGCACTATTTAATCTTCTTTTCTCTTCCTTCATGTCATCTAAAAAAACTAACATAGTACCATGCTTCTGTGATTTAGCCTTATCAACTATCTTCCAAATAACATCTATATTATCATCACACTTAAATATTTTTTGAAAACATCTTCTAAATTTTTCTTCAAAACTATCATCATTACAAATTATCTTTAGATTTATACCACTGAACTCTATCCCTTGTCCTTTACTATACTCACCCTCTTGACTGAATCTCCAGATTCCATTCCCCTTAAACTCTATTAAAAAATAATTGCCATAAATATTTTTAGGTGAAATAAAACCAACAATACATTCTTGATTATATAATAGATATAAACCGTCCTTATCTGCTTGATATGTAATTTGTAACAATTTTCTTATCTTCTTAGTCTCATGTAACCTTACTACAGTTTCTAAAACTATATCACACTCATTATCTAAATATTCAGAAATCACTATAAATTTTCCTATCATTTCTTCACTTTCATATGTCATCTTAGAAATTTTTTCGATTGCAGTAACACTCGAAAAATAAGACAATTGTGATAAACAAATAGTGTTTCCTGAAATCCTTTCTTCAATGAATTCTCTGCTCCACACATATATTTGATTTTTCAAATATACAACATCATCTCTATTTTCTTCTATTACAGATACAAATGTCTCAATTATACTTAAAAAACGTTGAACGATAAATTTCAAATATGTTTTTACAAATTCTTCACATTTCTTATCGTTATATTTAAGTACAACTACAAAATCTCCATTTATATCTTTATAAGTAAATTTGTTAGAAAAATAGTAACTTTTTCCACAGAAATTCGCTCTTTGTTTTGAATTCGCCCATTCTTGTAAGTCATTTTTTAAACTCTCATCTATATCTCTGTAATTACCTACACACATCTCATTTTTCGACTCATCAATCGCTAAAAGCCCTATTTGATAATCCAATTCATTTTTTAAACCTAATTCATAAAAAAGTACTTTTACTAACTCTTCCAAATGTCTAGTATGATATTTCATATGATTGTTAATATAACGAATATTTTTCATTACTTCATTCCTTTCGTATATTATCTTTCGCCAAAATGTATATTTCCCGTTCCCAAAATCCTATCCCCTGGGGTAAATCTCCGATTATATCACCACTCTACGAAAACAGAAACACACATCTATTTTATTCCAAAAATGGCGAAATCCTTTGATTTATTGGGCTTTTTTTGACAGAAGGCAGACTGTTTCCACATGGCTCGTAAACGGAAACATATCCACCCCTTCCGCTTTCTCAACCCTATACCCATTCTTTCCCAAATACTTCAAATCCCTAGCCAACGTTTCCGGATTACACGACACATACACCACTCTATCCGGTTGCAGTTTCACCACAGAAGACAAAAACGCCTCATCACTTCCCGCACGCGGCGGATCCATAAACACTACATCCACATGCGCGCCCTGTTCTGCAAGCTGTACCATAAATGCTCCCGCATCTTTCTGATAAAAATCCACATTCTTAATCTGATTTCGCTTTGCATTCTGCACCGCATCTTTCACGGCATCCTTATTTAACTCCACACCCATTACTTTCTTCGCCTTATCCGCTGCAATCAGCCCAATCGTTCCGATACCGCAATACGCATCAATTACCGTCTCTTTTCCGGTCAGCCCTGCAAATTCTATCGCTTTTCCATAAAGTACTTCCGTCTGCACCGGATTTATCTGATAGAAGGATTTTGGTGAAATTTTAAAAGTTTTTCCGCATAGTTCATCTTCTATAAACCCTTTTCCGTAAATTACCTGTTCCCTTTCACCAAGAACCATGCTTGTCCTTCGGTCGTTCACATTCAAAACAATCGTCGTGATTTCAGGATGTGCTTTTAAAAGTGCCTTTACAAAGTTATTTTTAGACGGAAAAACAGGTGACGACACTACCAGAACTACCATAAACTGACCACTTGTTTTTCCAACTCTTACCAAAACATGACGAAGAAGTCCATATCCTGTATCTTCATCAAACACTTTTATTTTAAAAGACTTCAACATCCCCCTTATTGTTCCGATAATTTCATCTGCCTTCTTATCCTCTAAAAGACACTCTTCCACCGGTACAACATAATGCGTCCCCTCTTCATACACACCGGACAACGGATTTCCTTTTCTATCGTGGGTAAACACTGCTGAAACTTTATTCCTGTAATGCTCCGGGTGCTCCATTCCATGCACTACTTCCAGCTTACAGAAATTCTGTAAAAGTTTTGCCGTATCTTTTTTCTTCTGCTCCAATTGCTTCTTATACGGAACATCAATAAACCGGCATCCTCCACATTTTTCAGACACCGGACAGCGACTATTTTTCTTTAATTCAACTTTGGAAAGATTATGCTCATATTTTATTTTATTTTCATCTGTCCGCTGCTTTTTCTGAACATTTTCGTATTTTTTTACCTTTTCTTTCTTTCCTTTTTCAAATTCAAAAGAATTCTTCCTTGGAGAATTGCTTATTCTTTTCCCATTTTCCTGCATTTTCTTTGTATTTTGTTGATTTTTTGTTTTTTGTTGATTTTTTGTTTTTTGTCTATTTTTTATATTTAGTATTTTTTCTGTTTTTTTTGTATTTTCTATTTCTTTTCTATCATCTTTTTTCTTTCTGTTTTCCATCTTTATCACTTTCTGCCCTTACTTTCTATTGTATTTCAATCATATTATATCTCTATAATTTTACTACTCAACATGATTTTCTTCCATTCACTTTTCTATTACATTAATAGCCTTTCCGTACTTTTGTAGTACTCTGTTCTATCTTATCTTTTCTGTTCGCACCCGTCAACGATATTCCTTTGCAAAATACTTTCTGAAAAATACTTTCCAAACTCCACAGCCCCCTCCAAAACTTCTCTTCCTACATAAAGACTTTTGTCCACCCGTGTAAAAACGCTCCATTTTACTAATGTAATTTTATCACCATCAATTTCAATTGCCGTAATACACCTTGGATGTACACAACTTCCATCATTAAAATACATCCCCTCCCCGGGAAATGAAAATGCCGGTCGGTGTGTATGCCCCGCTATCAAAATAATTCCTTTCTTTTCTGCCCACTCTGAAAGTTTTTTCTCTATTTTCTTTTTCTTTTTATAATTCTTTGCCGCACTGGTTGTATCCCGAAATCCAATCCGTTCCAGTCTCCGCCAGACATGCCTTACCAAAAACCTTGATACTCTCCACATCGTATCATTTATAAAATCTCCCTGATGTCCATGTGTCAAAAAAATTTCCCTGCCACTCTTTTCTTCTTTCAAACGGATTCCTTCTACAATTTCAATATTCGGAAACAATTCCAGAAAATCATCACAACTGTCGCAATAATATTCCTTCATGCACCTGCCGGCATATTTTCTGCTCTTTTTTTTCATGTCATGATTCCCAAAAAGCATATGTAATCTACATTCTCTATAAAATTGTGACATCAGCCAAAAAACATCACTATGTATCTGAATAATCTGGCTTAAATCATGATTTTCCCAAAGTTCATCCCCATCCCCCAATTCAATATAAGTATATCCGCATCTGTAATACTCCTGTAACGCTGCAAAAAATAAATTCTGATTCGGTAAAAAATTATCATTCCATGTTCCCACACCACGATGACAGTCACTCATCAATACATATTTTAATCCTTTTCCAAGCGGAAGAATCTTTGCTTTACTATAAACTTTTTCCAATCTTTTATAAGTGCTGATTTTTTTATCCTCCATATGCATGTTTCTGAACAAAATATTACTTCTGAAACTTTTGTCCAAATCATTCTCTTCTTCAACATCATTTTCTATCATATCTTATTCCCGGCATTTTTATCTGTGATTAATCTGTTTGAGTTTTTCATAAAAATCACTTGCTTTTCTCTTTAAAACCATATATAATTATCATTGCGTTTCGGGGTGTGGCTCAGGTGGTAGAGCGCTACTTTAGGGAAGTAGAGGCCGCAAGTTCAAGTCTTGTCACTCCGATTCATGAAAAACCCCGAAAATCTAATGTTTTCGGGGTTTTTCATTTCTCCATATTCCTTAACTTTTTTATAAAATATCTCTGTTCTTATTTTGGTTGTTTGAATTGAAAATTCACTAAGAGGCGGTGTCCTTGTTTATTACTTTCATGAAAAGAAACAATCACTTCTTCAAATTGTTTTGCATCTACTTTTATATAAACAGATACTCTATAAAGATTGTCTGTCACACAATAAAAGCTATCTACCTTTTCTTCTCTCAATCATATATGGTTGCAAATTAGATAAATATTGCTTTATAAAATCAAGAGCATCTTTATATGTTAATTCTTGCATAATACACATCTTACCCGAAACTTTAGGGAAATAAAAGCCGCAAGTTCAAGTCTTGTCGCTCCGATTCTTATAATACTAACAGCTTTTTATTTTTTCTTTCATACCGACAGCTCTGTCGAAAACTATGTCAAAAATGTAGAAAATATTCTAAAAAAATAATAAATTTCCTACAATATACGGCTTATTTCTTGACACTCTTGCCACTTAAGTATATACTGAAAATTAACAGAAAATATTCAAATTTTCTTATTTTTTATTATTTTAAGAAAAAAAATCAAAATTTGATATGGGGGACACAATATGGTAGAGTACATACTGGGTAATTATCTGGTAGAAAGCGGCAAAATTACTACTGAACAATTAAAACAAACTTTAGTTAAACAAGACTCTGTCCGTGTAAAACTTGGACTTATTGCAGTTGAGGAAGGCATGATGACTTTAGAGCAGACAAATGAAGTAAACAGACTGCAGGCCCTTATGGACAAGCGTTTTGGTGATATTGCAATATCTAAAGGTTATCTGACAGATGAACAAATCGGTAAACTTTTAAAGAAACAGGGAAATAATTACCTTACATTTATTCAATCTCTGGTAGACTGTGAACATGTAGCCATGGAAGATATTGATGAACTTATAAATGATTTCCGTCTCGCAAATGGTTACAGCAATTCTGAATTAGATGCACTCAAGAGTGACGAAGTTGACAGAATTGTTCCATTATTTATTCCTGATGCCGGCAGACAGTTTACTGAAATTATTGCTACCACAATACGTACATTAATCCGGTTAATAGACAGACATACTTATATAGGTGTAGCTGAAATGGTAGACATGTTTCCTGCCACAGATCAGGTAAGTCAGGCTTTACGTGGAGAAAATGGTATTATTGACTGTTTTTCAGAAGGTGACGGTGCCTTGTTGAACATTTGCTCCGTATTCGGTCAGGAAGATTTTCCTCAATTGGATTTGGATGCCTTAGACGCAGCCGGTGAGTTTCTGAATTGTATTAATGGCTTATACGCTTCCTCAAGAAGCAGACAGGGGGACTTTGTAGAACTAATGCCACCTGACTACGAAGATGTAACTGAAAAAGCAAAATCAATCATTTGTAAAATACCTATTTTTATAGGTGACCACAGTTTTTATTTTACAGTAGCAGAACTTGTGTAGGAGGATAAAAGATGGCAACAGTATTAATGGTAGATGATTCAAGAACATCCAGAAAAATATTAAGAGGCGTTTTAGAACAAGGCGGCTTTGAAGTTATAGGTGAAGCAGTTAATGGTGAAGAAGGTTACTTAAAATACAAAGAATTAAAACCCGACATTGTTACTATGGATATTACCATGCCCGTCATGGATGGCATCGAGTCCCTTAGTTTAATTAAACATGAAAACGAAAAAGCTATCGTTGTTATGATTACAGCTGCCGGACAGAAAGAAAAAATGGTAGACGCCCTAAAGCGGGGTGCAGAAGAATTCATTACAAAACCTTTTGCAGAAACTGAAGTATTAACTACCTTAAAGAAGATATGTGAACACGCCGGTTTATAAAAAATGCAATTTATTATTACATAAAAATCCCCCGATAGTAACATAAAAAATTAAGTTACTATCAGGGGATTTTTCTATTTCTTTTTTCGACTTGTTGTCTTTTGTTTTGTATTTACCGGCTTTGTCTCTCTCGTAACCGTCGTTTCCTGTTTTACCACATTTTCTTCTTTCACACCCGGCACTTTCCTCGATGCTCCATTTCTTGCATTTACATTATCACGCAACAACGTATACGCTGTAGAAACAAGTGGAATAAACAGAAGCATGCCCATGACTCCCATAAGACTTCCTCCGACAGTTACTGCAGCTAATACCCATATAGATGGTAAACCTACTGAGCCACCAACCACATGCGGATAAATCAGATTTCCCTCCACCTGCTGTAATACAAGGAAAATAATGACGAAAATCAATGCCTGCATAGGAGAATCAACTAAAATCAGAAAAGCACCTACTCCACACCCGATAAATGCACCAACAATTGGAATCAATGATGTGAAACCAATTAACACTCCAATTAACAATGCATATGGAATCTGAAACAATGTGAGCACAATTATAAACATAGAGCCAAGTATAACCGCTTCCATACACTGTCCTGAAATAAAACTGCTGAAATTATGACTCAAAAGTTTCAATACACGCATAATTACATTATATATTCGCTGCGGTAAATATGCTCTTAAAATCCGTTCTCCCTGATTTCCCAGTTTTTCTTTCTGTGTTAATACATATATGGAAAAAATAAATCCAATAAAAATATTTGCCACTCCACCAATAATACTACTGGTAACCAACATGGTTGAAGTCAGCATATCTCCCATACCATTTTTCAAAAAATCGACTGTACTTCCAAAAATGCTCTTCCAATCCAAACCTGATACATCAAATTGTTCCAAATATTCAATAATTTCCTGATTTGAAGCAAACAGTTTTTCCAACTCTACTATTACATCCTGGAAAAAAATCGGCAGCTTATTTACAAGCTCCATAATTGTCCGCGCAAGCTGTGGCAATACCGTCATTATTACAAAAACGATAATGCAGACTATAAAGACAATCGACAGCACAATGCTAAGAGGCCGCTTAAACTTATCCGCATATTTTCCCTTCCAGTTTTTTAAAAAACGCTTTTCAATTCCATTTAAAGGAATATTCAACACGAATGCAATTGCTCCTCCCCAGACAAAAGGGCTGACAATGCTGACAAGGAAAGCTATTACACTATAAGCCTCTTTAATATTAATCACAATAAGAAAAACTACTGCTATAAACAGAATAATCGACCGAATATTCCGCATAGTTTGTTTATCCAGATTCACTTATGTTCCCCCCTATTTACTCTTTTGTTTCAACACTTCCAAACAGAACTCCCACACTCTTTTTACAGAAGAAATACTTAATGTTTCTTCTGTTGTATGAATATTTTTCATATCCGGTCCTAAAGAAACACAGTCCAGATTCGGAATTTTCTCCGACAGGATTCCACATTCCAAACCGGCATGAATTGCCTGAATTTCCGGTTCCTTTCCATACATTTCCTGATATACTCTGATAATTGTATCACGAAGCGGTGAATCTTTTCTGTAAGCCCATCCCGGATATTCTCCACTTACAATAATACTTCCTCCACAAAGCTCTGTAACTACTCCTACTTTTTGAATTAAAGCAGCTTTTGCACTCTCTATGGAACTTCTTACAGAAATATCTATATGCATCTCCTGTTCTGTTGTTTTAACAATACCTATATTCAAGGAAGTTTCCACTAACCCATTCACGTCCAAGCTCATTGCCTGTACTCCGTTTGGCAATGCTTCCAAAAGCCAAACTGCTCTTCGGTTGGATTCTTCTGTAAGAACCTCACATTCACAAGTTTCAGATTTTTTTAATACAACATGAAACTCCGGCTCTTTTGTCTCCAGTTCCTTTTTCATTTTCTGTTCAAAAAGACGAATTTCCTCTTCAAAAACATCCTCATTTTCCCATACTAAAATCTGTGTTGTTGTTTCTCTGGGTATTGCATTATCTGCAAGACCACCTTTCATGGAAACAATTCTGTAAGAAGTCTTTTGTCCAACCTCTGTAAGCATTCTTCCGAAGAGACTGTTTGAATTTCCTCTCTCCTTATCAATTTCACATCCGGAATGTCCTCCCTGCAAACCACCTATGGTCACTGTATATATGTTTCCTTCTTGTTTTTCTCTTTTCAATGGCAGACAACATTCTATCTTTGCACCTCCGGCACAGCTTGTTAAGAAAATACCTTCCTCTTCCGAGTCAATATTCAACATTCTATGTCCTTTTAACATAGATAAATCAATTCCGGCAGCTCCATGCATACCTGTTTCTTCATCTACAGTAATTATAACCTCTAAACGCGGATGCTCATAAACATCTGAATCCAAAAGTGCCAGTGCATAAGCTACTGCTATTCCGTCATCACCACCAAGACTGGTTCCCTCTGCATATACATTATCCCCGTCTATAGCCAGTCGCAATGAATCTGTTTTCATATCAATATCGTAATCCGGCTTTTTCACTGCCACCATATCCATATGCCCCTGAATAATAATCGGCTCTTCCTCTTCATATCCACTGGTTGCTTCTTTAATAATAACCACGTTCTTCATTGCATCCTGATAAACTTCTAAGTTTCTCTCTTTCGCAAAATCCACAAGATAATTACTTATCTGCTCTACGTTTCCTGACCCGTGTGGAATATTACATATTTCCTCAAAAAAATGAAACACATCATTTGGTTCTAAATTTTTCAATACATTACTCATAGTTACCCTTCTTTCAATCACACTCCGAAAGTATGTGATTATATAATATTCTTTTCAGCCATCCTGTTATGCTTCGACGACTATTTTAACGCTTTTATTGTAATAAAAAACAGATGTAAAATCAATGACTTTACACCCGCCTCTTAAACTCCCTGAGTAGGGCTCGAACCTACAACACCACGGTTAACAGCCGTGTGCTCTACCATTGAGCTATCAAGGAATATTTTACATTTTCATTATAGTAATCGCATAAAGGAATGTCAACCGATTTTCCATAGTCTTTTCAATCTTTTTACATCGCTCGTTACTGTTCACTCCATAATCAGAAAACAACTCTTGAAAACCGCTGTTTAACTCATTCACTTTACATTTATAGAATTGCCTTTTTTTCCTGTTTTATTCATCATATTATATATTTTTTTAATTTTTCCTTGCAAGTAAATTTCTCCGGCTTTTCACTATATATGCACAATTTTCTATTATATTAAAAAACCGGTAGTACATCGCGTACCACCGGGTATTTTAATTCATCCTGATTCAGATAAAAATTAAGCCAATTTAGATTTAGCAAGTTCTGCTAAGGAAGCAAATCCTTCTGCATCATTAACAGCCATTTCAGCTAACATTTTTCTGTTCATGTCAACACCTGCTAATTTTAAACCGTACATAAATTTGCTGTAAGATAATCCGTTTAATCTGGCTGCTGCGTTGATACGAGCAATCCATAACTGTCTGAACTGACGTTTTCTTTCTTTTCTTCCTGCGTAAGAAGAAGTTAACGCTCTCATTACGGACTGTTTTGCGATTCTATACTGTTTAGATCTTGCTCCTCTGTAACCTTTCGCAAGTTTTAATACTCTGTTATGTTTCTTTTTTGCGTTCATTCCGCCTTTAATTCTTGCCATTGTTTCATTTCCTCCTTCTTAACCAATTATAAGTATGGTAAAATCTTCTTCATATTCTTAACATTTGTTGCATCTGTAATAGCCGGTTTTCTAAGATTTCTCTTTCTCTTTGTTGTTTTCTTTGTTAAGATATGGCTCTTATAAGCTTTGCTTCTTTTTAATTTACCTGTTCCTGTTACTTTAAAACGTTTTGCAGCTGCTCTGCTTGTCTTCATTTTTGGCATATCAAGTTCCTCCTAAATCTCTCTAATTATCTATTTTAACTGTACGAACTAACGCTTTTCAGTTAAAAACATTGTCATGCTGCGGCCTTCTACCTTAGGCGCTTTCTCAACTACTGCAATGTCTGCAAGCTCTGTCGCGAAATCATCCAAAATATGTTTGCTGTTTGCCATATGTGCCATTTCACGTCCACGGAAACGAAGAGTAACTTTTACCTTGTCTCCTTTGGAAAGGAATTTTCTTGCAGCATTCATCTTTGTATTTAAGTCATTCGTATCAATATTTGGTGAAAGACGAATTTCTTTGATTTCAATTGTTTTCTGTTTCTTCTTTGCTTCTTTTTCTTTTCTGGTCTGTTCATATTTGAACTTGCCATAATCCACAATTTTACAAACAGGAGGCTTTGCCGTTGGTGCAATCTTTACCAAATCAAGCCCTGCTTCCTCTGCTAACTTCATGGCATCCCTTGAAGACATAACACCTAACTGTTCACCGTCTTCTCCAACTACCCTTACCTCTTTGTCTCTAATCTGTTCGTTAATCATTAAATCGCTAATTGCCGTGCACCTCCATAAGAAATGTTGTACTAATAAGTACAGAAAATAAAAAAGTGGATAGCATAACTATCCACCTACACTTCAACCAAAATATTCCCGTTGGTTTTGAACTGTTAACACCTATAAGCCCGATTGCCATAGGGTGAGAGTGGATACTCTGCTTGTTTGTTCATACGTGTATTTCTCACACGCTCATATAGAATACCACTCTTTTTTATGATTGTCAACAGCTTTTTTTGCTGACAGATTTCATCAAATCTTTCCTAAAAGGAAACCTTTACATTCTCTCTGGACGCTTCGTCTGCCTTAAAATATTCCTCTTCCTTGAATCCAAACATTCCTGCCACTAAGTTCGTTGGAAACATTTCCCTTTTGTTCTGATATTTCATCACTGTGTCATTATAGAACTGTCTTGCATGGGAAATTTTATTTTCTGTGTCTGCAAGTGTTTTCTGTAATTCCATAAAATTGCCATTCGCCTTTAATTCCGGATAGTTCTCACTAACTACCATAAGACGGCTTAAAGCACTTGTAAGCTCATTGTTTGCACTTGCTGCTTCTGCAACTGAAACGGCACCCGCTGCTCTTGACCTTGCAGCCATTACTGCTTCTAATGTATCTCTTTCATGGGCTGCATAACCTTTTACTGTCTCTACTAAATTCGGAATTAAATCAAATCTTCTTTTTAACTGCACATCTACTTGTGACCACTGGTTTCTTACTCTGTTTCGCAATTCCACCAGCTTATTGTATGTACCGATTAACCATAACACTAACAAAATCACAATCGCAATAATAATATATTTTACCATTTTCTCCTTACGAACCCCTTCCTTCGGATTTCTTCCCTTTCCCTCATATTTAAATATTTACTGCTTATTCCACTGCTATTCTAGCCTAATCTGCTAAACTTTGACAAGTCCACTTTTCTTATCCGACCGATTTCTTTTACAATGTTTTCGTTTTCTTCCAGTACTACCGCATATACAAGGAAATTGTCCCAAAGCACAAGCTGCTCCTTGTCCGCCTCTTTCAGATTACTGAAATCGTGAATAAAGTTTCGCATACCAGCAAGCTCCTCTGTGAGAATCTTTCCTTTTTTGGTCCGCTTATATCTGGGTTTTGACAAAACATATGACAGCAAATAGGCAATCGTCAAAATCGGCAGAATAAAAATCATAATTCCACAAATCAACTCCATAAACATTAACATGATAATAACGATTGACTGCTGCACTTCCGGTAATTCCAGCTGTTCCTGAAGAAGTGCCATTTGTTCCTGTTCTGACAAAAGTTCTGTATCTATCTCCTCATACTTGTCCATTTCCGGAGTATCTAACAATTCATCTATCTTGCTCCCCAGCCTGTCTGTATCTTCTGCTGCCCCGCTAAAAATGGAAATACATACAAAAAACATAAGGATAAACATTCCCATCTTTAACAAAAGTCTTCCCTTATCCTTGTTACTTGCCAAAAGTCCCTGTCTGACTGCTGCCTGAACAGAAGCATTTTCCCAACGTCCTAATGCGTTAGAATTCATCTTATTTGTACGAATCATATTCAAAAGCTCCTGCTCACTAAAAAGTAAAGGCTCCCCGCATCCTTCCAACGGTACAATCTGATTATTTTCAATTTTTATCCATTTTTTCTGCTCCAGACTTAAGAGTGTCGCCGTAATATCCTTTCCTCTCTCAATCTTCAAATCTGCCAATAAACTGATATCAGCCGGAGACAGTTCTTTAAATTCATCCCGAAAATAATCAATATCCTTAATTACATCATAACGTAACCTTGCCTTCTGATTTTTCCGTATGGCTCTGCTCACACCATAATAAATCCCCAGAATAGGAAAAGTAAACAATGCTGAAATTACCAACACAACTCCTACCATTAATAAGAAAAAAAACAATACTGCGATTTTTGCAGTAATCCCATGCACTTTAAAAATGAAAGCCAGCCATTTCACTGAAACAAAAAGCACTTCCGCCATATGTACTTTTCCAATTAAATACCCTAAAAAATCTGCTATTGCTATGCAGACAATCCATACAAAAATATCCGTCAGCAACCACAGATACTTATTTTTTTTGTAAAAATATTTTTTCTTCATTGATTTCCCCACATTCATTACATTTTTCAAATTTTACTTTCTTATTGTGCCTTTTATGATAAATAATGTCAAGATTTCTGCTCTATTGTGTAATTGAACAAACGAAAAGGGGCTATCTATTTACCGACAGCCCCATTTTATCACTTTATTTTTCTTTAAATGTTGCACATGCTGTTTCTCTACAGTCACTGGCACCGTTTCCTTTAATGTCTACATGTTCCGCATAACATTTATATTCTTTGTTATACACACAATTACTTGCTTCACAGTCAATACTGATTGTTCTGCATGGATTATCCATTGCATTATTGTAAGAATCCGTTTTTTGCTCACGGAAGCTTTCGCAACAGGTCTCGTCTGTTGTACAGGCACTTTTGCCACCTACTGTTATATCACCTTTACAGCAATATTTATCTTTGTTGTATCCACAGTTTGTAACTGTACATTTTAATTCAGCCATACCACTAACCATTCCTTTCCTTATTTTTTATTCTTTTGTAACATGGTTAGTATCTGCTGAATTTTTTATCTTATACTTAGCTTGTTAATACTTTTTCTTTCAATTCATTTATTATTTCTAAATTTGTAGAACATTCCTTTATATTAGATGACTCTTTCTCCATTACCAATCCATCAAAAGAAATCTCAAATAATTCACTAATCCCAATTAACTTTTCCATTCTCAAAAATAGGATTTATAAATATCCCTACTGTTTCTGTCTTTTCTCTGTTCCAGTCGGGCGGTTTCATGATAACCTTCCCAACTGTTTCTACTTTTTTTCTTTTCCAGTCGGGTGATTCTATGATACTCTTCCCAACCTTTTCTACTTTTTCTCTTTTCCAGTCGGGTGATTCTATGATACTCTTCCCAACCTTTTCTACTTTTTCTCTTTTCCAGTCGGGTGATTCTATGATACTCTTCCCGACTTTTTCTACTTTTTCTCTTTTCCAGTCGGGTGATTCTATGATACTCTTCCCAACCTTTTCTACTTTTTCTCTTTTTCAGTCGGGTGATTCTATGATACTCTTCCCGACTTTTTTCACATTTTTTCTTTTTTGGTCGGGTAAGTTCCCTTTTTTATCCCCGTCTAAAAGCCTACTTTTTTTATTTAGTGGGGATTCTGTTACCTTTCTGCATGTTTTTCTTTTTTCATCTCAACAACTAAAATTTGTATGAACATCAGTTCTCGATTTATTTAATACTTTTCACTCAAATATTTTAATACATTCAGGTAATTCACTAATATCGGTAATAATAGCGTCCGGTGATACAGCTTCTCCAAAACCATATTTTGCATAAATAAACGGAATACCGGCAAAACGTGCCGATTTTTCATCTCCATCGGTGTCTCCAATATAAACAGCCGATTTTATATTATTTCTTTTCATTATTAGTTTAATATTATTACCTTTATCAAGACCTGTACGTCCAGACATTTCTATATCAAAAAAATATCTTTCTAATTTATGTGCTTGCAAGAAAGCAGAAACATATCCATCTTGACAATTACTTACAATATACAATTTATATTTTCGACTCAATACTTTCAGTATTTCTTCAAGTCCTTCGTATAAAATTGCTCCATTTTCCGCTAAATATTTTACTTCTTCATCTCCAAATTCATCAACAATTGCATTTCTTTCTTCTTCATTAAGTTCCGGAAAAAGTATTTTACCAATATCTTCCATAGTTTTTCCCATCAACTGTTCCGCTCTTTCCTTTGTCATCCTAAAAGAAATATTATTATGTTTTTCCAACACCCGATTCCAAATAGCACATGCACAACCTGTAGAATTCCACAGGGTTCCGTCTAAATCAAAAATAATAGCCAAATCCTTATTTTCCATATCCATCTTTATCTCCATAGAGTAAATTATTTTAACAATAATGCGCCGCCGGAAATATTTTAACCGACGACGCACATACGTTGCTTACTTCTGCTGTTCTTCTGTTACTTCTTCTTTACGAATTTCCTTTGTACGGATTTCCTTGCAAATCTGGTCAATAAATTCTGCTAATGTCTTCTGACCTTCATCTCCTGCAAAACGGCTTCTTACGGAAACTAATCCTTCCTCCTCTTCCTTCTGTCCAACAACTAACATATAAGGAACTTTTGCAAGTCTTGTTTCACGAATCTTATAACCGATTTTTTCAGAACGGTTATCAATTGTAGCAAGTACACCGTTTTTCTTTAATTCCGCTTCTACTTTTGCTGCATAATCTGCATATTTTTCAGAAATCGGAAGTACACGAACCTGCTCCGGACATAACCATGTAGGGAATTTTCCTGCATATTTTTCAATTAACCATGCAAGTGTTCTTTCATAACATCCCATGGATGTTCTATGGATGATGTAAGGACGTTTTTTCTCACCGTTCTGGTCGATATAATACATATCAAACTGTTCTGCCAAAAGAGCATCCCACTGAATTGTAATCATGGTGTCTTCCTTACCATATACGTTTTTCGCATTAATATCAATCTTTGGTCCGTAAAAGGCAGCTTCTCCCACATCCTCAACGAATGGAATCTGCAATTCATTCATAATATCACGCATATGCTGCTGTGTTTCTTCCCAAACTTCCGGCTCGCCAATATATTTTTCTTTATTATCCGGATCCCATTTAGAAAGATGATAAGTTACATCTTCTTCCACACCTAATGTTGTCAGACAGTGTTTTGCAAGTGCAAGACAGCTCTTGAACTCTTCTACCATCTGGTCAGGACGTACAATCAAATGTCCTTCGGAAATTGTAAACTGGCGTACACGAGTCAGACCATGCATTTCACCGGAATCCTCATTACGGAATAATGTAGAAGTCTCGCCATAACGAAGCGGTAAATCTCTGTAAGAATGCTGTGTTGCTTTGTATACATAATACTGGAACGGACAAGTCATCGGTCTTAAAGCAAATACTTCTTTATCTACTTCTTCATCACCTAACACGAACATTCCTGACTGATAGTGTCCCCAGTGACCGGAAATTTTATATAAATCACTTTTTGCCATAAGCGGAGTTTTTGTTCTTACATAGCCCCATTCATTGTCTTCCAAATCTTCAATCCAACGCTGCATTGTCTGCACCATCTTTGCACCCTTTGGCATCAAAAGCGGAAGTCCCTGACCGATAACATCAACCGTTGTGAAGAGTTCCATTTCTCTACCTAATTTGTTGTGGTCACGTCTCTTAATGTCTTCCAAATGCTCTAAGTAAGCAGCAAGGTCTTCTTTTTTATTGAAAGCAGTTCCATAAATACGCTGTAACTGAGCTCTGTTGGAATCGCCTCTCCAGTATGCCATGGAAGAGCTGATTAATTTAAATGCTTTGATTCCTTTTGTGCTCATAAGGTGTGGTCCTGCACAAAGGTCTGTAAATTCACCTTGTTTGTAGAAAGAAATTTCTGCATCTTCCGGTAAATCCTGAATCAGCTCTACCTTGTATGGCTCATTCTTTTCTTCCATAAATTTAATAGCTTCTTCTCTCGGAAGAGTAAATTTCTCTAATTTTGCACCTTCCTTGATGATTTTTTTCATTTCAGCTTCTAATTTGTCTAAATCTTCACGGCTGAATGGTTCATGCTCAAAATCATAATAAAATCCTGTATCAATGCTCGGTCCGATAGCCAGCTTTGCTTCCGGGAACACTCTTTTCACTGCTTCGGCAAGTACATGAGAAGCAGTATGACGTACTGTTCTAAGTCCTTCTTCGTCATTTGCTGTTAATATATTTAATTCACAATCTGTATCAATTACAGTACGTAAATCCACAACTTCTCCGTTTACTTCTGCTGCCGCTGCCACTCTGGCAAGTCCTTCGCTGATGTCGGCTGCAATTTCAATGACACTTTTTGCTTCGCTGTATTCCTTACAGGAGCCATCTTTCAATGTTACTTTCATTTTCTCTCTTCCTTTCTTCATATCCTTACTCAATGAAATATTCGCGAAAAAAAGTCCCCTACGCTTCCATTTCTGAATGCGTAAGGGACGATTGCTCGCGGTTCCACCCTGCTTGATTTGTGCGCCACCCACATACATCTATGTGGATACGTCTTACCAAAACCTCTCATTATGATGATAACGGAATCACCGGACCGGATTGGGGTCACTCAGAGTTAGTTTTCGGATAGTTCCAATAAAAACGCTCACAGCACTGTCAAAACAGGCGTTTCTCTCTGCTATCTTTCCTATCGTACTCTTCTCGTCAACGTGTTCACACCAAATGCTTCTCTACTTAATGAAGCATCCTAATTGATAAAAATTTTCTATGCCCTTATCATATTCCAATTTTTTTAATCTGTAAAGTACTTTTTCATGGAAATTTTCAACCTCTCGGTTGTACACACGTTCGAGCTACACCATTTAAAACCGAACTTCCCCTTCATGGGTAAGAAGCGAAATCTGTTCCACTCCATTCATGTTTTCCAACTCTGCAAGTAATTCTTTCTCCTGTTTCGTTCTAACTTCCAGAATCATATCCATCCCTTTCTTTTTCCGGTTTCTGGCTTTTACTTTTCGGTAGGAAGATTTCTGCTCTACCGACTTTACAATTGTGTCTTCATCCATCTCTTGTGTCCCATTTATAATCAAAAGATATGGTTTTTTGTTTCCCGGCAGGTATTCCAACACAAATATTCCTACCGTTGCAATCAAAGATACCATCAACGCCACTTCAAACAATCCTGCTCCACAAATGATGCCTACGCCCATAGACCAGAACAAAAACAAAAGATCCATCGGAGATTTAACTGCTGTACGAAAACGCACAATAGAAAGCGCGCCGACCATACCTAGTGAAATTACAATATTCGATTGCATTGCCAAAATAATTCCCGCCGTAATAACAGACATCAATGAGATAGTAATATGCAGTTCTTTATCATACATACTGCTTTTATTCACCAGCTTGTAAATAAAAAACAGATACACCGCAAACATAAGTGTTACGAACAAAATGATTGCCATCTGTGTGGTTGACATATCGCTTCTGTTAAATCCCTCCAAAATTGATTTCTTAATTACATCACCAAATTTCATAGTTATCCTTTCCATGCATATTGTTAAGACATTCACAATAATGCACTTTTTGTAATTTATATTATCCGACCTCTCATTTATCCGATATTTCCGTTCACTCTTGTATAATAATATTTTGAAAACGAAGTTTTCTGCAAACTTCCAATTTCCAACATATCTCTTATATAATCCGGCAGAAACTCATCATATTTTACTTCCAGTATATGTACTCCTGCCTGCAGTGCCGGAATTGTCGGCATATATTCATCAAAAAAAGTGGATATATCCGTGGTACCACCTATATTTTTATCAAAAGTAACCCTGACATTACCTAAGGCTTCCACAAATGCCGTGCGCTCATATTCTACAATCTGCACCGGTTGTAACCGCCGTAAAATCCCTTGTGAATATAATTTTTTCTTTAAAAATCCATCTTCTTTTCTTAATACCGGACTTTTTCTTTGCATAAATGCAAGGCACTCTTCCTGTGTAAGCCTTTCTTTTTGTTTCTTTGTAAATCCTTTATATTTTTGTTTTAATTCTAAATGAATCAATGAACTGTCATTATCATAAGTTCTTATACGGAATTTTTCTCTGATATCTGTTCCCGCTTCGTTTTCTTTCAGACAGGAATCATACATGTCATCAAAGTATAAACTGCGAATCAGATAAGATTCCCCTGCTGCATTTCCGTCATACTGCATACAATTTTCCAGTTTTTGTTTCAAATAAGCCATTCTTTCTTCTGTAATCAGATATTTTTGCTCTACACGATATTCCATGCGAATTCTCCTTCTGCTTTGCTGTAATTCATCCCTTTCTATTCCAGCCATACACCATCCAGAAACTCTTTTCGCTGTGCAACAAAAGTTGTCAATTGTTCAAAACTGTCCTCACGATTTTCATAATAAGGATTTTTCGCAAGCTCCTGTGCCCATCTGACATGATTCATTTCTGCAGATGCCTGCAAAGTCACATAATATTCATTCAATTCCTCTGTCAAAAGTTTATCTAAAAATGGTTCTGCATACTCTTTATAATACTGTATTACTTTCTGATAAAAATCCTCTTTTTCATATAAAGCCGGAAACCATGACGTAGCATATGTGTGATGCGCTAATTTGCTGATTCCCTTCGGTTCTCCTGAAAATTCCTCCATCCAGTCTACATAATTTCCAAGACTCATATCATAATCCCAACCGGGGGCAGCATAAATCCGGCTGTCAATTAAATCCGAATCTTTATAAAAATAAGAGCTTGTTACTCCGCCATCATAATTTTTGCTTATTTCTTCTGCCAGATATTTTTTCACAAAAGAATCCATATCAATATAGTCAGTATAATACCTGTCTGTGTTCGGATTCTTTCCATCCTGTTGTAAAATTGCCTGCTCCGCTTCCTCAAAATAATCTGCCAGATATTCTATTTGCTCCACAGAACAATATTTGGGCGACTTCACCACAAAATGCTCCTTCGTTCCCGTAATAAAACCACTGCCCATTACCTCATAATCTGCCTTATAACGCAGTCCCAATTCTCTTTCTACCAGATAACCACCGGTAATATCTTTTGGATTTACTTCCAGAATCTTTCCTTTTTTGTCTGCTGTTTCATAATTTAATGCTGAATCATAACTGTCTTTGGAATAAAAAAGCTCCATTGCAAGTTCTGTATTCGTAATATCTATCCTGTCCTCGCCAAGTTCCACTGCCGGACACAGATAATAATTTCCCTGATATTCCTGATTCACATACAAATCCACAAATTTCCCTCTTTTTGCATAAGGAATCCCCATCGCTTCTTCCATTGCCCTCATAATATCATTCCGAATCAGTGTCGGTTCTGAGGCATTGGAAATAAATGCGTATTCCCGTCCTGCACCAAGTCCCAGAAGAGAACTTTCCGCCTGTGTAGTTACGGCAAATGGCTTTTTCTCATAATTGTTAAAAGAAGTATTTCCTCTTCCTTTCACACTGCTTAACCCTACATCTGTCTGTACATTTCCTTTTTCATCAATAATTACCAGTTCTCCACTTTCCTCATATTCTTTATCTGCCTGAATTTGTTCCAGTGTTCCTGAATTTGTATCAAGAAAAACTGCCGGCAGATTCTCAGACTTCATAATATATAAGGAAAACTCTTCTCCTGTATGCTCGCTTACACATGAAATGGAATACTCCATCGGAAGTTGTCCCAAAAGCTCTCCCTGTTCCATCAGATAATTCCCTTCTTTTACTATGAATTCAGCTGAGTAAGAAGTCAGTCTGAGATTCTCCATTTCCGCATACGAAGGTAAGAATAAATAATAATTATCCTCTCCATCCTGCTTCCATGCTGTTATGACTTCTTTCCCTGCCACAACAGAAATCTCCAATTGTCTGCTTAACAATTCCTCTTCATTTTCCAATATAACAAGTCCAACAACTCCCATGAAAGCCAGAATACAAATTCCTGCTTTTATAATCATCTGACGCATAAACTTCTATTTTCCTATAACTTCTTTAATAATTTCTCCTGCAATCAAAAGTCCCGCAACTGACGGCACATAAGAAATACTTCCCGGTGTTGTTCTTCTACCCGTATTTTCTTCCACTTCTCCTACAGGCTTTATTGCTTTCTCCGTAGAATAAACAACCTTTAATTTTTCTACTCCGCGTTTTTTCAACTCTCTGCGCATCACCTTGGCAAGCGGGCACATGGTTGTTTTGTAAATGTCTGTCACTGTAAGCTTTGTCGCATCCAGCTTATTTCCGGCACCCATACTGCTGATTACAGGAACTCCTGCTTCTTTTGCCTTCATTATAATATCAATTTTGGCTGTTACCGTATCTACGGCATCCACCACATAGGAATACTTTGAAAAATCAAACTCCGTTGCTGTTTCCGGCAAATAAAAACAATTATGCACATTTATTTGTGCTTCGGGGTTTACTGATAAAATCCTCTCCCGCATTACCTCTGTTTTATATCGGCCAATGGTATCTGTTGTTGCAATAATCTGTCTATTCAAATTACTTAAGGCTACCGTATCGTTATCAATTAAATCAAATGTACCTACGCCACTTCTTGCCAATGCTTCTACTACATAGCCTCCCACGCCGCCAATACCAAAAACCGCAACTCTCATATTGGCAAGCTTCTGCATATTTTCTTCGCCAAGTAAAAGTCCGGTTCTTGAAAACTGTTCCAACATACATCCTCACATTCTGCCGCCTTGTGCGACTGTCCACTAAAATATCATTCCATTTCCAAACTTCTATACTACACTTTATATATTTTTACAAAATCTGTCAATGTTATTTACTTTACCGATTACTACCATAATGTCCCCTTCCGTAAAGCGGTATTGCGGCATTACTTCAATATCTGTCACCGTTCCATGCTCCATTGCAATAATATTCAGATTATACTTCTTTCGAATACCACTTTCTTCAATACTTTTCCCTGTCAGTTTATCAGGTACTTTAATCTGGCGTATTTCTATGCTGTTATCTAACGAAACATAATCCAGAAAATTATTTAACACAAGTCGTTTTCCAAGTCGTAGTGCCATGTCTCTTTCAGGATAAACTACCTCCGCTCCTATTTTTTCCAAAACAGCTCCCTGATCCGGGCTGAGTGCTTTTGCAATTACCCGTGGAACCCCCAGACTTACTACATGCATGGTCGTCAATATACTGGTATCCATTTTTTCACCAATACATACAATCACCACATCACAGTTTTGTATCCCTGCCTGTTCCAGAGTTTCTTCACTCAAATCATCCGCCACAAACGCATGCTCCGTATAAGCGCGAAGTACCTTCACCTTGCTCTCATCCCTGTCTATTACTATCACATCTTTTCCTGCTTCTGCAAGAGATATTGCCAACGCCATTCCAAATCTGCCCAATCCGATTACCCCAAACGAAGATGCTTCTTTTCTTTTTTTCATACTCATATCCCTTTCTTCACACCACTTTATTAAATTCCCATTTTTTCTTTTTACTTCTGATATTCACTCAATGAATACCTGTATCTCCGTATCTTAGCATCCTAATCGTAATTATCCTATCGTAACAGGTTCTTCCGTATAACGGATATTCTGCTCCGGCCGCTCTATCCATATAGAAAGAAGTGTAAATGCCCCCAGCCTTCCGATAAACATAATTATAATAATTACCAGTTTTGCCGGCACACCAAGTACCGGTGTAATTCCCGTAGAAAGTCCTACCGTTCCAAATGCCGAAATCACTTCAAACAAAAGCTGCATAAAACTATATTCCGGTTCCAGCACACACATAAGAAATGTACCTGCACATACTACAACAAGTGAAATCGTCGTTATCATATATGCTTTTGAGACACTTTCCTTTGATATTGTCCTTTTAAATGCTCCTATATGTCTTTTGGAAAATGCACTGCGTGCCGTCTGAACAAGTGTAAAAAATGTACTGGTCTTAATACCTCCACCTGTAGAACCGGGAGATGCCCCGATAAACATCAGAATACATAGCACAAATAACCCGGCATCCGTAAACTCTCCTATCGGATATGTAGAAAAACCTGCTGTTCTTGCTGAAACACTATGAAAGAAAGCTCCCATCCACGAAATATTTTCCGTAGCTTTTAATAAAACGGTACCCACAAGCAGCAATACCATACTGGTTGTAAGCACAATTTTTGAATGAAATGACAGTTTCTTAAAACTTCTGCATTTCCAAACATCCAGTATGACAAAAAAACCAATTCCACCAAATATAATCAGTCCGGCAGTCGTCAGATTTAACAGTATACTTTCCTGATAAGGAATTAAATTTCTTAATCCTCCTAAAACATCAAATCCCGAATTGTTAAATGCAGCAATCGAATGAAAAATACTGATTCCTAAAGCATGCCAAAAAGGATAATCCTGTCGAAACACCAAAAAACTTAAACATGCTCCCACACCTTCAAAACAAAGTGTCATGAAAATTATTGATTTTACCAGACGTACTATTCCTTTACCACTGTCCATATTCAATGCTTCCTGTACAAGCAGCCTGCTTTTCATCCCAACACGTTTTCCCGCGGCCAGAATCAGTCCAACACCTACAGAGGTAACCCCAAGCCCTCCAATTTGAATTAAAGCAGCCACTACTCCCTGTCCAAAAGCCGTAAAATGGTCTGCCGTATCAATGGCAATCAGACCTGTAACACAAACAGCACTGGCAGATGTAAACAGAGCATCCACAAAAGACACATTGACACCTTTCCTTACAGAAACAGGCAACATTAATACAAATGCCCCTAATAGGATTACCAAGGCAAATCCGCCGGCAATCAAACGACCCGGTGGCTGTTTTTTTACGAAATTTACAACAGATTCCATATTTAAATTTACCCTTTCTTTTTCAGATATTTCTTTTCTGTTCTTTAAGACAGGTAAATTCTCTTTTTCCCATCACTCTTTGGTTGGATAAATAGTTCGCACAGATTATGTGCCGGATAATATATATAAGATTTAGATTCAGAATATTCTCTTTTCGTATAAAAGGAAAAGAGTCAACATCATATACTAACGATTCCGAAAAGTATTTTTGTTCGTGTTCACACTCTTTTCCTCTATCTGTTCATAAGTATCTTTGATTAATTTTTACCACAGCATTTTTTATATTTTTTGCCGCTTCCGCATGGACATGGATCGTTTGGATATACCTTGTCTCCCTTTACGATGGTTGTAGAAGATTTCTGTTCTTTGTAAAGCTCTTTTCTCTTTGCTTCATCAAAAATTGTATTCCAGGCTTCTAATCCATATAACCAGTCAGCACCTGCTGCCACCATGTTTTTGTAAAGAAGTTCTTTATCAAATCCAAGATTAACTCTTGTATCCTCTTCCATTTCTTCGATTGGATTCTGATTTACAAGACTGTCATTGATACCATCTAAAAATCCTACCATTGTCATGACAGAAACATTGTATTTTTCTGCAAGTTCTTTTACAGTTCCTTCAACAACTTCATCCGGATTTTTTAAGAGCTCTGCATAAATGTCTCTTTCTTCCTGGAAATAAGCAGTCCAAAGTCTCTGTAAATCTCCTTTGTTTGCTGTTTCGTCATATGCCATACTTCTCCATTGTTCTAATAATGCCATATTTTATTACCACCTTTAATCTAAATTTAGTTTCTTTTTGGTTAGTCATTCGTATCTTTAGTATGACTACTTGGTATAGTATATCTCAAAATTTTAAATTCGTCCACTTTTTCTGTATAAACTCTTGAAATCCTGTACATACTGATATTAGTCATTGGAACCCCCTCCTTTGACCTACTACACAAGACAAGTAATACAATCCTCCCCGAAAAGAGCCTGTAGCTTGCAGGCTCTTTTAATTATACCAACCATAAATTCATTTTTAATTTGCAATATCATACACACTACGAAGTTTATATGTATTTGCGTTTCCTTCCAGAATACGGACTTTCTTTTCGCCTTTATTCATATCAAAGAAGTTATCCTCCAACCATACATCACCGTCAACACCCTGAATTTCCACATTTTTAGCATAGGCATCTGCATGTACAATCAGGTAATCTCCTTCCAGTCTGTAAGAAAGATTGGGATTTTTGAACCGGAAATGTTTTGGTGCCGTAAACAGACAACTTCCTGCGGATATCATTTCCCCATTCTGCCAAAATTCATAACTGATATAATGATTGAAAATATCACAATCCGGAAATTCTTTTTTATCAAACCAGACTCCTGAAAGAGCCGGTACGGTTACATTATAGTTCTCCTGCCATATTACTTTGCTGTCTGTATCTCTCAAAAATACCCTTACTTCTCCACTTATTTCTTCTCTTGTTTCATTTGCAACATGTATCCGTATGGATTTTTCAAATTCCTGTTTTTCCAGAATACAATGTGGACGTTCACTTAACTCACCCACCTCTTCACAAGAAATCATGATTGGAGCAAAGAAGCGCTTCTCTGCGTAATGCAGTGCTTTCCATCTTCCGTAATAATCAATACTCGCCCAGGATGCCACCGGCCAGATATCATTCAACTGCCACACCACTGCACCCATACATCTTCCTCTATGACGTCTGAAATGCTCTACGCCATAACGAATGGCATCTGCCTGCAACAACTGCGAAGCATAGATCAGATGGTCAAAATCCTTCGGATAAAGATACGTTGCAGAAAGATAATTTAAAATTTTACCGTTTGCTGCCAGATTTCTTTGATGCATTTCCATTACTCTGGAAAAAATATTCCTGTCCTCAGGTTCCGTAAAACTTTCTATCGTTTTTAAACAAGGGAATGACTGGAATCCAAATTCAGATAAATAACGGAATCGGAATTTTCTGTATTCCGTAAAAGGTTTATTTCCATGCCATACATCCCAATAGTGGGTATCCCCCACATTTTCATTCCACGGATTTTCAAAATTACCGCCTGCTGACGGTGAAGACGGCCAGTAAAACGTATTCGGATCCTCTTCTTTCAAAATCTTCGGAATAATATATTCAAACAATTTCAAATAATCATAAGTCTGCTTTTGCGACGGCCTCCATGCCTTGTCTAATGTCTGGGTTTCCATTTCGTTGTTTCCGCACCAGAGTCCCAGACATGCGTGATGGCGGATTCTTCGTACATTATCAATGGTTTCCCGACGGATATTTTCCTCAAATTCATCATCTAATTCATAACTTGCACAGGCATACATAAAGTCCTGCCATACCAAAAGTCCCAATTCATCACAAATATCAAAGAAAAAATCATCCGGATAATAACCACCACCCCAGACACGAATGGAATTATGATGAGCCGCCACACAATCCTCCAAAAGCTTTCGTGTACGTGCCTCTGTAATCCTTGAAAAAATATTATCCTCCGGAATATAATCTGCACCCATGGCAAAGAGTTTGACTCCGTTAACTTCATGTGCAAAACATCTTCCCCACTCATCTTCTTCGGTATTCATCGTTACCGTTCTAAGTCCGATTCTCTTTACCCAACTGTCCAGTACTTCACCATTCTCAGCTTTCAAAAGTACTTCGACTTTATATAAAGGTTGCTCTCCATAACCGTTAGGCCACCAAAGTTTCGGCTCAGAAATCACAACCTGCTCCTTTTCATCCTGCTCATAAGCTTTTCCATCCGGAGAGTACACTTTGATTTCCAACTTTGTTGTATCTTCTTCTCCAAACAATTCTATGGTTGTATCAAAATCCAACGTTACTTTATTTTCTTCATGATATTGCGTAATATAAACCTGTTCAATTCTTGCAATATCCCCGGCAATGATCTGAACACTTCTGAAAATTCCTGCATCAGGAAGTCTCGGTCCCCAATCCCATCCGAACATGCAATGTGCTTTTCTGATATGTGGAAATCCTTCCATACATTCCGGCGAACCACCGGTATAAATTTTCTCATTTTCTTCTTTAATATAGCGTGTAGGTGAGTGTAACACAATCCGTAAACTGTTCTCCCCCGGTTTTGCCAACTCTGCTATATCAAATTCCCAGATTCGGTGCATGTTATAAGTAACTCCGACAAAGGTTTCATTCATATAAATATCGGCAAGTGTATCAATACCATCAAAACGCAAAAGCAATACATCACTTTCCAAATCTTTTTCTTCCAGTCGAAAAGTTCTGCTGTATTCAAAGTCGTTATCCATCAGCTTTGTCGCTTTTAATTCATTGTCTCTGTAATACACATCCGGAATCAGCTTCTCCTCCATCAGTGTCCCGTATACACTTCCCGGTACCTTTGCCGGTATTTCTTCATTACCAATTCCGTATACATTTTCTCCAAGGATTTTTAACTTCCAATCTCCATCTAAACAAATGTTGTACATAGCATCCCTTCCTCTCTACTTTTTATACATTTCCCGATAAAAAATACCTACTTCTACCATACCATAATTTGCATTTTTTTGATATGCTTTTTGACATGTTTCATCGCATTTTTACAGCTTTTTATTGAACGTTTTTTTAGCTTCTTAGCGAGAATTGGTAGCCGATTACGACAGATTGTGTTAAACTGTCTAGAACAATATTTACTAAACTCAAAACGAAAGGAACTATTCTAATGAAAAAGAAAACTCCAAAACAAATTGCAGCCATTGTCTGCTTAGCACTTATTGTTATTTCTTATATTGCAGCTTTTGTGGTTGCACTGATGGATTCTACAAAATCCGGAGAATTATTTCAAGCATGTCTCTTAGCCACTGTTTTTCTCCCTATTTTATGTTGGATTTACATCTGGTTGTACGGACAGGTAAAACAAAAACATACGATTGCTGATTTGGATATTTTACAGACCGGTGAAAATGAAAAATATGTAAAGATGAAAGAAGAAATGGAAAATTCAAAAAAAAGATGACAGGAAAACCTGTCATCTCAGACTGTAGACAAAGCTGCTCTGGTGCGTATGCACCAGAGCCATTTTTCTGTTAATAATCGAATTGCGTCCAAAATGGAAAGTTTGAACGATTTTCCAGCCTCCAGAAGCCCCCATTTTGCTTTAATCTTTGCCAACTTTTTCAGATTCATGCAAGCAAAGGTAAGCCCGACTTTCATTTCCATTCGAGCTTTTCCAAACATTTGTGTATAGCGGAATCCATGGTTTTCTTTTGCAGTTCCAAAGATTCGTTCTATGGTTTC
>JAFSBX010000073.1 GCA_017437065.1 Lachnospiraceae bacterium
GAAACCAAACTTTGGTCGGGGAGGTTCCTGCTTCTTTTGTTGACAGTAACTTTGATATGATAACAGAAGGTACAGGATAAAACAATCTGAAGTATTATTCATCAGAATGAATTATGCTGCACCTTCTTTTAATTTGAAAAAATTTCGGGTAATTAGGAGTGGGTAAAGTTACGAATAACACTATGGCAACAAGAGCGATTGAGAAAGGTATGCCAATAGAGCAAGTTCAGAAAATACTCGGACATGAGCAGATAGACACCACACTCAGATATGCTATGGTAAATCAAAACAATGTGAAGTTGTCGCATAGAAAGTATATATCATAGATTTGGATGTAATGACAATGTATTGACACGCAAGAAAAGGAATGCTATGATATAGAAAAAGTGAGGAGGTATGTTTTATGGATACAAATTTGAATGTTGCTATTGCACCAAAGGATTCAACCTTTCAAGTAAGAATAAATTCAGAAATCAAAAGGGCAGTTGAGGATATTTATGCAAAAACAGGAATGACATTGACGGATGCATTTAATATCTTCATTCAACAGTCTTTAAATGTCGAAGGACTTCCCTTTATAGTGACTAAAAATAGTAAGGATGCATTGAAGGAACAGGTAATCGCTATGCTTATGCTTGATTTGAAACGAGCAGAGGAACGTGCTGATGCAGAAGGATGGATAGATGCAGATGATTTAGAGCAGGAATTGGGGGTAATTGATTGAAAAAGATAAAATATACTCCTGATGCAGCGGATAAATTACGTGCATTAAAGATGGCAATATCGCAAGAATACGGTTCGGATAGCGCTAAAAAAATAGTAAAGAGCATAACAGATGCAATAAGAGGATTATGTGACTATGAAGAAAAAGGTCCTGAAGTATCGAAAATGTTTGATATAGTGTCAGATTATCGGTACATATTTGTGTCTAAAAACTATGTGTTTTATAGAATTGAAGAGAAATATATTCGAATAATTAATCTTTATCATGAGAAAGAGGATTTTATGTGGCAGTTGTTTGGAGTTGATGCCACACCACAGGAAACAAGAGATTATTGGAATGAATAGAACAGAAGATTGGAAGTTTACATACTGTTAGTATTAAAGAAAGGATAGCAAAATGTGCTGTCCTTTTTGTGTGATTATAGCAAGACAGGAAAAGATTTAGTATAATTCATGTGATATCTTATATGTGTAGCTACAAAACAATTGAAAGAAGGTGTTTGAATGAATCTGGCGATTATTCAAAAATCCATTGATTATATTGAGGATAATCTAAAAACCGATATCACGGCGAAGGAATTAAGTGAGATGGCAGGATTTTCAATGTTTCACTACTATCGGCTGTTTCAAAGTGCAGTTGGTTTGCCTGTTATGCAATACATAACAAGGAGAAGGTTGCTTAATGCACTGTACGACATGCATTGTGGAGAGAAAATGGTAATTGTAGCATTGAATTATGGATTTGAAACACAGGCAGGATTTTATAAAGCCTTTATTCGCGAATTCGGATATACGCCGACAGAATTCCTTAATATGAGCAAGAAAAAGAAACCGTATAGAATTAATCTATTCAAGGAGGAACACATAATGGTATCACACAAAAAATTAAAAGAAGTTTTACAGAATTGGGGATTAGAGAATGAAAAGCTGACTGATGTTGTATATGCTGAAACAGGTAATATAAGTGAGTCAGCATGTTATGTAGGAGACAATTATATTATCAAATTTTCGCCTAATCTAGGGAATATAGAGAAACATATTTCATTATCACAGGCAATTGAAAGTATAGGTTTATCAACTGCTACACCTATAAAAACAGTAGAAGGTAAGTTCGTGGCTGCAAGCGAGGAATTGTATTTTTATGTTACCAGGCGATTGGAAGGCAAACAATTAAAGGCAAGTACGATGTATTTTGAGGATTATATGCCAAAGGCAAGATTTATTGGTGAAATCGTAGGTCAGTTGAGTGTAGCACTTTCCAAGGTAGATGTAATTACAAATCAAGCTAATATATTTAAAAGTGCAAAAGAATGGGCTATCCCAGCTTTGGTAGGAAAAGTGGATATGCCTAAGAGTTTCGTAGAAATGTACGAAAAGGAATTTGGGGAGATATATGAATCATTACCACAACAAATTATTCATCGCGACCCGAATCCAGGGAATATTATTCTATGTGGCGGCAATTGGGGTGTTCTTGATTTTGACCTTACTGAAAGAAATATTAGAATTTTTGACCCATGCTATGCAGCTACAGCAATATTATCTGAAAGTTTTGAGGCTGATAACACAGATAAGTTGAATCAATGGATTATGATATATAAAAATATATTGTATGGATATGATGAAGTTGTAAAACTTTCAGATAACGAGTGGAAAGCAATTCCATATGTTGTTATTACAAATCAGCTTATATCAACAGCGTGGTTTTCTGAACAAGAGAAGTACAGGGAACTTTACGAAACAAATAAGAAAATGACTGAGTGGATGTTGCAAAATTTTGATGACATGTTATTTGAATAGTCAGAGAGCCGTAAAATTTCAGTAATACGGAGAAAATGATGCAAAAAAACTTTGAATTTGACGGAGAAAAATATGAAATTTAGCAATATATATTTTATTAATGGAACTGCATATGCAGGTAAATCAACTATGGTAAAAATGCTGGCTGAAAAATATAATGGAATAGCATGTGAAGAAAACTATCATGATGTACGAATTTCAGATTTAGATAGCTATGAATTTCCAGGTTTGACGTATACAAGAGATTTGAAAGATTGGAGAGATTTTATCAGAAGAACTCCAGATGAATATGAAGCATGGATTAAAGAAACTACGAAAGAATGCACTATTTTAGAATTACAAATTCTTGAAGAGTTATCGAAACAAGATAAAATGATATTTGTGGATACAAATATTCCAACAGAAGTATTAGCAGAGATATCAGATAAAGACCATGTTTTAATTATGTTGGCAGAGCCGGAAATATCTGTTAATAGGTTTTTTGAACGACCAGATAAAGAGAAACAGTTTTTGTATCAATTACTATTGAATGAAGAAAACCCTGACGAGGCAATGGAAAATTTTAGAAAATGTCTAAAGCGCGTTAATTCAAAAGAAATATATAATCATTTTCTGAATTCCGGTTTTAATGTAATTATAAGAGAGGATGAAAGAACAATAGAAGAAACTTTTTTGTTGGTAGAAAGATTATTTAAAATGAGGTGAAGATATGCGGGTATTATTAACATCATCAGGTTTAGAAACAGAAGAAATTAAAGGTGCGAACAAAACAAAATTCAGCAAATAAAGTCGAGAACATTTTTCATAAAAGTTGTATTCTTTTTGCATAAGGTGGTGAATGAAGTGGAAGAACATATTGAAGCTGTACAAAGGATGCAGGATTATATACAAATGAACCTTGATAAGGATATTACCATGACAGATTTAGCCCGGGTATCAATGTATTCTCCGTGGTATTCCTATCGGTTGTTTGTTCAATCTTTAAATATGACGCCGGCGGTATATATCCGACGATTACGTTTGTCAAAATCGGCATTAAGACTTCGGGATGAAAAGATTAAGATAGTTGATGTTGCTTTTGATGCCGGTTTTGAAAGTGCAGACGGCTATCAAAGAGCATTTTATCGGGAGTTTGGCTGCAATCCTTATGAGTATTCGGTTTGTCCGACACCAATTTATCTATTTAAGCCTTATGGAATAAAATATTCTAAAATGCGGAGGGAGATAACTGTGAAAGAAGTAAAAAGTGTCTTTATACAAGTGATTGAAAAACCTGAACGAAAGGTTATTATTAAGCGAGGTAAGAAAGCAAAAGATTATTGGAAATACTGTGAAGAAGTCGGATGTGATGTCTGGGGACTGTTAACCAGTATTAAGTCAATTGGTGGAGAACCTGTATGTTTATGGCTGCCACAAAAGTACATTGCACCAAATACTTCGGAATATGTACAGGGAGTTGAAGGTTTCATGGACTATTCGGGAGAAATTCCGGAGGGATTTGATGTGATAGAATTACCAAAGTGTAAGTATATCATGTTTCAGGGAGAAACTTTTGAGGAAGCTGAGTTTGGTGAGGCAATACAGCAGTTGTGGGATGCAATTAAAAAATATGATCCTAAGTCAATTGGTTATTGCTGGGATGATGAAAATCCCCGTATTCAGCTCGAACCAATCGGAACAAGAGGTTATATTGAATTACATCCTGTAAAAGATGTATAAAAGTAAAAAATATAGAATTAAAGTAAAGTCAGCAATAGTCAATACCCATTATGTTATAAAGGGTATTGACTGTTTGGCGTTAATGGTTTATAAATGATACGCTGGTTGGAAAAATCGGTTCTACAGAGAAAAGAGTGAGGGAACATGATACGGGCAGTAAAGAATTGTTGCATTATTTGGACAGATAGGGTGGTAACATGGAAAAAATAAAAGTATGGTTCATTCGAGAAAAAAGAGAAACAGAAATATTGTTAAGATCCATTCCGGTTATGGTGGTAACATTGTTTGTTGTAAGTGTTATTTGTATGAACTTACTTGCAAATAAAACATTGATACAGCTTGATTGGATTGCGTTGGATGGAGGAATTTTAATCTCATGGCTGTCATTTATGTGTATGGATATCATTACCAAGCATTTTGGACCAAAGGCGTCAAATAAGATTTCAATACTGGCAGCCGCCATTAATCTGCTTACCTGTTTCATATTTTTTGTAGTAAGTATCATCCCATCAAATGCCAATGATTATACTGCATTTAACAGCATTTTTGGCGGTACATGGTTTATTCTGCTTGGAAGTACGGTAGCCTTTTTATCTTCTGCAGTGATAAACAATATGTTGAACTGGACTATCGGAAAAGTACTTGGCAAAAATTATGAAGATAAATTTGTATATCGTGTTCAGACCTATATTTCCACCTTTGTGGGTCAGTTTTTAGATAACTTTATCTTTTCAGTAATCGTTTTTGTAGGATTTGCGCCTGTATTTTGGGATGGGTTTCATTGGACGGTATTACAATGTGCTACCTGTGCATTGACAGGAGCAGTAGCAGAGCTGATTATGGAAATCATTTTTTCACCGATGGGATATCGTATTGTAACGAAATGGAGAACAAATTCCGTTGGAAAAGAGTATTTGGAATATATAGAGAAAGGTACAAAATAGTATGAATGTTTTAATTACCGGAACAACACAGGGCATTGGAAAGGCAATTGCAGAACTTTTTCTAAAAGAAAAGCATATAGTTATCGGAATTGACAGACAGCAGGCGGGGATTGTTCATGAAAATTATACTCATTATATTTGCGATGTTCGCGATTGCGACAAGCTGCCGGACATAAAGGGAATCCATATCCTTATTAATAATGCCGGAACGCAGAACGAGGATGATATTGATATTAATTTAAAGGCCTTGATTCATATTACGGAAAAATATGGTATTCAAAGTGAAATTAAGTCTATTTTAAATATTGGTTCTGCCAGTGGACATACCGGGTCAGAATTTCCGGAATATTGTGCAAGTAAGGGTGGTGTTCTGGCATATACAAAAAATGTGGCGATTCGGGTGGCGGAATTTGGGGCAACTTGTAATAGTCTGGATCCGGGAGGTGTATTGACAGAACTTAACGAGTGTGTGATTAATGATGCGAAGCTGTGGCAGCAGATTATGGACGAAACACCTTTAAAGAAATGGGCAACACCTGAGGAAATTGCCCAGTGGGCATATTTTTTAACGGTTGTTAATACTTTCTGTACGGGACAAAATATCCTTGTAGATGGGGGAGAATCTATTAATTACAAGTTCATTTGGAAGGATTAATACCGGGATGCATACTTATGGAGGTACGAAATAAATTAGTGTAATACACAATGAACTTACGAGGAGAAGACATACATGGGAAATATAACAAAAAACTTACAGAATCGTGAAACTCTGAACAATATTATTCAAAAAGCATTTCACGGAACAAAAACAATAGTTACCTGTAAAGAGCTGCCGGAAGGATTCTGTAATGCAGCATATGAAATAGCATTGTCCGACGGAAAAACGATAATTTTAAAAATTTCGCCGGATAAGGCAGTGCGTCTGATGTCCTGTGAGGTAGAAATGATGCAGACGGAAGTAAAGGCAATGCAGCTTGTAAAAGAAAAACAGGCGGTCGGAGTGGCAGAGGTTTTTTACTATGATAACAGCAGAGAGATTTGCAGCGGAGAATACTTTCTCATGGAAAAACTGGAAGGACAACCCTGTATTGTACCTTTATCTGATTATGATGTTTGAAGTGACTTTCAGACAGTATGAGACAGACGACCAGTATAAGTGGGTACGTGGTCTGTTTGAAGAAGTGTGGAACAAAATAGTAGAACGGACTTAAAAAAGAAATGGGACAGCTCGTGATTGGAGCTGCCCATTTCTTTTTTCTTACAAGTGGTCAGTATACTATCCGATCTGAGGCTTTGATTTCCCAGCCGCACGACGTCTGCGCACAGCAACCAGCACATCATAGTGATAAACTACCAGATACATAATAAATGCCATAATAAATGCAGTAATTACATCAAAGACAGAATGCTGTTTAATCAACATCGTTGATAAAATAATGGAAACACACAATACGAGAGAAGCGATGCGGATTCCTTTTTTGTTTTCAAAATAACTGCTTTTTGTAATGGCAAAATGTGCACCTAAAGAGTTATATACATGGATACTCGGCCAAAGGTTTGTTGCAGTATCTGTTGCCCAAAGTCCGCTTACCATGCGGGTAAATACATTATCTCTTGGCATTTCGGTAAGACGTAAATGATGTCCGTTTGGAAATAATGTAGAGATAATTAAAAATATTGTCATACCTGTAAAAAGAAAAGCACAGGTTTTATAATAATCGTCTTTATTTTTAAAGAAAAAGAACATTACGGTAACTGCTACATAGGCAAACCAAAGGAAATAAGGAACTACGAACAGTTCGCAAAACGGAATGTAATCATCAACAAATGTGTGAATGACCTGATAATCCGTTGTTACGGTTTTTTCTAAATGAGCAAACCAGGATAAATAAATGATGCCATAAATAATTAACGGAATGGCATGTTTATAGTTTTGATAAATTTTTTTCATAATAAATCCCCTTTTTATAATGTGGTTTCCGGTACGAAAACCGACATCTTCTTCGTTTCACAGTGAACATGTAACGTATCTGATTTATGACTGACTTCACCGTCCGTATGAATCCAGAGAGGCTCACTTAAACGTACGGTCATTTCTTTTACAAGAAAACGATGAATACCTTTGAATTTGTAATGCTCGCCTTTAAAAGCAGAAGGGAGCATAAACAGTGCTTTTAATTTTGGAATATTACCTGCAACACAGACATCCAAATAACCGTCCGTACAGTCTGCACCGGGGCAGAACATAAATCCACCGCCTTCATAAGGATGCACCATGGCTGCTAAAAACAAAACCCGTTTCAGGCGGACAACCTTACCATCCTCTAAATGTAATTCACAGGATACCTTTCCGGCAGTAATCAGTTGCTTTAAAGCAATTGTCAGATAGGTTAATTTTCCAAGTCCGATTTTGTTCAGAAATTTCTTTGATTTAGAATGCAGAGCTTCCTTGCATACCGCCGCATCAAATCCTATGCCACAGCTTACGGCAAAGCTTCGGGTAAAATCATTACAGGAAACTACGCCGATGTCAAGAACTTTCGGTGATTTACTGTTTAATATTAGCGAAAGTGCTTCTTTAGGTACGGAAGGAATATGCATTGCCCTTGCAAAATCATTGCTGGAACCGGTAGGAAGGTAGCCTATCGTAAAACTTTCCGGATTCGTAATACCCTGAAGAACTTCGTTTAAAGTACCGTCACCACCAAGAACAATCAGGTTACAAATTTTTCCATTGTACTGTTCGGAAAGCCTGCCGGCCAGTTCTTTACAGTCACCGGATTTTTGGGAAAAATGTAGTTGGTAGGTAACATGCTCTTTTTTTAACAGGGGTTCAATTTCCTGCCATATGAGAAGTCCTTTCCCGGATCTGGAAGCCGGATTTACAATGATTTCGTATGAACGTTTCATAATATCCTTTCTGCTATCAATCACTTCTGAATCCTATTGTTTGAAAAGATGTAAAATGCATCCTTCAAAATTTCTAGCGTTATTTTAACAGCCTTTTTTTATACAGTCAATCGGTCAAATCGAAAGAAAACACGATTTAAGAAAAAAGTAAGAAAGTCATTAAGAAAATCTTTGCTTTTCCACAGTGCTGTGCTATAATCAGCTACAAATACTTTAATTATTAAGATAAAGTGAAAGTGCCGGCGAACGGACATGAGTCCGGCAGAATGGAGGAAAAGATGTATTCTTTAGATGAAGTAAAAAATGTTGACCCTGAAATCGCAAGTGCGATAGTAGAAGAGCAGGAAAGACAGAATAGTCATATTGAACTTATTGCTTCCGAAAACTGGGTAAGCAAAGCAGTTATGGCAGCAATGGGCAGCCCGCTCACAAATAAATATGCAGAAGGATATCCGGGAAAAAGATATTACGGCGGATGTGACTGCGTGGATGTAGTTGAAAATCTTGCAATTGAAAGAGCAAAAGAAGTTTTCGGATGTGATTATGCGAACGTACAGCCACATTCCGGAGCACAGGCAAACCTTGCAGTACAGTTTGCAGTATGTATGCCCGGCGATACAATTATGGGTATGAATTTGGATCACGGCGGACATTTAACACACGGAAGCCCGGTAAATATTTCCGGTAAATATTTCAAAATCGTTCCTTATGGTGTAAATGATGAAGGTTTCATTGATTACGATGAATTAAGAAGAATTGCAGTAGAATCCAAACCGAAAATGATTATTGCAGGTGCTTCTGCTTATGCCAGAACAATTGATTTCAAGAAATTCAGAGAAGTTGCTGATGAAGTGGGTGCAGTTCTCATGGTAGATATGGCTCATATCGCAGGTCTTGTGGCAGCAGGACTTCATCCAAGTCCATTCCCACATGCAGATGTTGTTACTACAACAACTCATAAGACTTTAAGAGGACCAAGAGGCGGTATGATTCTTGCAAATAAAGAAGCAGCAGAAAAATACAACTTCAACAAAGCAATTTTCCCGGGAATTCAGGGTGGTCCTTTAATGCACGTTATCGCTGCAAAAGCAGTTTGCTTTAAAGAAGCTTTAAGTGATGAATTCAAAGCTTACCAGAAAGGAATCGTTGACAATGCACAGGCTCTTTGCAAAGGCTTACAGGAAAGAGGCATCAAGATTGTTTCTGACGGTACAGACAATCACTTAATGTTAGTTGATTTAACTACATATGGTCTGACAGGAAAAGCAGTAGAAAAACTTCTTGATCAGGCACATATCACATGTAATAAAAATACAATCCCTAACGATCCGCAGTCTCCATTCGTTACAAGTGGTATCAGACTCGGTACACCAGCCGTAACAAGCCGTGGAATGAATACTGAAGATATGGACAAGATTGCAGAAGCAATTGCTCTTGTAATTAAGGGCGGAGAGGATAAGATTCCGGAAGCACGTGCGATTGTACAGGCACTTACGGATAAATATCCATTAATCTAATTTATGGAAAAAGAGAACAATTTTTTAGGAACACAGCCAGTTGGAAAGTTATTAGTACAGCTGGCTGTACCTGCGATTACGGCACAGGTAATTAATCTTTTATATAATATGGTAGACCGGATTTATATCGGTCATATGCCGGAGAATGGTGCATTGGCACTGACAGGTGTAGGAGTATGTATGCCGGTAATTATGATTGTGTCAGCGTTTGCGGCATTAATCAGTATGGGCGGTGCACCGAGAGCCTCTATCTTTATGGGAAAAGGAGAAAACGAAGAAGCAGAAAAGGTGTTGGGAAACTGCTTTGCGTTACAGCTTGTTATTTCAGCGATTCTTACGGCAGTATTGCTGTTCTGGAACAGAGAGCTGTTGTTGATGTTTGGTGCAAGTGAAAACACGATTTCCTATGCTAATGCGTATATGAATGTGTATGCGGTCGGTACGGTGTTTGTTCAGCTTACATTAGGTATGAATGCGTTTATTACTGCACAGGGATTTGCCAAAACAGGAATGCTTTCTGTATTGATTGGTGCAGTCTGTAATATCATTTTAGACCCGATTTTTATTTACGGGTTAGATATGGGCGTGCAGGGGGCAGCTCTTGCCACCATTCTGTCGCAGGCAGTTTCTGCTGTCTGGGTGCTGTCCTTTTTGATGGGAAAAAAGACAGTTTTAAGGCTTAGAAAGAAAAATATGGGACTATCAGGGAAAGTAGTATTTCCATGTATGGCACTGGGACTTGCTCCGTTTATTATGCAATCCAGTGAAAGCGTAATTATGGTATGCTTTAATTCGTCATTATTAAAATATGGCGGGGATTTAGCGGTAGGTGCCATGACAATTCTGACAAGCGTAATCCAGTTTTCCATGATGCCCATGCAGGGACTGGGACAAGGAGCACAGCCGATTACAAGCTATAATTACGGAGCAGGAAATAAAGAGCGTGTGCAGAAGACATTTAAACTGCTGCTGACCTGCTGTCTGATATTTTCACTTGTTTTATGGGGATTGGTAATGCTGTTTCCCGGGGTGTTCGTCAAGCTGTTTACACCGGATGCGTCAATGGTTACATTTGGAAAATGGGCTCTTCGTATTTATGCTGCAGGTATGGGAATATTCGGTGCGCAGATAGCCTGTCAGATGACGTTTGTGGCATTGGGGAAAGCGTTGTCTTCCGTTCTGGTAGCAGTGGTGAGAAAGTTTGTGCTTTTACTTCCGCTTATTTATGTTATGCCGCTGTTTTTTGAAAATAAAACGATGGCGGTGTATCTGGCGGAGCCGGTAGCAGACATATTGGCAGTTACATTTACTGTCTGTCTGTTCAGAGTGCAGTTTAAAAAAGCTATGAAAGCGTTGGATGAATCATAACAGAGTGTTATTGGAAAACAAAAACAGTCGTCATTACTTGCAATAATGGCGGCTGTTTTTATTAAATTATGAATAGTCATATTAAATTAATGTTTTCATATATGCTTCCACTGCATCATGCCAGTCTGCAAATTTGAAATCAGTTGTCAGGTTAAACATATATTTTTGAAGTACGGAATATGCCGGACGAGGAGCTGCCGCACCGAATTCAGCAGTTGTAATATGTTTTACCTGTGTGTTTTTTCCTGCAAGACGGAAGATTTCTTCTGCAAATTCAGCCCAGTTACAGCTTCCTTCGCATGTACCATGGAACAAACCGTAATTTTCAGTAGGAAGCAGATAACAGATAGCTCTTGCAAGTTCCGCAGCACTGGTAGGTGTTCCATACTGGTCGCCTACAACAGTCACCATGTCACGGTCTTCGGCAAGACGAAGCATTGTCTTTACGAAGTTCTTTCCTTCCCCATACAACCATGCAGTACGGATAATAAAATATTTTTCTGCAAAATCTTTCACAAATTCTTCTCCGGCAAGTTTTGTTTTACCATATACACCCTGTGGATTTGTTTTATCAAATTCTGTTAATGGTGTATCTCCAAAACCATCGAATACGTAATCTGTAGAAACCTGAATCATTTTGGCACCTGTTTCGGTAGCTGCGATACTTAAGTTTCTTGGTCCGATAGCATTGATGCGATAAGCATTGTCTACGTCCGTTTCGCAGGCGTCTACGGCAGTGTGGGCTGCACAGTTAACGATTGCGTAAGGTTTTACTTCACGGGCAAGCTTCATAACCGCATCGATATTTGTAATGTCAAGTTCTGCAACATCCGTATTTACAAGAGAATATTCGTTATTTGAACCAAGCTGTTTATTTATGGCACGCCCCAACTGACCATTGCAGCCGGTTACAATGATTGATTTCATAAAAAGTCCTCCATTCAGTCATAATAAGTTATATAGCATTATCATACATCTTAATTCCAAATATTGCAAATATGTGACGAAAATAAGACAAGAAAGTTACAAAAGTTAATGACTTGTATCGTACATTATGCTATAATTTGTAATAGTTTGGGTATATTTATGATGAAATATACGGATATAACGAATTGCTGAATTTACATTCGTTATATTTGGTAATACGAAAGTGAGGATGAAACAAAATGAAAAAGTGGAAAGTGCTCTTTCTGGTAGCGGTATCTTCTACCCTCGTGTTATCAGGCTGTGGAGATAAAAAAGGGAATAATTCTATATCCGAATCTATTACCGCAGAACCGATAGAACAGGATGCAACCGGTGCAGAGAGTACGGTTGATGTGACAGATGATGAAGAACCACCCGCAGCGGGTATGGTTCGCAGTAAGCTGACAAATGAGTGGGTGAGCAGTTCGTTGGAATACAAACGACCTATCGCAGTCATGATTCCCAATGAAATCAGTGCAGTACCCCATTATGGCATAAGTAACGCAGACATTTTGTATGAATGTAATGTAGAAGGTGATATGACACGTCTTATGGGTGTGTTTGGAGACTGGGAGAATCTACAAAAAATAGGAAACGTACGAAGTGCCAGAGATTATTTTATTTATTGGTCATTTGAGTGGGATTCTGTTTTTTGTCATTACGGCGGTCCGTTTTATATTGATGAAGTAATCAGCAGAGAAGACACAAACAATATCAATGGTACAGTGGCGGCAGAAGGTGTCTATTTCCGTTCTTCTGACAGAAGTGCACCACATAATGCGTATATTTCCGCAGAGGGAATTGACCAGGCAATTGAGCAGTATGATTATACAAAACAATACAGAGGTATGGCAGATGAGAATCACTTCAAATTTACTGGTGCTTCCAATCCGAATACGTTAAATCAGTATACCGGCTCAGTAAGTGGCAGGCTGATTGATATGTCAGAGTGTTATCCGATGACAAAGAGTTATTTTAAATACAATGAATCAGATGGTTTATATTATCGTTATCAGAATCTTGCAGGTGGTACAGACGGTCCGCATATTGATGCAGCAAATAATGAGCAGCTTGCATTTAAAAATGTTATTATACAAAATACCTATTATGAAGTCAGGGATGAAAAGGGATATTTGGCATATCAGTGTATTGATGATTCGCGAGACGGATGGTTTTTCACTGAAGGAAAAGCTCTCCATATCAACTGGGTGAAAGAAAGTGATTATGGTGCAACCAGATATTATGATGATGACGGAAATGAGATTGTATTAAATACAGGAAAGACAATGATTCTGATTGTACAGGAAGGGGACAGTTTTCATTTCGAATAGAGGTTTAAGTTTTATCTGAAAAATTCTGTGTGTCGATGTAATGAATCGAACACAGGATTTTTTATGTAAGAAGTTAGTGAAATATATCGGAAATAGGAAAAATCTCTTGCAGGAGCAAAATGACAGTGATATACTGACAATATCAGAAAGCGTTCGCTTTCTAATTGTTATCTATGAATTTCGTTTTGGCAAATCTGCCAATGCTTTCAGCAAATTTTTAGAAATAATTGAGAAACCAAGGAAA
>JAFSBX010000074.1 GCA_017437065.1 Lachnospiraceae bacterium
CCAATACGTTAACTGCTTTTTGCGGATTTTAAACCAGAATGGGCACAAAATAAAATCCAAACTTTTTATAATCAGAGTGTGCTTTTTAAGCCACAGTGTTATAATAAGTTTGGATTTTGAAAAAGTTTGGATAACCGATGTCTTGGTGTTTTAGTTCGCCTATTTTCAAGTCAAACAATACAAAGCATTTCAATAGACGATTATAAAATACAAGGTCACATCTAAAATGTTCCTCATCAAATGTTAAGCGAACCTGTCTTCCCACAAATGTAAAGCCTTTGCCCAATTCAAGAAGAAATTGTTGCAAATTATCAATAATATGCTTTTCCAACTCAGTTTCCGAGTACTGCACCAACTCCGGTAATCCTAAAAATTCAAGCACATATGGATCTTTTATCAAATCAGACGGTTCTTCTATAACCTGTCCATGCGTAGACAACTTTTTTACGCCTTCTGTATCACGGCTTAACGCAAGCCTTTCATACAAAGATGTATCAAACTGTCTTTTAAACTCTGTAAGGCTCCAGTCATTCCTAGCAGCCTCTATTTCGTAAAAATGTCTTTCATCCAAATTTTCAATTCTCATCAACTTGATATAATGTGACCAACTTAAGAAAAACTTTCTTCCAGTTTCTGTTGCCGGCAAATTTTTAAATTGGGGAAACACTATTTCCCCAATCATGTCTTTTGAGTACACATTATAAAATCTACGCATCAATTTCAAATTATCAACCGAAAATCCTTTTCCATAATTTTCTGTCAGATACTCTGATAAGCCCTTTAATATATATTTTCCATAATCAGCTCTTTCTTTTCCATTTTGCTCTTCTTCAATAATATTTTTTCCTATTTCATAATAAGCATATACCATTGAAAGATTTACCGCAGTTTTTGCATTAGAACGAGCCTGTTCTAATATCTGTCCCACTTTTTCAAAAAATTCATTCTGCATAAGATACCTCCAGCATTTTGGGAATTAGGGAAACACTGTTTCCCCGATTGCATTATTTTTTTGTTTTGCCAATTATGCCTCATTATCTTTAACAAAGCTAACTATATCTCCAATATTACAATTCAAATATTCACATAATCTCATCAATACATCCATAGAAACAGGTTCACCTCTACCCATTTTTGCAAAAGTAGATGAACTAATTTTTAGAGTTTCTTTCAAATCTTTTCTCTGCAAATTTTTATCAATTAATATTTTCCATAAGCCATTATATGAGATTGTCATTTTTCTGTACCTTCCTTTGAATACTAATACCAATCACTGTTACGTAGTATATCACATTATCCAAAATACTTCCATTCAAAGTTTAACTTTCTAAATTTGAATTATGAAAACTCAGACCAAAACCTTGCCAACCAAAACTTCTACAAAAAGAGAAGGATATAGCCTCCAAAAGATATATGTCCCCCGATGAATTACAGAACATAAACTATATCCCCTCTTTTGTCTCTTTTCTGTTTCCCTCTTCATCTGCGCCACTACAGACTCCAGTCTCATAAATTTCCCCTACAAGTGACCAAACTTAAGGAAATGCCGTCACTACTTACTCCGATGCAGCCACGCATCGGAAGGGTAAAAAAATACACTATCCCAAACTAACTTCTTATTGAAGTCTAAGCTTAAGATGGTGTAGTCCATACCCGCTCTTGGTTTCATATTCAGTTTTTCCGGTGCCTTTCTCCACCAATTTTACCGTAACTGATTAAAAAGATATATTTGGACTAACCTCCGAAACGCCTATTTATACAATGTCATGGTTCTCTTACAATCATTCTTTCTGCAGACTACCTTGGCTGTATTTCCTTATTCTCCACTCATCTGGACCAGCTTTAAAAATACTTCCTCTGTCATATGCTTCTTTAATATTTCAATCGCTTCCGTATATTCATTCATAGCTGTTCCATAGGTATCCTTCTTGCACATACAAAAGCAAAAATCACTATATAATTTGTGCTGACTCCAAAACGCTCCATAAAATATTTCATTATGTCTGCATCTGCAACATCTTTAAATTCGCCTGCTCTCTTCTGCACATCTACCCAAACAGCTACCATCCCTTCTTTGAAAAATTCTATTTCCATAGGCTTTTACAATTGCATCGAAATAACTTTTATCCAAATTCCCCTTTCCGTCATCTGCCCAATAATTAATGACTTCCAAAAGTTCTTGATAAGGATTTACATACCCGGCGTCTTCCACTGTTTCCGTGAAATATGTCGAAAGGTAAGCATCATATTCTTCCTTTGGATATCCAAACTCTTCTATATACCCAGCATTCAAATTATATAGTTTCCTCTACTATATTCACTTTTTCTCCTTATTGCAACCTATTTTCAAAAGTATTATACTGAAACCTGACGGCATAATAATCCTAACTTTCCTAATTATAAGATATTTTGCCGTTCTTATTACACAACATTACAGAAAGGTGTCTTATGAAAAAATTATTACGTTACTTAAAAGCTTACAGAAAAGAAAGTATCATTGCCCCTCTGTTTAAAATGCTGGAGGCAAGCTTTGAACTGTTCGTTCCGCTTGTTGTGGCAAATATCGTGGATATAGGTATTATCAATAAAGATTTCGGCTACATCGCAAAAATGGGTGGACTGCTTATTTTGCTGGGAATTATTGGACTTGTCTGTTCCCTGACTGCCCAATATTTTTCTGCAAAAGCCGCCGTTGGCTTCGGTACGGCTCTGCGCAGCGACCTATTTGCACACATTAATTCCTTATCCTACGAGGAAATTGATAAAACAGGAACTTCCACTTTAATTACACGAATGACCAACGACATTAACCAGATGCAGTCCGGTGTCAATCTGGTACTGCGCCTGTTCTTACGTTCACCATTTATTGTATTCGGTGCCATGGTTATGGCTTTTACCATCAACGTAAAAGCAGCACTTGTATTTGTGGTTGCAATTCCGCTTCTTGCCGTTGTGGTTTTCGGCATTACGGCAGCCAGCATTCCACTTTATAAAAAGGTACAGAAACAACTTGATAAGGTTCTCCTTGTTACTCGTGAAAATTTAACCGGGGTTCGTGTCATTCGTTCCGTATGCAGACAGGAACATGAAAAAGAAACGTTTGAAGAGACAAATTCCACTCTGATGGGACTTCAGGTTTTTGTCGGAAGAATTTCCGCCTTTTTAAATCCGGTTACATATATTATTGTAAATGCTGCTTTGATTGCGATTGTATGGATTGGGGCTTTACAGGTAGATAACGGCATTATTACACAGGGTGCGGTAATTGCTTTGGTAAACTATATGTCCCAGATTTTGGTGGAATTAATTAAGCTTGCCAACTTAATTATTAACATTACGAAATCTCTTGCATGTGCGAATCGTATCAATGAAGTATTTGATTTAGAGCCTAGCGTAAAAGACATGGCAAAAGACGGTAACACTTCTTTCCAAATGTCATCCTCCAAAAATATGGCTGCGGCTGACACTGACGAAGCGGTTGCATTCCATCAGGTTTCCTTTGCGTATGGCGGTTCTAAGGAATACTCTTTGGAAAACATTGAATTTTCCGTTAAAAAGGGCGAAACTATCGGTATTATCGGCGGTACAGGTTCCGGTAAATCTACTTTGGTGAATCTCCTTCCCCGTTTCTATGATGTGCAAACCGGCAAAGTTCTCATTAACGGCAGAAATGTAAAAGAATTTTCCTTAACAGATTTACGTCAGAAATTCGGTATCGTTCCTCAGCGTGCCGTTTTATTCAAAGGCACCATACGGGAAAATATCCGTTTCGGTAAAGAAGATGCTACTGACGAAGAAATTATGAAAGCTTTAGAAACAGCGCAGGCACTTGACTTTGTTCAAAAGAAAAAAGACGGTCTGGATTCTTTTGTTGAACAAGGCGGCTCTAATCTCTCCGGCGGACAGAAACAACGCCTTACTATTGCCAGAGCATTGGTTGCCAATCCTGAATTTTTAATTTTGGACGATAGTGCTTCTGCACTTGACTTTGCTACCGATGCGGCACTTCGGAAAGCCATTCGTCAAAACACTGAAAACTGTACTGTTTTCCTTGTATCACAGCGTGCCACTACGATTAAAGATGCCGATAAGATACTTGTTTTGGACGATGGTCAGCTGGCAGGCTGCGGAACCCATAAAGAATTACTTTCTTCCTGTGACGTTTACCGCGAAATTTGTCTGTCCCAATTATCAAAAGAGGAGGTAGAAACCGCATGAAATCAAAAAACAACTTTGTAAAAAAATCTACCATAAAGCAAATTTTGAAACTGATTCAACCACACATGTTTTTTGTGGTACTTTCTTTTCTCCTTGCTGTTTTAACAGTCATACTGACTTTATATATTCCGGTACTTACCGGTGATGCCATTGATTATATCGTCGAACCGGGGAAAGTAGATTTTGCAAAACTACTTCCACTGCTTCAAAAAATGGCAATCATTATTCTTATCACGGCTTTTGCTCAATGGCTGATGAACTTGTGCAACAATCATATTACCTACAAAGTCGTGAAAGAAATTCGTATCCGTGCTTTTAACCATCTCCATGAGCTTCCTTTAAAGTACATTGACTCCAAACAGCACGGGGATATTTTAAGCCGTATTGTATCTGATGTTGACCAGTTTTCAGATGGTCTTTTGATGGGATTTACACAGCTTTTCAGTGGCATTGTTACGATACTTGCCACATTATTATTTATGCTTTCGGTAAATATTCCGCTTGCCCTTGTCGTTGTTGTGTTGACCCCGATTTCTCTGTTTGTGGCAAGTTTAATTGCCAAGCGTACTTTTTCCATGTTCCATAAACAGTCGGAAACACGCGGCAGACTTACTTCCCTGACAAATGAAATGGTGGGAAATGAAAAAGTAATTCAGGCATTTGGTTACGAGAAAAGAGCTCAGGAACGTTTTGATACCATTAATAAAGAATTGCAGGATTGTAGCGTAAAAGCAATCTTTTTCTCTTCCATTACCAATCCTTCCACACGATTTGTAAACGGACTGGTTTACGCTGCTGTTGCCATTGTCGGTGCTCTTTTGGCAATCCGAGGTAATTTAAGTATCGGACAGCTTTCCTGCTTTTTAAGCTATGCCAACCAGTACACCAAGCCTTTTAATGAAATTTCAGGTGTTGTTACGGAATTGCAGAATGCCTTTGCCTGTGCTGAACGTGTTTTTGAATTGATTGCAGAGCAGCCGCAAATTCCGGATGCCCCGAATGCTCATGTACTTACAGATGCGAAAGGAACGGTAGATTTAAAGCATGTTGCTTTCTCCTATACACCGGAGCAAAAACTGATTACCGATTTAAATCTCCATGTAAATCCGGGACAGCGTATTGCCATTGTAGGACCTACGGGTTGCGGAAAAAGTACGTTAATTAACCTTTTGATGCGTTTCTATGATGTTAAAAAAGGAACCATCAGCGTAGACAATGTTCCGATTACGGAAATGACAAGAGACAGTCTCAGAACCAACTATGGTATGGTTTTACAGGAAACCTGGTTGAAATCCGGTACAATACGGGAAAATATCTGTTATGGAAAACCGGATGCTACGGAAGAAGAAATCATTGCTGCCGCAAAAGCTTCCCACGCACACAGCTTTATCAAACGTATGCCGGACGGCTATGATACCATAATATCCGAGGATGGCGGAAACTTATCACAGGGACAGAAACAGCTTCTATGTATTTCCCGTGTTATGCTTACCTTACCTCCTATGCTGATTTTGGATGAGGCAACTTCTTCCATTGATACACGTACGGAAATCAGAATCCAGAAAGCATTTGAAGAAATGATGAAGGGACGCACAAGTTTTATTGTGGCACACAGACTTTCTACCATTAAGGAAGCAAATGTGATTCTGGTTATGAAGGATGGGGATATTATAGAGCAGGGTAGCCATGATGAACTGCTTGCAAAGAATGGGTTCTATGCGAATCTTTATAATAGCCAGTTTGCACCGACGGCATAATGCGGCTATTGGATGTTACCCAATATATTTGATAATACTACTTAGGGCATCTTCTGCAGAAGATGCCCTAAATCATACACTATAGCTCTACTTTTTCATGAAGTTTCACCTTTATTTCACACGAAATTGTTCCATTTCCTCCAAATACCTTACAACATCACCAATCGTCCCAAATTCCTTCACCATTCTGTCAGGAATATCAATATCAAACTCCTCCTCAAAAGCCACTATCAGATTCATAACATCCAGTGAATTCAATCCCAAGTCCGCTATCAGAGCAGACTCTTCCGAAAGTTTCTCCATATCTGTCTCCACAAATTCCAATAAAATACTTACAACCTTTTCAAACATATTCCTTCTCTCCTATCTTTACTTATTATTTCTCTCCATCTCCCGTTTTAACAAAACTCAAATCAGGGGATTCGAACTTCTATCCACCTTGTATCTTACGATTTTCTTGCTTGAATTTTTTTCAAATTCCGTGTTTCTCAGTGAAAATCGTCCAATTCTTTTGTATAGCGGTTTTCCCTGATTTACTTTCTTAATCAGTTGCGAAAAATACATTTCATCATCCATATATTCTTCCTTTGGAAAAATTTCCGCAGTAATCATCTTATCCTTCTCATAAACAAGTACTTCACTTACTCCACGTTCCTTTAAGATTTCCTGTTCCAGTTCTTCCGGTGAAATATTTTCTCCATTGCTTAATATAATCAGGTTCTTCTTACGCCCGGTAAGTGTTAAAAATCCATCTTCATCTAAATAACCTAAATCTCCGGTTTTGTACCACCCATCACACAACACCTCTTGTGTTGCCTGCAAATCTTTATAATATCCTATCATCACATGCTTACCGGATATCAGTACTTCTCCGTCTTCTGCAATTTTTACCTCTGTACCGGGAAGCAAAAGTCCGACTGTGCCGTCTTTATGGTAATAGTTTCTATTCACTGCTGCACATGGAGAACACTCTGTTGTACCGTATCCGTTCAGAATTTCTATGCCGAAGCTACGAAACTGCTTTATGTATTCCGTTGCGATTCCAGCACCGCCACTGATAATATATTCTAATTCTCCGCCAAAGACTTCCCGCACACTTGCAAAACACTTTTTTCGAATATCAACACCGAGTTTTAACAGAAAATCGCTTATGATTATCATGCATTTCAGCATTTTCTCTCTGTTTTGTTTTTTAGCACTCTCCCATATCTGTTTATGAAAGGTTTCTACAAAAAGAGGTACTAAAAACATCGTCTGTGGTTTTGCTATAGCCAAATCATTTCGAATCGTTTTCAGGCTTTTGTTAATATAAATTGTATGTCCGTAGTGAAATGCCATCATAATGCTTACCACCAACCCAAATGCATGATGAAACGGGAGTACTGCAATTGTATTTCCTTCTAATGAAAATAGGCTGCAACTGCCATAAATATCTTCTGCCATATTTTCATGGCTTAAAACTACTCCTTTACTCTTTCCCGAAGTACCTGACGTAAAAAATATACAGCAAGGTTTCTCATCCTGTATTGTGTAATCCATATATGCCGTCCTGCCTTCTGTGAGTAATCGGTTTCCTTCACAGATATACTCGGAAATATCTGACATATAATAAATTGCTATTCCTTCTATGCCCTCTAACAAATCACTATATTTATCAGAACAAAATACAGCACTTACGTCCGCTTTATGTAATAATTGCTGTATTTCTTCTTTCGGCAGTTCCTTATCCATGGGAACTGCCACATTACCACCATTTACAATTGCAAAATAAACAAGAAGCCACTCATAAGAATTTTCACCAATAATCGCAATATGGCTATTTTGAAGCTTCTGCATAAACAACCACGTTCCAAATCCATTCATTTCGTCCAAAAACTCCCGATAAGTTTTTTCCACTGTCTTCCCTTTTATTTTCGAATAAGTAAAGGCTGTCTTATCCGGCATTTCGTTTACTTTTTTCCATACAAGCTCCTTTAAATCATGTATCTTTGACACCTCATATAGGGCATATGGTTTATTCTTCATTTTCAACCTCCACTACACCTTCAAATAACCAATTTTACGAAAATATTCTATATACCCACGAATATACTCTTCCTCTGTTTCGTTCCATTCGAATCCTATTTTTTTCATAAACCAAATGGTAAAATCATTTAGGATTCGTATATTGCTGTCGTAAACCAACTTTCCCTGCTCGTCCATATCATTTTGGAAAGCTTTGTATATGTATTCTGCTTCCGGATTTTTGATTGTTTTCTGCAATTCTTCATTAAACACATTTCCTTCCACTACTTTCATAGAAATGTTTAACTTATTTAATATGTGCAACATTTTTTCAAAATATAGTGGACGATTATTATTCAAATGAAATACGCATTGTTTTTCTGCATATTGTGCAATTTTCACGATTCCCTCTGCCGTTTTGTCAATTGGCGAAAATTCTACATATAGTGGTAATAAATACTTAGGAAACATTCCAAATTCTAAAACAGCTTTCATTCTCGTTAGAAAAGCATTTTGCTCAAAATTAGGCTGAAACTTAAAATCAGAAACACGGTTTGTTAAATTTCCAACGCGGATTATTTTCGCATCCAATCCTTCCAGCATGGCATCATATACAACTTTTTCTGCTTCAAATTTACTGTGTACATACACGTTGTCCAATGGTTGCCTAATAAACAGGGACTTTTCATCAAAGTACTTTTCTTCTTCGGAATAATATGCATGAAAGTCTTCTGCCAGACTGTTTCCACTCACGCTTAACGTTGAAATATGAATCAACTTAGCTCCCACTCGTTTCGCAAAATCGGCAACGTTCTGTGTCCCCTGCACATTAACCTGATAGAAATACTCATAAGAACCATAATGCTTTACACTGGCTGCCATATGAATAACCGTCTGTACATCGGTCGGGATATCATCCGCAAGAATACTCTTTTCTATATCACCAATAATGGGAATAATTCGTTGTCCAAATTCCTTTTCATATTTGTCTCCAAAATAATATTCTAATGTTTTCTTTAACTTTCCGCGGCGGTCATCCTCTGCATTACTGCGAACCAAACAATAGATTTTGCCACATTCTTTTTTCATTAATTCGTCTAATACATGTGCTCCTAAAAAGCCTGTGGCACCTGTCAACAAAACATTTCCTAAGGTTTTTGGTTTTGAATCAAACGGCTCCTCTATTATATTTCTCTCTAAGATTTTTTGATATTTTTCAAAGTCTGACTCCTGATACTGCACCTTACTCTTACTTCCACATTCCAGTGCATCGCATAACTGCCTTACCGTAGGATAATCAAATACATTCTGTAAAGCAATTTCGATTCCTGCATTATGTGCTTTTGCAATATATTCAATGGCTCTGAGACTATCTCCACCCATTTCAAAAAAGTCATCTTCCACACCGACTCTGTCATATAAAAATAACTCTTCCAAAATTCTGCATAATGCCTTTTCCTTTTCCGTAACAGGTGCTATATATCTTATTGTCTGTACTGAAAAATTCGGAGTTGGCAAATTCTTTCTATCCGTCTTTCCACTGGCAGTCATAGGCAGCTGCTCTAATCGAACAAAATAGTTGGGTATCATATATTTAGGCAGTTTTGAAGCTAAATGTTTTCTCAGCAGCTTTTCTTCTATTTCACACTCCGAGGTATAATATCCCACCAGATATTGTCGTCCGTTTTCATCTCTTTTGTCTGTCACGGCAGTCATCTGGATACCCTCAAAACTACTCAGGACATTTTCAATTTCACCAAGTTCCATGCGGAGACCTCGGATTTTTACCTGTGTGTCCATACGTCCAAGATATTCTATTTCTCCATCTGCTCTCCACCTTGCCAAATCACCGGTACAGTACATGATTTTCCCTTCGATAAACGGATTTGGAATAAACTTTTCGGCAGTTAGCTCCGGACGATTTAAATAACCTTTTCCAACACCGTCTCCGGATATGCAAAGTTCTCCTGCAACGCCGATGGGCAGTGGTTTGTGGTTTTTATCTAAAATGTATATTTGTGTGTTGGCAATTGGTTTGCCAATGGTGATGTCCTCTGCCGAAATATTATCTTCGTTTAAATAAAGTTCTCCACCTGTCGCCCATACACTACATTCACTTGGACCCAACGGATTAAATATTTTTACCTTTTTGTTTCTTCGGAATATTTTTAATAAATCCTGAGTTAAAGCTTCCCCTGAAGTGACCATCACGTCAAACTGTTGTATAAAAGAAATGTCTTTCTCTGTATTAAAATATAGCTTATACCTCGTTGGTGTTGTTTGAATAATATTTACCTGATTATCAATAACTAACTTTTTAATTTTTTCTTGATTTGTGCTTTCTTCGTCATTTGCAATCACAACTGTATACCCATTTAGTAATGGTAATATTGATTCTGCAATGAAATAATCAAATGATATCGTATTTACACTGACACAAATCTGCCTTTCAAGTCTGTTACATGCCTCAAGAATATTGTTATTTTTGCAAAAATTAACGATTCCTTTATTTGTCAATGTACAGCCTTTGGGTTTTCCAGTACTTCCCGACGTAAAAATAATGTAGCATACATCATCACTATCTACTTTTTTTGCTTCAAACTTATTAACCATCGGCATCTCTAACGTTTCTATATCATAAGTATTTTCAAAGTCCATTTCATTATCTTGATTCTTTATAATCAATTTTGTTTTACTTTCAGAAACAATATAATCAATCCGCTCTCTTGGATAACGACTATCAATAGGAACAAAAATAGCACCCAATTTTAATGTTGCAAGTTGTATGAAAATTATTTTTTCATCTCTTTTCAACAAAACAGCCACTTTATTCCCTTGCATAATTCCTTTTCTTTTCATAGAAATTGCAAGTCCGTTCGTGATTTCATCCAATTCCCTATACGTAAATTTCTTATCCTCAAAAATCAATGCCACCTTATCCGGTGTTCTCTTAGCCTGCTCTGTAAACAACTCATGCACACACTTATCCCTAGGATAATCCATCTGCGTATCATTGAATTCCTCCAACAACAACTTTTCTTCCTTCCAAGGAATAATCTGAACATCTTCTACCTGCAGTACCCTTTCTGTCATAATCTGTTCCAGAATATACTCTATTCTATTTATCAGATACAATACTTCCGCTTCCTGCGAAAACACTTCCTTCTGATAATCTACAGTCAATGTATAACTTGAATTTCCATCCCGATTGTCTACATGAAATGCCAATGGAATTTCACTGTAACCATTGGAAAACCATTGGGTTTCTGATTCCACATTTGTTATCGCATTTTGAAAACTCATCATTACATCGTACAAATTTCCATTAAATTGCTGTTTTTCACGTATATTTTTCAATATACTACTGTAAGGATATTTTTTATGGCGGAATAAATCATTATGACCGAGAGTTATTTTCCGTATTACATCTTCCATACTATCTTCGGCTTTTATTTCTATGGTTAGTGGCATTGTAGAAATAAACATTCCAATGGTATTTTTTTCACGAACAGTGCTTCGATTTAATACTGGAATTCCTATGGTTACAGAATTATTTTCATTTATTTTCGACAAATAAATAAGCATCGCCGCTTCAAATATGACCGCCGGTGTTGCCCCTGTCACTTTACAATATTTCTGTATCTTTTCTGTCAGAACATTTGGCAATGCTTTAACGATTCTTTTAGCTTCTATAGAAGCGGTCTGCACGTTGTGCATTTTTATTAGTGTTTCCTCTGGTTTTCCTTCGTACCTTTCCATCCAGAACTTCCGGTCTGCTTCAAAACGTTTTGATTGAAAATATTGTTTCTCTGCCTGAACATACTCTAAATAATCTGCTCCCTTTAATAAAACGTTTGCTCCTTCTACTATATTTTGGTAAGCCATATCTATCTGTTTTGCCAATAAACTAAGTGACCATGCATCTGCTATCAAATGACTCATTACTACTAAAATTCCTGTTTGATTTTCCATTTCAAATAATACAAAACGGTACATCGGTGATTCGTATAGTGGCAGCGGCTGTTTTGCCATATTCTGTGCATACTCTTCAAACTCAGTCCTGTTATTAAATTTTTCAACTTTAATATTGTTATATTTAAAATCTGTTACATACTGTACCGGTTCACCACTGACTTCCTTGAAACATAATCGCATTCCCGCCTGATTTGAAATAACATGATTAACTGCTTGCTTCAGTAGTTCAATTTTCCGCTCTTCTTTAAAAAAAATTACTCCGCATATGTTAGTGATAGCTGTATCTGAATAATATTTCTGCAAATTCCAAACATTATTTTGTGGTGTCGTTAAACCATCGTATTTCATCTTCATGTACTCCATTCTCTTTTTAACTTTGTCTATAAAGCTTGTTTGCAATCTATACATTGCAAATATAATTCAAGAATAAATTAAAATTGATAAAAATGCAATCTATTTATTGCAAAATATCAATTGAGGATTAACACTATGGCACAAAAAATTAAACAGGATATTCACATAGGAGGAAATATTCGTAACCTCCGTATCCAATCCGGTTTCACTCAGGAACAGGTCGTTACTAAACTTCAACTTCAAGGAATTATAATTTCAAGAAGCAGTTACTCACAAATCGAATGCGGTACTTACAATATTAAAATTTCTGAGCTTATAGCTCTTGCTGAATTATTCAATGTTGATTTTAATGCTTTTTTTGAAAATCTTTCATTAAATAGCAATTTGGACACAGATTAAGCCAGAGATTTCTCCCTGGCTTATAAATATATTGCTTTTTAACCTATATTTATTTTTTCTTCTGTTTTCTACATCTTTAATACCTTTTATGTATTGTTTTCTCTAATAATAAAATCAATAAATTTAGCAAATGACGGAATATGCTCCGTATGTTCAATTCTATCCCTCATTGCGTAAAAATAATCTCGTGTTGCTACAACATCCGGCTTACTTTTAGAATACCGTATTCTACGATATCTAAACAACTCACATAAATAATGAAAATGATATTTAGCAATCGTTTCATTGCAATGTGTTGGAACAGGCATTTCTTCCGGATCGTACTCCGCAATATTATAGTGATTGTGATAAGGATAGAAATCTGATTCAGAATCCACTTCACCCTGTGGATACAATCCTTCTGCTCCAAGTAGCCAACTTTCAAAACAATGATTACATACAAAAATTAAAATTTCAAAATCAAATTTTTCCATATCATATGATTCTTGAATTTTAGAAAATATCTGCTGCTTTCTATATTCTTCGCTCTCATTTTCCGTATCAATAAGGACTACTAATTTATCAATTTTTCCGGGATTACATATAATTGTATTAATTGTATCAAAAAGAGCATTTGTTATTAACCTTGTTACCCCTCTCCCACTTTGCAAAATATAATTATTTTCCTCAACATCTTTTATGTCAGCCACCCTCGTGCACTTAAAATTAATATATTCAAACCATCTGGGGAGTATTTTCATAAAAGACTTTTCATCTTCCAATAAAAAGTAGTAATTCATTAAATCTTCCCTTCAAACTCCCATCTGTTAATTAAATTGAAATATGCTTCATGTTGACTATTTCCAATTCCATATTTATCGCTATTACTGTTTTTTACTATCGTGCCATCTCTATCAATAATTTTCCACCTGTTTTGTTCGATCCCATTAATAATTTTAGGATGATGACTCGTAATAATAAACTGTAAATCCTTTCTCTCATATAAGAGTATTTCTGACAACAAATCAATACAGTTTACTCCTAATCCATTTTCAAATTCATCAATAAGAACCAACGAATCATCTGACATGGTAAATAATTCTACTATGTAGTAAATGGTTTTTAACATACCATTGGATATATCATGTTGAAGCAATTTCTTCCCGTATACCTGTATTGCAACCAAATACATTTCTCTATCTTCATCTTCAACAACATCTATATCTTCTATTTCCATAAATAATTCTTTTACCGCTTCAAAAATCTTAATATAAATATCTTTATAATAGCATTTTACAATATAAATTTTTATTGCTGCCGGCAAATGACTAAAGGTTTTAAACGGAACATTGTTTCCTTTCTTAATTGTCTCTACCACTCTGGCTTTTAATTTGTTAAAATTGTCACTCTTTATTCCGCCTCTAACTGCCAACTCCATTTCTACGGAATATAACTTTCTTATTCCGGAAATTAATTTTTCGAATTCTTCGTCTTCGGAATACTGCGAAAGCAAACTCTCATCTTTTTTAGGTTGTGGAACTCTATCATATCCCATTACCCTAATATCTTCATTACACCTTTCAAATATCACATCTCTATTTTTAATTAACTTCTCATATTGTATACAATACTCTTCTTGATTTTCAAAGAGCAACTCTTCTTTTTCTATTCCATTAATCTTGTATGACCACTCATATACATCTCCATCTATTTCTATCCCCATATTCACACAATACGGTCTCATAATTATATCCTTGCTGACCGCTAAACTTAATGAATATTCAACCGCATTCAAAATCTGTGTTTTTCCTACACCGGATAAACCAACCAATAACGTAATATCTTCAAAAAAGTCAATTCGTTCGACTTTTAATCCAGTTTCTGTGTTCTCAAATTCAAGCCACTTTACTCTCACGTAATCAACCTCACAATCCATAGTCAATATCCTCCAATATATATATATGGTTATTTTGGAAAGATATGACTCTTATTTTTCTTTAACTTTTTTATTATCTCATGTGCATACCAAAAAAACAACTATCACATTTGCCTATATACTCACTCCCAGTTCATTTTATAACACTTCTATTCAAATTCATTTTCATGCATCTTCTGCCATTTCCTCAACAACACTTTTTTACCTTCCTAATAACAATAAATTCAAAAAATTTTACCGTTTCCTTCTCACATCCATCAAACCATAAGTCCTTAGTTCCCCAATAAACGAGGAATATCTCGGAAACTGTTCCCGATATTTTTGTAATATCATCTGCTTTGACTGTACCTTTCCTAACGATTCCTTCACTTCCCCTAATGCAGCTACCAATGCTGCAACACTATTATAATGATTTCGATACTTTCCGGAAACAATTGCCTGCACACGACCATCTATCATTTTCTCAAGTTTATCTATATATTCTTCCTTCTTACCGTCAGATACCTCCTGCATACTTTTCCACTTTAAGAAACATTCCCTAAATACTTCCTGTTCTTTTATTTTTACAGTTTCAATATTTCCCTGTTCAATCCAATACCTTGTCCCTCTATAAAATTCTTCTGCTTTAAATCCCATATAAATTTCCGCATCCAATAGCATTCTCCGACATCCCGATCCTAAACCTTCTCCGTCCACTAACAACAGAAGAAATAATGCTATTCCACATTTTACAAAACTTCCGCTCCATCCCAGCGACTTCTTTATATTTAAACATTTATTCATTGAAGTCTCAAAATCACCCAGTAAAAACTCCAAAATACTCAAATCCATATCCGAAATATTATTTTTCTTCAATTCCTGCGATAAACAATTGTTTTCATGTGATTTTGTAATATTATGTAAAACCGATGATGCCCTATTTATATATACAGACGGGTTACTTGTATTCAAAATTAACCGCAGAAAGCTTACAGGTGTTGAATCTGACACAAATGCTTCCCATAAGCATTCCTTCGCTTTGTCTTCATCCCCCTGTCTCAAAGCAGCTTCTGCAACCAGTAATGCAATATTGCTCCGAATCACATATTCTTTATTAATCTGCTCCATTGCTTCTGTTCCAATTATACATACTCGTTCATAATCATGATTTTTCTCTGCAGTTTTCAAAACTTCCAGATATAAACTGGGATGTATATTTGAAACACGTCTTGCTATCTTAAGAATTTCCTCTGAATTGCAATGCATACTTAATGCATCTTTTAGCATATATTCTTCTGTATTTCCATTTTTTGTACTAAGGAATTCAATCCATTCTTCCAAAAAATCATCAAAATCCGTTAATTCTGCATTGCCTATCTGCATTAATTTTTCCAACTGTATATGTTTAAAAATTGGAACAGAGAGATAAGCATATAAATTTTTGACCCTCTCTTCTTTTGAGGATGCCTGATACACAGCATACCATACATATAATGCAAGATTCTCTAAATTCACTGAAATCAATTTCTCCGACACCATTTCCTCTACTGATAATGTAAACCCATCTCCTTCATCATCTACAGACACCTCATTCTTCCATAACAAATTAAAAATCTCTTCTGCTATAGCATAAAGACCGGTATTAACACAGCGCACAAGCAAACGACAACCATTCTCATAAATATTTCCCACACCTTCCGGATCTTCATACTCATACTTCCAATTGTCACCCCAATATCCTTGTTCATATCCATATGCATGAATATACATTTCGCCTTCCTGAATTTTTCCTATATTATTCTTCAACTGCTCAAATTCTTCCTGAATCTTTTGCTCCTCTGATTTATTTCTCTGCATAATTTTGGCTTGTTCCTCAATGGAATGACTACCTCCACTTTGCATAAGCATAGTAATAAATTCTTCCCTTTTTCCCTCCGGTACTTTTCTTGTTAACTTATAAATAAACTGCATTAACTCTTTTTCATTCATTGATACAATCATCTGTTCTGTTTTTCTCTGAAATTCTGATAAATTCATAAATATGTTCTTCCTTTCAAATCAATTGAGTACATTCTTAAATATTAAAACCGCTACACTCCCCCAGAATGTAACGGTTCTAACTTCTTTATTATGGTAAAATTCTAACTGCCTTCATCGGTGAACGATAGTTATAGCTTGAAATCTTAATTCCGGTAGATGGGCTACTTGCATGAACAACCTGTCCACTACCGATATAAATTGCTACGTGATTAATGGTTCCGTTCTTTCCATAGAAAATCAAATCTCCGGGCTGAACTTCCGATATACTAATCTTAGTACCGGAATTTGCCTGTGAACCTGAATAATGCGGTAAAGAATAACCAAAGTTTTTAAATACGCTTAATACAAAACCGGAGCAATCTGCACCATTTGTTAAGCTTACTCCACCCCATACATAAGGATTTCCGATAAACTGTTTTGCATATTCACAAAGGTCTACACGCAAATCCGAAACACCCTGTCCATACAAAAGCTGTGACATGGTAAATGCTGTGCCAAGTTTCTCCTGTACTTCTACATAATCAGCACATACATAATATGCTTCATCATCCAGATTAATCTTTACCCAGCCGTCCAGTACTTCTACCACTTCCAGCTCTTCGCCTTCCGGAACAGTTGTAAGAACTCCACACTCCGTATTGGGCTCTTCTCTGATTTTCAATGCATCTGTTGTAACCACCGCCACAGTTTTAAAAACCTCTCTGGCTTTCAACTTTGCATCTACACCGGTTAAAAGGTAATCCATACTGACATATCCATCTACTTCTCCTGACTGGATATGTGCCCAGTTATCTTCTATACTTAAAATTTCACAAGCAGCATCTTTCGGGAGCTTTCCAACCAGCTTACCTGATTCATCACCTGTTTCACGTACATTCAGGTTGTTATCTACCTGTGCTATACCAAGATTGGTATAGCCCCAAAAGCTGTCTACTGCTTCGTTTGCTGTTTGTATATATTCATCTTCTGTGAAATCTGACTGTATCAACGATGCCACACCTACCGGCTGTGATACGGTATTTTTTACTAATGTTGTTTCTGCAGCCTGTGCCTGCAAAGGATTTGCCAAAATCATAACACCAAGTGTCAGTGCTGTTGCATAAGTTAATTTTTTATTTTTGTTCATATTCTCTTCCAATTCATTAATTTGTTACAAAATTATTAAATATGTTACGTGGTTATTATAGCAACATAGTACTAATCTGTCAACAAGAAAATGTGACTGTTATGGTACTTTTGCACTAATCGCATGTTGTCAAATTTGTATTTAATTACTGCAATACCTACTTGTATTATGACTCCAATAATAAAAATATAAAAGGAGATTTTGGTGTTTTTGAGTGCTATCTTCTTTCAGAGCAACAATGTATGCGCCTTTTTTACTTGCACACACTTACATACACTTACATACTACTTGCATACTACTTGCACACACTTATACAACAAACTATAAATTAATTGGAAGTTTTATAGCATTACCGTTTTGTATGTTTCACATATTTTTGTTTTGAACTTTGTGGTTTTTCCGGTATTGTCATGTCTACTTTTCCTGATTCTATCAACGGAGCAAGAATATTCTTTCTAAGATAATCTCTTGACTTATACCCACAAAATTCTTGTATTTCTTGTCTTGTCCTTGGCACATTTAAGAATTCCATTAATCGTGTGTACTCTTTTACATCCAAACCTATTGATACAAACGAATGCTTTAATTCCTCATTTTCTGTTTCTTTATTTTCCTGAACTTCATCTATATCAAACGGTTTAACATCATTATGCACTTTTCTAAACATCGTAACCTTAATTCCATCGCCAAATTCTTCAAACAAAGGCTCTGGCAAACCATATTCGGCACTTCTGTTATATAATCTTGGAATTCCGGTTCCCCAAGACTCAATAATATGCATATAATGAAAAGCCTCTGCAATAGCTTCATTCCTACATCTGGACTTCCCCATTTTGGCTGTCGCTATATCAAGACCCCCGTATAACATTCCCGGGGACAACACTTCAATCCTATCATCAAATATGCAAACCTGCACACAAGATTCATCCAAATAACTTCTATGAACTACTGCATTTGCAACCATCTCTCTGATAGCATTTGTAGGCAATTCATATTCCTCACTTCTATATACACCGCTTATTTCTGCCCCCATATTTATATGTCTCAAAATAAAATGATAAGCATCATCCACCTGTTCATATATAGGTCCTGTAAACTCTTTTTGGTCTATAAATATATCTCTTGTAGTACCTTTAAACAATGCACACTGAACCTTCGCATTTCTATTCTTATTATCTGTCATAAGATCAAATGCATTTGTAACACTAAACTTTTTACCAGTCTTACTAAGCACTCCAAAATCCTCCAGTTTTTCAAGCGTCATATCCTTTACTTCTGCTTTTTCATCTTCAGATTTACAAGCTTCGAGTGCAATCCGTTTCATTTCCTTACACAGATGCAATGCTTTTTCCTCATCATATTCTTTCCCAATACAAAGCATCTTATCATAGGACAGATTCTGCCCTTCCATTTCCAATTCCTTCAACCGTCTTGCGTCTGCTGGTCTACTGGTTCCATTTATTCTAACATAGCTCGTAGTTTCTTTACCCTTACTTGCAATATAGTATGGTCTGAATTTTCCCGCCATAACTTCTACTTCAAGCACCGTTTTTCCTTCTAATGTCATCATTGTAATATCCGGGTCTATCTGTGGCGTACAAGCATCAGAAATCATATTAGAAATATTATCCGATAATTTAAACGGGTTCTGGTCACCGATACCATATACAATATTGGTTTTATCCTCGATACCTATAATCACTTTACCACCGGATGTATTGGAAAACGCAATAATATCCTTAAGAAATTTCTCATGATTATTCGGTATTTCTCTTTTGAATTCTATATTTTTATCTTCGCCAAAATATTCTTTTTCTACCATATATCCACTTTTCCTTTTATATTTAACATAACAATTATAATGATAACTGTGTCACATTATTTGCTTCAAGCAATTCTTTGGTTTCATCATCCTTAAACACTTTAAAACACAAATATCTAAGTAGCAACGAAACTTCCTCATCATTCTTAAATACAAATTTTCCATCATCATTTACTTCGATTTTTAACATACTTGCAACCTTTTTACGCTTTGTTTTATTCTTGATACGTTCAACTCGCTCACTTTTTAGAGTGATAAATGTCCTTGGAGACTTGTATGCTCTTGCCATCTGTTCAAATTCTTCTATATTGTCAAATGCATCAATCGAAACAATCTCTTCAAGTGCTTTGTTTTTAACTTTTTGCATAGTTTTCTCAATATTAAACAAATCTTCAAATTTATAATTAAAAGAATACATCGCTTCATCTACAACTATACAATCTGTATCCATATGTAATTTACATACTTCATCTGACATTTCAGCCAATTCACTATTGTCATCAAATGTAAACACTGCACTGCGCTTATTCTTTAAAATAATAATAGGATTTGCCAATTTTAAAAATATAAGTGATTTTGCACTATTACTTGCCGGTATTCCCTCTAAAACATATCCGTGATATTTTCCTTCCACCTTTTCATCTGAAGCATCTGCAATATCCCTAACAAAATAGTCCCATTGTTCTTTCACAAGTTCATTGCTTGTTTCAATTTTATCGCAAGATACCTTCGTGTTTTCTCCTGTGTAATCTTTTATCTCTGATATTTTGCCCAGTTGATACTTAACAATCATGTTAACCAAAGACTGTGCATATTCTGGCAGATAACGATCATTCTTAAATCTAACTTTATATGCAGTATATGGATTGTTATTCCTTCTATCTATTTTGAAGAAATATAGCGCCCAGCTATATGAACTCCTTTCAATACCTTCCAACATTTCTACCAGCAATTCTTTATCCATAACGTGCCTCCTAATCTAAATCAATATAGATATAATTATCAAAATCCCAATATTTCATATCATTATCAATTTCTACCGTTAAATTATTCTTACTTATTACCAGGCAATCTGCATATATATGTGTTCTGCCCATTCTATTTGCTTCCAAATCACATGAAAACATTTTGTACCCTTTAAACTCCAACCATATATTAGTATACACATTACTGTTTCTATTGCACAAAAAAGCCAGCATTACAAAATAAATTGCAAATAGAACAATACTCTTAAGCTCTGTAAAATCAAAAGCAATCATCGG
>JAFSBX010000075.1 GCA_017437065.1 Lachnospiraceae bacterium
GACCGAAGATGGAATAGCATTCCTGCATAATGGTATCGGTAAGGGAAAGGTCAAGATACCAGAACTGAATAATAAAATCCCATGAGTCTTTAGAAAGAGCAAATGGGTCAGGATAAAATTTCAGAAAATCAGACACGAAAGAGTCCTGATAGGTGGAGTGTCCGCCAGGGTTACAAGGTAACATAAAAATCGCCCTCCAATCAAAAATGTACTTGATAAACAAGGACGCGAAGCGCCGCATTAGTTGACTGTTTTGTCAACCTTTTTGTGCAAAGTGGGTGATTTTAAAAATATAGAGTCTAAAAGCCTTATGAAATAAGGGATGAAGATTCCGAGAATTTATATATCAGGAAAGGTGGCACTTATTATGTGTGGAATATGCGGTTTTGCCGGTAGACAGGATATATCCGTAGATCAGCTTATAGAGATGAATGATACCATGTATCACAGAGGCCCAAATGACAGTGGTGCGGAAATTTATCCCTTGAAAGATGGTTATACAGTGGGGCTGGCGCAAAGACGGCTTTCTATCCTTGATTTGTCTTCTTTGGGACATCAGCCGATGAATTCGGCTGACAATAGAGTTAGTATTGTTTTTAATGGAGAAATTTATAATTTTCTAGAGCTGAAAGAACAGCTTTCTGATTATTCGTTTTGTTCCTCCTGTGATACGGAGGTAATCCTTGCTGCATATTTAAAGTGGGGAATTGATTGTCTGAAACATTTAAACGGAATGTTTGCAATTGCTATTTTTGACAGAGAGTCGGAAGCAGTATATCTAGCAAGAGACCGGGTTGGTAAAAAGCCTTTATATTATTGGTTTGAAGACGGAAATCTGGTGTTTGCTTCTGAATTGAAACCAATTTTAAAAGCACCGGGATTTACGAAAAAGATAAGGAAAGATATACTTCCCAGATACTTATATCAGCAATATATTGCTGAACCGGATACTGTATTTAAACAGGTTTACAAGGTGGAACCCGGAGAAGTTATTGAATTTTTTTATAGTGAATTGAGTTCAAAAAAATATTGGGATTTAAAAGAGGTATATCATCAAAAGAAGAAGGAACCACCGGTAGGTTTTGAACAGGCAAAAGAAGAATTGGATGTGCGTTTGAAAGCGGCGGTGAAACAGCGTATGATAGCAGATGTGCCTTTAGGTGCGTTTCTGAGCGGCGGATATGATTCTTCTTTGGTAACAGCGATTGCCCAGTCTCTGTCGGAAGAGCCGGTAAAGACGTTTTCTATTGGTTTTGAAGAGAGAAAATATAACGAAGCAGAATATGCAAAAGAGGTAGCGACATATTTAGGATGTGAGCATACGGAAATGTATATTGGTGAAAAGGATATGTTTCGCCTCATTGAAAGCATTCCGCAGTATTATGACGAGCCGTTTGCTGACAGTTCACAGATACCAAGTATGCTTGTGGCAGAACTTGCAAAGCAGAAGGTGACAGTAGCATTGTCGGGAGATGGTGGAGACGAATTCTTTTGCGGGTATAATGTGTATGATAAAGTGCGACAGGCACAGCAACTGGATAAGCTTGGTGCCATAGCGAGTGGAATCGGTGATATATTTCATATAACCAGTAAATATCCATTTAAAGTGCGTGTGATTGCTAAAAACAGGAATAAAGAAGCTAAGACACAGTTTATTGCCGGAAATTATATACAGACGGCGGAAAGTATGATAAAGAAGCAGGGGGAAGAAGAATTTATTCCTTGCTATTACGCTTTCGAGACAAAGTATAAGGAAAAAAACTGGCAGGAACGTCGCATGCTTTTGGATATGGAAACATATTTGTCGGGAGATATATTGTGTAAAGTGGATAGAGCATCCATGAAATACTCCTTGGAAACCAGATGTCCGATATTGGATACGAATGTTATAGAATATGCGTTTAGTCTGCCTCATGAATATAAATATGGAAAAGGTATGAAGAAACGGATTTTAAAAGAACTGGCTTACGACTATATCCCGAAGGAAATGCTGGAGCGTAGAAAAACAGGATTCAGTGTCCCACTTGATAAATGGCTGAGAGGATTATTGAAGGAACAGGTGTTGTCTTTTGCTGAAGAGGGATTTTTAAGGAAACAAAATATTTTCGAACCGGCATATGTAAATGGCTTTTTGCAGCGTTACATGGAAAAAGGTGATGGCGGAGCCGGAAGCGGAGAAAATTATTCACGTATGGTTTGGGCATTTTTCATGTTTCAGAGATGGTACGAAACTTATATAGTATAATTGTTTTGAGGATAAAGGTATGAAGAAAACAATTGTTTTTTATATTAGCAGTTTGCGAAAAGGCGGAGCAGAGAGAGTTATCGTCAATCTTGCAGAACATTTCCATAAGAGTGGTTACAGAGTTGTAATTGTTACTACAAGGATTGCAGAGAGAGAATATGAAATATCCGAAGGGATTATCAGACGAATTTCAGAGCCGAAAGAGGAAATGTTGCAAAGTGGAAGAGTAGGAAATTTTAAGACACGCTTTACTACGCTTCGAGATATATGGAAAGAAGAAAAGCCGGATTTGATTGTGTCCTTTATAGGGAAAAATAATATGATGGCAATTCTTACCAGTGTGTTTCTGAAAATTCCGGTAGTAGTATCGGTGCGGGGAAATCCACCTTCCGAGTATTATACAAAGGGATTGAAGTTGGCGGAGGAAGTACTTTTCAAAAAGGCAGCAGGTGTAGTGCTTCAAACAAGGGAATCAGTGTCATTTTTTCCAAAAGCAGTACAAAAAAAGTCTGTAATTCTCCCAAATCCGTTGAATCCGGTCTTTATAAAACCTGCTTTTGAGGGAAAGAGAAAAAATCAAATTGTGTCCGTAGGCATTTTGGACGAAAACAAAAATCAAGCAATGTTGGTAAGAGCGTTTGCACAGATTATAGAGGAATTCCCGGAAATGGAACTTGTACTCTATGGCGAGGGTGAGAAAAGGATAGAGCTGGAGGCGTTGGCAAAAGAGCTTAAAATTACAGAAAAGGTGCTTATGCCGGGGCAGTGTGACAAGGTACAGGATACAATTGATAAAGCAAGAATTTTTGTGCTGACTTCTGATACAGAAGGTTCTCCAAACGCAGTTATTGAAGCAATGAGTCTTGGACTTGCAGTAGTTTCCACGGATTGTCCGTGTGGTGGCCCGGCAGAATTGATTCAGAACGGCGAAAATGGACTGCTCGTACCGGTAGGCAACGAAAAGGCACTGGCAGAAGCCTTACGGAAGATATTAAGTTCGCCTGAGCTTGAGGAAAAGCTACGAAGAAACGCAGTTCAGATACAAACAACTATGGAACCGGAAGTAGTGTGCAAGAAATGGCAGCAGTACTTGGAAGAGGTTATGCGGTAAATTGGCATTATTCCTAGACTTATGGTAGAATATATAGGCGAAGGTATTTTTAGTGGAGGAATTGATATGTGTGGCATTGCAGGATTTTGTAACCGCAAAAGCAACTGGCGAGAAGATATTGAAAATATGAATAAACGGATGTTTCATAGAGGTCCTGATGCCGGAGGTGTTTGGAGCAATGAGGATGAAAGTGTAGTCTTTGGGCACCGAAGACTGTCTATTGTTGATTTGTCAGCTAACGGTGCCCAGCCAATGACAAGCAAAAGTGGCAGATTTACAATCTGTTTCAATGGAGAAATTTATAATTATAAAGGGCTTAGAGAACGTCTGTTAAAAGAGGGGAAGGTGCAGGAGTTTCGAGGAACTTCTGATACAGAAGTTCTTTTGGAGGCTTTTGAATATTATGGAATTGAAGAAACAATAAAAGAATGCAAGGGTATGTTTGCCATTGCATTATTTGATAAAGTAAAGAAAAAGTTATATCTGCTTCGTGACCGTGTAGGTGAAAAGCCGTTGTATTATGGTTATGTAAACGGTGAATTTGTATTTGCTTCGGATTTAGGAAGTATTCAGGTGTTAAGTGGTTTTAATAATTCGATAGAAGAAAAGGTACTAAATATTTACTTTGTACATGGTTATATTCCGGCACCGTATTCGATTTATCAGAATATATATAAGCTGGAACAGGGATGCATACTGGAATTGGATGCTCCTTATAAAAAACCAAAAATCTATCCATACTGGTCGATGAAAGAAGCTGCTGTGAAAGGGCAGAAGCAGTTATTTACAGGAAGTGAAAAAGAAGCGGCAGATGAGTTGGAAAGACTATTAAAAAATTCTATCAGAGAACAGATGGTGGCTGATGTTCCTGTCGGTGCTTTTTTATCTGCAGGTATTGACAGTTCTACGATTGTGGCATTAATGCAGTCTTTAAGCGACAGGAAAGTAAAAAGTTTTACCATCGGTATGGACGATAAAGATTTTAATGAAGCTGTTGCTGCAAAAGAGATAGCGGAGCACCTGGGGACGGAGCATACCGAGCTTTATATTACAGATAAAGATGCGAAAGAAGTTATTCCGTCTTTGGCGACAATGTTTGCAGAGCCTTTTGCGGACAGTTCCCAGATACCGACATATTTAGTGAGCCGAATGACAAGAGAGCATGTAACAGTATCTTTAAGCGGAGATGGCGGAGATGAGCTTTTCTGTGGTTATGGAAGCTATACTTCCATAGAACGTATATGGAATAAAATGAAGTCTGTTCCATATTCGGTAAGAAAGCTCGCAAGTGAGATTTTAGTACACAATCCGCTGATGAAAGATAAAGTACATCAGACAAAGAGTATGCTGCTGGGGGCAAAAAATCCTGCCAGACTGTATGAATTATCCAATCAGGAAGAGCCTCTTGCTCTTCAGGTTTGTAAAAATGATGATTTTTGCAGTTATAGACATAATGAATATGAGTATGGCTGTATCGTAGATTTACAACATAACATTATGCTGATGGATTTGCAGATGTATCACCCGGACGATATTCTGGTAAAGGTAGACAGAACAGCCATGGCAGTTTCATTAGAAACAAGAGTGCCAATGTTAGATAAGGATGTGATTGAATTCGCGTGGTCACTTCCGATTGATTATAAAAAGAAAGATGGCGTTACCAAGAAAGTATTAAGGAATGTGCTTTACAGATATGTTCCGAGAGAGATGATGGAGCGTCCGAAGAAAGGTTTTTCCATTCCGATTATGAAATGGCTGAAAGAGCCGGAGCTTCGGGAATGGGCAGAAATGCTGTTGGATAAGAAGACAATTGAGCAGCAGGGAATTTTGAATGCAGATGTGGTGGAACAGATTTGGAATGATTTTGTGGAAAAGGATATTTGGAGAATACAAATTTGGTATATTTTAATGTTCCAGCAGTGGATGGCAGAGAGAAATTTATAGAATATTGGGACAACAATAAAAAGGTGGTGAGAGTGTGGTTATTATTCGGGTGATAGGTGGATTAGGAAATCAATTATATCAATATGCTCTTTATGAAAAAATGAAAAGTCTGGGAAAAGATGTAAAACTGGATATAACAGACTATATGAGCTATGCAAGAGAACCTGAAAAAAGAGCATTGGAGCTTATTTACTTTGAAAAGTTGCCTTATGAAGTCTGTTCTCTCAAAGAAAGATATGCCCTGACCGATGATAATCAGGCATTTTTCCAGAAAGTTCGCAGGAAACTTTTTGGAAAGCATCGTAACATTTATGTGGAAAAAGAAGATTATAACCCGGAAATATTTGAGTGGGAGGATGTATATTTGGACGGATTTTGGAATTGTGAAAAGTATTATGAAGACAGAATCCCATATTTACAGGAAAAAATTGTGTTTCCAAAAAGTTCTAATCCAAAGAATGAAGAAACAGCAGCCAAAATGCTAGACGAAAATTCGGTAAGTATTCATATACGACGAAGTGATTATCTGGATGAATGCAGAAAAGGAAGATACAGCAATATTTGTACGGATGCTTATTATGAGAGTGCCCTTTCTTATGTGAAAGAAAAATTGGGTGAAATGCAGGTATATGTTTTTTCAGATGATATTCCGTATGTAACGGAAAAGTTTAAAGGGAAAAACTATACAATTGTAGATTGGAACAGTGAAAAAGATTGCTTTTTTGATATGATGCTTATGAGTAAGTGTGCAGTAAATATTTGTGCGAACTCTACGTTTAGCATGTGGGGAGCAAGACTGAATAAAAGGCCTGATAAAATTATGATACGACCATTTAAGCATGATAATACACAGGATTTTAGTATAGAATATATGAAAAATACATGGAAGAACTGGGTATTGATTAAAGAGGAAGGAACGATTGTCCATGGGTGATTTGATTTCTGTTATTGTGCCTGTTTACAATATGGAAAAATATTTAAAACGCTGTGTAGAATCTATTTTGGCGCAGGAGTACAGACAATTGGAGATTATACTTGTAGATGATGGTTCGACAGACAATTCGCCTGCTATGTGTGATGCTTATGCAAAGCAGGATGAAAGAATCTGTGTCATTCATAAAGAGAATGGTGGGCTGTCTGATGCAAGAAATGCAGGACTTGCCATTGCGACCGGCAGTTTTATTGGGTTTGTGGACAGTGACGACTGGATTGAGCCGGAGATGTATAAGGATATGTATGAAGCTGCGAAAAAGCATCAGGCGGAAGTGGTTGTGTGCCGTTATGCAGAAGTGTATCCTGACAGAGTGGTGGATGGTTCTTGTAATGAGTTGGTAGTACTGACAAGAGAAGAAGTGTTGAATATATTTATTTGTGAGCATCCTCGCTATAAAATTTATAATTCGGTATGGAGTAAATTATTTAAGAGAGAAATTATTGGCAACACCATATTTCCTAAGGGAAGAAATTCAGAAGATATTGTATTTACAACGAAAGCCTTTTGCAGACTGGAGCGTTGTGTATATATAGATACCGCGTATTATAATTATGTAAGAGAGCGGGAAGGAAGTATTATGAATGGATTTGCCGGAGACAGAATGTTGAAGGATGAAATTCCATTTTGGCGAGAGCATATTGCATGCATACATCAGGTGAAAGAAGAACTGGGACAAAAAGCAGAGTATTATTTTTATAAAAGATTAGTTGGCTATTATCTGTCTACAAGAACAACAGCCAAAAAGCAGAAAGAGCTTAAACGATATGCAACGGCACTACTTTCTGAAATTCAAAAGGATAAAGCACGGATACAGCAGATTTACAATTGTGATTTCGTAAAAAAATCAGATAAGTATAGGATGTGGATGGTTTTAAATATACCTGAAATTTACGTTATGATAGAAAATGTGTATCAGAAGTTGATTATACCTTTTAGAAACAGATAAAATTCGTTGCAGAAATGAGGGAACATATGAAGCTTATTAAACAATTAAATTATATTTTGGAGAAAAAACAAAAAATGCATCTGGGTATGCTTGCAGTACTGATTTTAATCGGTGGTATTTTGGAAGCCATAGGTGTTACGGCCATTTTGCCGGTAGCTGCTGCAATCATACAGCCGGACAATAAATATGTTTTGATGTTAGGAAATTGGCTTGGCATAGAAGATACAACTACGCTGATAGTCATTGCACTGGTTGCTTTAATGGTGCTTTTTGTGATTAAAAGTATGTATATGGTTTTTCTGCAATATGTACAGAACCGTTTTATCGCAAACAATCGTAACCGGATGATTAGCAGGGTATTAAGAGAGTTTTTAAACCGCCCATATGAGTTTTATCTGGACGCGGATATTCCTACCGTATTTCGTATTACGGATGCGGATATTCCACAGGTGTTTTCTTTGTTGTTAAATCTCATTCTTATGACAACAGAAGCAGTAGTTGCAGTATGTCTTGGGATTGTGTCTTTGGTAGTCAGTTTCGAGATTACCTGTTTTATGATATTTGTATTGGTGGTTTTGACATTGATTATTACAATTGTAATAAAACCGAACCTTTCAAAATGCGGCGAAAAGAACTTGTATGTACAGTCAAGAATTGCAAAGTGGCGTATTGAAGCTATTTATGGAATCAAAGACGTAAAGGTGCTTCACAGAGAGAGCTTTTTTGCAGACAATTATGAAGAAACAGGAAAAGTAGGTGCTGTAATTGCCAGAAGATATGCAGTGTTAAATGCATTACCAAAGATTTTAATGGAAATGGTATTTCTTGTAAGTATTTTAGCTTATTTGGCGGTAGTTATCAGTAACGGTGCAGACGTTATGGCATTGATTCCGCAGTTATCTGCCCTGGTAGTGGCAGCCTCCAGACTTTTGCCAAGCGTGAGCCGAATCAATACTTACATGACAAATATTGCTTATGAACAGCCATGTCTGGACTTTTTATATGAAAACATGGATATGAATAAGCTGGCACTTGCGAATGCCAAAACAAATAAAAGTGTTGCGGATATAAAACCTTTAACATTGCAGAAGGAAATTCGTTTGCAAGGCATAGAATATGCTTATCCGAATACAGATAAAGATATTTTTTCCGGTGCGGATATGGTGGTTCCGAAAGGAAAATCCGTAGGAATTATGGGAACTTCCGGGGCCGGTAAATCTACGATTGTAGATATTTTATTGGGACTTCTGACGACGAGAAATGGTGCGATTACCTGTGACGGCAGGGATATTTTTGAACATTATCCGTCATGGCTTGGAATGATTGGTTATATTCCGCAGAGCATTTATCTTGTAGATGAGCCGATTCGTAATAATATTGCTTTTGGTATTGGGGATGATGAAATTGATGATGAGAGAATCTGGAAGGTATTGGAAGAAGCGCAGTTAAAGGATTTTGTGAAATCGCTCCCGCAGGGACTGGATACCACAATCGGCGACAGAGGTGTCAGATTATCCGGTGGTCAAAGACAGAGAATCGGTATTGCAAGAGCGTTGTACCATAATCCTGAAATATTGGTATTTGATGAGGCAACTTCGGCTCTGGATAATGAGACGGAACGTGTGCTGATGGAAGCAATTAACGGTTTCCATGGCAAGAAGACAATGATTATTATTGCACATCGTTTGAATACAATTGAACAGTGTGATATTGTTTACAAGGTAGAGAACGGAAAGATTCTGGAAACTACGTTATAATTATAGTGTTAATACAAAAGAGCAGATGGCAAAGAGAAAGGTTAATTTTTTGAGATGATTGGAACAGAAATATTTGAAGGGGCGGGGCTCGGAAATCAGTTATTTTTTTATGTGACAACGAGATGTATTGCAGAAGATTTAGGATATGATTTCGGGCTTATTACGCCTGAATACTTTGCAAATAATATTCACAGTGACTGTGGGCTGTATTTTATGGATTTGGATATGGGAAAGCCTGTAAAGAGAGAAGATTTTAAAAAGGTATATGAAGAAAAAGAAGACCGCCTTTTTATCGGAAATTCCAAGCATGATTTGATACATGGTGCTTATGTAACAGGAACCGATGAGCAGATGTTTCATGTTGAGGATGGAACTTTATTGGTTGGAAATATGCAGTCGGAAGAATATTATATAAAACATAAAGAAGAAATCAGGGAATGGCTCCGTGTAAAAGAAGAATATGACTGTATGGATTATTGCAAGGATAACCTTTGTATTATTCATCTGCGCTGCTCTGATTATCTGGGATCTCCGGAGCTTTATCTGAAGAAGAAATACTGGCTTCACGGTATGAAAAATATGAAGAAAATAAATCCTGATATGGAATTTATGATTATTACAAACGATGTGAATGAGGCGGGAAAAATATTACCCGGGATTCCGGCATATAATTTTGATTTGGCAAAGGATTATGCCATTATTAAGAATGCAAAGTATTTGCTGCTTGCCAATTCATCGTTCACATATTTTCCTGTTTTCACAAGTGAAACAGTAAAGGTGGTTATTGCACCGAAATACTGGGCAAGGCATAATGTTTCGGATGGTTATTGGGCATCAGAACAAAATATTTATACAGGATTTACTTATCAGGACAGGAAGGGTAAATTGTTTAGTGCAGAAGAATGTCGCAAAGAACTTGCTGCTTATAAAGTAAAATCAAAGAAATATAAACGATTGAATCAGAAACTTACAGGTGTAGGTTTTTTACTTGCAAAAACACAGGTAAAATGGATTTATGGAAGTGCTTATGCAGCGAAAATCGCAAGAGGTGTGAAACGGAGAATTTTAAAACTGGTGAAATAATGATGAAGAAAAGAAAGAACGTTGTAATTCTGTTTATAGTGCTGATACTGCTTATTGCAGTAGGTTTGACATTGTTTTATATGAACAGACAGAAACCGGCTGACACAACTGTTCAGAGGCTTACGGTAAACAGAAGAGAAAATCCGGTGGGAGTGCCTGTGGAGGAAGTTTCTTTCGGATGGCAGATGCAGAGTACGGAAAACGGAAAAATGCAGAGTGCTTATCGTATTGTTGTTGCAGATACAGAGGAAGCATTACAGCAACAGAAATATGTGTGGGATAGCGGAAAAGTGGAATCAGAGATTTCCGTTTATATTCCCTATGAAGGCGAAGCATTGGAAAATTCCGAAAGATATTACTGGAATGTACAGGTCTGGGATGAAGACGGAAAGCTGATTGAAGAAGCAGAAACAGCATATTTTGATACTTGTGCAGAGGCAGATTCATGGAAGAATATAGCGTGGATTAGTACTCCGGTTGAGGAAACAGACGGTAAGGAAACTGTGACAGGAGAAATTCGGACAGCAGAGGAATTTTATGTTTCCTATGATATGTGGATGGAGCAGGGAAAATCCAGCTTCGTTTTCGGAGCCAATCAGGGAGAATACGGGCATTTATATCGGGTAGAGTGGGATACTACGCAGGAATATCTGATACACCGGCTGGCAGAGGTGCAGGAAAAACAAGTCGTATGGGAAGAGGAAACCAAATACAAGTTGTTGTCCGCAGACTGTATCGGACAGGAAATGCACGTACAGATTTCTGTACAGGCAGACAAAGTAATCACATATTTGAATGGTGAAGCGGTTGCAGAGAATCAAATACAGGGAACTGCGCTGATCGGATATGGTTTCTATCAGGAGCGGGGAACGGTTACCGCATATTACGATAATCTGGTAATTGAGAACGGACAGAAAGAGGTAATTGCAAAAGAAACCTTTGAAAATCCGAAAGAAACAATTTTTTCACCATATCAGCTGGATATTGAAGAAGGAAAATTGCGTGTCAGACATCAGTATGTGCTGGCGGATATCCGGTATGAGTCGGCTCCTATGTTACGTAAAGAGTTTGAAGTGGATAAAGAGGTGGAAAACGCATATTTATATGCGGCATCCGTAGGTGTTTACGAACCTTTTATTAATGGAAATAAGGTAGGAAACAGCTATTTTGCATCGGGAAGACAGGCGTATAGAGAACAGATGAAGTATGATTCATATGATATTACAAATTGTCTGACAGAAGGAAAAAATGCTATTGGTGTATATTTAGGGCATGGCTGGTATGACAGAGCCGGATACCGTAATGAGGGAGAACTTGGCTTTAAGGCACAGCTTGTTATCTGCTATACAGACGGGACGAAAGAAATGATAGCTACGGATGATACTTGGCAGTGTTATACAGACGGACCGATTCGAAATGATGATATGTATAACGGAGAATTTTATGATGCCGGTAAGGAGCAGGAGGGCTGGAATACAGCCGGATTTGCAGCAGAGGGCTGGCAGTCTGTAGCTTGTGACATCGTACAGAATCCGGATATGGAATTTTTGCCGAATGAGATGGAACGTATAGAATGTGTACAGACACTTGTGCCTGTTTCTGTGACAGAACCGGAGGAAGGTGTTTTCGTTTACGACTTCGGACAGGAATTTTCAGGAAATGTGAAGTTGTCCGGTTTGCAGGGAAATGCAGGAGACTGTATTACGATACAATATGGTGAAGCTCTGAATGCGGAAACTATGTCTGTATCGGATGATACGGTGGGAACGGTGTGGAATGATAATTATCTGATGGCACAAAATACGGATTATTATGTGATGAGCGGAGACAGCGAAGAATATACACCTACTTTGGTGTGCAGAGCCTTCCGTTATGTACAGATAGAGGGACTTTCCGAGGCTTTGGAGCCGGAGCAGGTAGAAGGACTGGTATTGTCCACGGCAATGGAAGAGACAGGTTCCTTTACTACTTCCAATGGGGATTTGAACAAGCTTTATGAAAATATTGTGTGGACCCAGCGAAGCAATTATTTAGACATTCCGACAGATTGTCCACAGCGCGACGAACGTCTGGGTTGGAGCGGAGATGCACAGATTTTTGCAAGAAGTGCCGCTTATAACAGTGACACATATCACTTTATGGATAATTATTTATATTATCTGAGAGAAGCACAGACAGAAGAAGGTGCTTACCCGGATATTGTACCGTATCGTGCATGTGATTACGGAAATAACGGGTGGGCAGATGCAGGAATTACGATTACATGGTATCATTATTTGCAATATGGCGATAAGCAGATTATACTGGATAATTATGAGGCCATGTGCAGGTATGTGGATTATCTGGTAGCCACCAGTGAAAATTATATCCGCACAAAACAAGGCTATGGAGATCATAATTCGATTTCTGAGACTCCAAGAGAGGTAACAAATACAGCACTTTGTGCATATGTATCAGGGCTGATGGCGGATATGGCACAGATAATCGGAAAAGAAGATGATGCAGCTTATTTTGATTCAGTTTATAATGAATACAAAAATGCATGGCAGACAGCGTTTGTGCAGGAAAACGGTTCTGTGGAATGTTGGACGCAGGCAGCCTATACTTTAGGGTTGCAGTTCGATTTGTTTGATGAAAAAAAGGAAATGGCAGCAGAACATCTGGTGACTTGTGTGGATTATACGGATACACATTTAAATACAGGCTATATCGGAACACAATTTATATTACCGATATTAGTGGATAACGGAAAAACAGAAAAGGCATATGGACTTTTAGAGCAGACAACTTATCCATCATGGCTGTATCAGGTACAGAATGGTGCAACCACGGTTTATGAACGTTGGAATGGGTATCAGGTACAGGAAGACGGAACATATTTGTTGCAGGGTTCGTTGAATCACTGCGGTTTGGGCAGTGTGAATGAATTTTTATTCCGTTATGTGCTGGGAATAGAAGCAGATTCGCAAAATCCGGGATTTAAACATATCATTTTACAGCCTACGATAGGTGGAAGTCTTACCTATGCAAAGGGCAGTTACAAAAGTATTTATGGAACAATTGTAAGTGAATGGGAGAAAAACGGAGCAGGTGTAACATATCACACAGTTATTCCGGCAAACACTACAGCAACACTGATTCTTCCAAACGGTGAAACGATGGAACTGGAATCCGGAGAACATACGATACAGCTGGAATTATAAAAAAGCAAGGTTGAATGATGGAAATATACTGAAAAAGCGGTAAAATAACGAGGTGGCAATGGAAACAGAAAAAAAATTACGTCTTCCGAATGTAACACTGGTGGCTATGACCAGTGTACTTGTAAAGGAAACGATAAAGGCAATGGAATACAGTATGCGGGAGATTGAATTTGGAGATGCGGTAATTATTACCCATAAGAAGCCAAGACGTCTTCCGAAAAATATAGAATATAAGCATATTGAAATATTGGACAATATTGATCGCTTTAATTATGAAACGGTTTATAACATGGGGGACTACATTGACACGGAGTATGCACTGCTTGTACATTATGACGGTTTCGTAGTAAATCCGGATATGTGGCGGGATGAATTTTTGGAATATGATTATATTGGTTCTCCCTGGCCTATGCCTCACGAGGGAGATGGTACCTCTTATTGGGATGAATACGGAAATTCCAGCAGAGTCGGAAACAGTGTGTCTCTTAGAAGCAAGCGCCTGCTGGATTACCCGAAAAAGATTGGAATGCCATGGGTAATGGTGGATGGTTATTACAATGAAGACATTTTTATTTGTTGTAAAAATAAGCATTTGTTTGAAGAAGCAGGGATGAAATTTGCTCCGGTAGAGGTGGCAAAATATTTCGGACATGAAAAAATGATACCGGAAGTGCAGGGAATACGTCCTTTTCTTTTCCATAAGTGGGATGGAACCAATGCAGAATATCCGGATTTCAGAAAGAAAAAGATTATACGTCCTTTTTTAGGCAGGATGCATGAAAAACTGGATATATTTATAAAGAGTAAGTTTCAACCAAAATGTAAATAGAGGAAAAAGAAATGATATACGATTGTTTTCAATTTTTTAATGAACTGGATTTGTTAAAGTTACGTTTGCAGATTCTTTCACCGGTGGTGGACAAGTTTGTCATCAGTGAAGCTACGGAAACCTTTTCGGGAATGCCGAAGCCGTTGTATTATGCAGAAAATAAAGAAATGTTTGCGGAGTTTCAGGATAGAATTATTCATGTAGTTGTGTCGGATACACCACCGGGTGATACGCATGAGCGTGATACTTATCAGAAAAATGGTGGAACAAAGGGGCTTGCAGAGTGCAAGGACGATGATATTATTTTGTTCAGTGATTTGGATGAAATACCGAATCCGCAAGCAATTTTAGATGCTTTGGAAAATTTTCAGGAGGACAAGATATATCATTTTGCTCAGAGACTCTTTTATTGTTATTTGAACATGGAGGAAGTATCCGGTAACTTATTAGCTCAGGCGGGAGAGTTTGAGGGTGTGGCACAGAAACAGTGGATTGGTACGAAAATGTGCAGCTACCGCCTTATGAAAGAGAAAAATATTCGTTTTGGAGAGCTTCGTTACCCCGAATGGAAAGAAATTGGTATCCGTGTAGTGGACGGTGGATGGCATTTTGGTTACATGGGGGGATCCGGCGAGACAGATATTAAGAAACGTGTGCGCGATAAAGTCGTATCTGCGGCACATCAGGAGTATAACAGTCGATCCGTATTGTCAGAAGTGGAGGACAAAATTAAAGACGGCGAGGATATTTTCGGAAGAGAAGCGAAATTCGTGAAAGTAGAAATTGATGAAACATTTCCGACATATTTAAGAGAGCATCAAGAGGAATACGCACATTTGATTTTAAAGGATGAAACGGAAAGCGAGAAAAAGTTCAGGCATTTTCGGGCTCAACTTCGTAAACTGGTGTTCAAATGCGGACGTGGCGTAAAGAGGATACTAGGAAAATCATAATTTTCCGGGAATAAGTATTTTCTGAGAATAAAGAAAGTTAGGGAGCAAATATGACATTTAATTCATATATATTCATATTGTTGTTTCTGCCCCTCGCACTGCTTGGGTATTTTGGAATTAACCGAACAGGGAAATATAAATACGGGCTGTTGTGGCTGATAGGGGTGTCCTGTTGGTTTTATGGGGCATTCAGCATAAAATTTCTATTACTCTTTGCCGCAAGTATCTGTATCAACCAGTTTGGTGTATGCAGAATAAATGAAATGATTCATGGAATTAGAAGAAAGCTGACATTTTGGGTGCTTCTTGTTTTTAATATCGGGCTACTTCTGTATTATAAATATTGTGATTTCTTTATAGAAAATATAAATCAGATTTTTCAAACAGAGTATGGTCTGCTGAATCTGGCACTTCCAGTGGGAATCAGTTTTTATACCTTCCGTCAGTTATCCTATGTGATTGACTGTTATAAGGAAACCTCAAAGCCACATGCTTTTCTGGATTATGCGGCATATGCTTTATTCTTTCCGATGCTGATTCAGGGACCGATTGCAGGACATGAAGAAGTCATCAGTCAGTTTCAGGAAGAAATCAGAAAAAAAGTCAGTTACGAGAATTTAAGCAAGGGTATGTATGCTTTTTCAAGAGGGCTGGCAAAAAAGGCATTGATTGCGGATATATTATCGCCTATCGTGGCATTGGTTTTTCAAAATGCAGATGCGTATAATACAACCAGTGTATTGCTTGCAATGGTCTGCTATACCTTTCAGATTTATTTTGATTTCAGCGGATATTGTGATATGGCGTATGGAATCGGACTTATGTTTAATATAGAGCTTCCGATTAACTTTAATTCGCCCTACAAGGCAGTATCTATTTCAGATTTCTGGGACAGATGGCACATGTCATTGACAAAGTTTTTTACAAAATATGTGTATATTCCGCTTGGCGGAAACAGGAAAGGAACCGTTCGGACTTGTGTCAATGTGATTATTGTGTTTTTAGTAAGCGGTTTTTGGCATGGGGCGAACTGGACATTTATTTTGTGGGGAGCTTTTCATGGTGTCTTCAAGGTACTGGAGCGTTTTATCGGAAAGTGGCTGGAAAAAATACCGAAGGTGATAAGAATCGGTGTTACTTTTGTATTGGTGACTTTGGCGTGGAGTCTGTTCCGTATACCGACTGTTGCAAATGAAAAGGAACTTTTGAAACAGGCAGGGCTTATGGATTTTGGTGCATTAAGCACGGATATTGTAGAATATTTTAATGAGCTGACGGAGATACGTCTGCTTGGCAGACTGGGGCTACAGGGAGTCATTGATGCCTATCCGGCAGTGCTTCTCTTATTATTTATTTTCTTTTTATTTATTGCGGTGTGGTTTTGCAAGAATACAAAAGAAAAGACAGAAGAATTTCAGTTTGACAGTACGAAGAAATATGGTGGTAAGATGGCAGTAACAATAGTTCTTCTTACATGGAGTATTATTTCTTTATCAGAAATCAGCGAGTTTATCTATTTTAATTTTTAAGCATACCTGTGTTCAAATGAGCAGGTTGAGCAATGGTGGAACACTTTTATGAGAGAACAAAATGCAAAAAAATGGTTTCGTTTATTTTTCATATTGCAGTTGGGCGTTCTGTTTCTGATTATATTACTGGTAGTGGTAATTGATCCGTATTTTCATTATCATAAGCCTGTGGAGGGGATTTCCTACAGACTCTATGAGGAACGCTATATAAATGATGGTATTTCCAGGCATTTTGATTATAATGCCATGATTACCGGAACGAGTATGACCCAGAACTTTAAAGCCAGCGAATTTGATGAGCTTTTTGGTGTGAACTCAGTAAAGGAACCGTTTTCAGGAGCCGGCTTTGAAGAGCTTGCTGACAATCTGGACAGAGCCCTGTCTTATAATGAAGAATGTAAGACGGTACTTATGTGTATAGATTATAATGGTTTAAACAGGGAGCATGACTGGAAGCAGTATGACGACTATCCGGAATATTTATACGATAATAATCTGTTTAATGATACTTCCTATGTGTTGAATAAGTCGATTCTTTACAGAGGGTGTTTGAGCAATCTGTTTATGACACTGTCAGGAGAGGGAAGTACGACTTTTGATGAGTATGCCGCGTGGGGTTCTGCATATGGTTTTGAGCAGATTATGCAAACCTATACGCGTAAAGAAGAGAAGGTGTCGATGGCAGAAGGACTCACGGAAGAAGAAAAGGTACGGATACAGAAAAATATAGAGGACAACATCCTTTCGGTAGTGGAAAAGTATCCGGATACCACATTTTATTTCTTCTATGCCCCTTATAGCATTTTGTATTGGGATTCCCTTTATATGGATGGAACAATGAAGGAACAGCTTCAAGCGGAAGAAATGGTAACGGATATGCTTCTTGCATATGATAATGTGCGATTGTTTAGTTTTTTTGAAAATACAGAATTAATATGTAATCTTGACAATTATCGTGACAAGGAACACTATATAAGTGAGATAAATTCTTATATATTAGAACAGATGAGTCAGGGAAATTATGAAATTACCGAGGAAAATAAAGAAACGCATATGGATTTTATGCGGGAATTCTATCTGAGCTTTGATTATGAGACATTTTTTGCAAAACAGATAGAAAATCAGTAGGAAGAGATGAAATGATGAAGTGTTGATAAAACTGCGGGGAGCAGAGTGTGGAGTGAAATGGAAAAAAGTTTTTGGAAAAAGCATGAAAAAGCAATATTTTGGATAACGGTAGGCTGTGCATTTCTGGCGATTGCATTGTTTAACTTTCTGACTCCCAATATGTCAGATGATTATAACTATGGCAGAACGGTGCGGGGAATGGATAAGTTTGTGGATATCTTGAAAAGCGAATATGTGCAGTACATGAACTGGACTGGCAGAAGTGTAAACCACATTATCCTGAAAGTTTTTCTGAAAATGGATAAGTGGGTATTCAATTTATGTAACAGTGCTAATTTTGTAGCATTGACGTTGTTGATTTACTACAACATTGAAGGAAAAAAGAAATTCAATGCACCAATTTATATACTTATTAATTTGTTTTTGTGGATTTTCGGTGTGGAATTCGGTGAAACCGTATTATGGGAAACCGGAGCATGTAATTATCTTTGGGGAACTACCACTATTGTTGGTTTTGTTTCATTATTTAAATTTGCATGTGACAGGGCAGACAAAATGAAACGTCCTGTTTTGTGGGGAATTTTATTGTTTTTCGCGGGAGTCGTTGCGGGATGGTGCAATGAAAATACTTCCGGTGGAGGTATCCTGCTTATTCTTGTGACAATGGGAAGCGTATGGATGCAAAAACGAAAAATAAAACCGTGGATGTGGTCCGGACTTGCAGGAATGCTGACTGGTTTTTGCTTCATGGTAGCCGCACCGGGGAATAGTGCCCGGGCAATGTATGCAGAAGATAACTATGGTGGAATTGTAAAATATATTGCAAGAGCCTATAAGATTACGCTGGCGATTGAAGAGAACTTTTTGGTATTGTTATTGATTTTGCTTGTGCTGTTTTTGCTTGCGAGAGCACAGAAACGTACATGGAAAGAGTTGTCCGGTGCAATTGTTTATCTGGTAGTAGCGATAGCAACCTGCTATGCACTTGTGTTGGCACCTACGCCGATGAATCGTGCTTATTTTGGTGCAGGAGTATTTCTGATAATGGCTGTTATTCAGTGTTTTGTGAAAATAACAGAAGAGGAAATCTTCCTACGTGCGGCAAAGCAGAGCTTTATTTATGGATTGCTTTTATATATGGCATTTTCCTACGTGGACAATATAGTAAATACAGCAAGAATTTATAGGGATTATACGAACCGGGAACAGTATATTTTAGAGCAGAAGGCAGCAGGAAATCGGCAGATTACCGTGCCACTTTTACACGAAGGATTTGAGTCGGAGTACAGTTTCGGATATACTTCGGACTTTGGTGAAGGTGATGAATACTGGGTGAATAGGATGGCATGCAGCTATTATGATGTAAATTCGCTTTATGGTGTTCCTATGGAGGAATGGACGGAATATTAATATAAGACCGGACAGAGTGAGGACAGAATATGACAGAGATGGAAAAGAACCTGAAAAGGATTGGAGATTATATTTTTTATGCGGCATTAGTACTGGAAATGCTGTATGTAATCATAGACAAAAGTGAATATATTCTGCCTTATGAAACATGGTTGTTCCGGTTGACATTTCTTATGTTTGCCGTAAAGATTGCCTGTACAAAATACACATGCAGGGAATGGGTGTGCATTGTTTTAATGGGGCTTTTGGGTGTGATTTCCTTTGTGGCAACGGATAGGGAAGAAATTATTAAAATAGTGGCATTTGTAGTGGCGTGTAAAGGTATTGATATAAAGACGGCAGCAAAGGTGACATTTTATGAGACATTGGTGGGATGTCTGATAATTACATTGTTGTCAGTGACGGGTATTTATGGTGCCGTTTCAGTGACCGGGCATTTTCGTGGAGGCGGTATTGAGGAAACAAGATATTGTTTTGGAATGGGACATCCCAACGCATTTCATTGTATGTTTTTTGTCATTTTAGTGTTAGGGATGGCAATCTATAATGAAAAATTAAAGTGGTATACTTATTTATTGTTGCAGTTTTTAAATATGCTTGTGTACTTTTATACGGATTCCCGAACCGGCATGTTGATGGTGACAGCAGCAATTCTTTTCGGAGCATTTTTGCGTTATGGTAAGAAATTGCGGGAGAAAAAGCTACTGTATATTTTGTCGATAGTCTTCATTGTTTGTTGTGTGCTCTTTACGGTATTTGTCGGTATATATGGAGTGGATTTTCCGATTATGCGTCAGATTGATATACGTATAAACGGACGTTTTCAATATGGAAAATCAGACGGAGGTATTCAGTACTGGAGTCTGTTTTCAAGTCCGGACAATCAAAACTATTTTGATATGGGATATATGCGTCTTTTCTACTGGTATGGAATTATACCGGGAATTTTGTATACGGTTATAATGTGTATTATGATTTGGAATTGTTATAAGCAGAAAGCTTATGATGCTTTTTTGGTAATTATGGCATTTTCGGCATATATGCTTATAGAGGCACATACAGTTTCCGTATATATAGGAAGAAATTATATACTGCTTTTTATAGGAGCCATGTGGTATACTATACTCAGTCGGAAACAGGAGAATGCGCAGTACATTTTTCATGTTTTCCGTCTTTTCAAAAAGAAAGAGGAGGGGACTTCTCATGCAGAACATTAAGCGTAAAAGCAGAATGATTGAAACTTATAGCCTGCTGTTTATTGATATGTTGGCGTTGATTATTTCTTATACAGCAGCATTATTTACCTATGTAGCTACAAAGATAGAAATTTATGATAGCGGTACACACCAGATGGGGTATGTGTATTTGTTGTTGTTTTGCGTACTTTATAGTGTATTTATTGAAGGAAACAGAGACTTTTTTACCAGAGGATATTATGTTGAACTAGTAGCAATTATTAAATATACGGCTACTCTAATGATTGGGCTTGTCATGGTCATGTTTTTTACCAAAGAAATTGCACTATTGTCCCGATTAATTTTTGTGTATTTTGCGTTGTTTAATGTCATATGCACATATGTTTTTCATATTTTGTTTAAAAAGTATATGCTGATTTATTATAGAAAAAGTAATAACAGTAATAAGGTAATGGTTATTACAACTTCCGATAAAGCAGAGAAAATTGTAGAGGATTTACATGGTGCGGCTGCATGGAATTCACAGGTTACGGCAGTGGTACTGATGGATGTAAAGAAAACCGGAGAAGAAATAGGTGGTGTTCCGGTAGTGGCAGATGCTGAGAATCTGTATGAAGTAAGCAGACAGATGCCGCTTGATGAGGTATTTATCAGTCTGCCGAATTATACCCATGAACAGATAAAGGAAATGATAGTCGCTTTTGAGAGCATGGGTGTAGTTTGCCATTATGCAGTGGATTTTATTGAAGTAGAGGACGGCAGTGAACGTATGATAGAAAACTTTGCGGGGTATGCAGTAGTTTCCTATTCATTAAACTATTTTGATGTAAGAAGGCTGTTTATCAAGCGACTGATGGACATTGCAGGAGGGCTTATCGGATTGATACTGACGGGAATTATTACTCCGTTTGTAGCACTGGCGATTAAAATTGAGTCTCCGGGGCCTGTGTTCTTTTCTCAGGTTCGAATCGGAAAGAATGGACGAAGATTTAAGATTTATAAATTCCGTTCCATGTATATCGATGCAGAAGAACGAAAAAAAGAGCTGGAAGCACAGAATGAACTTTCCGGTCCGATGTTTAAAATGGAAAATGATCCGAGAATTACCAAGGTGGGTAAATTCATACGAAAAACAAGTATTGATGAAACACCGCAATTTTATAATATCTTAGTAGGCCAGATGAGTCTTGTGGGTACAAGACCGCCTACAGAGGATGAATTTGAACAGTACAGCATGTATTATCGGAGACGTCTGAGTATTACGCCGGGACTTACCGGAATGTGGCAGGTAAACGGTCGTAGTGAAGTAACAAATTTTGATGATGTAGTAAAATATGATTTGGAATATATTGATAACTGGTCACTGGGATTGGATATCAAGTTGATTTTGAAGACTTTTACCAGTGTATTGTTCCATAAGGGAGCAAAGTAGAAGCTGGATATGGAAAGCAAAAGCATACAAATGGGAAGAATGCTTTTGGACAGAAACAAAAGGATTGGAGTTTATAATGGAAGAACAGTTTGTAATGAAAACGGCAGTGGCGATGATTATTTTTAATCGTCCTGATACGACAAAGGAAGTTTTTGAAGCAATCAGACAGGCAAAACCGCCAAAGCTTTATATTATTTCCGATGCCCCCAGAGAAGGCAGAGGAGAAGAAAAGAAAAAGGTAGCTGAAACAAGAGGATATGTGGAAAGCCACATTGACTGGGAATGTGAAGTTATTAAAAATTATGCGGAAAGCAATATGGGATGTAAGAAGCGTGTAGCAAGTGGTATTTCATGGCTTTTTGAGCATGAAGAGGCGGCGATTATTTTGGAGGATGACTGTGTGCCGAAGCAGGAGTTTTTCCGTTACTGTCAGGAAATGCTGGAAAAATATAAGGATGATGAATCTGTTTATATGGTATCCGGAACGAACGATTTGCCGGGCTATACGATAAAAGGTGATTATGCATTTTCACATTTTGCAAGTATCTGGGGCTGGGCTTCCTGGAGAAGAGCATGGAGCAAACATTATGATATTAAAATGTCAGAATGGCCAAAGGTCAGAGAAGAGAAAAAACTTCGTTCCCTGTTTTCAAATGCTTTACAGTACAGACTGTTTGTAAGAGATGCGGATAAGATTCATGCGGGACTTGTGGATACATGGGATTTGCAGTGGGTATTTACTATTTTGAACAACAATGGTGTAGGTATTACTCCGAAGGGTAATCTGATTCATAATATCGGTTGTGGCAGAGAGGATGCGACTCATACAAAAGACAATTCCAGAGAGGTTTCGGAATACGGAGAGTTTTCTTTCCCGATTACTTTTGCAGATAAGGTGGAAGTGGATAAGGAATATGAAAAACATTATACAAAGAAATTTTATGGAATTAAGAGAGTGCTGAATGCAGCAATACAGAAGGTACTGAAGAAATAAAAAACTGTTGGCATGAAAGTAGAAAAGGTATTTAACAGAGGAGACATATACGATGAAGATACGAAAATTATTACCTGTTCTTTTACTTGGAAGTGTCTTGGTTGTTGCCGGATATCATATTAGTTTTACAAATGATAAAATTCTGATAAACGAAGTTTGTGGTAATAATAAGCAAATAGAGTTGGATGACGGCAGTTGCTCCGATTATATAGAGTTATATAATGCAGGAAAAAGAGACAGTACTTTAGATTCACTTTATCTGTCTGATGATATGGAGGATTTACAAAAATATAGTCTGGCAGGATATTCGGTACCTGCCAAAGGCTATGTGACAATAAGTTTTGCAGATGTGACAGATTTTGCTTTGAATAAGAATGGTGAAAGCCTTTTTTTGTCGGATAAACAGGGAAATATACTGGATACTGTAACATGGCCGGCTATGATGGCTGATGAAGCATATGCACGAATGAACGTTTCTGAGGATGTCTGGAAAATAGCAACCTGCACACCGGGAGAAGAAAATGACAGAGGCACGTTTCTTTTGGAAAAACCTGTTTACTCTGCTGCAAGTGGCTGGTATAATGAGGCTTTTTATCTGGAAATGACTGCAGAGGAAGGAACAACTATTTATTATACAGTAGATGGCAGTATACCGGATATGGAGTCAGCATGTTATACAGAGCCTGTTTATGTATATGATAAAAGTGCAGAGCCTAACGTTTATCTTAATACGAAAAATGTGAAAGCGAACTGGCTGAATGATGATGATAATGTAGAGCCGGTAGATAAGTGCTTTATTGTCAGGGCGGTTGCTGTTGATGAAAACGGGAACAGCAGTGAAGTAATGACGGCATCCTATTTTATAGGAAAAGAACAGTACAAGGAAAACACGATAATTTCTTTGGTTGCAGATCCGGATGCTCTGTTTGGTGAAAACGGAATATATGTAACAGGAAAGGAATATGATGACTGGCTTTTGAATGGTCAGGTTGGAGATGAGCCGGCAGTTAACTATGAAAAAAGTGGCAGGGAATATGAAATAGAAGCTTCCATAGAGTATTTTCAGGAAGAGTTGGTTGTACAACAGGAAATTGGAATACGAATTCAGGGAAATTCTACCCGTGGAGCAAGGCGAAAAAGATTTTCTTTATTTGCGCGAGATGAATATAGTGGTTCAAGTACGTTTGACATAGATTTTTTTAATGAAAAACCAACGCATTCGGCAGTGCTTCGAAGCTATTTTTCTAATGCTTTTCTAAATACATTGGTGGAAGACAGGGCGATTGGTACGCTGAAGGCAAGACCTGTTACCGTGTTTTTAAATGGTGAATTCTGGTATGATACTTATTTGATTGAAAAATATTCACAACGTTATTTTGAAGAAACATATGGAGTGGATAAGGATAATGTGGTTATTATTAAGGATCAGGAAGTAGAAGACGGTATAGAGGGTGACTTTGGACTTTATCAGGAAGTATTTATGTATCTCGCGGATCATGAGGCTACAATAGTGGAAGATTATGCAGAATTTTGCGAGAAAGTAGATATGCAAAGTTTTATTGATTATTATTGTACCAATATTTATTTATGTAATCTTGATTATAATGACAATAAAAACTGTATGTTATGGAGAGTCAGAGAACCGGGGAATGGCGAATATAATGATGGAAAATGGAGATGGCTTCTTTACGATACAGATGCGATAGAGTGGAGTAAGGGAGAAACTTATGGTTATTCGGAACTGGCAGCTGTGGATACTTTTTCAGTAAAGCCCCAATTTTGCGAAAGACCATTAAATGAACAGTTTTTCTATAGCACTGTGAAAAAAGTTCCTGCATTTCGTAAGCAGTTTGTGCTTACGTTTATGGATATGGTAAATACTTGTTTTTCCGTTGATAATGTTGCTGCCAAATTAGAGGAATGGGGAGAGAATATTTCATGGAATAATGAATTTTTCTTAAAACGGGCAGATTACATAGTTCCATATCTTGCAAAGGAGTTTGAACTGCAGGGTACATTGGAAGAGGTTTCGGTTCATATAAATAACCAAAATGCAGGAGAGATTCAGTTAAATACTGTAACATTGGATTTTATAGACGAAACATGGACAGGAGAATATTTTACGGATTATCCGATTACGGTTACTGCTGTTGAAAAGCCGGGATATAAGTTTGTAGGTTGGACAGGCAGTATAGAATCCACAGAAAAAGTAATAGAAGTGGATATGAAAGAAGGAGGAATTGAACTGAATGCAGTCTTTGAAAAGGACGAATCAAGATAATATGCAAAAAAATATTTTGCTGACGGTATTGATTATTTGTGGTCTGGCGATATGTATATTTGCATTTTGGAAAGAAACGGGTGATTCAAAAGAAACGCTGAATCTAATGGATGAGCAACAGAATTTTGATATGTATGAAATAACAAAACTGGATATGAGAACCGAATATGAGAAGCCGGTGGTTATTGATTTGTCTGTAACTGATAATGATGGTACAAGAATAGAAGAAGCCGGAGATTATATTTTAAGAGGTCAGACGGAAAGTACGGTAACCATTGATGCACAGGAGCAGCCGGTACATTTGATTTTAGAAGGCGTAGATATACGTTCTGCCGGTGGTCCTGCCATTAACGTGGTATCTGCCGGAAAAGTAATTATTACGCTTGCTGAAAATACAGAAAATGTGATAAGGGATTCCGGTAACTACAAAAAGTATGAAGAGTGTAATGCAGCCATATATAGTGCAGGCGACATTACCATCAATGGAAAGGGAAGTCTGTTTGTATATGGATATTATAAAGATGCGATTCATACAAAGGATTTGCTGAAAATTATAGGCGGCGATATTTACATACAGGCGAAGCGCAATGGTTTGCGTGGAAATGATGGAATGATAATAAAGCCGAATATATTAACAGTAGAAAGTGAGAAAACCGGATTACAGACAACGAATGCCAATCAGGCGGGAAAAGGCAGGATGGATATTTGTGGTGGGGACATTTCCATTACGGCAGGAGAATACGGAATGGTATCTGTTGCAGATGTACATGTACGCGAGTGTAAAATATCCTGCTTAAGTGTGATGACACCGATTAAGGCAGAAGGTGAACAATTCGTTGAGGAAGGATGCTTTTTAGATGAGTAGATATCGTCATGAATATAAGTATATATTGAATAGCTGTCAGGAAAGTATACTCAAATTAAAATTGGACGGTATGTTATCTAAGGACAGACATGTGGGAGCGTGCGGTTTTTATACAATCAATAGTCTGTATTTTGATGATTATAGTAATACATGTTATTATGAGAACGAAAACGGAACGGACCCAAGGGCAAAATACAGGATTCGTTATTATGACGATAATACTACCAGATTGTCATTGGAAAAGAAGATGAAAAAACGCGGGATGACTTTAAAGCAATCAGTGCTTATTACCCGTGAAGAATGCATGGAATTAATGAGTGGGAAGATTCCGAATATCAATGATGATATGTCTGAGTTGAAAAAGCAATTGTTTACGGAAATGTTAATGAAAAATATGAAACCGAAGGTAATTGTATCGTATGAACGAATTCCGTATGTTTACAGTGTTGGAAATGTCAGAGTTACGCTTGATAGGAATATTACATCGTCTGATAATATAAAAATGTTTCTTGCCGGAGGATTTTTCAAAAGACCGATTTTGCCTAAGGGACAGAATGTTTTAGAGGTAAAGTGGGATGAGGTACTTCCTGCTTACATAAAGAACGGTATGAAAATGGACAACTTGCAGTGGACTGCGTTCTCAAAGTATTATTTATGTAGAAAATACAGTACAAATGGAGGATTAAAAATATGAGCATAAAAGATGTGTTGCAAAAAACATTTATAGAAGGCTATGCTTCTATGAATCTGACAATAAGTGATATGATAATATGTATGCTGTGTACGGCAATTATTGGTATTTATATTTTTATGGTTTACAAGGGAATTAACAAAAATTCCTTTTATAATAAAAATTTCAATATTTCATTGATTGCATTAGCAGTAATCACAGCAGCAATTATTTTAACCATTCAGTCTAATATTATTGTTTCCTTAGGTATGGTTGGTGCATTATCTATTGTCAGATTCAGAACTGCAGTAAAAGATCCGATGGATTTGGTATTTTTGTTTTGGGCAATTAGTGTAGGTATTATTTGTGGAGCAGGTTTTGCGTTGATTTCTATTATGGCATCTATCGTTGTTTCCATAGTAATTATTGTCCAGACCGGTATAAAGGATGCAAAGGGAGCAATGATTCTGATTATTAATGCAAACAGCTATGAGCATGAAGATGAAATTATGCAGGTGGTTGATGAGTATGCGGAATATTCTCGTGTGAAGGCAAGAAATGTAACACAGACAGACATGAATATGGCGATTGAGATAAAATGTCAGGAAGAGAAAGAGCTGATTGCCGGATTAATGGGAATTGACGGTATTCTTTCGGCATCAATTGTGGATCATGAAGGCGACGTAACTTTATAAAAGGGTATAGATAATGGAGCGTATCAATTGATATGCTCCATTGTTGTGTGTGCCAAGCATGGCACTAATCTTGCTAGTGAAAGTCTAGCCACGGGTATTTACCGCCAAGTGTAGTGAACCACAAGTCGGTATCAGTAATGGTATGGATGAAGGAAGTGGTGTAGCAAAGTTCTTGAGCCTA
>JAFSBX010000076.1 GCA_017437065.1 Lachnospiraceae bacterium
ATGTCGAAGTAGTACAAACGCCCCTTTAAGGGGCTTATGCAACGAGTCAACTGCAATAGTGGCTTGAACAGCGGGAAAGCCTTTGGCGCCTTTAGACGCTGTCCGGTGTCAAGGGCTTATAGCCCGCAAGCCGAACCACCTGTTTTACAGGTGGCTGCGATTTGTCCTTGTAAATCTGATGACACAGACCGACAAGGGCAACAATGAGCATACAAAATTGGAATAAATCCGCATATGTAACCATTGACATCCCTCCTTTCTTTCGATTGGAGGGTCACCCTCCGAAAAAGAGGGTAAGCCGTCTCACTCTTTGATTTCCCTATACAAATATATATCATAACCGCAATTTATAATCAATCACATTCTATTAATCATAATTTATTGACTTCATTTAGTAATTCCTCCATTGTTTTTTGTGTATATACTCCTTTGGTGATGTCTTGTCCGGTTTTAGTTTTAAAGTTCTGCTTGTCCTCGTTGGACATAGCATGTTCCATGATAATTTTAAGGCAAGTCTGATTCATATTAACATTGTCTGGAAGGAATACAAACTTTGGTAGGGGAGATTTCTGCTTTTTTAATTAAACAGTTACAAACAGAGATGATAACATAAAAAAAGTCTCGGTATAAATTAATCTGATGTAAAATACGTCAGATAATCTTATGCCGAGACTTCGTTTAATCTGAATGAAATCTGGAAATTAGTTTGATATAAAATGACGGATGACACCTATGATGTGGACTATTCTTATCTGCGACAATATAATGAAACGCTTGGATAAATCAGTGGCAATTTGAATTAGATTGCGAAGAGAATTAACAGTACAGGGAATGTTTATGAGGAGGATATGAGGGAAGTGAAGGAGATTATGGACGAGGTGTGGAGAACGCAGAGGGCGATGTTGAAGAAGCAGCCGTTGATAAAGCGAGATTGAAAATGTTTCATAGAGTCCTGTTAATTGGACGCCAAAAATGCGAGAATCTAATTAAAGGAATAACAGTTATTGATGAAACAGATAATCATGAGGGATAAGCGTTTTATGCCGATTATGAGTCGATTATGAGATTAAATTTAATTGATTATGTTTGTGGTTGATAGTAAAATAATAGAGAAATAAATCAGAATTGTAAATACTAAAGAGTGTGTAGGACAAAGGAGAAGGGATACTATGGCAAAAATCAAAATCATTAGTAATCCATATACTAGAGAAATAAAATATTTAACCTTTAAAGAACAGTCGGGATTGTGGGAAGATATTAAGGATGGCAATGTTAACAGTAAACTGAGAGAAGATGAATCTGGCAGAAATTTTTTGCCATTCAAGATAAAAGAAATTATTGGCATAATTGTTGCTGAATATTATGTGGATGGAGAATCGCTTGAAATTGTTTTTGAGGGAACTCAAGATGAGTATGCTGAAGTGGAGATTGTCTGTAAGGAAGAGGGACTTAGTGGAAAAGTGCAGTTATCCAGAGCACATACTATTCTTGAAAACGCAAGAATTATTTTCAATCCGACTAAAGGAATTTTTGACACCGTACGTCCTATTATTGAGAAAATTGTAAAAGATGATATCAATGTTAGGAAAGATTTAGATAAGGTATCGGATGCATTAAAGGATATTATCCCAATATGTGTGTTTGGTAATTATAGTGCAGGTAAGTCCACTTTTATTAATGCTCTTATAGGTAGTGAGATTTTGCCAAGCGGCGGTGATCCGGTTACGGCGAAAGTCTATAAAATTGAGCGTTCTAAATATGCTGATAATGCCAGAATTCGTTTTGCGTATAAGGAAGAGGCATTCGAGATTCTGTTTGAAGGGGCAGAGTATCGCCTTTTAGTAGGCAATGTGGAGAATGAACTGATACAGGATATTTTTGCGGCAATCAAAGAGTGTAAGAATCCCGGCATGAATACCTATGTAAATATTGCCTTAGAATTGATTAATGGATACGAGAAAAAGGACAAGGATGATATTGTAATCAGTAATGTAATAGAACTGGAAATTCCATTTTCAAAGAGTGGCATCTTAGGACAGTCATATAATAACTTTGTCATCTTTGATACACCGGGTTCTAATTCTGAATCAAATATGGAGCATTCCAAAGTGCTGGAAGAAGTATTAGAAGGATTCTCCAATGGTATACCTGTGTGGATTTCCACTTATGAATCCATTGACAGTACCGATAATGCTAGTCTGTGTGAAAAGATACTGGATATTGAAGCATTGGATAAGCGTTTTACAATGATTGTCTTGAACAAAGCAGACGGAACGGATTTGGATGAAGATGGATTTACTGAGAAAAAAGAACAGGAAATTTTAGAATATAATTCCGTGGAAAAAATGTATGCAAGCGGTATTTATTTCGTGTCTTCCATTATGGGATTGGGAGCAAAAAATAATGGCTCTTTGACAGATAAGCATTATCGCAAGATATATAGATCACAACAGGAAATGTACAGTGATCCGGAAGATGAAGATTATGCGACTCTGTATAAATACAATATTATGCCGAGACAGATTAAGAGAAGTACAATAGAGTATTGTCAGTCTTGTGAAAATCTGATTTATGCTAACAGTGGTTTATATTGTGTTGAGCAGGAGATAGAAAATTTTGCCAGTAAGCATGCGGTATATAACAAATGTCAAATGGTATACATGTTTCTTAAGAAAGTGATTGAAGAAACGGACAGACGGATTATTACCAGAACAGAATCCTTGAAGCGTACTAGAGAAGCAAGGAGACGCGAATTGGAAACTGCAAAAGAGTTGTTGATTGATAGCCTAAATAAGACTGCAGAAACTTCGCAGTATGAATTTGATAAGGTTTCTCGCACATTTGTAAAGTCTTTTGTCACATCAAACTTGACGTATAGATATGAAGTAGCAACATTGGAAAAAATTGTAGAATCTCTTCGTAATGAAAATATGGAAGAAAGGAACTTTTCTATTCAGGAGAAAGAGTTTGAAGATTCCAAGAGTAAAATGGGTGTGAATGTAAAGCGTAATATAAAGGAACTTTTCAGTAAAGATGGAAATTTATTGGATAAGGCAGGTAAGATGAAGGATGACCTTATTAGAGATTATTCCGGATTGCGTGAAAGTTGGGAGGAGAAGAGTAAGGCTGAAAAAGGAATTGATAAAGAAACTTCGGATGAACTTTTACAGGAAGTGGTAGATAGCTATAAACGGAATATTATGATTGCACAGGAAACATTGAGCAATACCATAAAAGAACACTGGCAACAAAATGCGCAGTCTCTAAGAAATATTTTGATAGAGATTATTACCGGGGCAGAGGCGCTTTCTTCTACTCAAAGAGAAGAATTGTCCCAGATTATCATTAATTATCAGTCTCTTGAATTTAATGATGATGCAGACAGCATATTTATCAAGACAAAATTCTTGCGTGGAAGTCTGCTAGGTTTACAGCTGATTGAGGATGAAAAGCTAAATATCAGAAAATTGGCAAGTATCTACAATGAACGCATTCAGAAAGCAGTGCATGAAATGGCATCAGAGATGAATGCAAGTAGCTATAAAAGTTTTCAGGTTTGGAAAGGAAATTTGGCGGCTATTATAGAAGAGAATATTACAGAGTACAATCCACAGTTGCGTGATATGTCTGACATGATTAAAGAAGAGACCGAGAAAATCGCAGAGTTGGAAGAAGATCAGGCAACCATTCGGGCATCCTTAAATGCAATCGAGGAATTGATGGAGTGGAAGGTACTTGAATAAAGGAGGTTCTTATGGGTGTAAAGAACATGGTGAAAAAAGTAGGGGATAAAGCAGCTAATAAGGTGGCTAAGCTGGCAACTTTAAGTTCTGATCAGGTGGAAGAAGTCCAACTGCAGAGAGAAGAATATTTGTTGGAAAAACCTAATCCAAGTGATGAACTTGCCATTGATACCACTTGGAGAATGATGGCAGCCAGCAGTGTGGAAATTTATAATGCCTATTTACCACAGATTAAAGAATTGTATCTGCCAGTATTAAAATCTGCTGAATATGATGAAATGTTTAGTCCGGAGCATAATATCCGCTATTTCAATATAACCAAGTGGGTTACAGACAAGAAGGAAAATAATTTGGAAAAGCTTGTAAATGTATATGCGGTATTATCAAATGAAGAGTGTAATATTGCTCTAGTATTCAACAGAACGCAAAAAGGTACAAATGTTTATCTGGCTGTTGTGAATACCAGTAATGCGGATAATAACGTAAATACAAATTCTTACAAGAATAGACTGATAGAAGCGATCAGAGGTAATTTTCCGGGAGCAGAGTGGAAAGATGAAGGTATGGGCGTGATTCCATGCCTGAAAAATGAAAGATCTTATTCTGTGGCAACTGCATCCAACATTCCAACGGAAAAATCCGAGAAGTTTATCAGTCAGACTATAGAGAAACTATTGGATGGAATTATTCCTACGGATAAAAAGAAAGAGTATACCATTGTGTTACTGGCTACACCGATAAGGGATGTGGAGCAGAGGAAGCTTAAGCTTGGTGAGTTTTATTCAGGCATAGCTCCATATGCATCATGGCAGACTAACTATACATACACAGAGAATAAGTCTGTTGGGTCTTCCGCAACGGTTGGTGTAAATGTAGGAGCCAGTGCAGGAATTCAGAATGGACAGAATTATGGTACAACAGATTCTGTTGCTAATACGGAAAATGAATCTAGAACAGATACACAGTCACAGTCAGATTCTCTGTCATATGGGGAAGCTACTGCTGATTCTAGTAGTGAATCGCATATGGATGGAACGAATAGTTCAAATACCACAACCGAGGGAATTTCAGAATCTACAGGAGGCAGTAATTCAGAGACTAATGCGACTACGGGTTCAGTAGGATTAACAGAGGGAGTTGAATTAGGAGTTAAGTTGACGGCAACAGAAACTGTCGCGACATCAAATGCAACAACCGTTGCAACAAATTATAGTAAAGGCACAAGCAGTAGTTTGGCTGAGACTTTAGGAAAAACTGCAACAGATACTATTACAAAAGGTATCACTAATACTGTATCAAAAACAGTGGCCCAGACAACAGGAACCGCAGTAGCAAACACCTTGGGTAAGGCAGTGACAAAAGCTATGGCAACCACATCAGGAGTTACCAAGGGTGCAAGTTTGGGGGCTAATTTTGGAACTAATTTTGCCAGATCTTCAACTGTTACAGCTATGATTGGGAAGAATGAGGGAATTACACAGACTTTTACAAATTATAATATCAAACATGCGTTAGAATTGCTTGAAAATCAGATGAAGAGATTGGAACAAAGCACTGCATTAGGAATGTGGGATTTTGCGGCGTATGTTTTAAGTGAAGAGTATGATGTAGCAAACAATGTAGCGCATTCTTATCTGGCACTCACGTTGGGAGAAGAATCTTATATGTCAAAATCTGCTATTAACGTATGGAAAGGTAATGTAGATGAAGAAAAAGAATCTGCAAAAGAGATTGTCGGATATATCAGGGAATTGAGACATCCTATTTTCGGATTGAAGCAGGACATGATTGCAGAAGACAGAGCGTATAATGTCTATCCATCCATTGTGACTGCAACTACAAGCCTTTCTGGAAAGGAACTTGCATATTCATTGAACTTCCCACAGAAATCCATTGCTGGTTTGCCTGTTTTAGAGTGTGCAGAGTTTGGAAGAAATGTGGTTACATATGATGTGGGACATGATGAAAGGGAAGAATTAGAACTTGGGAGCATTTTTCACATGAATCATGTGGAGAATAATAGTGTTACTTTGGCAAAGAAGTCTCTGGTTTCCCATACATTTATTACAGGTAGTACAGGCTCCGGTAAGAGTAATACAGTATATCAGATTTTGGAAAAAGCAAGAAAGAAGGAGGTTAAGTTTTTGGTAGTAGAACCTGCAAAGGGTGAGTACAAAAAGGTATTTGGTTCATACAAGTCTGTATCTGTATACGGAACAAATCCTGCATTGACACCGCTACTAAGAATCAATCCATTCAGCTTCCCTAAAGGAATTCATGTGTTGGAGCATTTGGACAGGCTAGTGGAAATCTTCAATGTGTGCTGGCCTATGTATGCGGCAATGCCGGCAGTATTAAAGAGTGCGGTGGAGAAATCCTATCAGGATTGTGATTGGGATATGATTCGTTCTGTTAATAAATATGGGGAAGAATTGTACCCGACATTTGCGGATGTAGCAAGAAACATTAAGGATATCATTGATAATAGTGAGTTTGACCAAGATAATAAGGGAGCATATAAAGGCTCACTTCTTACCAGATTGGAGTCTCTTACCAATGGTATCAATGGAATGATTTTTGTTTGTGATGAGATTTCAAATCAGAAGTTGTTTGATGAAAATGTAATTGTGGATTTAAGCAGAGTTGGTTCTGCAGAGACAAAGTCCCTTATTATGGGAATGCTGGTTCTGAAATTGCAGGAATATCGTATGACCAATGATGATATGAATGCGGAATTGAAACATTTGACTGTATTGGAAGAAGCACATAATCTGTTAAAGCGGACATCTACGGAGCAGTCGTCTGAAAGTGCAAATCTGCTTGGAAAGAGTGTGGAAATGCTTTCTAATGCCATTGCAGAAATGCGTACATATGGAGAAGGATTTATTATTGCAGATCAAGCTCCTGGCTTGTTGGATATGTCAGTCATCCGGAATACAAATACCAAGATTATTATGCGATTGCCGGAACAGTCCGACCGAGAGTTGGTGGGTAGAGCAGCAAATCTGAATGATGATCAGATTCAGGAGTTGGCAAAGTTTCCTTGTGGTGTGGCTGCGGTATATCAGAATGAATGGGTTCAGCCGGTATTATGTAAGGTTGATAAGCACAAAGACAGTGGAAAACCTTATGAATATTCTGCGGAAGAGGATACCTATATTGATGATACAGAGAAAGGTGTTTCAGAGTCACTGCTTGATTGCATCATGAATAAGGAATTGTTCAGAAAGAGCAATAAAAGAGAGATGCAGAAACTGAAAGAATTGGTAATCAAATCAAAACTTTCGACACAGGTAAAGAAGGATTTGGTTGAGTATTTATCTTGTGATAATGAAGAATCTTTGGAGACTTTGCGATTGCTGATTTTTGATTTCTTATCAGCTGATCAGGCAATCAAAGCGTCTAAACAATGTGATGATATTAGCGAGTGGGTTCGTTCTGTTGTAAATGGACTGAATCCTTCAGTAAAAGAGTATTCCAAGAAGCAGATCGATTTGGTGCTTGCATTGATTTTGTATGAACAGGCTACAAGAGATGCGGAATATGATGCCATTTTTAGTCGCTTTACGGAAATATTCCAAAATGAAGGTGGGGTGTACTGATGCAAGAAATTAAAACACCGGAGATAAATGAGATTAGGAAACCGGAGCCGGAGAATTTTAAGGATATTCAGCCGGAAAATGGAATGACTGCTGAAAAAGCAAAGGAATTCTGGAATACTGAATTTAAGAATGAAACCGAGTATTATAATACATATGAGGACAGAATTGGTTGTACTCCGAAAGAAGATTCTAACTTAGGTAAATGGGAGGGAGACCGAGGAGAGTCAAAATTTGTTCCAAACAGTGAGACTCTGGAAGGAAAGGCTGCATTGGATAAACTGGCAGAGAAAGGCTTGGATGGTATAGAGTATAAGAATGCAGAACCGGATTTTTCTAAGTGTGCGGAGGCAACTGTCGAAATTGACCATATGACAGAAAACAGATATGACTATGAAGGGATTGACGGAACTTGGCAACAGGGTAACTTTACACAGGCAGATATAAAGTGTGCAGAAAAATGGAATTCTGAAGCTAAAGATGGTAGGACTGATTGGGATGCACGAAGTGTGTATGAGTGGAGACATGAAAATGCTTGTTCGTGGCATGAACGTTGCGATACCAGAACTATGGATTTAGTTCCGTATGATATACATAGCCATTGTAAGCACCTTGGGGGTGTGTCTGAATGTAAGGTGAGAGATTCAGTTGATTTAGGAGGCGGATTCGATGAATAAAGTTAAAGTGGTTTTATGGGGCAGAGAATTTGATATTGCAGTTAGTTATAGCTGTTATTCGGGAGAAGAAATAACAAAGATACAGAAGGAGGCACTTACAGAGTTTTGTGCAAAAGAAAATCCCGCAGATAGTATATTAGATGAATTGAAGCAATATGTAATCAAGACTGCGGATGGTAAATTAGAGGGTACAAATATAGAAAATATCTTTAAGTATGTTATACCCAAAAGTTTATACATCCCAAGAAGTCCAAAGAAAATGGTTGCTGTCATCTGTAATTACAAATTTGATATGGAGAATGGAATTGCAGTTGTTTTTGAGAATGGAAAGCTTAAGCAGATAGGAACACAGGACATTATTTTGTAGGAGTTTCGCTATGATAAAAAAAGAAATTCTTGAAAATGGAGAGAAAGCAGAAATCTCCCCAAGTGGGTTTCATGATATTGCTGCTGGAAATATTTCTAAAGCTGATGCAGATGAGTATTGGAAAGGTGTATTTGGGAATGCGGAAAGAGTGCCGGAATACACTATGTCAGAATCAGAACTGTTTGATAAGACAAGAGGTTGTTCAGCGGATAGTTTCGATTTTGAAATTCATCCTGATGAAAAAATGTTGTCCATATTGGAATACTTTAATAAAGAGAATTGGTGTGGGCTGGATATAACAGAACAGAAAACATTAGTGGAAGAATTGGCAGACCAAATCGGTAAGGAATTAGAACTTGAAAATATTCCGGAAATTTATTTTTATGAAGGTTCTGCAGATGAATGTGGTTTTTATAGAGAACAATATAACGATATTGGAATAAATGTAAATACATTTTCTGACCCGAAGGAACTTGTTGATACGGTAGCTCATGAGATGCGACATGCTTATCAAAGAATGCGAGCAGATAAATTAGAAACGAAACAGGATGAATTGTATAAATATAGTTTTGAGAATTACATTGCTCCAGAGTTTGATGAAGAGGGTTACTGTATTAATTTCTTTGATTATCAGGATCAATTAGTGGAAGCAGAAACCAGAACGTTTGCCAGAACTTTTACAGATTACATGGAGGTGGCTTGATGAGTAAAGTAATAGAAACATACTACAGAAAAACAAAATTACCGGAGCCACTGATTGTAAAGAAACTTGAAGTATTGGAAAGAAATCAGGATATAAAGGCAGAATTTGAGGCATGGATTGAAAGCAAAGTATTTATGGAATATGGTTGTGTTGAGGTGGCTGGCTATTCTGCAAAATCAATAGCTGAAATGTCAAGATTTGTCAATGGAGAAGGGGCATTTATGCTGTTGATTGAACTGCGGGAGAATAGAGAAATGGCGTTAAAGCGAATTGCGGATGGATTTAAAATGAAATAGTTTTAAACATATTAGATGTAGGTTATGACAATAAATAAGGTGGTACAGCGTAATGGGTGATTTTGAATATGAGCAGGCTGAAAAGAAGTTAATCAAAATACTTCAAGAAGCAGAAGAATTTGATGTAGATAAAGAAGCGTGGATTAGTCTGGAAGAGTTAAAAGAAGTTGTTGGCGTATAAAGTTTGATAGGTAAATTAGGCGGAAATATTTTACGATGAGAATTTAGTTATTTATAGAAAACGCGCATAAGAAGCGATAGTAAAATTCTTACAATGATATAAATATATGTTGAATGTTGCACAAGGGTAGGTTTATAATAATTTTAGTAAAAGTAAGATAAAAGATAGAGAAAGTAAAGAATAACTTGCCGTGACGAAAGATTTTGTATGGTTAGTATATTATATTTTGTAAATAGGAAGTAATTAACAATATTTTATAATCAAGAATTATATAATTATGGGGAAAATATATTGTATATATAAGGAGTTAATGGTATGTATGCATATATGACCTCTGATATTCATGATTATAATGAATTGAAAAAATTTTTACAAAAATGTAAAAGTACAAAACCGATGAATATAGAAATTATTGATAGAATATGTTTAACAGATGATGAATTGAATATATTTTTGAGTGATTTTAAAAGGAATCAAAAATGGCTATTTCCATACTTGGATAGAATGCGAGTAGTAAATGATACAGGAATGTGGAAGTGTGTGTTGATAATATCATCAGAGATTCCTATAGTAGTTTATTCCAATATGTGTTTGTATGCTCAGTATGTTGGAGTATTAAAATGAAGAAGGTAGGTACTTAAGATGAATAAATTCAGTTACATTGACATATTTGCTGGATGTGGAGGTCTTTCTCTTGGACTGCATAATGCAGGATGGAAAGGCCTATTTGCGATTGAAAAAAGCAAAGATGCTTTTGAAACGTTAAAATATAATCTAATTGATTCTACTAAACACTTTTGTTGGAATGAATGGTTGCCACAAACAGAACATGATATAAATGAAGTGATTGTTAAATATAGAAGTGAATTGGAAAAACTTTCAGGAACTGTTACGCTAGTGGTTGGAGGACCACCTTGTCAAGGCTTTTCTATGGCGGGACAGCGTAAGAAAAATGATATTCGAAATACCTTGAGTGATTCATATATAGAATTTATTAGTATTGTGAAACCTAAAATTTTGGTTTTTGAAAATGTTCAAGGATTTACAATCGGTTTCAAAGATGAAAATGATAAAAAGGGTGTTCCATACTCAATGATTTTGAAAGAAAAATTAGAAAAACTGGGATACAGTGTAAAGGGGAAAATGATAGATATCTCGGAATATGGAGTACCCCAAAAGAGAAACCGTTTTATTATGGTTGGTGTTTTACATGGGAAACCAGAAATGTTTTTTGATATACTCTATGAGAACAAAAAAGACTTCTTGAAGAAAAAAGGATTAAATGAAAATGTATCAGTAGGAGAGGCTATTGGAGATTTGCTAAAAGGGAATGGGACGTTACCGACACCAGATTTTAAGAATTATGAGTCCGGTGTTTATGGAGAGATACAAAGTAATTATCAAAAATTGATGCGAAAAGGATTGAATAATGTGGAAGGGTGTGTGGCAGATAGTCATAGATTTGCAAAACATTCTGAAGAAACTAGACGCTTGAATGAGGAAATGTTACAAAAGTGTCCGAAGTTAAAGAGAGTAACGCCAAAAGATAATTTGATTACGAATTTAAGAAAAAGAGGGGTTACAGTCTTAGATGAAAGTAAGGCCGCACCAACTGTTACAGCGCATCCGGATGATTTTGTTCATTATTGCGAGCCTAGAATATTGACTGTCCGAGAATCAGCACGAGTACAAAGTTTTCCTGACTATTTTCAATTTAAGGGAAAATATACAACAGGTGGTCAGTTGAGAAAAATAGAAGTACCTCGTTGTACGCAAGTAGGAAACGCCGTACCACCTTTATTTGCAGAGCAAATAGGAAATGCTTTAAAGGAGATGATGAAAAATGGAGTTGCAGAATCGAAACCATCTACGATTTAGAGTTAGTACTGCATTAAAAAGCATTATAGGTAAAGATTTGATAAATGATAAATATATAGCGGTATTTGAACTGGTGAAAAATGCATATGATGCTGGAGCCAAGCGAGTAGATATTGTATTTGAAAATGTAAATTCATTAAATTCAAAATTGATTATTAAAGATGATGGTAAAGGAATGAATTTGTCTGATATAAGAGATAAATGGCTTTTTATTGCTTATTCAGAAAAAAAGAAAGAAAATAGAAAAGAAGTTTTAAATAAAAATACGAACAAAGAAGATTATAGGGATCATTTTAAAAGAAAGACGGCAGGAGCAAAAGGGGTAGGAAGATTTTCTTGTGACCGTTTAGGAGCAAAGGTAAACTTAAGATCAAAGACAAAAGATGATAATAAAATCAATTGCTTAAACATAGATTGGAGTGAATTTGAAATTGATGATGAGCGTGAAATAAAGGAAGTACAGGTTCCTTATTTTACGGAAGAAACAAATGGTTTTAAGCAGGGAACAGTATTGGAAATTTGCGAATTGAGAGAACCGTGGAAGAGAGCAGATTTTCTTGCTTTAAAACGTGCATTAATGAAATTAATTAATCCGGAAAATGATTTAGCAGATGATATTTTTGAAATACATTTAAGTGTTGCAAGTGAATTAAATGCTGACCGTGGAGTAAAGAGAGATAATGAAAAAGTAAATGGAAAGATAAAAAATGATATCATTGAGAAATTAGGATTGAAAACAACTAATATCGAGGTAGATATTTCAGAAGATGGTCAGACTATTAAAACTGAACTGTGGGATAGAGGAGAGTTCATATTTAAGTTTGAGGAGAAAAATTATAAATATATTGGATTAAAAAATATTAAGTTTAAATTATTATATTTAAATAGAAGTGCAAAATATAATTTTTCACTTGTCATGGGAATAACTCCGGTAAACTATGGGTCCGTGATGGTTTATAAGAATGGTTTTAGAATATATCCTTATGGTGAACCCGGAGAAGATTTGTTTTATATAGATAGAAGAAAAAGTCAAGGTAGAAATCGTTATCTAGGAACTCGAGATATCATAGGGAGGATATTGATATTAGGTGAAAACAACGAGTTTATGGAAACCACAAGCAGAGATGGCGGTTTTGTTTTGAATGATACTGTAAAAAAATTCTATGATTTTTTTACTAGAAGAGTTCTTAGAACATTGGAAAAGTATGTTATTGATGTAATAGATTGGGGGGATCCAGAAAAAGAAGATTATGAGCAAGGGGTAGAACAAGGACTTTTACCGAAAGATGTAGCGGATAAGATTTTAGAACAATTTGCTGGTTATAGCAGCACTAAAAGAAAAGAATTAATATCATTTGAATATAATAAGTCTCTTATAGAGAAGATGAATGAAAAGAAATCAGAAGGTGTAGAAGCTTCTGTACAGAAGATTATTAACATAGCGAACAAAACAGAAAACGAAGTATTGTTAGAACTGGCAGATAAAGTAAAGCGTGATACATATAAAATTTTACAGCAAAAAAAGGAAACGGATGTAGAGTTAGAGAATAAACAAGTTGAGTTAGAAGCTGCACATCAAGAAATTAATTTGCGAAAAGAGCAGAATTATTTTTTAGAGCAGGCTGTAAATAAGAATGAGAAATTTCTATTGAGTGGAATGCATTTAAGTTTAACGTATTCTGAAGGTGCAAAGGGAAGTTTATTTGACTTGATAGATGCTCTTCGAAGAAAACATGCTGAAGATGAGGAAATACAGCAATATATATCAGAGATTATGATTAATATACAGAAAATAAATAAAGTCTCACAATATGCTATCAAAGGTAATTTTAATCTAAAGTCGACAGAAGAAGAAAATGATATTAGAGATTTTATTGTTCAGTATGTAGGAATGTCAAAATATAAAGGCATCAATATACAATTTGCTTCAGATATGAATGAAAAATATTCGTGTATATTTGATGTTTCATCTGTAGGTATAATTATCGATAATATTGTAAGTAATGCACAGAAGGCTGCGGCATCTATATTGTATATTAAATTCAATAAAGAAGAGAGTGGTATCTGTATCAGTTTTGTTGATAATGGTAATGGCTTAGATCCAGTGATTAAAGATCCTAATTCAATTTTTGATTTGGGTATGACTACGACCAGAGTGCAAGGTGGAAGCGGAATTGGACTAAATCATGTTAAATTACTAGTTGAAGACATGAAAGGGCATGTTGAAATAAATCAGAAATGTCAAACTGGCTTTGAATTAATAGTGAGGATCAAAAGATGAACATAAATTTTAGGGTTTTATGGTTTGAAGATGAAATAGGATGGATGCCGTCATCAGAAAGAAACTTAAAAAAAATAATAGAAAGTCATAATCTTATACCTGATATTACTTGGAAAAAAGGTGATGAGGAAGATGCTGAAGATGAATTAAAAAAAGAATATGACCTAATTCTTATGGATTTTGAACTTAGGGGAACAACAGGCAATATACTTATTAAGAAATTGCGTCAGTTAGATATTTATACGGATGTAGTATTTTATTCAGGTAATTATGATAAAATGGTCAAGGCACTTTATGATATTGATGAGAAAGGTTCTAACATTGAACCTGTTGATGGAGTATATTTTTCAGATAGGAAAAGAGAAGAATTATACCCGAAGTTGCAAAAAGTAGTGGATAAAGTGGTCAGACGGATGCAGGATATTGTCAATTTGCGAGGGGTAGTATTAGATAATGTTAGTGGATTTGAAAATCAGATGCAAAATATACTAGTTCTTGCGGCAAATAAGTTATCGCCAACTCAAATTCAGAGTTTGAATGACTATACAAAAAATAAACTTATAGTGCCAGCAAAAGATGAATATGTAAGAAAAATAGAGGAAATAGAAAAAAATCCAGAAGCATTAAAGGCAATTATTAGTGCACCAGACTATTTTTTAGATTCATATAAAAAGGCTCGCTTAGTTGGAAGGGTAATAAAAATTCTAATTAATGAATACAATCTGGATTTAGATGATAAATATAAAAAATTTGCTGAAGTATACTATAATGAAATTATTAAGTATAGAAATGCATTAGGACATGCGATGCGTAGTAATGAGCATACGGGTAGAGAAACTTTTATCGGTGAAATAGATAAAACTCCGCTTATATTTACTGAAGAACTATTTCGTCAAATGAGGGCTAGTATAAATGAATATCAACAAGTAATTGATCTTGTGGAGGATGCTTTTAATCAAATTTAACGTGAAGGATAAAAGTATGTATAGTTTATAGATTTGTATACAGTTAGTAAGTAATGTAAAGAGATATAGATTGAAATTGTCCGACAATAGTTCTATAAACGTGATATACAAACGACCTCAAAACCCCAGCAATTATACGGTTACCTTAGAAGCGGCTATGACTGCACAGGGAATTGTATAACGCATAATTATTCAAAAATCGAGAACCGTACACATTACAGGAAACTGTAAAAGTGTAGGGTTTTTGTATTTTTATAAAAGAAGGCAAAAACATAGCACAGGGTAGTCATTGAAATTACGAATTATTTTGAACAAGTATTTGAACAAGAGTTTTGAAATGGAGATTGTCGGTTTATGTAAATTGTGATACACTACCGACATGAGAAGTAATCGTGTACAGAGTGGTAGCCTCCCAAGATAGAGGGGAGGTGGTGCTGATGGATATGTATGAAGTTTTAAGCCTGTTATTTTTAGGAGGCTCATTTCTAATCGCACTGCTTGCCTACATAGATAGGAACAACAAGCGAAAATAAAAAAGCCACTTCTGTCTTGGCCGGACAAGTGACTTTTTTAGTGACTTTTCATTGAGGCAACCACTTTGTGGGTGATTACTTCTCTTTTTCTATGTTTAGTATAATATGCAGAGAATAAACTTTCAAGAAGAAAATTGAAAATAGTTGGTGCAGATAAGTTGGTGCAAGCAGGTGTTTGTTTAGGATAGTAGTATACGCGTAATATAAAAAATGGCTTGAAAAGCCATGAATACTGAAAGGTTGTGATGAGGCTATGACTACGCAAGGTATTGTATAAAAAAAGAAGTTAAAAGGATTCACAGAACATCGTGGGCGACAAAAAAGCTACAAAAGCAAGAGAGCGGTTATAAAAGGATAAAATAGGAGATAACTGATACAAGCAGAAGAAAAAGGTAAAGCAAAGAAGTGGCTTACCCGAATCACATTAGCGTGTTACAATGTAACAGCCGTCATTATTGCAGCATAAAACAACATCAAAAGAAATGGAAAATACAAAATGATTTTAAGCGTAAGCCGTAGAACCGACATACCCAATTACTATTCAGATTGGTTTTACAACAGAATAAAAGAAGGATTCGTATACGTACGAAATCCAATGAATGTACATCAAATCAGTAAGATAAACCTCGCCCCCGAAGTGGTAGACTGCATCATTTTTTGGACAAAAAATCCGGAACCAATGCTTGAGCGATTAGATGAGTTGTCTGACTACAAGTATTATTTTCAATTTACCTTAACAGGCTACGGAAAAGACATGGAATACAATGTTCCCCATAAAAAAGAAAAAATGATACCCATATTTCAAAGATTATCCGAGAAGATTGGAAATAATAAAGTGATTTGGAGATATGATCCGATTATTTTTTCTAAAACATATACTCCTGAGTATCATCTGAAAGCATTCGAGCAGATAGCCGGAGCGTTGCAAGGATACACAAATAAATGCGTCATCAGTTTTGTTGATGTTTATACAAAGAATAAAAAGAGTATGGAAGCAATGGGAGTTTATGAACCGGATAAATGTGCATTAATGGATTTTTCAAAGAAAATCAGTGAAATAGCGAAAGCTAATAAAATAACAGTTGCCAGTTGTGCTGAAAAAATAGATTTGTCAAAATGTGGAATTGAGCATAACTGTTGTATTGATAAAAAGCTGATAGAAGATATTATCGGTTGTAAAATAACGGTGGGAAAAGACAAGAATCAAAGACCTGAATGCGGGTGTGTGGAAAGCGTAGAGATAGGGACTTATAATACTTGTAAAAATGGTTGTAGGTATTGTTACGCAAATGAGAGTCAGGATAGTGTTTTAAAAGAATGCAGTGAGTATGATTTAAATTCGCCACTATTATGCGGAGTACTGACAGAAGAGGACAAAATAAATGAACGAAACGTAAAGTCATTAGAGGAGAGGCAGTTAAGTTTTTTTGATTTATAGGTGTTTTTTCAGTTTGTTGTCGAAGGCTGATAACAGCCATTATAAAAGTAGACAAAAGCTATGAAAACATATAAAAAACAGGGTATGATACTGATATAAAATAAATGTAAGAAAAGACCGATATAAATAACAGGTAAAAAGAACTGTAAACAAAGGTTACACGGATGTGCCTATAAACATAAGGATGTGATACTATGAAAATCGGAGAAGCCAGACAACTTTATAACACACAAATCAAAGCCTATCGGGAACAACAGGTGGCGCTTTCCAAAAAGAAACAGGAGTTGGAAACAAAAATGAATTCTGAACCGGAGGGCAAAACTGTTTATGCGAATGAAGCAGCAATATTAGAACTTACCATAAAAGCAGTAGATGAGAAACAGACGGAATATCAGAATTATATGGAGAAGCTTCTTGGACAGTGGACAGCGACTGCCAATATGGTTTCCGCAGAGCAGCAGGGTGATGCTATGGAAGAGTATGTGGAAGATATGGGAAAGATTATGGAGGTTGCCAGAAGACTTATGAAAGGGGCTGTTGTGCCTGCAAAAGATGAGAAAAAGCTGATGGAATACAGCATGGAAATGTATCAGGCAGCTAAGAACATGGGAATGATGGCAAAACAAAAGGAAAAAGAGGAGTATGATTCTCTTTGGGATGATGAGGAAGAGAAGACGGTGAATGAAGATCCTATGGAAGTAGCTGATAGTACGGAAGCATTTGCTGACGGTCCGGCAATTGTAGATGTGGCGGATACGATGAATTCGGTTGAACTACCTGAATCAGTATAAAGTACATAGTAATTTTGTCCGAAATTTCATGTAAGACAGGAACGCCTTTAAAAGAAGAACAATTGAATTTCAAAAAAGATCTGTAAACAAGGAACATTTGCTTTGTTTATAGGTCTTTTTTTGATGTAATAGAATGAATTTATGAATATACTGCATAATATACAATGAAATGAAAAAACTACAGAAAAGATGAGAAAATTTATCTGACCAATGGTTTAGGAGGAATCGGAAATGAAATATGTATGTGATGTATGTGGATGGATTTATGATGAGGAAGTCGGGGCACCGGATATGGGAATTGCACCGGGAACAAAGTTTGAAGATTTACCGGAGGACTTTTTATGCCCGTTATGTGCTGTAGGTAAGGAGCTTTTTAGCGAAGTAGTTGAATAAAAAATAGTTTCTAAAAGAATGAGACTGATGTAAAAGAAGGGAAGCAGGCATGGAGCAGTTAGTGGATAGCAGAATGGGGTTAAAGAGTAAGCTTAAGTCCGGTAAGGAATATTATGAAATTCGTCTGGAAAGTATAGGTGGTCTGGGTGCCAATCTATGTGGGAAAATGTTAGGTGAGCTGGGAGTAAAATATTTAGATGTAAACAGCAGTAGTTTTTCCAGTTATGGTTCCGAAAAGACGGGGACACCGGTAAAGGGATTCATCAGATATTGCAATAAGGAAAAAGAAATCAGAGTGCATTCTCCGATAGTAGAGCCGGACTTACTTGTGGTATTTCATCAGGCACTTTTGAAGGATGCTTCGGTTTGGAAAGGATGTGGCAGAGATACTGCGGTCATTATTGCACTGGAGCCGGGACAGGAACAGCCGGAGCAGTTGCAGGAATTGAAAATGTCTGGTCATCAAACAGGAGAATCAAACACAACGGAAGATAGCAGTGGAATTTATTACGGATTGGAAGCACAGAAAATTGCCATGGAGACACATTCAAGGATTAATGTAGTCATGCTTGGTGCTGCATTAAAGATAATGGGAATAGAAAATTTAGATGCAGGTGAGCAAATATGCAAAGACACCTTGGGGAAAAAATATCCCGACGCTCTAAAGAATAATCTGGAAGGCATGAGAAGAGGTTATGAGGAAGTCAGAAGAATAGAAAATACAGAGAAGTATAAAAAAGCGGATATGGGTGCTCAAAGCAACCAAAAACAGCAGGAATGGGGATATGCAAATGCTCCTATCGGTGGTATCAATCCCAGATTTGGAAGCACGGTCATAGCGGACTTATCTCCGTCCAGACAAGGCTATATCCCTCTTTTTATCAAGGAGAGATGTATCAACTGTGGGTTGTGTCATTCTGTCTGCCCGGATATGGTATTTCAGTTTAAAAAGGGCGAATATAAAGGAAGGGAAATGATGGTTAATCAGGGACTGGATTATTATCATTGCAAAGGCTGTTTACGTTGTGTGGATGTATGTCCTGTTAATGCGCTGGTAAGGGGTGTTGAAGCAGAGCATTCCAATAAAGAGTATTTCATGTCTAATCAGGAGCTTTTGCGGATGCCGGAATATTATGAAGAAGCAGGACCGGATGGTTATATTACGTCAGAATCGTATTTAACGGAAAAAAGAATGGAAGGAGGAGAAGTATAATGAAAGAGCAGGTTATGGAATATGCTTCGGGAAATGAAATGGCGGCAATAGCCATTAAGCAGATTGGATATGATTTGATGGGTTATTATCCTATTACTCCTTCCACGCAGATTGCTGAAAACTTAGACATTATGCGTGCAAACGGAGAAACAGACTTAGTTATGGTGGCGGCAGAAGGAGAACATAGTGCGGCAGGTATCTGTTATGGTGCGTCGGTAGCCGGAGGGCGTGTGGTAAACGCTACCAGTGCTAATGGACTTCTTTATGCCATTGAGCAGCTTCCGGTTCAGTCAGGTACGAGATATCCTATGGTTATGAATGTGGTATGCAGGACAGTTTCGGGACCGTTATCAATTAAAGGCGATCATAGTGACATTATGTATATCTTAAATGCCGGTTGGCCGATTTTGTTTGCAAGTACAGTGCAGCAGGTATATGATTTTAATATTATTGCGTTAAAACTGGCAGAGCAGGTAAGGCTTCCGGTGGTGGTGGCTTATGACGGATTTTTTACCAGTCATCAAAAAGGGCGGTGTTTTCGGTTTGCAGAGGATGAGGCAGTCAAAGCGTTTATTGGAGGGAAAAAAGAGGAGTATCCGTTTTTGGATATAGAACACCCTGTTACGGTAGGTTCTTATATGAATGAGCCGGATTTGATTAATAACAGATATCAACTGCATCTGGCTATGGAAGAGGCTGACCGTCTGTTGCCGGAATTATTTGCTTCTTATAAGGAGCTGTCAGGAAGAGAGTATGGAAAGGTAGAAGGAACCTGCTGCGAAGATGCGGAAAATATATTGGTACTCTTAGGCTCATCTTATGACACATCTATAGATGCGGTGGCAGAATTAAGGGAACAGGGAAAAAAGGCAGGGGCAGCTACATTACATGTTCTTCGTCCTTTTCCGGGAAAAGAGTTATTTGAGTTGTTACGAAATGCGAGAAATATTATGGTAGCAGACAGGCAGGACAGCTATGGTGCCGGAGGAGGTAATCTGTCATTAGAAGTGCGTGCTGCCATGCAGAAATTTGGAAGTAACACTGTAATTAAGAGTCTGGTCTATGGACTGGGCGGTAAGGACTTCTTTAAGGAAGATGCAAAGAGCATGTTAGCTCTTACAGAAGATATTTCTCAGCCGGATTTTGCTTATTACGGAGTGACGCCGGGAAAAGAAAACTTGTCGGAAAGAGAACCACTGTTTGCACCTGTTACGAGAGAGAGGACAAATATTGGTGCAACAAAGGTAGAAAGAAAAGCTGAGACAGAACAGCCGGAGATTGGCATAGAAAAGGTTACAAATAGTACAGAACTATCCGAACAGATAAAAGAAAGTATCAAGGTAACCGGCGGTAATTTAAATGCGGTTACAGCCATGCCGGGACGTATTGCACCCGGACACGGTGCCTGTCCGGGATGTGGTATTCCGGTAAACTTAAATCTTCTCCTTAGAGGAATTGAAGATCCGGTTGTATTTTTATTTCAGACCGGCTGTGCAATGATTGTGACAACTGCGTATCCGAAAACCAGCTTTAAAGTTCCCTATCTTCACAATTTATTTCAAAATGGGGCAGCTACCTTGAGTGGTGTGGCAGAAATCTGTTATCGTAAACAGCAGAAAGGGGAAATTCCGCCGGGAGACATTATTTTCATCATGGTCAGTGGAGATGGCGGGCTGGATATTGGTATGGGCTCAGCCATTGGAACGGCACTTCGTGGGCACAGGCTGCTCATATTTGAGTATGACAACGGAGGATATATGAACACCGGATATCAGCTTTCTTATTCCACGCCTTTAGGTGCTAAAAGTTCTACTTCTCATGTGGGAAAAGAACAGTATGGTAAGACATTTTTCCATAAAGATATGCCACAAATTATGGCAGCTACAGGAATTCCTTATGTAGCTACGGTGGCAGAGTCGAATCCTACGGATTTTATAAAAAAGGCAGCCAAGGCAGCATATTACGCCAAGACGACAGGAACTGCTTATGTAAAGGCAATTTCCGCCTGTCCGTTAAATTGGAATGATAAGCCGGCAACAGAGCGGAGAGTGATTGAGGCAGCGGTAAACTGTTGTTATTTCCCTTTATATGAAGTGGAGCAGGGAGTGACCAGACTTTCCTATGATCCGGAAAAGACAGGAAAGAAAATTCCGGTATCAGACTGGCTCTCCATGATGGGAAGAACCAAGCATTTACAAAAGGAAGAGTACAAGGAAGTGGTACAACGTCTGCAACAGGAAACAGACACAAGGTTTTATAATTTGAAAAAGAAGTCAGAAGAAGCATAAGAAGCGGTGAAGGATAAATATGTCTGCGGGTTGTAAAAATTGTATTGGCAAAATACGTTATAACTCGCAGACACTATTTATCTAATAAAAAAGTTCTATAGAATCCATGGAATGCTTATATTAGTTTTTTCTTTTCACATATTGACATTTTCCGAAAAAAGAGATATTCTAAAGATACTTTAGGACTTTAAAGCGTAACGGTTTAAAGTGAGGAATGAAAAACTAGTATAGACATTTTGGAGGAAATTATGGAAAAGAGTAATGGTAATTTAATCGCATTCAGACCTGATATAAAGGTAGTTGACTGTACACTTCGTGATGGTGGTTTGGTAAATAATTTTGCATTTTCAGACGAATTTGTAAAGGATTTATACCGCACAAATATCAAAGCCGGCGTTGACTACATGGAATTTGGATATAAAGCATCTAAGGAAATTTTCAAAAAAGAAGATTATGGTAAGTGGAAGTTCTGTGAGGAAGAGGATATTCGTGCGATTGTCGGAAACAATGATTTTGATATGAAAATTGCAGTTATGACAGATGTAGGAAGAACAGATTACAAAAATGACATCTTAAAGAAAGAAGACAGTGTTATTGATTTAGTTCGTACAGCAACTTACATTCATCAGATTCCGACAGCAATAGAGATGATTCAGGATGCACATGAAAAAGGCTATGAGACAACAGTTAACATTATGGCAATTTCCAAAGTACGTGAGGAAGAATTGGATAAGGGACTTGAAATTTTAGCAGAATGTGATGTAGATGTTATTTATCTTGTAGACAGCTTTGGTGCGTTCTATCCGGAGCAGATTCGCAGATTAACCGATAAATATATGAACATTGCAGAAAAACACGGTAAAAAGATTGGTATGCATGCACACAACAACCAGCAGCTGGCTTTTGCAAATACGATTGAGGCACTCAGCAACGGTGCAAGCTTACTTGATGCAACAGTAAGCGGAATGGGACGTGGAGCAGGAAATTGTTATATGGAATCCTTACTTGCATTTTTAAGAAACCCAAGATATAATCTTGCACCGGTTATGGATTTTGTGCAGAAATATATTAAGGCAGAGAAGGAAAAGGGAAGTATTTGGGGATATGATATTCCTTATTTGTTAACAGGTGTGTTAAATTCACATCCGTCTTCTGCAATTAAATTTATGGGTGATAAGAGAGAGGATTATTCAAGATTTTATCAGGAATTATTAGACAATATGGAATAAGTTTTTTGTAAGAAATCATATGGACTGGGGAACGACTTCCAGAGTACAGCGTTTTGCGGAAGATCATAATCTTGCAGTGGTAATGCCGGCAGGTGAAAATGCATTTTATATAGACCATCCGGAAACTCATAATCTGTATGGTGAGTTTATTGGAAAAGAACTGGTAGAACTGACTCGTAAGATGTTTCATTTGTCAGCAGAGAGAGAAGATACTTTTATTGGTGGCTTATCTATGGGTGGATTTGGAGCTATCCGTAATGGGTTGAAATATCATGATACTTTTGGATGTATTGTTGCATTATCTGCGGCACTTATTATTGACATTATACAAGAACGTATCGTGAATCCGGTAATGTTTTGTGATACACAAGAGTTTGCAGAAACAACTTTTGGTAATTTGGATGAACTGAAAAACAGTGATAAAAATCCTAAATTTTTGGTGGAGCAGTTGTTAAAAGAGGATAGAAATTTACCGAAGATATATATGGCATGCGGGGATAAGGATATATTACTTGACGTAAATAAAGATTTTGCTGCTTTTCTGAAGGAAAAGAGTGTGGATGTTACGTTTGAAATCGGAAATGGAGACCACGAGTGGGATTTTTGGGATGCTTATATAAAGAAAGCGATAGAGTGGCTGCCCACGGAGATATAGATAATTTTTAAGAATAAAAGTCTTGGAAATACTGTGTTGTCAGTGTTTTCAGGGCTTTTTAATTTGAATATATATAAATATTTGATATAATGAAAGAGGGGATTGAGTCAGTTAACCTATGAAAATGAGGCGGGAGGTGCATATTATGATGTACAAATCGCAGATAGTATGTATTATTATTATTTTATTTATTGCAGCCTTCTATTTCTATTCAGAGAGAAGAACTGCATCTGCAAAATGGTTTTCGTTGTTATTGATTACAGCCGTTGTACAGCTTTTGTTTGACATATGTTCCGTTTATACGGTAAATCATCTGGAAACTGTTTCGCCGGTTTTAAACAGAATTGTACATTGCTTCTTTATGATGTTAATGCTGGTGCTTTTTTTTATCGCATATAAGTATCTTGAGGCACTGATAGAAGAGGAAAAGGGAGAATGTATTCACAGGATAAAATATGCGGTAATTCCTGTAGTGATTGCAACCTTTAGTCTGTGTTTTTTACCTATTAAATATATAGAAACACCGAAAGGAAATTATTCTCACGGCCCGGCAGTTTTTGGGGTGTATGTGTGTGTGGCAGCGAGTATAGCATTGATTGTCAGACTTTTAATTAAACATGGAAAAGATATTCCGAAGAAAAAGAGAATCGCTATTGTGATTGCGATGCTTAGTGAAGCACCTGTTGCCGTCTTTCAGATATTTGTTCCTACATCATTGATTTCCTGTCTTGGGATTACATTGTTTATTATAGGATTATATATGACTGTGGAGAATCCGGATGCAAGATTAGTAAAACTATTGGAAAAGGAAACAAAACGTGCAGACGTTGCCAATCAGGCAAAAACCAACTTCCTTGCCAATATGTCACATGAAATCAGAACACCTATCAATGCGGTGCTGGGAATGAATGAAATGATTCTCAGGGAAAGCAAAGAGCGTAATGTAAAAGAATATGCAAGGGATGTGCAGGGAGCAGCCAAATCGCTTTTGAGTATTATAAATGATATTTTGGATATTACAAAAATAGAAGCCGGAAAGCTGACTATTATACCGGCAGAATACGCTTTTTCCGGTATGGTCCATGATGTGATTAATATGATATCCTTTAAGGCGAGGGCAAAAGAACTTGATTTTAAAGTAATTATTGACGAGAAAATTCCAAGTGTATTAAGAGGGGATGATATCCGCATCAGACAGATTCTTGTGAATCTGCTTAATAATGCCGTAAAGTATACACACGAGGGTGAGATTACTTTAGAAGCCGGGTTACTGCCGTGTGAACAGGAAAATACGGCACTTATTTCCTTTGTGGTAAAGGATACCGGCATAGGAATTAAAGAGGAAGATATTCAGAAACTTTATATTCCCTTTGAAAGAATTGAGGAAAAAAGAAATCGCAATATTGAAGGCACGGGACTTGGTATGAATATTACCATGCAGTTGCTTGCATTACTGGACAGTAAACTTAAAGTGGAAAGTGAGTATGGTGCAGGCTCTGAATTTTCTTTTGTATTAAGCCAGGAAATTATGAATCCGGAACCTATAGGAAAGCTTGGAGAACAGATTAAAGAACAAAACAGTGAGTACGATTATCAGACTTATTTTGAAGCACCGGAAGCTAGAATACTGGTGGTAGATGATAACGAGATGAACCGCAAGGTATTCTGCAGTCTGTTGAAAGATACTAAAATACAGATAGAAGAGGCATCCGGTGGAAAAGAATGTATTGAAAAAGTCAAAAAGACATCTTTTGATATTATTTTTATGGATCATATGATGCCGGAAATGGATGGAATAGAAACTTTTAAGGTAATGAAAGAAATGGAGGATTATCCAAGTAAAAATGCTCCGGTGGTGATTTTGACTGCCAATGCAATTGTAGGAGCAAAAGAACAGTATTTAAGTGAAGGGTTTCAAGCCTTTTTGTCTAAGCCTATAGATTCGCAGAAGCTGGATAGCCTGATTCAGGAACTGCTGGATATAAGCCTGATACATTATGTGAAAGCAGATGTTAAAAAGCAAGCTGTGGAAAGTGAATTAAAAATTTCTGAATTACCGATGATTGACGGATTAGACTGGGGATATGCATCTGCACATTTTAAAGATGAAGAATCTATGATGAAGACGATAAAACTCTTTGCTGATTCCATAGATTATGAGGCAAAAGAACTGGAAAAATTTTATTCTGCAATCCATCTGGAAGAGGGCAGAAAAAAATATCGTACGAAAGTGCACAGTATGAAAAGCTCTGCCGGGATTATCGGAATCGTTCCGTTGGCAGGCATGGCGAAGGTGTTGGAGGATGCCGCGAGAAATAATGATTGCGATGTGATACATCAAATGAATCCTATCTTTCTAAAGTGCTGGCGGGATTATAAGGAGCATCTGAACGTATTTTCTGATGTGGCAGTCGGAACGAAAAGTGCAAAAGAGTTTTGGGAACAGGTGGAGGAAATATTCCGGGAAATAAAAGCAGCCGCAGAAGAAATGGATATTGATATATTAGATGCATCCTTGAAAAAACTGGAAGAATATAGATTTGAAGGAGAACAGGCGGAAACTTTTGAGAATGTCAAAACAGCAATTATAAATTTAGATGTGGATTTTTTAGAAAGTATTATATAAAAGATAAGGAGTTTTACGAAGTTGGAATATGTGGGACTCTTTGAAGTACGAAAATGAGGAGTAAATAATAAGTATGTGGAGTAAATTTAAAAAGAAATTTATCGGAGACAGAGATTTTTACAGACGTGTATGTTATCTGGCTGTTCCAATGATTATTCAAAATGCCATTACAAGCTTTGTAAGCTTTCTGGACAATATTATGGTAGGGCAGATTGGGACGGAGCAGATGTCAGGCGTGGCAATTGTCAACCAGCTGTTGTTTGTTTTTAATATTTGTATTTTCGGTGGTGTGTCAGGAGCCGGTATTTTTGGAACGCAGTTTTTTGGAAAAGGAGATTATGAAGGTCAGAAGTATGCTTTTCGTTTTAAAATGTATGCCAGTATCATAATTGCAGGAATTGCACTTTGTCTGTTCGGTTTTCTTGATGAACAGTTAATTGGATTATATCTGAATGATACGGGCAGTGTAGGAGATATTACACTGGCATTGCAATACGGAAAAGAATATATGTTGATTATGATGGCTTCTTTACTGCCATTTGCGGTTTGTCAGGCTTATGTAAGTACGATTCGTGAGACCGGTCAGACGTTTGTGCCAATGCTTGCAAGTGTTGTTGCCGTACTGACCAATCTGGTACTTGATTATGTGCTTATTTTTGGAGTTGGGAGCATTCCGGCTTTAGGTGTGGCAGGCGCGGCAATTGCCACTGTCATTGCACGTTTTCTGGAATGTGTGATTGTTGTTGTCTGGACACATCTGAATGCAGAGAAAAACAGATTTATTCTTGGAGCGTATAAAAGCTTGCGGATTCCGGGAAATATTTGCAAGGATATTCTGATTAAGGGTACACCGCTGATGTTGAATGAAATGTTTTGGGCATCCGGAATGGCAGTAATTTCACAGTGTTATGCAGTGCGTGGGCTGGAGGTAGTTGCGGCACAGAATATTTCCTCTACAATTACCAATCTGTTTAATATTGTATATATTCAGTTAGGTTCCTGTATTTCGATTGTTGTAGGACAGCTTTTAGGGGCAGGAAAAATTGAGGAAGCAAAGGATGCGGATAACAAAATGATTTTTTTCAGTGTGGGCTGTTGTGCGGTTGTTGCAGTCATTATGGCAGGAATCGGAGGGTTCTTCCCATCCATATACAATACGGAGGAAAGTATTAAGGAGCTTGCAGGAACGTTAATTTTGATTTCAGCGCTTGTTATGCCGCTTTGTGCTTTTTCACATTGCAGTTATTTTACACTGCGTTCCGGTGGAAAAACCGGAGTTACCTTTTTGTTTGACAGTGTGTATACATGGGTGTTAGTTATTCCGATTGCGTATTGTCTGGCAAATTTCAGTTCACTGTCCATTACAATGGTGTTTTTCCTTGTGCAGTTTACGGAGATTATAAAGGTTACGATAGGTTTCTTTATGGTAAGAAGTGGGGTATGGCTTCAGAACATTGTAGAAGAATCATAATAATGGTTCTTCTACAAGATAAATACAATATTATTTTATAAGGGTCATATATCCAAGGGTACCGGCAGGAACGTCGGTACCTTTTTCTAATAAGGAAATCAGTCCTTTTAATGTTTCTTCAGTTTCTTCCAGAGTAGAAGGAACAAGAGAATTATCGAGCTTTACCGCAAGTACAATAAGTACGATTTCGGCAAGAGCGGCAGGGTAGTCAAAATGACTTTCTCCGCGTTCAATGGCCTGAGTTATAATTTCGGTCAATGCCGGTTTCAGCTCGGAAATCAAATGATTCAAATATTTATGATGCAGAAAAGCAATTCCCTGTGCACTTGTACTTATGGGTGAATAATGGTTATGATGTGAAAATGCAGCAGAGGAGTTCCGGCATGCCTGAAAAAGCATTGCCATGCGGGTAAATGCAGAAACTTCAGTTTGTGCTGCAAGAGTCTTGGCAGTTTGTATCGGCTGCTGATAGCTTCGTTCTACTAATGCATCAATAATGGCGTCCTTTGAGGGAAAGTAATAATAAATACTACCTTTTCCCATGCCGGCTTCACGCGCAATTTCGCTTACGGAAATATGTTGTATGCTTTTTTCTAACAGTAATTGTTGTAAGGCATCAAGTATTTTATCACGTTTAGTTAAATCCGGCATATCAATGAACCACCTTCCTGATTATTTTCGAAAATTATTCATGTAATTGTATCATATTAATAAATTAGGAACAATAGAGAATAATTATACAAAAGATGGAAATTTTTTAACCATCTTTTTTACACTTTAACAATTGACCGCCGGTCGAAAAGTGTGTTATTCTTATCAGGAAAAATGTCGACCGACGGTCGAAACTTATATTTTGGGAGGAAAAAATGACATACGCAGAATTTTTTTATGAAATTAAAAATAAGTTTATGGGAGCAGATGTAAGTGATATTAAAGAGCATCTCGCATATCAGTTTAATATTGAAGATGAAGAAGCAGGTGGAGCTTTTTATGTAGAAGTAAAGGAGGGGCAGCTTTTTGTTGAACCTTATGAATACTATGATAAGGATGCGATGTTTATTTCTGATCCGAATACACTGATGGAGATTGCAGAAGGTAAAATTGATCCGGTATGGGCATTTACAACACATAAATTAAGGGTAGAAGGTAACATAGACAAAGCACTCAGATTAAAAGAAATCATAGAATTAAAGCAAAAAGAAATGAAGCAGAAAGAAAAAGAACAGAAAGCATCAGAACAGAAGGTATCAGAGAAGGCACCGGCAAAGGGAAAGGTGTCAAAGGCAGGAAGTTCAAAGAGAAAAAAGAAATAAAACAAAGTAGTTGCATAATTTATAAAAGTGCAGTTGTGGAATGGAGGAAAAATGGGAATTTTAGGAGCAGGAATTGCATGTGCAGGAGTGCTTGCGGCAGCAGGTGTGGCAGAAACAGCATATTTTTATGGAAGAACCATGAAAAGAAAAAAAGCGGATGTTCAGCGCACCGTAAAGATGGCAGGTACAGACTGGTCACAGTATTCAGAAATTTTGGCAGAAAGAAAAGAGTATATGATGGCACAGCCGCATGAAGATGTGTACCAGACCTCTTTTGACGGATTAAAGCTGCATGCAGCATATTTTCCGGCAATCAATGAAAACAGCGGAAAGAAACGAGTTGCTATCTGTTTTCATGGGTATACAAGTCAGGGATTAAAAGATTTTATCGGATTGACAGATTATTATTTTAGAAATGGCTATGCAATGTTGCATCCCGATGCCAGATCTCACGGGGAAAGCGAAGGTACATATATCGGTTTCGGATGTTTAGACAGAAAAGATGCGTTAGGATGGATTAACTGGGTAATTAAAAAGTGTGGAGAAGATGTTGAGATACTTCTTCATGGAATTTCCATGGGGGGTGCTACGGTATTGATGGCAAGCGGATTGGAACTGCCGCCACAGGTGAAAGGAATTATATCTGATTGTGGATTTACGTCACCGAAAGAGGTATTTACACATGTATTGAAGAGTATGTACCATCTTCCACCATTTCCGATTATTCCGGGAGCAAATATCATCAATAAAAAATTTGCAGGATACGGAATGGATGAATGTAATGCAAAAAGAGAGGTAGCAAAGGCAAAAGTTCCTATTTTGTTTATTCATGGATCAAAAGATACCTTTGTTCCGACGCATATGTGTCATGAAATTTATGATTGCTGTGCATCACCGAAGAAAAAACTGATTGTGGAAGGTGCAGCACATGCAGAAAGTTATTTTAAAGATATGAAGAGTTATGAAAAAGCAATGGATGAGTTTATAGAGAAGCTGTAAAATGAGGTGGGGAAATCCCCAGATTAAGATTTCTGCTAAAGCAGATGGATGGGAGAGAAGATGAAAACAAGAAATGGTTACAAAACATATCCGTTAACAGTGGCACAGAAGTTTCACTTTTATTATTTAAACTATTGCCCGAAAAAGGAAGTTGTAAATATAGGAACAAGTCTTACGATAGAATATGATATTGATATTGAAGTATTAAGACAGTCTATTTATAAAGCTTACGAACGATGCGAATCAATGCGTTTACGTTTTGCATACGATAAACAGGAAGAACAGTGGTATCAGTATATAGTTGACAAAGAAGAGCGTGAGATTGAATTTGTTGATTTTTCTGATAAAAGTATGGAAGAAGCGGCAAGTATCATGAAAGGGTGGACAGAAATTCCTTTTGAAAGAGAAGATTCGCCATTAAATAAAGTGACAATCATTAAAACATCCGATGGAAATACGGGAGTATATCTTCTTGGAGATCATCTGACATTAGATGCGCAGTCATTGATTTGCTTTTTAAGAGATATTATTGAAATCTACTGTAGTACAATGTATGAAGGTGTAGAGTATCCTTCCGAGATGAGTTCTTATATTGCACAGTTAGAAAAAGACCTTGCATATGAGGCAGGAAGTAAGGCGCAGAAAAGAGACAGAGAGTATTTCTATAAGCTGATAGAGCAGTCAGAGCCTATTTACAATGGTATTGATGGTCCGGCAGCATTGGAAAGAGAAAGACAGACAAATCCAAATGCAAGAGCAGCACAGTTTATTTCAAGAAATGTAGATTCAGCACTGGATATTTTCCATTTGGAAGAAGAACCTACTACCCGCCTGATGAGCTTTTGTGAGCAACAGCATGTTTCTTTACAGTGTCTGTTACTTATGGGAATCCGTACTTATTTGCAGAAAATGAACGGAAATGATGATGTATCCATTAATGTAGCTTATGCGAGAAGAGCCACATTGTCAGAAAAAAAATCAGGTGGTACAAGAATTCATTCTTTCCCGTTTAGAACGATTATTTCAGAGGATAAAACCTTCCTTGAAGGAATTTTTGAGATTCGTGATGCACAGAATGAAACATTCCGTCATACAAATTTCGATCCGGTAGAATATTTGTCCTATAGAAGAAAAGTGTATCCGGTAGAGCCGGGTAGAACTTACGAACCTATGTCTTTAACATATCAGCCATTGACATTAAAGGACAGAGGATTAAGCATGGTTAGTGACATTAAATATAAGACAAAATGGTATCCGAACGGAGCAACTACACAGGCAATGTATTTAACAGTTATGCACAGACCGGATGATAACGGACTTGATTTTAACTTTGAACATCAGGTGGAGGCAATTACAAAGGAAAAATTGGAATATTTTTATTATTATCTTTGCAAAATTATGTTTAAAGGAATTGAAAATCCAAATTTAAAAATTGGTGACATTATTAAACTTGTGTAAAAGTAGTATAATATAAAAAATAACGATGGAGGTTACCTATATGTTTGAAAAATTAGCAGATATTATTGTAAATTATGTTGAAGTGAAAAAAGAAGATATTAAACCGGAATCACGTTTTATGGAAGATTTAGGATTTACTTCTTTTGATTTTATGAGCATGCTTGGAGAAATTGAGGACGAGCTTGATGTGGAAGTGGAGCAGGAAGAAGTCGTAAATATCCGTACAGTACAGGAAGCTGTTGACTATTTGGAAAGCATTTCGGAATAAAGTATATGAATGTAAGAAAAAGGGGAAAGCTTGTAGAAATGTAACTTTCCCAAGTTTGACACCTGCATGGGCAGGGAGATGGGAGAAAAGATGAATAATATCAGTAGCACAATACGGGATTTGCTTGTAAATGCAGAAGCACAGTTTGGAAGCCGGGATGCATTCCGCTATAAAGTAAAAGGGAATGATTCAGAGGGAAAAAAGAGCGTAAATATAGAAAGTAAAACATATACGGATTTAAAAAAGGACAGCGAATGTTTTTCCGCTGCGTTGGCTGCTCTTGGGGAACAGAAAAGTCATGTTGCAATTGTAGGGGCAACTTCTTATGAGTGGGTAGTAACTTATTTTGGTGTTGTAAACAGTAGCAGTGTAGCAGTGCCGCTGGACGCATTGTTATCCACAGAAGAGTTGTGTGAGTTAATCAACCGTGCAGATGTTACTACACTTGTTTTTGATGAAAGTAAGGCAGAGGTAGCAAGTGCAGCAGGCAAACAATGCCCGAATTTAAAAAATATTATTTCCATGAGTAATGAGAGTAAGGTAGAAAACGCGTTGTCCTTATGGAAGTTAATCGGAGAACAGAAACCGGAATTTTCCCATGAGCCTGCTCCGGAAGATTTAGCAACGATTATGTTTACATCAGGAACTACGGGAAAAAGTAAAGGTGTAATGCTTACACATCGTAACTTAGCCGAGAATGCAACCTGTCTGGATATGAAATATGAACCGGGAACAGTATTAATGACAGTGCTTCCAATTCATCATGCATATTGCCTGAGTATGGATATTTTAAAACCACTTTCCGTAGGAAGTGTAATATGTATTAATGATTCTTTACTTCGTGTGGCAAAAAATATCAAGTTATTCGAGCCGAATATGATATTAATGGTTCCGTTGATGATTGAAACACTTGCTAAAAAGCTTGAGGAAGTTGCATGGTTACCTGCACCGCTTGTAAAAGCAAAGGTTTTCGGAAAACAGTTCCACACAGTATGCAGTGGTGGCGCTTATTTGAATCCGGCATACATAGAGATGTTCCAAAAATATGGAATTACAATTTTACAGGGATATGGAATGACAGAGTGTGCACCTGTTATCAGTAATAACGTAAGCTGGGCCAATAAAGAAGGTTCAGTTGGTAAGCTTTTACCGAACTGCGAAGCTAAGGTAGTAAACGAAGAGTTATGGGTAAAAGGCTCAAGCGTTATGCAGGGCTACTATAAAATGCCGGAAGAGACAGCAGAAGCATTGGAAGACGGCTGGTTAAAAACAGGAGACTTGGGATATGTGGATGAAGATGGCTATGTATTCCTGACAGGTAGAAAGAAAAACCTGATTATTACTCCAAATGGTGAGAATGTATCTCCTGAGGAAATTGAAAATAAACTTGGTGAAAACAGACTGGTACAGGAAGTTCTTGTACGTGAGTCAGAAGGTGTCATTGAAGCCGAGATTTTCCCGGATTATGAATATGCAGCGAAAAAGAAAATCAAAGATATGCAGAGTGAACTTCAGGGAATGATTGATGAATATAACAAAGAAGCACCTTTATATAAGAGGGTATTCAAATTAAAGATTCGTGAAGTAGAATTTGAGAAAAATACTACGAAAAAGATTAAACGTTTCTAATATTAAGAATGGGTTTACGAATCCAAGACGAAAGTATATATAAGAAACCCGCAACAGGATAATGAAAATATCTTGTTGCGGGTTTTCTTATTTGGAAAATTAATTATGTGGTACTGCAATTAAAAAATAAAATGGTAACAAAAACAGCAAACAGAACAAATAACACGAATGAAATCATTCGGAAAATCTTCCATACAATACTATCATTTTCAGTAGTCCGTTTAAAAAATGTTCCCCAGAATACCATAGCAATTATCAATGTCAGATTCATATACCTGAAATCCTGTGAACAGGAATTCGGATATTTAAAACAAAACATAATAAAACTTCCGAAGCTGCTTCCATAAAGCAGACATAAGAAAAATTCTTTTATATACGGATACAGTGATTTTTCCTTAAAAGCTGCAAAAAGTATTCGTACCACTTCTATTATCAGGCAACCAAAAGAAATAAGAATCAACAGTAAATTCACCACATGCAATGCCCATGCCAGACCGAGGTAGGGAGAGTCAGAGGCAAGGAAAAACTTATCTCCGTAAAGGGAAGTTTTCAATATATAAAGAATAATATTCCTATCTACGGAAAGACCGTTAGAGGGTGTCACATTATAAATAACAAAAGGACTTGCAAGCTGTTCTTTATGAATCATGAAAACACGTTCCAGCAGGTTGTTTCCTGTATACATATATTCGCCTAAATCCAATGTAAAAAACGGATTCACATGCCAAAGTATCAAATTACGCATACTAAAGCTTAAAGCCAGAGGAATACAGATAACTCCGAAGGTAATAAACTGGATGAAGTATTGTTTCCATTGTGTCCGTTCTTTCCAAAGTCTGGCAAGGAAGAGAAATGCTACCGCCGGTGCAAGCAAAAGCCCGGACATTTTTGTCAATACAGTAGCGGCAAATACAAGTGCCAGCAGGCAGATTCGCTTTAGAACAGGTTTTTCATACCAGAGAAGCGCAATATAAGCAGTTATCATTGTAAGTAAAAGGCAAAGCGCATCATTGTTAATACTTCCCGAAAGCATGACGAAAGACGGATGAAAACATAGCAGGGCATAAGGTAAAAACAATGCAAAGCCTGTGAGTTTAAATTTTTTCAATAGTTTATAAGAAATAAGCAGTGTGCAGACTCCGTAAAATACGGTTAAGAACTGCACATTTTCCATTGCCTGAGCCATATCAGTGCCACATACCAGACTGATTTTTGCAACAACTGCTGCCAGATAATGATGAAGTGGCGGATGATAAAAGGACCAGACTGTTGTAGGATTAAAATCCGGGAGCTGCCAGTTATGCTCCACAAGATAACATATGTAGCCAATATGACCGGCAGTGAAGTCCCCGGCATCATGCTGGTTTACCGTGTACGGTATACGGATTACATATAAAAGCCGTAAGAAAAGGGCGCTTATGGTAAGCAGTAAAAAAATCAATTTTTCATTGTATTTAAAAGTTTTCTTGTTCATTAGTACTCCTATCTGCGCATAAAAGTGCAAAAAAAACTATTAATATACTACAAAAATAGCAGTAAATTGTCAAATAAGAAGCCATTTTTTTGTAAGGAATTATTATGCCATAAGGCTTTCTTTTGGAGTGGAAATATGTTATAAATGTTATAACGAAAGATTACGAAAATCAGGGAGGGTTTATGACAGCATTAGAATATAAAAAATTATATGAATCAGAACATTTTAAAGACAATTGTTTGTGTGTTCGCGATGATTTTGGGGCAGTGTACAGTAAAGAAAAAACAGTATTTCATGTATGGGCACCTACTGCGGATGAAGTGAAACTGGCATTATATGCGACAGGCACCGATGAAGAAGAAGGGGCAGAGAAAAAGGCATGCTGTGCCATGACTAAAATAGATGGCGGTGTGTGGGAATTGACAGTAGAAGGAGATTTGGATGGAGTCTACTATACATATCTGGTAACTCATGAAGGAATTACACAGGAATGTGTTGATATTTATGCAAAGGCATGTGGTGCCAACGGAAAAAGAGGAATGGTAATAGATTTAGAAAAAACCAATCCGGAAGGCTTTGAACAGGATAAAAACTGGAAGCAGAAAAATAAAAATACATTTCTTTATGAACTGCATGTAAAAGATTTTTCCCATGACAAAAATGCAGGAATAAAGGACGAATACAGAGGAAAATATCTTGCATTTACACAGACTGGAACAGTATTGCAGGGAAATCCGTCTGTGAAAACAGGTATTGATTACTTAAAAGAATTAGGCGTTACTCATGTACACCTGTTACCGGTGGCAGATTATGCTTCAATAGATGAGACAGGAGATGGCAGTCAGTTTAACTGGGGATACGATCCGGCAAATTATAATATTCCGGAAGGGTCTTATTCCACTGATCCATATCATGGTGAAGTTCGAATCAAAGAATTTAAACAGATGGTAAAGGCTTTACATGATGCGGGAATCGGAGTTGTACTGGATGTAGTATACAATCATACTTATTCGTCTGATTCATCCTTTCAGAAATTGGCTCCTTACTATTATTACAGACAGAAAAAAGACGGGCGTCTGGCAGATGCTTCTGCCTGCGGAAATGAAACGGCAAGTGACCATTTCATGTTCAGACAGTTTATGATTCAGTCGGTTTATTATTGGGCAAAAGAATACCATATTGATGGTTTTCGTTTCGACCTGATGGGAATACATGATACGGAAACAATGAATTTAATCAGGAAAAAGTTAAATCAGCTTCCAAACGGAAAAGATATACTGATGTACGGAGAACCGTGGACAGCAGCTGAACCGGCAATGGAAGAAGGATATTTTCCTGCCGTGAAAAGAAATGTGGATCGTCTGGATGAAGGAATAGCTATATTCTCTGATAACACCAGAGATACTGTTAAAGGTCATGTTTTTTATGAAGAACAGCCGGGTTATGTAAATGGAAAAAAAGGTCTTGAACCCAAAATGAAATCTGTAGTTTGTGCATGGTGTGATGGTGGTCATGAGTTTGCGCCAAAATCGCCAAAGCAGATTATTTCTTATACGTCAGCTCATGATAACTATACTTTATGGGACAAGCTTGTGATTACTATGGAGAAAAAAACTTCTAAAGAAGCACAGCCGGATTATACAGCGAAGGACAGAAGAGTCTTAAAGGCGAATAAGCTGACTGCAGCAATTATTTTTACAAGTAAGGGTATTCCGTTTATACAGGCAGGTGAAGAGTTCGGAAGGACAAAACTTGGGGACGATAACAGTTATAAGTCTGCACCTGAGCTTAATATGCTCGACTGGAACAGAAGAACAGAATACAGTGAACTGGTGGAATATTATAAAGGTTTAAGAGAATTAAGACAGCGCTTCAGTGGTTTATATGATAATAGCATGGAAAGTATTTCAAATATACGCTTTTTTGAAGCAGAAGAAGATATTGTGGCTTTTGAAATCACAAATAGAAAAGGACATGCTGATGAATGGGATAAATTATTTGTTGTTTATAACAGTAATGAAGCAAGCAGCATTGTGACCCTGCCACAAGGAAGATGGCAGCCACTTGTGGATGGAAATTCTTCTACGCTGTGGAAAAATATGTTTAAGCTGGAGCAAATCGTGAAAAAGAGCGGAAAAGTGGAAATAGAAGGATTGTCAGCCCATATTTATGGTAAAAGGGTAAATCGTATAGGAGGAGAAGGAATGGATTTTTTTGAAAAAGTAGGAGAGACCATTACTACAAAAGGAAAAGAGGCAGCAGATAAAGCAAAAGAAGTTGCAGAAATTGTTAGCCTGAAAAATCAGATTAAAGTATGCGAAGATGTGATTAAGAAAAACTATATGGAAATTGGCAAAAAGTATTACGAAGCCAACGCAGAGGCAGAAGATGCAGAATTTGCAAGACAGTGTACTGCAATTCGAAACGCAGAAAAAGGCGTAAAAGAGTTGGAAGAAAAAATTCGTAAAATTAAAGGAATGTAATTCGTGTTAAATTAAAAAGAAAGCCATAGAAATCCCCCCGGTTTAATAGTTAATATCGGGGGGATTTTCATACCTGCACCGGTCAGCATATATAAAAGAGACCGGAAGCAATGATTTTATTGTTGAGGGGGCTGCTGTTGAGGTTGTTCTGACTGCTGCTGTTCTAACAATTGTTGCTGTTGTGCCGCAATACGTCTGTTTTCTAATTCAATCTTCTGAGCTTCAATAATTTGGTAGGCATTTTCCTGTAAAAAGAACTCAGGACTGTGAGGACACATATTTGTTGTAGCAACGGGAGCGGTAGTTGTTGTGCCATCAGGATTTACGACTGTAGTGGCAGAACCACTCTGTAAGGAAATATCTTCCACCGGAAGAAGTTCCAAAGTACCGCCTACTTTAAACGGACATTGTTCGCATGCCGGAAGCATGGAATATTCACAAATCATGCCTTGATAGTGTACGTCACAACTTGCGGTAGGTACCGTATTTTCAGCAAAATATTCGGTTTTTAATGTTCCATCACAAAGTCCTGCAATCGGAAGTTTACCGGAGCGGGAACAAACCGTAGCCTGTACGATACCAGCAGGCATTGTAAAGGATTTATAAGGTAAATCCTCATGTATTTTGGACATAACACTTTTCCAAAGTGTTTTGGCAAGATTCTTTTCAGCAGAAGATTTCAGTTTTTCATTATTGTCATATCCTGCCCATGTGGTTGCAGTATAGTAAGGGGTATATCCTGCAAACCATACATCATTGTAGTCAGAAGTAGTACCTGTTTTTCCTGCAATTGCCATATTTCCAAAGTTAACGGAACCACCGGTACCGGAAGTAACAACATCTGCCATGGCATCCGTAAGAAGAAATGCAGTAGTTTCTTTAATAACCTGTTTGGAAACCGGCTGTGTATTATCTAAAATAACATTTCCATCCTGATCAACAACCTTGGTATAAAGTTTTGGTTCGATGTAAGTACCGCCGTTGGCAATTGTAGCATAAGCGGCATTTAATTCAATATTTTTGACACCGTTTGTAATCCCGCCTAAGGAAAGAGACTGATGGATATCGGTAAACACCTGATCTCCGATAACTTTATTTTCTTCCAGTGTAGTAAAACCAAAATTTAATAGATAATCATAACCAAGCTGTGGCGTAATCCATGTAATGGTCTTTACTGCGAGAATATTCATGGAATCTTTGATACCATCACGGAGGGAACAAAGACCGCGATATTCTTCACCATACCAGTTACGGACTGCTTTACCGTCTGTATAATTGAAAGGTGCATCGTTTATTACAGTTGCCAGAGTAAGGCCTGCACTGTCAAATGCCGGAGCGTAAGCGGCAAGTACTTTAAAGGTAGAACCGGGCTGACGGACAGTATCTGTTGCACGATTTAAAGTACGACTGCCTTCTTTTGCACCACGACCGCCTACAAGTGCCACTACATAACCGGTGCTCTGATCTTCTATGGTTAAGGAAACCTGAGGTTGCGGAGTCAGGGAAATAGTTTCTGCAAAAACTTCATCGCCGGAGCCGCATACGGCAGTTTTGTAAGCTTCTATATCTGCATAGGCATCTTCCTGAGAAGCATAAATTAAATTGAAACCGGAATTTCCCTGTTCCTTCCAGTAGGTTTTAAACATTTCCGTACTGTAATTTTTGTATTCTTCGTCAGCAGTTAATATAGTGAGTTCATAGTTTAAAAGCCATTTTGTATTTTCAGGATAGCTTTCAGGATTGGTGTAAACTTCATCACAAATTGCCTGAATTTTCGGATCCTGTGTAGAATAAATTTTCAGACCACCGCTGTAAAGAAGAGTATATGCCTGTGTTTCGTTGTAGCCGGCTTTGGTTACCAAATCCTCTAAAAGTTGTTCAGTTAAAGCATCAACAAAATAAGAATTGGTGGTTTCTTCTCCAACCTCTGCATTAACAGTCTGTATGCGGTCATAAACATTGTCAGCCATGGCTTCATCATATTCTGCCTGTGAAATATATTCCTGTTCTAACATATTACCTAATACTTTGGCACGTCTTTCCGCATTTTTGTCCGGATTGGTAATCGGATTAAAGCGGGAAGGATTTTGCGTAATACTGGCAATAACGGCACATTCTGACAAGTTAAGCTCATTGACTGATTTGTTGAAATAGCGCAGGGAGGCTGCCTGTACACCCAATGTATTCTGCCCAAGATTAATAGTGTTCATATAGTTACAAAGAATGGTGTCTTTGTCCATTGTTTTTTCCAGTTCCAAGGCAAGATACTGTTCCTGGATTTTACGCTTTAAACTGTCCAAAAAAGAGTCTTCACTGGTCCAGTTAGTAAAAACGTTGTTTTTCAGAAGCTGCTGGGTAATGGTACTGGCACCTTCCGAAAAATGAAAACCACTTGTAACACCTTTTACACCGGCACGTACAATACCTATGATATCAATACCGTTATGTTCATAAAAACGTTCATCTTCAATGGCAACAAATGCATGTGCCAGATTCTCAGGAATCATATCCATGGAAACCGGAATACGGTTAGAGTTGGTAGCAACCAGTTTTGCTGTCTGATTTCCTTCGATGTCATATACAAAAGTAGAAAATCGGGTAGGAGAAACATTTAAATTAGAAGCATCCGGTGCAGTTGCAATAATGCCTTTGAAAATACCGATTCCGGCACTTACACCGATAATACCTCCGGAGATAATAAATATTAATACTACCTTAAGACAGATAAGTAAAAATTTCTTTCCCCATTTTGTAGATTTAGAATTTAGTGCCTTTTGCTTTTCATTGACACCTTTTTTTCCATAATTCATGTTAATAACCATGCCTTTCTCACAACTGACAAATATCGTCATTAGTTGTTAGTGAATAAAGGAGTGCTTTTGGGCATTCCAAATTTGATTATACCAAATGAAAAGAGGTAAATAAAGGATTTTCTTCCATATTAAGAATTGTTCACATTTTCTTTCGCTTTTATTCTGTTTATGTTAATATAAACAAAGGATATTTGCATCGTAATTATGAGGGTACTGAATCATTACGATTTCAATAATAAAGAAAAAGGTTTTGAGTATATGGATAAAGAAAAAGAAATTTTGGAAGATTATATAATACTTTTGGAAGGCGGCGAAGGAGAAATTGTGGAAAAGAAATCCAGGTTTATCGCAACTTTTCGTCCGGTGAATACAGAAGAAGAAGCAGTTTCTTTTATAGAAGAAATGAAAAAGAAGTATTGGGATGCAAGACATAACTGTTCTGCGTTTGTTTTAGGACCAAGAGCAGAGCTTACCAGATGCAGTGATGACGGCGAGCCAGGCGGAACAGCGGGAAGACCCATGTTAGAGGTGCTTTTGGGAGAAGAGATACGAAATGTGGCAGTGGTTGTTACCAGATATTTTGGTGGGACACTGTTAGGTACGGGAGGACTTGTGCGTGCCTATACGCAGGCTGTGAAAGAGGGACTGCAAAACAGTAAGACAGCAGTTATGCGTTATGGAACCGTACTGGATATGCATACCGATTATAATGGTGTAGGAAAAATTTTGTATTTATTGGAGAAGCAAGGGTTAAAGGTACAGGATTCCGAATATGGAGAGGCGGTAAGGCTGACTGTGACAGTGCCGTTTTCAAAAAGAGAAGCACTGGAAAAAGAAATTATACAGGCAACAGCCGGAAAGTGTCGCATGGAAGAAAAGGGTAGTGATTATTATATGGAAACTGCTTATTAATAAACAATGGAAGAAGGAAATGTATTGTGAATGAGCGTTTTTCCGTTGACAAGGGTAACTTGGTTTAGTATATTTTAGTTTGGAAAATAGCTTCTTGAAAGGTGGTGGTTTTTATGAAAAAAAGCAGTAAATCTTATAGCACGGATGTGCCTCTTCCCGGGCGGCAGAACATAAAAACCAAAACTGAACAAGGAGAAAAGCGATGGATGAAATTTTAGAATTATTAGAGACAAAGCAGTACACGAATTTAAGGCAGCATCTTGCTGAAATGAACCACGCTGATATTGCTGCAATAATGGAAGAACTTCCCAAAGAGGAAATGCTGTTAAAAGTATTCCGTATTTTGCCTAAAGATATGGCAGCAGATGTTTTTTCTTATCTTGAGGTGGAAAGCCAGCAGTTTATTATCACATCATTGTCGGATAGAGAAGCAGCGAATATTATTGATAATCTGATGGCAGATGATGCTACCGACTTTTTGGAGGAGATGCCTGCCAATGTAGTAAAAAAGCTGCTTGCTAATGCTAATCCTGACACGAGAAGAGATATTAATCATCTTTTACGCTATCCGGAGGACAGTGCCGGAAGCATAATGACGGTGGAATATGTTGATTTAAAAGAAAATCTGACTGTGGCAGAGGCAATTGAGCGTATTCGTAATGTGGGACTTGACAGCGAAACCATCAACATTTGTTATGTACTGGACAGCAGGAGAACTTTATTGGGAACAGTAGCATTGCGATATCTTTTGCTGAGTCAGCCGGAGGCACGGATTGGGGATATTATGCATGAAAATGTCATTTCCCTGAATACACTGATGGATCAGGAAGAGGTTGCACATCAGTTCCAGAAATATGATTTTATTGCGATGCCCGTAGTGGATAATGAAAGCAGGCTTGTCGGTATTATTACGGTCGATGACGTTGTGGACATTATGGAAGAGGAAGCAACAGAGGATATCGAAAAGATGGCAGCTATTGTGCCATCCGATAAGCCATATATGAAGACGGGAGTATGGGAAACATTTAAGAAAAGAATTCCATGGCTCTTATTATTGATGATTTCTGCAACGTTTACAGGAAAAATTATTTCGTCCTTTGAGGATGCACTTAGTGCCTGTGTAATATTAACTGCTTATATTCCAATGCTTATGGATACCGGAGGAAATGCAGGAGGACAGGCAAGTGTTACCATTATTCGTGGTTTGTCCTTAAATGAGATTGAATTTAAAGATATGTTCCGTATTATATGGAAAGAAGTGCGTGTTGCGGTTATATGCGGAATCACGCTGGGGCTTGCGAATTTTGCAAAGCTGATATTAATGGATCACGTTTCAATGACAGTGGCAATTGTTATTTGCACAACATTGATAGCAACTATTTTTATTGCAAAGGTAGTTGGTTGTACCTTGCCGATGTTTGCAAAGAAAATCGGGCTGGATCCTGCAGTGATGGCGAGTCCGTTCATTACGACCATTGTGGACGCGTTGTCACTTATGATTTATTTCCAGATAGCAACGAGAGTGCTGGGAATTGGATAATACAAAAGAGATAAATGATCTATGGTTGGTTCTCATCGTACTTTTGTTTGGAGGCTGGTGTGAATTGATTTTTTAGAATAATTATTGATTGAACGAAAAAAGCAGCAGTGCATAATGTATTGTTGTTTTTTTTTGAAAATAATTTGAGTTTTAATTTCTTTTTGACAAAACATAAATAGCATGATAACACAAATTTAATTCAATTTGATTTTAATAAAAACAAATTGAATTAAATTTATTTGAATAAAAGGAAACATTATGGAAAAATTTGTCGGTCGGGTAGAAGAACTTAAAAAAAAATATGTTATATAACACTTCAGGATTTAATATGGCGGTTATTTATGGAAGAAGGCGAATTGGAAAATCCACATTGATTGCAGAGTTTATCAAGGATAAAAAAGCGATATATTACATGGCAACAAAAGTTGGAATAGAAAGAAATGTTGAGCTTTTGGAAAAGGAAGTATTAAAGGTTTTGGCCCCAACGCTTAAGAATGTCACATTCAAAACAATAGAAGATTTGTTATCATTTATTGGAGATAATGCATCAGAGGAGAAAATGATATTTATCATTGATGAATTACCATATTGGGCAGAAAAAGATGAAGGAATTCTATCAATTTTTCAAAAGTTTGCAGATAATGAGTGGGCAGACAAAAATATTTTATTTATCTTATGTGGTTCAGCCTTAAGTTTTATGGAGGATAAAGTATTAAGTGAAAAGAGTCCGTTATTTGGTAGGAGAACTGCCCAGATAAAACTGGAAGCTTTTAATTATTTGGAAGCGGCAGAGTTTGTGCAAAACTATTCAAACAAAGATAAGGCGATTTGTTACGGAATTACCGGAGGGGTAGCAAAGTATTTGTCTTTAATTGATTGTACAAAAAGCATTGATGAAAATATTATGGAACAGTTTTTTGAAAAAACAGGTTATTTATATGATGAAACAAGAAACCTGCTGATTCAGGAGTTTAGTGACATTTCCCTTGTCAATAACATTATTGAGCAGATAGCAGCGGGGGAGAATACGCTGAATATAATTGCAAATAAAGTGCATGAAAGGGAAACAACGGTATTATACTCATTAAATAAATTGATTTCCGTTGGCCTGCTAGAAAAAAGAGTCTGTATTACTGAAGAAAAAAACAAAAAGAAGACGCAGTATATATTAAAAGATCAAATGTTTAAGTTCTGGTATTCCTATGTTCCATCTGCATCAAGCTCTATAGAGATGGGAAAGGGAAAAGCGTACTATGATAAGATTGTCAAGCCTGATATACATACATTTATGGGAAAAGTATTTGAAGAAATGTGCAAATTTTTTACTTTGAGTGAGGGACTTGAAGGGAATTTGAATTGTTTTGTTACAGAAACCGGAACATGGTGGGGAACTGAGACGATAGAAGATGAAAATGGAAAGCGCCGCATACAGTCAGCGGATGTGGATGTAGTCGGTTTGTCCCCTTCAGACAAAGGAATGGTTGTTGGTGAATGCAAGTTCAGAAACGAAAAAATAGATAAGTCGATATATGAAACATTAATTCGGCGTAGCAAGGCGATTCCATCTAAATATCCGATTGTCCAATATCTATTATTTTCAATGGGGGGATTCACAGAATGGTTTGAGGATAATATAGATAAGAAAATAGTTGCATTATATACACTGGATGATCTTTATGAAATCTAATTTTTCCCGAAGACGGATTTTGCATGGTTTTTTAATTGAACAAAAAATTTATTGACAAGAAAAAATAAGGGTGTTAGTATTAGAAAAAAATTAAGGAGAGCATACAAAATGAATCAGAATTTACATTCAAGACGTTATATGTACATGTATCATAGACGTATTTGCTTATAGTTGGGCACATTAGATGCACAGTTGTAAGCGATAGGTCTTATATGTCTGTGCATAAATGAGAATGTAGATTGGCAATTAATATATATTTTTGTTGTATATATTTTCATTTTGTATTTATTTATCGCACTAGGCATATAGACGCTTAGTGCGATTTTTGCGTAATAGGAAAGCACTCGAATGTAGTGAGATATCAAGAAGTGACGCTGTCAGGCGACATGTTAGTATGCGGAAGGAGGCAGTATGAAACAGAAGTTACCGAATTATTCAAATTGTATCACTAATTTAGCTAATTCTATTTTGGAACAATTTGGAGTCAAAGAAGAAGGACGTCAGAAGTTAGAAATTTTGGATCAGTACATGGCAAAGGGATATGAGAATATCGTAGTAATTTTGCTGGATGGAATGGGAAAATGTATTCTGGAGAAAAATCTGGCGAAGGATGGATTTTTTAATACACATTTAAAAAGTATATATAGCTCTGTTTTTCCACCGACTACGGTAGCTGCGACTACATCTGTCGTAAGTGGTTTAAATCCATGTGAGCATGGCTGGTTAGGGTGGGATTGTTATTATCCGCAGATTGATAAAAATGTTACGGTTTTTTTGAACACAGAGACGGGAACAAATCATCAGGCGGCAGATTATAATGTTGCATGGAAATATTGCGGATACGAGAACTTCGTTTCAAAAATCAGAAAAAAGGGTGGAAATGCATATGAGGTTACACCGTTTGTAGAGCCGTTTCCGGATAATTTTGATAAAATTTGTGAACAGATTAAGAGCTTGTGCAAGAAACCCGGAAAGAAGTGTATATACAGTTATTGGAATGAACCGGATCAGATTATGCATGAAAAAGGCTGCTACGGAGCCGAAGCAAAGCAGACAGTAAGAACTTTGGAAAAGCAGGTGCAGCAATTGTGTGACGAATTAGAAAATACATTGGTTATTGTGACTGCTGACCACGGACATATGGATTCTAAGGGGGTGGCCATTACAGACTATCCAAGTATTACAGAGTGTTTGGTGCGTATGCCATCGATTGAGCCAAGAGCTTTGAATCTGTTTATTAAGGAAGAGAAAAAAGAACAGTTCGAGCAGGAATTCCAAAAGGCATTCGGTGATAAATTCCTACTTTGGACAAAGGAACAAACCCTGCAAAGCAAAATATTTGGAACCGGAACAGTTCATCCCAATTTTGAAAAAATGTTGGGCGACTATCTGGCAATTGCCATAGATGATTTGTCCATTTACAGCACAAAAGAAGAGGCAGATTTTTTTGTCGGAGTTCACGCAGGTCTGACGGAGGACGAGATGATGATTCCTTTGATTATTGTTGAAATTTAAGGAGGGAATTTATGCGTGATTATATTAAAGTATTTAAGGAAAAACAGACAAATGATGAAGAAAAGTATATAGAAGAGGCATTTGAGTGTTTGGACAAGTTTGGTGCAGCTTTTGAAAATGAAGATACGGAAGGAATGGATAATTGTTGTCATTTTCCGCATTATTTGCTATCCGGAAATGAAGTAATATGTTGGCAAAATAAGGGGCAGATAACAAAAGATTTTTTTGAAAGTTTAAAAGAAAAGGGATTTAAAAGAACCGTCGTAACTAAGCGGGAACCTATTTTGGTTTGTGAAAATAAAGTACATTTTTATTATAGTTATTATAGAGAAGATGTATATGGAAATGTAATGAGCAGGCATGATAATATATGGATCTTGACATTTAAAGATGGGAAATGGGGGATTCAGGTGAGGTCTTATTGATTTTAGAAATCTCGAATTTATTGTACACAAGGTAACGTAATCTTCACCGAATTCAAAAAGTAGGATTTTAGTCGGGTGAGTATTATGAAAAATTTCGCCTAGAAAGAGAAAAAAGAGGAAACATTCGGGATGAGCACCGTGGAAAATCCTGACTAAAAAGAGAAAAAGAAGAAACAGTCGGGATGAGTACCGTGGAAAATCCCGACTAAAAAGAGAAAAAGAGGAAACAGTCGGGATGAGTACCGTGGAAAATCCCGACCCAAAAGAGAAAAAGAGGAAATAGTCGGGATGAGTACCGTGGAAAATCCCGACTAAAAGAAGAAAAAGAGGAAACAGTCGGGATGAGTACCGTGGAAAATCCCGACCCAAAAGAGAAAAAGCAAAAACAGTCGGGATGAGTACCGTGGAAAATCCCGACTAAAAAGAGAAAAAGCAAAAACAGTCGGGATGAGTACCGTAGAAAATCCCGACTAAAAGAAGAAAAAGAGGAAACAGTCGGGATGAGCACCGTGGAAAATCCCGACTAAAAGAAGAAAAAGAGGAAACAGTCGGGATGGGTACTGTAGAAAATCCCGACCTAAAAGAAAAAAAGAGGAAATAGTCGGGATGAGTATCAGTAAAATCCCCTACTAAAAAGAAAAATAATATAAATAGTCGGTGAAGTAACAGGAAAATCTTTAAATGAGAAAAGACAATGGTATTGTCGCATAATTAATAAAACGAAAATAGTGAAACAGAAATAGAAAATTAGGTATTGACTCTCTCGTAACGTAACCCCATAAAGTAATATGTGAAGGAGGCATATACTATGAAGACGGTAAAAGAAATATCAGAATTAACAGGAATCAGTATCCGGGCTTTAAGATATTATGATGAGATTAGGTTGCTTATTCCTACAGAGAGAAGCGAAGCAGGATACAGACTATATGACGATAAGGCTTTGGAAAAATTAAGAGCGATACTTTTTTTGAAAGAATTGGATATACCACTTGATACAATCAAACATGTTGTAAATACAGAAAACAGCGATTATGCTGCTGTGTTGAAAGACTATCGAAAGACACTTGTGCAAAAAATCGGCAGATTACAAGGATTATTGAGAGTTGTTGATGATATGGATTTAGAAACTGCAGAAATCAGCTTTGAAGCGTTTAATATTAGAGATGCAGAAAGCGTGGCAGAAACGCTTGTGAATAGTGCGGAAATTTCTAAATTCGACAGAGAAGAGGCGATTTCGGAAATGCAAGAGCTTGTAAGGCATAACATGGTAGATGGAAAAGTTGGTGTTGAGCTTCTGCAAATCTATGGTAGCAAAGAAAATTATTTGTCTGCCGTAGAAGAAAGCGCATTGCATCCGGAAGTCAATACTGCGTTACAAGAGGAATTAAAAGATATATATTTTGCATTTAGGGATTCCGCAGGAGAATTAATGAAAACGCAGGAACTTGTAAAGAGGTTGGAGGACAATACAAAGAAGATGTACCGGACAGCAAATGCCAGATATATTTTACTAAAGGTTGCAGAGGACTATTTAGCAAAAGGAAATACAGTACAAGTACTTGATAATGTGTATGGCAAAGGGGTGACAGATACCATAGGGAAAGCTATATATGCATATTATGGTGTGTAAAAATAAAAAAATCTCGCGCTTTGCCGGATAGTCAATGGTTAGTAGCAATTTGAAGATTCAGATAAAAAGACCATTTCACCATATAAGGATGAAATTGATAAATTATTACGAGTATAGCTTTGGGCAATTTCTATTAAGACAAAATAAAAGGAAGATGTTATACTCTACAAAAGAAAGGAGAGTCTTTACATGAGTGAAAATACCATTGTAAAAAAAATAGTGGAGTATATAGAAAATCATTTGAATGAAGATTTATCGTTGGATAAAATTGCGAAGGCATTAAATTACTCGAAATACTATATTGCAAGAGTTTTTACAGAAGAAACAGAATGTACAATTTATAAATATATACAAGGGCGAAGACTGACATTAGCGGCGCAGGAACTTGTTGAAACTAAGAAGCCTATTATTGAAATAGCTTATGAAGCACATTACAATTCACAGCAGGCTTTTACGTTAGCGTTTCATCAATTATACTTATGTACCCCGCAAACATACAGAAAAAATGCTGTATTCTACCCTAAACAGACTAGAATCAGTATGAATAATTCTGTATGCCATTTTTCGTATACAAATTATGTATGGGGAGGTAGAATAGCGGCATGAGTACAATTCCGTATGTCATTGAACAAACAAGTCATGGAGAAAGAAGCTATGACATTTTTTCAAGATTACTATCAGATAGGATAGTTTTTTTAGGTGAAGAAGTAAGTGACACATCTGCCAGTTTAATTATTGCACAAATGCTATTTTTAGAAGCACAAGACCCGGAAAAAGATATTCAATTGTATATCAATAGCCCCGGTGGTTCTGTTACGGCAGGTTTCGCAATTTATGATACGATGCAATATATCAAATGTGATGTATCAACAATCTGTATAGGGCTTGCCGCCAGTTTTGGTGCATTTTTATTGGCAGGTGGAGCGAAGGGGAAACGTATTGCTCTTCCAAATGCAGAAATTATGATACATCAACCGGCAATTCATGGAAATGGCGTTCAAGGACAGGCAACAGACATAAAAATTGTATCTGATCATATGCAAAAAAGCAAACAACGCTTAAATCGTATTTTGGCTGAAAATACAGGAAAAACTATCGAAGAAATAATAAGAGATACAGAGCGTGATAACTATATGTCTGCACGGGAAGCTTTAAATTATGGTTTGATTGATAAAATTATCGATAAAAGAATGAAGGCACAATAGTTAGGCGCAGTAAGAAATTGTGCTCACTAATCAAAAAAAGATGCCGCCCTTTCAAGCGGCATCTAAATTATTCGATTTTATTTCATATTCGCACGTTTTCTCATCGTAGGATCCAAAATCTTTTTACGAATTCTAAGCGCCTCCGGCGTAATCTCCAAAAGCTCATCCGTATCAATAAACTCCAAAGCCTGCTCTAAACTAAGAACCTTAGGCGGTGTCAGGCGGAGTGCTTCATCGGCACTGGAAGAACGGGTATTGGTAAGCTGTTTTTTCTTACATACATTCAACTCAATATCTTCGCCACGACCATTCTGACCAACAACCATACCGGAATATACCTTTGTACCCGGTCCGATAAAGAGCGTACCACGTTCCTGCGCATTGTAAAGTCCATAAGTGATTGCTTCCCCTGCTTCAAAAGCAATCAGAGACCCCTGTTTACGATACTGAATATCTCCCTTATAAGGACCATAACCATCAAAAATTGTATTAATAATACCATTTCCCTTAGTATCGGTCATAAACTCGCCACGATAACCGATTAATCCTCTGGATGGAATAGAAAACTCCAGTCTTGTGTAACCGCCGGAAGCAGCACCCATATTGCGAAGTTCCCCTTTTCTCTGGCTTAATTTTTCAATAACGCTGCCTGAAAATTCTTCCGGTACATCAATATAAGCAAGCTCCATCGGTTCAGTCTTCTGACCATTTTCGTCAGTATGGTATAAAACTTCCGCTTTACTAACTGCAAACTCATAGCCTTCACGACGCATATTTTCAATTAATACGGATAAATGTAACTCACCACGACCGGAAACTTTGTAGCTTTCCGTAGTATCTGTTTCTTCCACGCGTAAAGAAACATCCGTATTTAATTCACGGAACAGTCTGTCACGCAAATGACGGCTTGTTACATATTTTCCTTCCTGACCTGCGAGAGGAGAGTCATTTACAAGAAAATGCATGGCAATCGTAGGCTCTGAAATTTTCTGGAAAGGAATCGGTTCAGGATTTTCCACGGAGCAGAGTGTATCACCGATATGAATGTCGGAAATACCTGAAATTGCAACGATGGAACCGATGCCGGCTTCTTTTACTTCGACTTTGTTTAAGCCGTCAAATTCATATAATTTGGAAATTTTCACTTTCTTTTGTTTGTCAGGCTCGTGGTGGTTTACAATCATTACTTCCTGATTTACTTTTACGGAACCGTTGTCTACTTTTCCGACACCGATACGACCCACATATTCATTGTAGTCAATCGTACTGATTAATACCTGAGTACCGGCTTCCGGGTCACCAGCAGGTGCAGGAATATAATTTACAATAGTTTCGAATAAAGGCTCCATGTTTGTACCCTGTACATCCGGATCAAGAGAAGCAATACCTGCCTTTGCAGAAGCATAAACAAAAGGACAGTCTAACTGTTCTTCGCTTGCGTCTAAGTCCAGGAAAAGTTCTAAAACTTCATCAATAACCTCTGTAGGACGGGCTTCCGGTCTGTCAATTTTGTTAATGCAGACAATAACAGGGAGTTTTAATTCTAATGCTTTTCTAAGAACGAATTTGGTCTGTGGCATAGCTCCTTCAAACGCATCTACTACCAGAATAACACCGTTTACCATCTTTAATACACGTTCCACTTCACCACCAAAATCAGCATGGCCCGGAGTGTCGATAATGTTAATTTTTGTATCTTTATACATAACTGCAGTATTCTTTGAAAGGATAGTGATACCACGTTCTCTTTCGATATCATTGGAATCCATGACACGCTCAGCTACTTCCTGATGTTCTCTGAAAACACCGCTTTGTTTTAATAACTCATCAACCAAAGTTGTTTTACCATGGTCAACGTGGGCGATGATAGCTATGTTTCTTACGTCTTCTCTTGACTGTTTCATAAAATTGTTGTACCTCTCTCTCAACTAAAAAGCTTTCAATAAAAAATATCTAAAAAATGTCTTTTTTTTCAAACTTAAATAGTATATCATTATACGTTAGAAGTTTCAATTCAAAAAAATAACAGATTACGCGATGTTTTAATGTTCTAAATCGGTAAAAATGTGGTATAAATATTAATACATCACAGGAAAAATTCTTAAGGTGTAAGAAGGGAGAACAGGATGATAGATAAAGTAATTGAAAACAATCAGGTAACGATTATGGGAACGATTGTGAGCGGCTACCAGTTCAGCCATGAAATTTTCGGGGAGAATTTTTATATGGTAGATGTACAGGTACCGCGCCTCAGTGATTCGGCAGACATTATTCCGATTATGATTTCGGAGCGAATTGTGGATGTAGAGGCTGATGCGGTTGGCATGAATGTTGTGATTAACGGACAGTTCCGTTCATATAACCGCCACGAATCAAAGAAAAACAGATTGCTTTTATCCGTATTTGCAAGAGATATTGAATTTGTGGATGAAGTATTGGAAAATGAAAAGACCAATCAGATTTATTTGGATGGCTACATATGTAAACCGCCTGTTTACAGAAAAACCCCTTTGGGAAGGGAGATTACGGATTTACTGTTAGCGTCTAACAGACCGTATGGGAAATCAGATTATATTCCATGCATCTGCTGGGGAAGAAACGCACGCTATGCAAGCAGTTTTGAAGTAGGCATGCGTTGTGTAATCTGGGGAAGAATCCAAAGCAGGGAATATATGAAAAAGATTAGCGAGGATGAATTGGAAAAACGAATTGCTTATGAAGTTTCTGTGAGTAAACTGGAGCTTTTTGAGGAATAATATCCAAAAAGGGAAAGTGGCGCACTTAAAATTTGTTGAAAATAGCAAAAACTTATGTTATTATAAGGAGCAGTTACAAAAGCTTTACCGACGGGAAACCGGCAGCGTGGAGGAATGATATGAATAAAGGGATGATACAGATTTATACAGGTGACGGACATGGAAAATCACCTGCAGCTCTCGGAAGGGCAGTTCAGGCTGCCGTAAAAGGAGATAATGTTGTAATTATACAATTTTTAAAAGGAAAGGGACTGGAAGAGTCTGAATTCTTAAAAAGATTGGAACCCGAAATAAAGCTGTTCCGCTTTGAAAAATCAGATGAGAATTTTTCAGAGTTGCCGGATGACCGGAAACAGGAAGAAATACAGAATATTAAAAATGGTATGAACTATGCTAAAAAGGTGCTTTCTACCGGTGAATGCGGTCTTCTTATTTTAGATGAAGTATTAGGTTTAATTGAAAAAGAGATTATATCTGTGGAAGAATTAAAAAATGTTTTGGAATGTCGGTCGGAAAATACAAACATTATTCTTACAGGAATTGCATTGAATGATGAAGTGTGCATACTGGCAGACGAGGTGTCCAAAATTGAAACAGTGAAATTTAAGTGCTGGAAAACAAGTGAATAAAATTTAAGAATGATTACGAAGAAAATAATCATAGCAGATACGCGTTGACAGAGAAGAACAGTAGTGCTATGATTATTTTGTTAGATAGAGGTTGCATGATTCAAGAGTAGCTTTTTGGATACGTCAGGCGTAGTTGAAAAGGAGTGAAAGGGGAGAGTGCCGAAAGAGGAGGTTTCCTGAGGACCAAGTCTTGGGGATACAGCGAATAACTGTATAACTGTCATCTGTTAACTGGATGGGGCGCTATCACGAATGGAGAAATTGTGGGGTCGGCGTGCATATCTGTAAGCCGGCTTTTGTTTTACAGGGAGATTTCTTTGAAATCCGTTGAATACAGCCCAAAACCTAATATTGAGGAGGAATCATATGGCTATTTTTACAGGAGCAGGTGTTGCCATTGTAACACCATTTCATGAGAACGGAGAGGTAAATTACGAAAAATTTGCAGCTCTTTTGGAATTTCAGATTGAGAACGGAACAGATGCAATTATTGTCTGCGGTACAACCGGAGAAGCATCTACTTTAAGTCACGAGGAACATTTAGACGTGATTAAATACTGTGTGGAAAAGGTTGCAGGAAGAGTACCTGTTATCGCAGGAACAGGTTCCAATTGTACGGAAACTGCAATTTATTTATCGAAAGAAGCAGAAAAATACGGAGTAGACGGTCTTTTGGTTGTAACTCCTTATTACAATAAAGCAACACAGAACGGTTTATATGAACATTTTAAAATGATTGCAGAGAGTGTAAATGTTCCAATTATTCTTTACAATGTACCGGGTAGAACAGGATGTAATCTTTTGCCGGCTACCGTAGTACGTCTTTGCAAAGATGTAAAAAATATTGTAGGTGTGAAAGAAGCAAGCGGAAACATTTCACAGGTAGCAAAACTGATGTCTTTGGCAGATGGCAGTGTGGATGTATATTCCGGAAATGATGACCAGATTGTGCCGCTTCTTTCTCTTGGAGGAAAAGGTGTTATTTCCGTACTTTCTAATGTAGCACCGAAACAGACACATGACATTTGTGCAAAATATTTTGAAGGTGACGTTGCCGGAAGCTGCAAGGAACAGCTTCGTGCAATCGAATTATGTGATGCTTTATTCTGTGAAGTAAATCCGATTCCGGTAAAAAAAGCGTTGAATCTGATGGGAATGGAAGCAGGTCCTATGAGAAGACCGCTTAGTGAAATGGAACCGGAAAATACAGCAAAACTGGAAAAAGCAATGAAAAACTACGGAATCTTATAATTTGAGATTCAAAAACAGGAGAAAACAACAATGATAAAAGCGATTATGCACGGCTGTAATGGAAAGATGGGACAGACAATTGCCGGTCTGATTGCAGCAGACGAAGAAATAGAACTGGTTGCAGGAGTGGATGCATATTTAGGAGTGAATAATTCTTTTCCGGTATTTTCGAGCATTTCAGAGTGTAATGTAGAAGCTGATGTAGTCATTGACTTTTCATCAGCACCGGCAGTAGATGGGCTTCTTGAATGGTGTATAGCCAAAAATGTGCCTTGTGTACTCTGCACAACAGGTTTATCAGAAGAACAGCTGACAAAAGTAAAGGAAGCTTCTGAAAAGACAGCAATCTTAAAATCAGCCAATATGTCTCTGGGAATCAATATGCTTTTGAAGCTTTTGAAAGAAGCGGCAGGTATTCTGGCTCCGGCAGGCTTTGATATTGAAATTGTTGAAAAACATCACAATTTGAAGCTGGATGCACCAAGCGGTACAGCACTTGCTTTGGCAGATTCCATTAATGAAGAATTTGATAACAGTTATGAATATGTTTATGACAGAAGTCAGAAGAGAGAAAAAAGAGCTAAGAAAGAAATGGGAATTTCAGCAGTCCGTGGAGGAACGATTGTGGGTGACCATGATGTAATTTTTGCGGGAGCTGATGAAGTAATTACTTTTTCGCATACTGCATATTCTAAAGCGGTATTTGGAAAAGGTGCGATACAGGCCGCAAAATTCCTTGCAGGAAAACTGGCGGGTATGTATGATATGAGTGATGTAATTAATGGATAATATTATTTCATATAAAAAGTGAGGCCTATACAGCCTCACTTTTTAATGAGATTAGGAAGAGAAGATTAACGATTGTTTGCTGTACCATTACCCGTAGTGGCATTGTTGTTTGCTGTAGTGTTTGCCGTGTCATTATTTGTACCGTTACCAACAAGGTCATCTGTGACGTCGGATACACCATCTGCAACATTATCAACAGCATCACTGACAGCATTTCCGGCATCATCTAAAAGAGAATCATCGTTACCGGTATTTGCTTCAGTGGTAGAGTTTGTATCAGTATTTGTATCAGTCGTTGTATCATCGGTCATTGTACTGCCGTTTACGGCGTTACCATCGTTTGTGACAGCACCGGCACCGGTGTCGGTAGTAGCGTTATTATTTGCATTGCCTGTAGTGTTGTCGTCAGTGGCAGTATTGTCGGTGCCTGTGGTGCCAGTGTCTGTGGTAGTGCCGGTATTGGTGTTATTACCGGCCATATCATCAGCGTTTCCATTGTTATTGTCGGTTCCGCAGGCTGTGAGCATGCATACCATAAGTATCATAAGGAACACGGACAATACTTTTTTACTTTTTTTCATAATTTTTCACTCCTTTAATTTGGGCTTCAATAAACCTCCCCAAACGGCGTATTGCACGTTCGGGAAAGTTTCTAAAAATAGTATGTACATTCTTTTTTGGAATATTCAGATAAAAAATAATTAAAATACAGGAAGGAACAAAATTTTATGAATTTCAGACCATGTATTGATATCCATAACGGAAAAGTGAAACAAATTGTAGGAGGCAGTCTTTTGGATGAACAAAATCAGGCGGAAGAAAATTTTGTATCAGAAAAGGATGCAGCCTGGTTTGCCGGAATGTATGCCGAAAAGGGACTGAAAGGAGGACATATTATCTTGTTGAATCCTCTTGCCAGTGAATTTTATGAGGCAACAAAAAGACAGGCAATTTCTGCATTGGGACGTTACCCGAAGGGAATGCAGATTGGAGGTGGCATTACCGCTGAAAATGCAGCAGAATATCTGGATGCGGGAGCAAGTCATATTATTGTAACTTCCTATGTATTTAAAGATGGAAAGATTCATTATGAAAATCTTGAAAAATTGAAAAAAGAAGTAGGAAGTGAACATATCGTTATTGATTTAAGCTGCCGAAGTAAAGAGGGTGCGTATTATATTGTTACCGACAGATGGCAGAAATATACGGAAACAAAGCTGAATGAAGAAACAATGAATTTTTTTGCTGATTTTTGTGATGAATTTTTAGTGCATGCGGTAGACGTGGAAGGAAAGGCGAGCGGCATTGAGGAAACGGTAGCAGAACTTTTGGGAAAATGGGGAAAAAAGCCGGTTACTTATGCAGGTGGTGTGCATAGCTTTGCAGATTTGGATAAATTAAAGAAACTGGGAAGAAACAGAGTGGATGTGACGATAGGAAGTGCTTTGGATATTTTTGGCGGAAAGATGAAGTTTGAGGAAGTGCTTGGGTATATGAGGTAGGAAATTAGTATTTGTTAGCCAAACATCCAACAGAGTAGGACTCGCACAAAAAAGGGAGCTGTTGCACTTGGTGCACAGCTCCCTTTTCTAATCCGTCATAACAATACTGCAAATTCATAAATAAACTCATCATTTATATTAAGAAAAGGCACATGTTGATACTGATTATTGAGTGTTATAAGTAGTTCTTATAACTTTGTTACGTTAACAGCCTGAGGTCCTTTTTCTCCGTTGATTACTTCGAATTCGACACTTGCGCCTTCTTCTAAAGATTTGAAGCCTTCCATGTTTAATCCTGAGTAATGTACGAATACATCATTTCCAGTTTCATCAGAAATGAAACCATAACCTTTTTGGTTGTTAAACCATTTTACTGTACCTTTGTTCATTATAGATACCTCCAAAAAATATATATCACTGTAATGTATACAGTAAATCTAGAATAGCACAAGAATTCAGAAAAGTAAAGCGCGACAGCAGTTTTTTGCAAAAAAGTTGTCATGTACAGGCTGTTTATGTTAAAATGGAAAAAATTTACTGGAGGTGACTTATTATGGAACCTAAGGAGAGTAGAAAAAGACCCAAATATACACTGAAAATTTTTTCGGATATGAAGGAAGAAAGCATAAAGCAGATATATCTTGGTTCGAGAAAAGCACAAATAATAATGTGTGTGTTGGTAATGTTTTTGATTACAAACATATGTTATTGCATCTACAGTTCTATTGTAATGTCGGGGATTAGAGAGATAAATCGTTCTCAGACAGTACAGATAAAGCAGTTGATGGCAGAAAAGGAAACTTTGGAAACTGAAAATGCGGAGCTTGCCGATAAGGTGGCAGTACTGAGCGAGACCATTAATCAGAAAGTGAAGCTGGAAGAGGAACAGAAAGCCGAGTTTGAGAGAATGAGTATCCCAAATGGCTTTCCGATGACAGGCGCAGTGAGTATAGCAGATTCGGAGATGCAGGATTCCGAAAAAGATGATGAACAGGAAGCAGATGAATCCGAAGAGGAAAAAGAAAAATCCGTGACGGAAGAAATTATGGTATTTGAAGGAACGGAAGGAAACATGATAGTTGCTGCGGGAAACGGTGTAGTAATGTCTGTGGAGACAGATTCCGAATATGGAAATAAGGTAGTTATAGACCATGGAAACGGATACCAATCCATATACAAAAATAAAGGAAATGCAATTGTCAAAATTGGTGATGAAATAGACAGGGGAGCGACACTGTTTCTTATTGGTGAAAACAATACAGAGTTGGGTTATCAGATTATGAAGGATGGCATCTATATTCAGCCGGAAGACATGGTAGAAATCAATGGTTAATATGCAGTAAAAAGAGAAAGCACATTTGGCTCAAAACCATATGTGCTTTTTGACTTCCATGTTTAATTTTTCAGCGGTTCAATGCGATCGAATACTAATTCATATCCATCATTGCCATAATTTAAGGAACGATTAACTCGGCTGATGGTTGCGGTAGAAGCACCTGTTTTTTCAGCGATTTCAAGATACGTTTTGTGATCCCTTAACATAGCGGCAACTTCGAATCTCTGGGATAAGGAAAGAAGCTCGTTTACAGTGCATAAGTCTTCAAAAAAACTGTAACATTCGTTCTTATCTTTGAGACTTAAAACGGCATCAAAAAGATAATCAACAGCCTCTGTTTTAATTTTCTTATTCATGCTTGCCTCCAATTTTTTTTCTGTCATGATTGTAAAAAACGTCACAATCCAGTCTGCTAACATATTAACATTTTAACATACTAAAGTTTTAAAGTAAAGAAGAATTGTTATGAAGCATGGTGACTGACAAAAGGTAAAATTAGTTATATTATGACTTGTCTTGTAGTTTTCAATACTATATAATAAGGTGAAAGAAAGGTGTTGAATATGACGATTAATACGGAAGATTTGATAAACAGTATATTGGAAAGTCTGGAGAGAATTCATTATATAAAAACGGATGAGATTCCCAATATTGATTTATATATGGATCAGGTAACTACTTTTATGGAAAAAAAGTTGAAAAATACGACGAGAAATCCGGAAGAGGACAAAATACTGACCAAGACAATGATAAACAATTATGCCAAAAATGATTTACTTCCTCCACCAGTAAAGAAGAAGTATACGAAAGAACATGTTCTTCTGTTAATATTCATTTACTATTATAAAGGAATTTTATCCATTAATGATATTCAGAATTTATTGAAACCAATTACGGATAAACATTTCGGAAAAGACGGAAATCGGGATTTGGAGTATATTTACAATGAAGTTTTTGCTTTAGAAGAAGGACAGGTTGAAGAGCTGAAAAAGGATGTATTGAAAAAATTTGAAGTATCCAAGGAAACTTTTAAAGAAGCTTCAGAAGATGAAAAAGAATTTTTACAGATATTCTCCTTTATATGTCAGTTGAGTTTTGACGTATATGTGAAACGTTTATTGATAGAAAAGATGATTGACGGGTTAAAAGATAAAGAAGTTGATAAGAAAAAGTAAAAAAACGGGTAAAGTATATTAAAAATTAGTTTACTTTACCCGTTTTTTGTAATATCATATATATGGAATGGTAAAATAGTACCAAAAACAGTGAAAAGCATAGGGCATGTCAGATGTTGGCATGAAACATGTAGAAATGAGGTAAGTATGACAGTATATGATTTAAGGGATAAGGGTTTTGATGTAAATAGTGCATTGGAATTATGTGTAGGAAGTGAAGAAATTTATAAAGAAGTGTTGGAAACAGCACTGGAAGAAGGTCTTGAGAAGATTCCGTTTATCAGAGAATGTGTAGAAAAAGAAGATTTTAAGCGATATACAATAGAAGTGCATGGACTAAAAAATGCAGCCAGACAGATTGGGGCATCGGAGCTTTCAGATTTAGCTTTTGAGCAGGAGAAAGCTGCGAAAGCGGAACAATATGAATTTATAAAAGAATCCTATGAAAAACTGTTAGAAAAGTATAGTCAGACGATGGATGTGTTGAAAGAGCTGTTGGGGTAACCGACAGCTTTTGTGTTATGAGAGTAAATGAAATTGATAATAATTTTCAATTAAACAGGTAAAGTTGACAGTTTGGGCGGATATGTTATAGTTATAAACAGCAATGTGCAGAATAAAGGAAAAGAATATGTTTTGTACTGGAAAGGTTTGACTGGTGGAGATGAAGAAAGAAACATATGAGATAACCGGAATGACTTGTTCGGCATGTTCTTCCAGAGTGGAGAAGTGTGCTAATTCTTTGGAAGGTGTGGAGAAGGCATCGGTAAATCTTTTGACAAATAGTATGCAGATAGAGTATGACGAGGATGTGCTTTCTGCGGAAAAAATTGTGCAGACAGTGGAAAAGGCAGGGTATGGAGCGGCACTGCGAAAAAAAGAAAAAGGTGTTTCAAAAGAGAGCGCAGGAAGCGGCAGAAGTATGACCGGAATAGAGAATGCGGCGGGAATATCAATGATGCAGAGAGAAGCGGACAGTCTGAAAAAAAGGTTTTTGGTTTCCATTGTATTTTTAGTACCGCTTATGTATATTTCCATGTTTCATATGTTTTATGAATGGTTTGGACTGCCTGTTCCGGGTTTTGTTATGGAGTATTTTCATGGAACGGAAAATGTGATTACGTTTTCGTTTTCCCAGTTTTTACTACTGCTTCCGATTGTCTATGTAAATCGTAAGTATTTTATTGTTGGATTTAAGACATTGTTTCATGGAAGTCCCAATATGGACAGTTTGATTGCCATTGGTTCTTCTGCGGCGATGATTTATGGATGTTTTGTGATTTTTCGGTTAGGCAGAGCATTGGGATTACAGGATATGGCGGTGGTAGAACAGTATGGAATGGAAGTGTATTTTGAATCGGCAGGAACCATTCTTACGTTGATTACTTTAGGAAAATATCTGGAAGCTAGAAGTAAAGGAAAAACGAGTGAAGCCATTACCAAGCTGATGAATCTTGCACCGAAAACCGCAGTAGTGGAGCGGGATGGAAAAGAGGAAACGATTGGTGTGGAGGAAGTACAGGAAGGCGATATTGTACTGGTGCGTTCCGGTGGTGCCATTCCGGTAGACGGGGTGATTGTATGGGGAAATGCCAGTATTGATGAAGCGGCGATTACGGGAGAAAGTATTCCTGTAGACAAAAAAGAGGGAGATACAGTGGTCGGCGCTACTATGAATAAGGCAGGATTTATTAAGTTCCGTGCAACAAGAGTGGGGGATGACACCACGCTTTCGCAGATTATCCGTCTGGTGGAAGAGGCAAGTGCCAGCAAAGCGCCCATTGCCAAAATGGCGGATAAAATTGCCGGTGTATTTGTTCCGGTAGTAATTACGATTGCTATTCTGGCAGCGGTTATCTGGATGTTTTTGGGAGCGGGATTTGAATTTGCTTTATCAATTGGAATTTCCGTATTGGTAATTTCCTGTCCTTGTGCGTTAGGACTTGCCACACCGGTAGCTATTATGGTTGGAACCGGAAAAGGTGCTGAACTTGGCATTTTGATTAAATCAGGAGAAGCATTGGAAACAGCTCATAATATTGATACCGTAGTGTTAGACAAGACAGGGACGATTACAGAAGGAAAGCCGGTTGTGACGGATATTTTAGCGTTCGGAAGAACGAAAGAGGAGCTTTTGTATATTGCAACAGGTTTGGAAAAACCAAGTGAACATCCGTTGGCAGAGGCAATTGTAAAATATGGAACAGAAAAGGGAGTGGAAGAAGCAGACGTAACGGAGTTTGCGACACTTCCCGGCAAAGGTGTAAGTGCTTTTATTGGTGATGGAAAGTATTATGCGGGAAATGAAGCTCTAATGGCAGAAAAGAAGATTTCCACGGAAAAAATAAAAAAGGAGCTTTATGCACTTGCAAATGATGGAAAAACACCGCTCATTTTCAGTGATGAAAATGAAGTGCTCGGAGTGATTGCGGTAGCGGACGTGGCAAAGAAAACGAGTAAAGCAGCAATTGAGAAGTTTCAAAAAATGGGAATTCATGTTATTATGCTGACAGGCGATAATGAAGTGACGGCAAAGGCAGTACAGCGACAACTGAACATTCCGAAGGTGATTGCAGGAGTATTGCCGGATAGAAAGGAACAGGTCATTGCAGAGCTTCAGAAAGAAGGCAGAAAGGTAGCCATGGTAGGTGACGGTATCAATGATGCACCGGCACTTATGCGTGCAGATGTGGGAATTGCAATTGGTGCCGGAACGGATATTGCCTTAGAAAGTGCGGATATTGTGCTGATGAAAAATGAATTGCCGGATGTATGCACGGCGATTCGCTTAAGCCGGAAGGTTATGACGAATATTAAACAAAATCTGTTCTGGGCATTTTTTTATAACAGTATCGGGATACCGCTTGCGGCAGGTGTGTTCTATTACGGCTTCGGATTAAAACTGAATCCGATGTTTGGTTCTGCGGCGATGGCATTAAGCAGTGTGTGTGTAGTTTCTAATGCACTTAGAATAAAAAGATTTAAGGAGGATAAACCTGTGTTTGGAAAGAAAAAAGCAGATGTGGAAATGGTAGTGGAAGGAATGAGCTGCGGACATTGCAGTGCAAGAGTAGAGGAAGCATTAAACGGTCTTGACGGAGTAAAGGCAGAAGTGAATTTGAAGAAAAAGACAGCTTATGTTACACTGGAAAGCGAGGTTTCGGATGAAACATTAAAGGCAACCGTGGAAAATGCAGGATATAGCGTAACAAAAATAAGCAGATAAAAATCTCAGAGTATGGTGTGGCGCGGTTTGTGTTCACACCATATTTGCGGGATATTGGTAATTGGAGGAAGAAATGGCAGTATCATTTGCAGAATATATAAAAGAAAAAAAGGTGTTGTGTGATGGTGGTTTCGGTACTTATTTCGCAGCATTGACAGGGACAGAAGAACCTTGTGAGAAGGCAAATCTGGAAAGGCCGGAATTTGTGAAAAAAATTCATAGAGAGTATATTCAGGCAGGTGCAAGGTTTATTCGTACCAATACCTTTGCCGCAAACAGGAAAATTCTTTCCTGTAATGATGAGAAACTTGTGGAAGTAGTAAAAGCCGGATATCGACTGGCAAAGGAAGTAGCAGATGAAGCACTAAAAGACGGGAAAGAACCGGTATATGTAAGTGCGGATATTGGTCCTGTTTCCGGTGGTGTAGTAGAAACGGGAAGCAGAGAAACAGAATATCTTACTATTTGTAATGCTTTTTTAGAAGAAGGAGCAGATATTTTTGTATTCGAGACGTTTTCCAATTTGGATGAAATTCTGTCTGTTATTAAGAAAATAAAAAGGGAAAATCCACATATTTTTATCATAACACAGTTTTGTGTAAACCAGTTTGGATACAGTAATGCCGGATTAAGTGCAAAAAGACTGTTGGAAGAAGCAGGAAATGTAGATGAAATTGATGCAGTTGGCTTTAACTGTGGTGTGGGACCGGGACATTTGTTTCAGATTTTGGAAAAGCAGAATCTGGATATCGGGAAGTTTATTACGGCATTTCCGAATGCGGGATATCCACAGATGATACAGAGCCGGCTGGTATTTCTTGATAATGAAGAATACTTTGTGGAAAAAGGCTTCGATATTGCAGGGTTACATGTGGATATGCTTGGTGGCTGTTGCGGTACAACACCTTCTTATATTTCAAAGCTTTCAAAGAAGATAAGCTGGGAAAGAAGTGGGGAGAGGATTCCACAGAAAAAAACAATGCCGGCGTTGAAAATAAAAAGCAGGGATTACAGCTTTTTTGGTGGTAAAGAGAAGAGACTGATAGCTGTGGAGCTGGCACCGCCTCTGGATGCCAATGATGAAAAAATCATGGATGCAGCAAATCGTTTGAAAAACTGTAATGTAGATGTGCTGACATTTCCGGATTCTCCTTCGGGAAGAACGAGAGTGGATCCGGTTCTGATGGCAGCAAAGGTTATGAATGAAACCGGAATGTGTGTGATGCCGCACATATGCTGTCGGGATAAAAATGCCATAGCCATGCGTTCCCAGCTTTTGGGCGCACAGGTAAACGGAATACATAACTTCCTTGTGATTACAGGAGATCCGGTTCCGAGTATGGTAAGGCAGAGTGTAAAGAGTGTATTTAATTTTGATTCCGTTGGTCTTATGAAAATTATCAAAGATATGAATGAAGAAACCTTTGCAGAGGAACCTTTGTTCTATGGTGGTGCCATTAACTATAATCGTCGTAATCTGGATGTGGAGTGTGGGCGGTTAAAGAAGAAAACCGAAGCAGGAGCAACCTTTTTCTTTACCCAGCCATTATTCTGTAAAGAGGATGTGGAAAAGGTACGGAGTCTAAAAAAAGAAGTGCCGGAGGCAAGAATCCTTTGTGGAATTATGCCGCTTATCAGTAAACGGAATGCTTTATTTATGAAAAACGAAATGGTAGGGATTCATGTGCCGGAGGACATTATCGAAAGATATGATGAAAATATGACAAAGGAGCAGGGAGAGAATGTTGGAATTGCCATTGCAAAAGAAGTGATGGAATTGGCAGCCGATTTTGCAGATGGATTTTACTTTTCACTTCCCTTCAACCGTGTGAATGTGTTGGAAAGTATTTTGGAAGACAGGGTATTTTAAAGGTACCGTCGCATTACTGCGACAGTGCCTTTTTTGCAAAATCGGTGTTAACTAAATCAGCATAAGGAACACGGTTGGAAAGTTCTCCGGCTTCTTCCAAAATATTTTGAAGAAGTGAGAAGCTTTCTTCTTTGAAAACAAGGTCTTCTTTCCACGTTTGCTGGTCATAATAGCGTGTTACAATGGTGGTTAATGTTTCCAAATCAGTTTCGGGAAATTGTGGACTGATTGTTTTTGCAATGTCGGCAGGTGTGGATTGATTTACATAGTCCATTCCTTTTTGTAATGCATTTGTGAAGCGTTGGATAGTTTCAGGATTTTTTTCAATAAAGCTTTTTTTCGCACTGAATGCAGTGTAAGGTACAAAACCGGATTCTTCGCCGAGAGATGCAACTACATAGCCGTCTCCTTTTTCTTCCAGCGCGGTGGCGTGAGGTTCGAATTCCACGGTAAAGTCTCCCTGTCCGCCGGAAAAAGCAGCAGCTGTGGAACCGAAATCAATGCTCTGGTCGATGGTAAGGTCAGAGGAAGGATTGATATTGTTCTTTTTCAGAATGTATTCAAAGACCATCTGCGGCATACCACCGGCTCTGCCACCCAACACATTTTTTCCTTTCAGCATTTCAAAGTTGAAGTTTTCAACAGGTTCTCTGGAAACAAGAAAATTTCCGGCACGCTGGGTAAGCTGGGCGAAGTTTACCACGTAGTCCTCAGCCCCCTGATTATAAGTATAAATGGAACTTTCGCTTCCCATAAAACCAATGTGGGCTTCACCGGACAATACGGCAGTCATGGTCTTGTCTGCGCCATAACCTGTTACCAGTTCCAAGTCGATACCTTCTTCCTTAAAGTATCCCTTTTCAATAGCTGCATACATAGGTGCATAAAATACACTATGGGCAACTTCATTCAAAATGACTGTTGTCTGTTTTTTGCCGGTGTTGTTTTCTGTTTTTTCGCTATCAGTACTGCCACAGCCACTTAGCAGTAAAGAAAGCAAAAGTGTCAGTGCAATAATACTTCGCTTTTTCATAAATAAAATCCTCCCGGATTTGAAAATCTATACGTTATACCTATATGCAACAACAGATAAATGTTTCGTGAAAAAGAAGAGGAAATATATTGTAAAAACGGATAAAGTCAGGGAAAAGTAAACAATAAAATGTAAAGAAGTGGCAAAGAATGGATATTTAGGTATTGTTGAAAAGGCAGTTTTCGTGCATAATAATATCAGTTGATAAATTATTATATTTATCGGATTTAAAATGGGGAGATGAAAGGGAAAAGGTTGAAAGATGAAAATAGTACAAAAGATTTTTAAAATAGTTGCAGCAATTATACTTATTCCTACGGTTTTGCTCATTGCTTTCATTTTGATAGCAGATGCAACCGGTATGGAATTTGAAAAGGATGGTAAAAAAACAGAATATTCCGTAGAATTACCCAGTTTGCTAGGAGCTGAAAGTCAGGGAGAAGCAGAAGAAACAGAGGTCGATGCAGAGTAAAAATACGGAAAGTAAACCACAGGTAGACGCTATATCTGTGGTTTCTTTATTTAGGTAATAGGAAATTGCGCCAGTCAAGTGGTGGGAATTAAGGAGAATGCGAAGCATTCTCTTAGAATCGTCACTGCCGGGCGACGATTTTTTATAATTGAAGGGGCAGTTTTCTAAGATATGATTTATTGTTAGAAAATTTGTTTCTTAAGAAGAATTTATGAAATTTTTATCGACAGCATGTATAAAATTCGGTATAATTGATAATAAGCTGTCAGTCGACTGGCAGGAAATACAAAATGAAAAACAGTTGTTTAAGGGAAACAAGGAGGAAAACTATGGGAGTTTTAACAAGATTTAAGGACATTATGGCATCTAATTTTAATGCACTTTTGGATAAAGCAGAAGATCCTGAAAAAATGGTGGATCAGTACTTAAGAAACTTGGAAAACGATCTCGCAAAAGTAAAAGCAGAAGCAGCATCTGTAATGGCAGAAGAAAAATCCTGCAAACGTAAGCTGGATGAATGTACAGAAGAAATGGACAGAATGACAGAATATGCTAAAAAAGCGATTGCGGCAGGAAATGATGATGAAGCAAAGCAGTTCCTTGCTAAGAAAAGCGAATGGGCAGAGAAGAAAGATTCTTTGCAGGGAAGCTATGATATTGCTAAGGCGAATGCAGATAAAATGCGTGAAATGAGCAATAAGCTGGAAGCAGACATTTCTGAGATGAGAAGTAAGAGAGATTCTTTAAAAGCAAAAGCTAAGGTTGCAGATGCACAGGAAAGAATCAATAAGTTAGGCTCCAGCGTAGAAGCGACAGGAAGCAATTTGGCAGCGTTTGACCGTATGGAAGAGAAGATTAACCGCAGACTGGATGAAGTGAACGCTATGGCAGAATTAAACGAAGACAGTGGTTCCGATTCTATTGAAGAACTTGCAAAAAAATATGATTCCACAGAGACAAAATCTGATGTGGATGATGAGCTTGCTGCATTAAAAGCAGAACTCGGAATGTAAGAAAAAGAGTGGAGTGAGATAAAGTCATGGGATTATTTTCAAAAGAGTTTGCTAACGTTGTTGAATGGAAAGAAGACAGAGAAGGCGTATTATTCTGGAAATGGCAGAATCAGGAAATTAAAAAAGGTTCCAAACTGATTGTTCGTCCGGGACAGGATGCCATTTTTCTTTATAATGGCAGGGTAGAAGGTATTTTTGAAAGCGAAGGACAGTTTGACATGGAATCGGATATTATTCCTTTCCTGTCTACTTTAAAGAGCTTTAAGTTTGGATTTAATACACCACTTCGTGCGGAAGTATTGTTTATTAATACGAAAGAAATGATTGTGAAGTGGGGAACAAAAAATGCCATTAATCTGCCGGCACCGGGACTTCCGGGAGGAATGCCGATCAGAGCGTTTGGTACATTCAGCTGTAAAATTGCAGAGCATGATGTTGTAATTGATAAACTGGCCGGTATCAGACAGGTTTATACGGTAGAAGATGTAAAAGAGCGTATTGTTTCCAATTTAGATCAGCTTTTAATGTCCTGGATTGGTAAAGAAGGCAGAGATATGTTCAATCTGCAGATGGATGCCGGAAATATTTCACGAGGCATTATGAGTGACTTGGACATGGATATGCGTAAGTTGGGAATTGCCATTACAGACTTTAATATCGAAAGCTTTTCTTATCCGGAACAGGTTAAGAAAATGCAGGAAAAAGCAGCAGCACAGTCTATGATTGGTGATATGAACAAGTATCAGCAGGTTGCTATGGCAGATTCTATTGAAAAGGGCGGCATGGGACGCGGCAGTGTTGCCGGTGACATGGTTGGACTTCAGATGGGAATGGCAATGGGACAGCAAATGGTACAGCAGATGCAGAATGGAGCTGCAGGGATGGCAGGGACAGCAGGTGTGGCACCTAAATTCTGTCCGAACTGTGGAACACCTACAAATGGCAACAAATTCTGTGGAAATTGTGGAAATAAATTAATATAAAATGCATTAAAAAGTGAGAAGTACCTGTTTGTGCAAGTCTTCTCACTTTTTATATAAGAGTTAATTTGTATAAGTAATTAAATCTGATATTCTTCTCTACGGTTATATTTTGCCAGTGCCGCATGAATTTTTTCCGTAGGTGTTAATACATTTGCCATGGAAATGTCATGGTTCATGAAGTCGATAATAGAAGCTAAAAATCTACTCATATCTGCTTTTACAAAGTATGGTTTTTCATTTACTTCCGGTGGAAGATAAGTTAAGTTTGTTGTAATAACTCTTTCAAATACACCTTTTTCATAAGCTTCGTCGAAGGCTTTTAATCCGTTAGTAAACAAACCGAAAGTACAACAGATAAATACTCTGTTTGCGTGCATTTCCTTTAACTGTTTTGCAGTATCTAACATACTTTCACCGGAAGAAATCATATCATCGATGATAATAACGTCTCTTCCGTCTAAGGAATCACCTAAAAATTCGTGTGCTACGATAGGGTTTTTGCCGTTTACGATGGTAGAGTAATCACGGCGTTTATAAAACATACCTGTATTTACGCCAAGAACGTTAGCAAAGTACACGGCACGATCCAAAGCACCTTCATCCGGACTGATAACAACCAAATGGTCTTTATCAATAATCAAATCTTTTTCTACTTCCAAAAGAGAACGGATAAACTGATACGGTGGTGTGAAATTGTCAAAACCACGGAGCGGAGTAGCATTCTGTACCCGTGGGTCATGGGCATCAAAGGTAATAAAGTTTGTAACACCCATGGAACTTAATTCTTCTAAAGCATAAGCACAGTCTAAGGATTCACGACCGCTTCTTTTGTGCTGACGTCCTTCGTACAGGAAAGGCATGATAACGTTGATACGATGTGCTTTTCCGTTAGTAGCAGCAATAACACGTTTTAAATCCTGATAGTGGTCATCCGGTGATTTGTGGTTTGTATATCCGTTGACGTTATAGGTAAGACTATGGTTGCATACGTCTAAAAGAATGAATAAATCTTTTCCGCGGATACTTTCGTGGAAAACGGCTTTTCCTTCACCGCTTCCGAAACGCGGGCATTCGCAGTCTACTAAATAGTTGCTTTCAATATAACCGTGGAAAGCAGGGTCGTTTTTCACTTTTTCGTTATTTACTTTTTTACGATAATCTACTAAATAATTGTTTACACTGCGACCGAGTTTTTCGGCAGAGTCCAGTGCAATCAGTTTCAGGGGTGCGACAGGCATCGCGTTTTCGAGTTCAAGTAAATTAGGCATTTTTTCCTCCGTAATAAAAGTCCACAGTGCTCTGCGGACTGAAATTATATCTTTTTGAATCTAAACTACTATATAATTTTATATCATTATGATAGTGACACGTCAAGGAAATTCTAGTAAGATATAGGTGGGTGTGTGGCGAACGGGCGTGGTGGACATTTATATATCCTTTGTGAACGCGCTTGCGCTCCACTCCGAACGAAGCGGTACATAAGGCGCTAAAGGACAGCGCCTAAGTGCCGGCGTTCTCCAAGGGTTCACCAAGGAAATATAAATGTCCGCCACTTGGTTGTTGCAAGGGGAAGAGGGAGATTGTATAGACGTGAGATTGGCTTATAACGCAAAAAAATAGCAAAAGATGTGAGGAGATTTCGGAGTGTAGGAGTAATTGATATGCGCGGATGGAATAAGTGAAGAATTACGAGTTGACAGGAGACGAATGTGGGATGAAGAAGGAAAAGGGACATGTTATTAAAGAGGTGTTGGCCGGTGGTATTGCGGAGGAGCTTGGGATTGAAGCGGGGGATAAGCTGTTGGCTGTTAATGGGGAAGAGGTTATAGACATATTTGATTATCAGTTTATGGTGCAGGATGAATATATTGAGGTGTTGATTCAGAAAGCGGACGGGGAAGAGTGGCTTTTGGAAATTGACAAGGATTATGAGGAAGATTTGGGCGTGGAATTTGAAAATGGGCTGATGGATGATTACAGGTCTTGTCATAATAAGTGTATCTTCTGTTTTATTGACCAGATGCCGAAGGGGATGCGGGAAACGCTGTATTTTAAGGATGACGATTCCAGACTTTCTTTTTTACAGGGGAATTATGTGACTCTTACGAATATGTCGGAGGATGATGTGAACCGTGTAATTAAGTATCATCTTTCTCCTATTAATATATCTTTTCAGACAACAAATCCTGAGCTTCGGTGCAAAATGTTAAACAATCGTTTTGCCGGAGAGGCTTTAAAAAAAGTGGATAAATTCTATGAAGCGGGCATAATTATGAATGGACAGATTGTGCTTTGCAAGGGTGTGAATGACGGAGCAGAGTTGGAACGAAGCATTTCGGATTTGACTAAATATCTGCCAAATCTGGAAAGTGTATCGGTGGTGCCGGTTGGTTTATCGAAATATAGAGAAGGATTGTATCCGCTGGAGCCTTTTACAAAGGAAGATGCAAAAGAGGTAATTGCCATGATTCACAAGTGGCAGGATAAGATATTTGCGGAGCATGGAAGGCATTTTATTCATGCCAGTGACGAGTGGTATATACTGGCGGGGGAAGAGGTGCCGGAGGAGAGTCGCTATGACGGATATCTCCAATTGGAGAACGGTGTAGGTATGCTACGGCTTCTGCAGGAAGAGTTTGCTGATGCCATGGCGCAGATGAAAGAAAGAAAAGAGCTTCCTGACAATGAAATTAAGGATACAATTTCTATGGTAACAGGAAGACTGGCATATCCTTATATTAAGAGAATGGCAGAGCAGATTATGGAACTGGTTCCGGGGCTTACGGTTCATGTTTATGAGATTGTAAATGAATTTTTCGGAGAAATGATTACGGTTTCGGGGTTATTAACCGGACAAGACATTCAGAAGCAGTTGATGGGAAAAGAACTGGGAAGCAGACTGCTATTACCACAGAATGTTCTCCGAAGCGGAGAGACAGTGTTTTTGGACGATTTGACACTGGCAGACTTGGAAAAGGCTTTACAAGTGAGGATAGATATTGTAAAATCAAGCGGATATGACTTCGTGGAAAGTGTTTTGGGGAAATAGTTGCCCTTATAAGCTGAAAAATGTAGTTGAAATAGTATAGAAAGCAATATTACAGAGAATTTGCAATATGCAGGGAGTGACAAAAATGAGTACGAGAAAAGGAAAGCCGATTGTGGCAGTTGTAGGAAGACCAAATGTAGGTAAATCCACACTGTTTAATGTGTTGGCAGGTGAAAATATATCCATTGTAAAGGATACACCGGGTATTACAAGAGACAGAATTTATGCGGATATTAACTGGCTGGATAAAGCATTTACCCTGATTGATACGGGTGGTATTGAACCGGACAGCAATGACATTATTTTGTCCCAGATGAGAGCACAGGCGGAAATCGCTATCGAAACAGCAGATGTTATTATGTTTATGGTAGACGTAAAGCAGGGGCTTGTGGATTCGGATGCAAAGGTTGCGGATATGCTGCGTCGTTCCCATAAGCCGGTGGTTCTGGTGGTAAACAAAGTAGATAATTTTGATAAATATATGGCGGATGTTTATGAGTTTTATAACCTGGGAATCGGTGATCCGCATCCGGTATCCGCGGCAAACCGTTTAGGAATCGGAGATATGTTAGATGAGGTTACTTCCTATTTCCCGGAGGGAAGTGAAGAAGAGGAAGAAGATGAAAGAATCCGTGTGGCAATCGTAGGTAAACCAAATGCAGGGAAATCTTCCATTATTAATAAACTGCTTGGTGAGGACAGGCTGATTGTGTCTGACATTGCAGGTACAACCCGTGATGCGGTAGATACGGAGATTGTTCATAATGGAAAAGAATATGTGTTTATTGACACAGCAGGTCTTCGAAGAAAGAATAAAATTAAAGAAGAACTGGAACGTTTTATGATTGTGCGTACGGTTAGTGCCGTAGAACGTGCAGATGTGGTTGTTTTGGTGATTGATGCAGTAGAAGGAGTAACTGAGCAGGATGCCAAAATTGCAGGTATTGCCCATGAACGTGGTAAAGCGGTAATTATTGCAGTCAATAAGTGGGATGCCATTGAAAAAGATGATAAAACGATTTACAAATTCACAAATAAGGTAAGAGAGACGCTTGCGTATATGCCTTATGCGGAGATGATTTTTATTTCTGCAAAAACAGGGCAAAGACTGCCGAAATTATTCGAATTGATTGATGTTGTCAGTGAAAATCATTCTTTGCGTGTGGCAACCGGTGTGTTGAATGAAATTATGACGGAAGCAGTGGCATTACAACAGCCGCCATCTGACAAGGGAAAACGGTTGAGACTTTACTATATAACACAGGTTTCGGTAAAACCGCCTACTTTTGTTATTTTTGTAAACGACAAAGAATTGATGCATTTTTCATATACAAGATATATAGAGAACAGAATTCGGGATGCCTTCGGGTTTAAAGGAACCCCGCTAAAATTCATTATACGAGAGAGGAAGGAGAACAAATAACGTGGAGCGTTTAATTTGTTTGGTAATCGGCTATTGTTTAGGGCTTTTTCAGACTGCATATTTTTACGGAAAAATGAAAGGAATTGACATTAGACAGCATGGAAGCGGAAATGCGGGAACTACCAACACTTTAAGAGTACTTGGGACGAAGGCAGGACTGATTGTTCTGGCGGGAGATATTTTGAAAACAATTCTTGCAGTAGTTGTTGTTACGTTGATATTTGGCAAAAGCAATCCGGAGACAATTTATTTGTTAAAATTGTATGCGGGTGCGGGTGCCATTTTAGGACATAACTTCCCATTTTATATGAATTTTAAAGGTGGAAAGGGCATTGCGGCAACTGCAGGCATTATCATTTCCTTTCATCCATATTTCATTGTAGTAGGTGCGATTTTATTTTTTGGTGCATTTATTACTACGCATTATGTTTCGTTAGGTTCTCTTCTTGTATATGCAGGACTGATGATTCAGATGGTAGTTTGTGGGCAGATGGGACTATTTGAAGGAATGACACAGGCAAATCTGATTGAAATGTACATAGTGACGGCATTTTTGACAGTGATGGCATATTATAAGCATAGAGCAAATATTGTACGTCTTATAAAAGGGGAAGAACGCAAGACATATCTGAAGAAGAAAAAAGAGGCTTCAGAATAAAATACTTTAGAGAAAAGATGCTTATTTTGAGTTTTCTCAAAGGAAGAAAAGCGTAGGTTACGAGAAAGGCAAGGATATTTATATGGCTAAAATAGGTGTAATTGGGGCAGGAAGCTGGGGAATCGCGCTGGCACTGCTTCTTTCAAACAATGGAAATGATGTGACTGTGTGGTCTATTTTGGAAAACGAAATTGAAATGCTTTCCAAGGAAAGAGAACATAAGGACAAACTGCCGGGTGTAAAACTGCCGGAAAGCATGAATTTTACAACAGATTTGAAGGTAGCAATTGAAGGGAAGGATGTGCTTGTACTTGCAGTACCTTCACCTTTTACGAGAAGTACGGCAAAAAGTATGAAGCCTTTTGTAGCAGACGGCCAGATTATTGTGAATGTGGCAAAGGGGGTAGAAGAATCAACCCTTATGACTTTATCGGAAGTGATTGAAGAAGAAGTACCACAGGCAGAAGTGGCAGTGCTTTCCGGTCCTTCCCACGCAGAAGAAGTGGGAAGAGGCATTCCTACTACGATTGTGGTAGGAACAAAAAGAAAGAAAACAGCAGAATATTTACAGAATCTGTTTATGAATGATGTATTCCGTGTTTATACAAGTCCGGATGTACTTGGAATTGAACTTGGAGGTGCCTTGAAAAATGTGGTGGCATTGGCAGCAGGGATTGCGGATGGTCTTGGTTACGGAGACAATACAAAAGCAGCGCTGATAACAAGAGGAATTACGGAAATTGCCCGTCTTGGTGTGACGATGGGAGCTAAGTTTGAAACTTTCTGCGGACTGACAGGAATCGGTGATTTAATTGTGACCTGTGCTTCCATGCATTCCAGAAATCGTCGTGCAGGCATTCTGATTGGAAAAGGCTATACCATGGATGAAGCAATGGCGGAAGTAAAAATGGTGGTAGAAGGTGTATATTCTGCAAAAGCTGCCATGGGACTTGCGAAAAAATATGAAGTACAGCTTCCGATTATTGAGCAGGTAAATGAAGTGTTATTTGAAAATAAACCGGCAGCAGAGGCGGTAACGGAGCTGATGTTGCGTGATAAAAAAATAGAGATTTCCCAGGAATGGGAAGAGTAACAAAAGACAAAAGGGAGTAAAATTTTACTCCCTTTGATGTTCGCTATCTTAACGTTGTGCATTGTAAGAAAGGTAAGGATATTTAAATGAGTATTTATGATACATTAAATGAACAACAAAAACAGGGTGTATTTACTACGGACGGACCGGTTCTTTTGCTGGCAGGGGCAGGCTCAGGAAAAACCAGGGTTTTGACGCACCGCATTGCATATCTGATTGAAGAAATGGGCGTAAATCCGTGGAATATCATGGCAATTACCTTTACGAATAAGGCGGCCGGAGAGATGCGGGAGCGTGTGGATAATATTGTTGGTTATGGTGCGGAAAGTATTTGGGTTTCGACATTTCATTCTACCTGTGTGCGAATTTTAAGACGTTATATTGACAGACTGGGGTATGATAATAATTTCACAATTTATGATACGGATGATCAGAAGACCATCCTTAAGGATATTTGTAAAAAGCAGCAGATTGATACAAAGATGCTCAAGGAAAGAACTATATTAAGTGCGATTTCTTCCGCAAAGGACGAACTGATTTCTCCGGTACAGTACGAACTGGATGCCATGGGAGATTTTAATAAGAAAAGAATAGCAGCAGTTTATAAGGAATATCAGGAAACGCTGAAAAAAAATAATGCGGTAGATTTTGATGATTTGATTGTAAAGACAGTAGAGTTGTTTAAAAATTGTCCGGATGTATTGGATTATTATCAGGAACGTTTTAAATACATTATGGTGGACGAGTATCAGGATACCAATACGGCGCAGTTTGAGTTAATTCGTCTTTTGGCTGCGAAATACAGAAATCTGTGCGTAGTTGGTGATGATGACCAGTCTATTTATAAATTTCGAGGTGCGAATATTCGAAATATACTGGATTTTGAAAAGGTATACGACGAAGCTGCTGTAATAAAACTGGAACAGAATTATCGTTCCACGCAGAATATACTGGATGCGGCAAATGCAGTAATTCGTAACAATGAAGGAAGAAAAGAGAAAGCGCTTTGGACAAATCAGGGGGAGGGGAGTAAAATTCATTTCCGCCGGTTTGACACTGCTTTCGATGAGGCAGAGTTTATAGCAGACGATATTGAACGAAAAACGGATAAAGGAGATGCGGCCTTTGGTGACTGTGCGGTACTATATCGTACCAATGCACAGGCACGTATGCTGGAGGAACGTTTTGTCTTAAAGGGAATTCCGTATGATGTTGTCGGTGGTACAAACTTTTATGCACGAAGGGAAATTAAAGACATTCTTGCTTACTTAAAGACCATTGACAATGGTAAGGATGATGTGGCAGTAAAACGTATTATTAATGTGCCAAAAAGAGGAATCGGGGCGACTACCATTGCAAGAGTGCAGGAATATGCGGATGAGAGAAATATCAGTTTTTATGATGCACTAAGAGAAGCAGACCGGATTATGACCATTGGAAAAAGTGCGGCGAAACTGGAGCCTTTTGTAACAATGATTCAGGCATTTCGAAGTAAACTGGAGTATTATAGTCTGGAGGAATTGATTAAGGATGTGCTGGAAACAACCGGCTATGTGAAGGATTTGAAAGAATCAGAGGAAGAGGATGCGGAAGACAGAATTTCCAATATTGATGAATTGGTAAGTAAGATGGTAGCCTATGAATGTACTGCGGAAGAACCTTCTTTAAGTGAATTTTTGGAAGAGGTGGCGCTGGTTGCGGATATTGATAAGGTGGGAGAAGACGATAATAAGGTTCTGTTAATGACATTACATAGTGCAAAGGGACTGGAGTTTCCACAGGTGTACCTTGCGGGAATGGAGGATGGCATTTTCCCAAGCTATATGACAATTACGGCAGATGATCCTACTGAAATTGAGGAGGAACGACGTCTTGCCTATGTAGGTATTACAAGAGCGAAAGAAGAATTGACCTTATCCTGTGCGAAACAGCGTATGTTAAGAGGTGAAACACAATATAATCCGGTCAGTCGTTTTGTAAAAGAAATCCCGGACAGCCTCCTGGATGCAAAAGTTCCAACAATAAAAAAGATGGATTTTGAAGACTATGCGGATGATTCTTATGAGCGAAATCACTTTAAAGCAAAACCTTTCGGTGGTATGGCATATACCACTGCACCGCAAAACCGTGGATTTAATCTTCCGAAAGCAGTAGTGAAGCCGAAAAAGACAGCTGCGGAGAATATGCCATATATTGCGAGAGGATTAGACGGATTGAAAAAGGGGGCGCCGGTAGCAAAAGAAATAGAATATGGTGTAGGCGACAGAATACAGCATATCAAATATGGTGCAGGAACGGTTTTGAATATTGTGGAAGAACCGAGAGATTACAAGGTAACGGTAGAGTTTGATGCAGCCGGTCAAAAAATTATGTATGCAGCATTTGCTAAATTAAAGAAGCTGTAAAGGCAGAAAAGACAAAAATATTAAAAAATTTTGAAATTTTAGCAAATAAGATAGTAAAATGGAACAAAAAGTGGTATATTATTTATATTAATCTTGATTAAAAATACTGGGGAAGGAAGGTAGCAGTTATGTATAAAGTAGATGAGGTTTTAGACAAAGTAAATGTACTTCTTGGCAAAAAGGAAGAAGAGGAGAAAAAAAGCAATACAGTTTTATGGGTATTTGCCATTATCGGTGCGGTAGCAGCTATTGCAGCAATTGCTTATGCAGCGTATCGCTATTTTAAACCGGATTATCTGGAAGATTTTGAAGATGACTTCGAAGATGATTTTGATGACGATTTCTTTGATGATGACGAAGAATTTTCAGGTGACGGCGACAGCGAATGCATTAAAATTAATTAAGCAGACAGCGGGATGTACTCGTAGTAAGTACATCCCGTTTTTGAGGTACTGCAGGTAATACGTGCAGACAGTTCATTGCAAATTTACAGGCAGAGAGAAAGGCATGGTTATTGATATGAAAAAAGGAAAGGTTTATGAGGGTGTTGTGGAAAGAGTAGACTTTCCGAACAAGGGAATTGTTAAAACAGAAGAGGGAATTTGTGTTGTGAAAAATGCTCTTCCGGGACAGAAAGTGTCTTTTGGTGTCAATAAAGTAAGAAAGGGAAAAGCAGAGGGAAGATTATTAGAAATATTGGAAAAATCTGCATTGGAAACAGAAAGTCCCTGCCCGCACTTTGGAACATGTGGCGGATGTACTTACATTTCACTTCCCTATGAAGAACAGCTTAAAATAAAAGAGGAACAGGTGAAAAAACTGTTGGATTCCGTACTTTGCAGACAGGAGAAAGGCTATGTGTTTGAAGGGATTAAAGCCAGCCCGAAACCATATGAGTATAGAAATAAAATGGAATTTTCTTTTGGAGATGAAGTAAAGGATGGACCGCTTTCTTTAGGGATGCATAAAAGAGGCAGTTTTTATGACATTGTGACAGTATCGGATTGTCGTATCGTAGATGAGGACTATCGGAAAATATTAAACGAAACATTGGAGTATTTTAAAGAAAGAGACACCTCTTTTTATCATCGTCTTCGTCATGAAGGTTATTTGCGTCATTTACTTGTAAGAAAAGCAGTGAAAACGGGAGAAATTCTGATTGCACTTGTGACGACGACACAGGAAAGCACGGACTTGACCGACTGGGTCAATATGCTTTTGAGTTTGAAATTGGATGGAAAAATTGTGGGAATTTTACATACAAAAAATGATTCGGTTGCTGATGTAGTAAAAAGTGATGAAACCGTTATTTTGTATGGACAGGATTATTTTTATGAGGAACTTTTAGGGCTGAAGTTCAAAATTTCACAGTTTTCCTTTTTTCAGACCAACAGTCTCGGTGCGGAAGTGCTTTATAATACGGCAAGAGAATATATTGGGGAGCTTGGTGACAGGGAAAAAGTAGTGTTTGACTTATATAGTGGAACAGGAACAATTGCACAGCTGATGGCACCGGTAGCGAAGAAGGTTATCGGAGTGGAAATCGTAGAAGAAGCAGTGGAGGCAGCTAAGAAAAATGCTGCATTGAATGGGCTTTCCAACTGTGAATTTATTGCAGGTGATGTATTAAAGGTATTGGATGATATTGAGGAAAAGCCGGATATGATTATTTTAGATCCGCCCCGTGATGGTATTCATCCGAAGGCATTGCCGAAGATTATTCATTACGGAGTAGACAGGATAGTGTATATTTCCTGTAAGCCGACCAGTCTGGTAAGAGATTTAGAAGTTTTTCTGGAAAATGGATATATGGTGGAAAGAGCCGTGGCAGTGGATCAGTTTCCTTGGACTGCTAATTGTGAAACGGTATGCTTATTGTCGAAAATCTAAACTTTATAAAAATTTAGATTTTTTTCGTAAAGTGCTGTTTGAACAAAATAGTGTTACTTTGGTATTGGAAATGGCTAAAAATAATGAGAATAGAGAACGGATGAGCAATAAAATTTTATGGGATAAAAAGTTTTATTGTGGTAAAATAATTAAATGGAATATAAACTAAAGAAGAATTAAGGGGGACAGAAGATGGAATATAGTGAAGAATACTTTGCGAAAAGTGCAAACAAAAAAGCAATGGGAATGTGGGCTCTGGCCGGCGTAGTTCTTTCGTTGGCGTATGTTCTTGAACTGGTAAAAGGGACACGTACCATCACTTATTTTTGTGCATTTCTGGCAATGTGCTGGATACCGTTTTTTATCGGTTTGGTGGTATTGAAAGTGAAAGGAATGGGTGTATCGTATTATAAAGACATTATTGCTTATGGATACGGATTCTTTTATGCATTTGTAATGCTTACAACCAACAATGCACTTGCAGTTATGTATGTTCTGCCGATGAGCAGTATGTTAGTTTTATATAAGAATCGTAATTTAATGTTACGTGTTGGCTTTGCAAATATGCTTGTAGTGGGTATTTCTGTGGTAAGTGGCTGTATGTCGGGAAGAAATACCGCGAATGACATTGCAACGTATGAAATACAGTTTATCGCGGTTCTCCTTTGCTATGTCGGATACATTCTTTCCATAAATCACTTACATAATTCAGATGGTGCGATGTTAGATTCCGTAAAAGGAAATCTGAAAAAAGTAACTACTACCATTGAACAGGTAAAGGAAGCAAGTACGGCAGTAGTAGATGGTGTAACGGTAGTAAGAGAGTTAGCAGAAGAAAATAAAGAAGATGCCGGACACGTAGTAGACAGTATGGAAGAACTGTCCGGAAATAATGAGATTCTCAATCAGAAAGTAGAGTCTTCCATGGAAATGACAGAGGATATTGACAGTCAGGTAGCAAATATTGCAGAACTTACAGACAGAATTGTTACAATTATTGACAAGTCGGTAACACACGCTGCAAAAAGTTCTGATGAATTGGCGAGTGTTGTAGAATCCACAAATACTATGGCAAAGCTGTCTTCAGAAGTAGAAAAAATTCTGGGTGAATTCAGCAGTCAGTTTGAGATGGTTAAACAAGAGACAGGTACAATTGAAAGTATTACATCCCAGACAAACCTTCTTGCGTTAAATGCATCTATAGAGGCAGCCAGAGCAGGAGAAGCGGGAAAAGGATTTGCTGTTGTAGCGGATGAAATCAGAAACTTAAGTATGGGAACACAGAATTCTTCCAACAGTATTATGGAAGCTTTACAGCATCTGGAAAATACATCAGAGAAAATGACAGAGTCCATTACAACGATTTTGAAATTGATTTATGAAACACTTGAAAAAGTAGAGGATGTAAACACAAGTGTAACGACTATCACAGAAGACTCTAAACAATTGGGAAGCGAAATTCAGGTAGTAGATAATGCCGTTAAGAAAGTAGAAATCTCCAATAAAAACATGGTGGATAATATGAAGCAGGTAAAAGATATTATGCTTGCTGTCAATGAAGGAGTAAGAAACTCAGAAGAGACAACGAAGACCATGCTGAGTAAATATGAGGAGACTACACGTAATGTAGTAAATATCGAAAATGTAGTAGGCAAGCTGGTTGAAGAATTGGGCGACGGCGGTTTTATGGGTGTGGAAGATATACAGCCGGGAATGAACATTGCTATCGTAGCAGGTTCAGAAGAATATAAAACAGAAGTTGCAGGTACCTCAGGAGACGGTGTTCTTATACATAGTGCCGGACAGGCAGAGGCATTTATTGGTTCAAGAGGCGGTAAAGAACGTTATGAGATTCGCGTCATTGTAGATAATGCAATGTATATTTGGGACGATGTAAAAGCTACATCTACAAAGTTGGATGGAGAGGGTGCATATAAATTATGGATTAGTGGAAATCCTAAGGTAGTTAACCGTAGAAAATATCCCAGATTTGCAATGTCAAATTATTGTAAAATTTTGATGAAGTCGGATAATCGTTCTTATGACGGAAGAATAGTAAACATTAGTGCCGGTGGTTTTGCATTTTCCTGTTCTGCAAATGAATTTGCTGATGCAGTAGGAAAACAGGTTGAAATAACGATTCAGGGCTTTGAGCTTTTAGAAGGAGAAGCATTGAAAGGAATTGTTATTCGTTCTACACATGATGGCGGCAGATATATTGTCGGATGTAGAATGCCGGAGGATAATATAAAGATACGTGATTATGTAAGTAAAATCATGGGATAATGATTTTGCAATTGGTTGTACATGGTCTCTTTATGTCCGGATATAGCATTTATGCTGTATCCGGATTTTTCGATTACAAAAATACTGTTGGAGGCTGCTGAATATGGGAATATTTGAACTTTTTTTGTTGGCGGTTGGATTGTCCATGGATGCTTTTGCTGTATCCATATGTAAAGGATTATCGCTTGGGAAAATTAAAACCGGACACATGTGTATTGCCGGGGCATGGTTTGGAGGGTTTCAGGCAATAATGCCTCTTGTTGGTTATTTCTTTGGCAGATTTTTTACAGATGCCATCAATCGGTATGCACATTGGGTTGCTTTTATATTATTGCTTTTTATCGGTGGGAAGATGATAAAGGAGGCTTTTGAAGAAGAGGAAAATGTAGATGGTTCTATGTCTGTAAAATCGATGTTTCTGCTTGCTGTTGCAACCAGTATTGATGCATTGGCGGTAGGAGTGACATTTGCTTTTTTGAAAGTAGACATTGTACCGGCAGTCAGTTTTATTGGAGGGATAACATTTGTTTGTTCTGCAGTAGGAGTGAAAATTGGAAGCATATTTGGTGTAAAGTATAAATCAAAAGCTGAATTGTGCGGTGGTGTTGTATTAATTGTAATAGGTTTAAAAATTTTACTTGAAGGCTTAGGAATAATTGGATAGATAAAAACACTATTGGAATAAAATCCCTTTCTTGTCCATATACTGTATTAGTCAATAAAAAGGAGGTCAATATGGCAAGAGGACAGAAAAAATCCATAGAAGAAAAAATCGCAGCAAAAGAGGAAGTAATTTCTGCATTGGAAATACGATTAAAAAAAGAGAGAGAAGAATTACAGGAGATGTATGAGGAAAAAAGACAGAGAGAACTGTCATCCTTAAATGAACTCATGGAAGAAAACGGACTGGATATAGATTCAGTTAGGAACCTGATTCTTCAAAGCGTGGGCTAGCAATGTTTTATTGCAGCCCTTTTTTGAAATAAAAAATAATATTACTTGCCACGAACGCGAGAATGGTGTATAGTGATTCACGATTGTTATTCGTTTATGAAAATACAGTGAATGGTAAAAAATACGAACAGGGGAAAACGTATATGGCGAAATATTTAGTGATTGTGGAATCACCTGCAAAAGTGAAGACAATTCAAAAATTTTTAGGATCAAATTATCAGGTTGCGGCAAGTAACGGACATGTTAGGGATATGCCGAAGAGCCGAATGGGAATTGATTTTGAAAATGATTATGAACCCAAATATATTACAATTCGAGGAAAAGGGGATATCCTGGCGAATCTTCGTAAGGAAGTAAAAAAAGCAGAGAAAATATATCTCGCAACTGACCCCGACCGTGAAGGAGAAGCAATTTCATGGCATCTGTATGAAGCGCTTAAACTGAAAGAGAAAAAAGTTTATCGAATAACTTTTAATGAAATTACTAAAAATGCAGTAAAAGAGTCTTTAAAAAATGCAAGAGAAATAAATATGGATTTAGTAGATGCACAACAGGCACGACGTATGCTCGACCGCATGGTAGGATATCGTATTTCCCCGCTTTTATGGGCAAAGGTAAAAAGGGGATTAAGTGCCGGAAGAGTACAATCAGTGGCATTACGAATCATCTGCGACAGAGAAGAAGAAATCAATGCCTTTATTCCGGAGGAATACTGGACTTTGGAAGCAGAATTTAGTATTCCGGGAGAAAAGAAACCGCTACTTGCAAAATATTATGGAACCACAGAAGAAAAAGCGGCAATTTCTTCAGCAGAGCAGATAGAAGAAATAAAAAAAGCATTGGACGGAGCTGAATATAAGGTGACGGATGTAAAGAAGGGTGAGAGAACCAAAAAGGCACCACTTCCGTTTACAACGTCTACTTTACAGCAGGAAGCCAGCAAAGTGTTGAATTTTTCTACACAGAAGACAATGCGTCTTGCACAGCAGCTTTATGAAGGTGTTGAAATAAAAGGACAGGGAACCGTGGGTATTATTACATACCTGCGTACAGATTCTACCCGTGTATCGGAAGAAGCAGAAAATGCAGCAAGAGTGTATATTGAAGAAAATTACGACAGTCGTTATGCGGCGGAAAAAACAATAGATAAAAAAGCCGGTCAGAAGATACAGGATGCGCATGAAGCAATCCGCCCCACAGATGTGTCGAGAATTCCTTTGGAAATCAAAGAATCATTATCAAGAGATCAGTTCAGACTGTATCAGTTAATATGGAAGCGCTTTTTGGCAAGCCGTATGACACCGGCGATATATGAAACGACTTCCGTAAAGATTGACGCCAATGGACAACGTTTTACGGTGGCGGCTTCAAAAATATCTTTTGACGGTTTTATGAGTGTTTATACGCAGGATGAAGAAAAGGAAGAAAATAATACTCTTGTGAAAAGTATTGATAAAGATACAAAACTTACATGGAACGAATTTTATGCCAAACAGCATTTTACTCAGCCACCGGCGCATTATACGGAGGCTTCGCTGGTAAGGGCGATGGAAGAACTTGGGATTGGACGTCCCAGTACCTATGCACCCACCATTACAACTATTCTTGCGAGAAGATATGTAGTAAAAGAAAATAAAAACCTGTATGTAACGGAATTGGGGGAAGTAGTCAATTCTATGATGAAAGAAGCTTTTCCGGCAATCGTGGATGTGAATTTTACGGCGAATCTGGAAGCGTTGTTGGATGGAGTAGAAGTTGGAAATGTGAAATGGAAGAGTGTGGTTTCTAATTTCTATCCTGATTTGGATGAAGCAGTACAAATAGCGGAAAAGGAATTGGAACAGGTTGAAATTGCGGATGAGGTTTCAGATGAAGTGTGTGAAGTGTGCGGCAGACAAATGGTAATTAAGTACGGACCACATGGAAGATTTTTGGCATGCCCCGGATTTCCGGATTGCAGAAATACAAAACCTTATTTTGAAAAAATTGGAGTTGCATGTCCGAAATGTGGAAAAGATGTTGTGCTTAAGAAAACCAAAAAAGGACGTAAGTATTATGGGTGCATTGATAATCCGGAATGTGATTTTATGGTTTGGCAGAAACCTTCAACAACGATGTGTCCAAAATGCGGTTCGGTTATGCTGGAAAAGGGAAATAAGCTGGTTTGTTTTAATGAACAATGCGGAAATGTTATAAACAGGCCGGATGAACAAAAGGATATGACAAAATAAATTTAAATGAGAAGAAATTAGTGCCAAAACGCGCCAATTTCTTCTTTTATTTTGCTATTGGTTGATAATAGTATGTTTTGGTGTGGAAAACGGAATAATTGTTAAAATATATAAAAGAAATGTGAAAAATCAGAAAATTTCTAAAATATGATTGAAAAGTTCCTGTAGTTGTGCTATGCTAACAATAATATATTCGTGGTAGTGAATGATTTGTATGAAAACGAATCCTTATGAAAATAAGGACCATGAAAGTGAGGGTACAAAATGAGTAGTGTACAACTTTTGGACAAGACAAGAAAGATTGGAAAACTGTTGCATAACAACAATTCGAGTAAGGTGGTTTTTAATGATATTTGTAAGGTTATGCGTGAAATCCTGGCATCCAATATACTGGTAATCAGTAAAAAAGGAAAAGTGCTGGGGGTAGGAAAATCAGAAGGAATTCCATCTATTCATGAATTGCTTGTGGATGAAAAGGTAGGCGGTTTTGTAGACAATATGTTAAATGAAAGATTACTGGGTGTTTTGTCTACAAAAGAAAACGTAAATTTGGAAACACTGGGATTTGAAAATACGGATGTAAGAAAATTCCAGGCTATTATTACACCGATAGAGATTGCGGGAGAAAGACTGGGAACGTTGTTTATCTATAAATGTGATGAACAATATGATATTGACGATATTATTCTGAGTGAGTATGGTACAACTGTGGTGGGCTTGGAAATGTTACGTGCAGTTAATGAAGAAAGTGCGGAAGAAAATCGGAAGGTTGCGGTTGTAAAATCCGCAATCAGTACGCTTTCTTTTTCGGAGCTGGAAGCAATTACTCATATATTTGATGAATTAAATGGCATGGAAGGTATTCTGGTTGCAAGTAAAATTGCGGACAGAGTGGGAATTACACGTTCTGTCATAGTAAATGCACTCAGAAAATTTGAAAGTGCAGGTGTTATTGAGTCACGGTCTTCCGGTATGAAAGGAACTTATATTAAAGTTTTGAACGATGTTGTGTTTGAAGAAATCGAAAATCTGAAAAAACAGAACGAAATTTAACGAAATTTTCTTTGAAAAAGCCCTGTTATTCGAGATGACAGGGCTTTTTTTGAATTGAAATTATGTAATTTATCAAAAAAATCTTGTGTTTTTCTACAAATAATTTATAATGTAATAAGGTGAATATTTTAGATTAATGTAAATTGATGATTCTATGTCTGAGTATAGGACATGATTGTAATAGGGAGGTTTCAAAATGATTAACAGTAATGTGTATGATTACGTTAATGTGTTGGATAAAGCAGCAGATGCTTCATGGATTAGAAATGAAGCGATTTCCAACAATATAGCTAATGCAACTACACCCGGATATAAAAGACAGGATGTTGCTTTTGAGTCAGAGCTTGAGAAAGCATTATCCAGTGTGAGATATTCTACAATGGATGATAAAGTTGCAAATCTTTCAACAGACAGGCTGCAGCCAAGAACGTATACGGATTATGACAGTTTTTCATACCGTTTGGATGGCAATAACGTAGATATTGAAACAGAAAATGTGATTTTGGCAAAAAACCAGCTGAAATATGAAGGATTGTTAAAGAGCATTACGCAGGAATTTAAAAATTTGAGAAGTGTGATTAAATAGGGGGAATATAAATGAGTATGTTTTCATCTTTTGATATCAATGCGTCAGGTTTAACGGCGCAGAGATTTCGTATGGATACAATTTCAGAGAATGTGGCAAATGCAAATACAACAAGAACGGAAGATGGCACACCTTACAGAAGAAAGGTAGTGACTTTTGAACAAAAAGGAGAACAGACATCTTTCAGCAGAGTTTTAAACAAGGCTACAGACCGTTATTCGGGACAAGGAGTAAAAGTTAGTGGTGTTTATGAGGATACATGGACGGAAACAAAACTTGTATACGATCCATCACATCCGGATGCAAATGAAAATGGATATGTAGAGTATCCGAATGTGAACATTATTTCGGAGATGACGAATCTGATTGATGCAAGTCGTGCTTATGAAGCAAACTCGACAGCTTTCACGGCGTCAAAGTCTATGGCACTTAAGGGTCTGCAGATGAGCAGTGTTTAATTTGGGAGAATTTGAGAGAATTAAGGTTTAAAGGGAGAAGATGAAATGGATATTACATCATTATATAGTGTAAGTTCCGATGTGGTGAAGGAAGCGTTGGCGACAGGCACAAACGGTGTTGCCGGTACAAAAACAGAAGCGAGTATGTTTGATTCCATACTGAATGCGGCGATTGATAACTTGAATACAACAAACAGTTATTTGTCTGATGCAGAGAATGAAGAAATTAAATTTGCGTTAGGAGAGACGGAAAGCTCACATGATTTGACAATTGCGCTTGAAAAAGCTTCTACAGCTCTTCAATATACTGTTGCGGTAAGAGATAAATTTTTAGAAGCATATAAAGAAATTATGCAGATACAGATTTAGGTAAAGTGAGGAGAGCTACAAATGGCGGATAAAGCGAAAGAGCTTTTGGAAAAAGTGAAAGAATGGTGGAATAAATTCACCTCAAAACAAAAGACAATCATAATCGGAGCAGCGGCAACGGTTGTATTGGCATTTGCGATACTTTTTACAGTATTGACGCAGACAAAATATGTGGTGCTGAAAACCTGCGAGACTCAAAAAGAAGCATCTGAAATTGTAGAATTACTTGAAACAGCGGGAGTGGCTTATCAGGTTTCAGATGACGGACTTCGGTTACAGGTTGATGAAAAGGAAGAATCAACGGCCAATCTGTTGCTTGGTGCCAATGGTTTTATGGCGGAAGGTTACGGTATTGAAAATGTAACAGATGGTGGATTCAGTGCAACGGAGTCAGATAAACAGAAAAAATACAAACTCTATTTGGAAGAACATATTGAAAAAGACTTTATCAGTATGTTCACAGCAATTAAAACAGCAGAAGTGCAGTTGAATCTGCCGGAAAATGATGGGACGTTAATCAGTAAGAATGAAGAAGCACATGCGGCTGTTGTATTAGAAATTGAAGGTGAATTTACAACTGATAATGCGGCTTTCCTGGCAAAATCAATTGCTACAATACTTGGAAATGAAACAACGAACAACATCACCATTATGGATACTAACGGAAATCTTCTTTATTCAGGTGAAGATGATTATTCGGTTGGTGGTGCAGCAAGTAATCAGTTGAGTGTGAAAAAACAGGCGGAAGATCAGTTTGCAGGAGAAGTCAAAAAAGTACTGGCGGCTACAAACGAATTCAGTATGATTGAAGTATCTCCGAATCTTGATATTGATTTTTCGACAAAAGATACTACAACACATAATTATTCTGCACCGGAAGGTCGGACAGAAGGTATGCTTGCATCAGAATCTGTTTTTAACTCAGAAGATGAAAATGGTGACGGCGGTGTACCCGGTACAGATTCTAATACAGAGACTACATATGTGCTGCCGGATACTGCATATTCTTCTTCAACGGTAAATGAAGAAAATCGTAACTATCTTCCAAATGAAGAAGTTACAAAAGAATCAGAGACAGCAGGAAGAATTCAGTATGATAACTCTTCTGTTTCTGTTACGGGAACAGAATATATTATAATAAAAGAAGAAGATGCGAAACAACAGGGGCTTTTGGATGGAGTCAGCTGGGAAGAATATAAACTGGCGAATGCGGAAAGAACCAAAGTAGAAGTAGATGAAGAATTATATTCCGTTGTTGCCAATGCGACAGGAATTCCGGTAGAAAATATTACGATTGTGAAATACAGTGAGAATTATTTTATTGATAGTGAAGGACTGGGCATTGGAGTAACTGATGTTGTTCAGATTATTCTTATTGTTATTATTTTGGCACTTTTAGGATTTGTTGTATTAAGAAGTATGGCAGGAAAGAAAGAGGAAAAACAGGAAGAAGAATTATCAGTGGAAACATTGTTACAGTCTACACCTGCCGGTGAATTAGAAGATATAGAAGTAGAAACAAGGTCAGAGACGCGTAAGATGATAGATAAATTTGTGGATGAGAATCCGGAAGCAGCGGCAAATTTATTGCGTAACTGGTTAAATGAAGATTGGGGGTAAACAGCTGTGTCTAGAAGCGGAGAAGAAAAGTTAAACGGATTACAGAAGGCTGCGGTACTGCTCATATCCCTGGGACCTGAAAAATCAGCTAATATTTTTAAACATTTAAAAGAAGAAGAAATTGAAGAACTGACATTGGAAATTGCAAATACGAGAAGCGTTACTCCACAAGTGAAAGAGGCAGTTATTAATGAGTTTTATGAAGTGTGTCTGGCACAGCAGTATATTGCAGAAGGTGGTATTGGTTACGCGAAGGAACTTTTGGAAAAAGCACTTGGTGCGGAAAAAGCTTTGGACGTTATTGGAAAACTGACAGCGTCCTTGCAGGTAAAACCGTTCGAGTTTGTAAGAAAAACCGATGCTACACAGCTTTTGAACTTTATACAGGATGAACATCCTCAAACGATTGCTTTAATTTTATCTTATTTGTCAGCAGGACAGGCAGCGATGATTGTGTCAGCGTTGCCGCCTGACAGACAGGCAGATGTTGCAAGGCGTATTGCGGTTATGGATCGTACAAGTCCGGATGTAATCAAGGAGGTCGAAAAAGTGTTAGAATCCAAGCTGGCATCCTTAGTAAATCAGGATTACACAATTATTGGTGGTGTAGATGCGGTTGTAGAAATCCTCAATACAGTTGACCGTGGAACAGAAAAACATATTATGGAAACTCTTGAAATTGAAGAACCTGAATTGGCAGATGAAATCCGTAAGAAAATGTTCGTATTCGAAGATATTCTGTTGCTTGATGACAGAGCAATCCAGAGAGTTCTTCGTGATGTGGACAACAATGACCTTGCAATTGCAATGAAGGGTGCTAATGAACAGGTTCAGAATGCAATTTTCAACAATATGTCAAAGCGTCTTGCTGTTATGATAAAAGAAGATATGGATTTCATGGGACCTGTTCGTATGAAAGACGTAGAAGAAGCACAGCAGAAGATTGTAAACATTATCAGAAAACTGGAAGACTCTGCAGAAATTGTAATTTCCAGAGGCGGAGGTGACGAGATAATTGTTTAAGGGGAACTTGTTGAAAGCAGCTTGGAATACGATAAATGAGCAGGAAGTAAAAATCATAGATTCCAATGCAATGCTTGAAAAAAGAATAAAAGAAGCAAGTGTAGCTTTAGATGTACATACTACAGAAGAAATACCTATGGATATGGAAGAAGGTATGGATGAATTTACTGTAGCAAACCTTCTTGGTGATGCAGAAGTAATAGAGGGTGTGGGAATGGCTGAGGAAACTGTAGGTGAAACAGAGAATTCTCCTGCAGAAGAAATAAAAAAAGCGTACTCCGGTATTATTAAGGCAGCACCGGTATATACAGGACCTTCTCATGAAGAAATTGCACGGGAAATAGAAGAAAAGTACAAAGAAGCGGAATTGGAAGCTGCAAGAATTATTGCAGAAGCAGAAGAAAGAGCAGAAAGTATTCGTAATGCCGCACATGAGCAAGGGAAAAAGACCGGATATGACGAAGGATATGCAAGCGGACTTGCACAAATGGTGGAGAAAGAGCAGGAACTGGAAGTAAAGAAGAGACAATTGGAAGAACAATACCAGAAAACAATAGAAGAACTTGAACCACAATTTGTAGATGCTCTTACCGGAATATATGAACATATTTTTAATGTGGATTTGAAAGATTACAGAGAGATTATTGTTCATCTTATAGCGGGAACAGTGCGAAAAATTGAAGATACAAGAGATTTTATTGTACATGTCTCTAAAGAAGACTATCCATATGTAAGCATGCAAAAAAAGATAATTCAGGCGAGTGTAACTGCGCCGAATTCTTCGGTTGAGATTATTGAAGATTTAACTTTAACAAAAAGTGAATGCATGATAGAAACCGGAGGTGGAATTTTTGATTGTGGGCTTGGTACGGAGTTAAAAGAGTTGACATCCAAATTAAAAATTCTTTCTTATGAAAAGAAGGTAGAACAGAAGCAGTAGGTGGAATGACTTTTGGAAAGTAAAAAAATTGATTTTGATAAGTATACAAAAGTGATGAATACTCCTCTATTTGTTAAAATGGGGAAGGTAGTTAATGTTGTTGGTCTTACTATTGAGTCAGCGGGACCTGATGCAAGATTGGGAGACGTATGTGAAATTTTTCCGGATGACGAAAATGCCAAACCGATTATGGCGGAAGTAGTAGGATTTAAAGACAAAAAAACATTGTTAATGCCTTATGATAATGTGGATGGTATAGGACTTGGATGTGTAGTTCAGAATACAGGACAGCCGCTTACGGTACAGGTGTATGATGAACTTCTTGGACAAGTGCTTGACGGATTGGGAAGACCACGAAATCATGTAATGAAAAAAGGTGTAAGTTATCCGGTAGTCGCACAGGCACCGGATGCGATGAGCAGGGAAATTATTGATGAAGTATTGCCGTTAGGCGTGAAAGCAGTTGACGGACTGATGACTGTGGGTAAAGGGCAGAGAATTGGTATTTTTGCCGGTTCGGGAGTAGGTAAATCTACGCTAATGGGTATGTTTGCGAGAAATACGAAAGCGGATATTAATGTAATCGCCCTGATAGGAGAACGTGGACGTGAGTTGCGTGAGTTTATTGAACGTGATCTTGGTGAGGAAGGAATGAAACGTTCAGTAGTTGTTGTGGCAACATCAGACAGACCAGCTTTGGAAAGAAATAAAGCGGCAAAAACAGCAACTGCCATAGCAGAGTATTTCCGTGATCAGGGAAAAGATGTACTTTTGATGATGGATTCACTGACACGTTTTTCCATGGCACAGAGAGAAATTGGATTAGCCAGTGGAGAACCACCGGTTTCGAGAGGATATCCGCCAAGCGTATATTCAGAAATGCCAAAACTTCTTGAAAGAGCCGGAAGAGCAGACAGAGGTTCTATTACAGGTTTATATACAGTTTTAGTAGATGGTGATGATTTTAATGAGCCGATTACAGATACCGCACGAAGTATTTTGGACGGGCACATTATGTTAAGCAGAAAACTTGGACATAAAAATCATTATCCGGCGATAGATGTTTTGCAGAGTATATCAAGATGTATGAGTCAGATTGCTGAAAGAGAACACAAAACAGCTGCCGGAAAACTGAAAAATGTACTGGCAACTTATAATGAAGCAGAAGACTTGATTAATATTGGAGCTTATAAAAAAGGAAGTAATCCGAATATTGATTATGCAATAGACAAAATTGATGCGGTAAATGCATTTTTGAGGCAGGATGTGGAAGAAAAATTTACATTTGAAGAGTCTGTTGCGATGATGGAAGGTTTATTTCAGGATTAGAGGCTGAGGCAGATGGCTAAGTTTATATATCGGATGCAGAGCATTCTGGATATAAAAGTAAAATTGGAAACGCAGGCAAGAATGCAGTTTGCAACTGCAAAGCATGCTTTGAATCTGGAGGAGGAAAAGCTGGAGCAGTTGTATAAACGCAAAGAAGAGTACATGGAAGAAGCGAGAAGAAGCAGAAGCAATGTATTAAGTGTAAAAGAATTGCGGGAAAGCAAAGTGGCAATTCAGACAATGGATGATTTTATTGTCACGCAGACGGAACAGGTTGAAAGAGCTGCAAGAGTAGTGGAAGCAGCCAGAGAACGACTGGAAGAAGTTATGAAAGAAAGAAAAACACATGAAAAACTGCGTGAAAAGTCATTTGAGGAGTTTAAAGTGGAGTTAAACCACGAAGAAAGCAAGGAAATTGATGAGTTGACCAGTTATACCTATGGTCAGAGACAAAAAGAACACAGGTAAGGTAACGAGGAGACAGGTGGCTGAATATGCCGGGTGAGATGAGTATGGATACAACGTTTGACACAAAAGCGGAAAAGAAAAAACTGAGCGAAGAACGCAAGAAAATAAAGGCAGAACAGAAAGCGCAACGGAAGGAAGCGAAACTTCGTGCGAAAGAAATTGCACAGCAGGAAGCAGCTTTGACAGAAGATGAAGATACAGGAGGAATTTCCGTTGTACTTGTTACAATATTGATTGTAATTATATGGCTTGCTATTCTTGCATTACTTATAAAATTGGATGTAGGAGGCTTTGGCTCAGGAGTATTAAGTCCGGTTTTGAAAGATGTTCCGGTGATTAATAAAATTCTTCCGGGAGATACAGTGACAGAGACTACGGATGAAGAGTCTTATGGTGGATACACAAGTTTGAAAGAGGCCGTTGATACAATTAAAGAATTAGAACTTGAGCTTGAAAAAGCACAGTCTCAAAATCAGACAGATGATACAGAAATAGCGGAAATGCAGGCTGAAATTGAAAGGTTACAGACATTTGAGAAGAAGCAGGTGGAATTTGAACGTATAAAGAATGAATTTTATGAAGAAGTTGTTTATGCGGAAAAAGGTCCCGGAGCTGAGGAGTATCAGAAATATTATGAAAGTATAGATCCTACTACAGCAGAGTATCTGTACAAGCAGGTGGTACAGCAGTTGGAAGAGGATGCGATGATTCAGGATTATGCACAGGCATATGCAGAAATGAAACCAAAGCAGGCAGCTGCAATCTTTGAAGAAATGACGGGAAATCTTAGTCTGGTAGCAAGAATTTTAGGAACAATGGATGCGGATACAAGAGGACAGATTTTGGGAGCCATGGATCCGGAAATAGCTGCAAGAATCACAAAGATTATGGATCCGGAATCGTAGAAAATTAAAACTGATATATATTACAGGAAACTGTTATATATATAAATTCAAGCAAGGTAAAAACCTTAAAAATGTAAGAAAGGAGGAAGAATGCAATGAGCAAAATGATATCGGGTGTAAATGCTCCGATGAATGGTTTTGGTCAGATGGGAACAGGAAGAGTCGGAAATGTGGGGATGTCAACAGATAGTTTTGCGTCTATCATGGAGAATACAACATATGATGGCTCAGAAATGGGAAATGCAGATTTTGAACCTGCTGATACTAGAAAGACAGATGTACAGAATAGTGCAAATGTAATGAAAGAAAATAAAAAAGTAGCAGAAAAGATTGAAAAAAGTGCACAGACCAAAACAGAAGAGACAAGTAATGAAAACTTGAAGTCTGCGGAAGAAGCAGTGAATGAAACAGCTGAAAAAGTTGTGGAAAAAGTGGCAGATACGCTGGGACTTTCAAAAGAGGAAGTGGAACAGGCGATGGAAACACTTGGACTTACAGCGGTAAATCTGTTAGACAGTGCAAATCTTACAAAGTTGATGTTAAATTTGAGTGGTGAGACAGATATGATGGCGCTTACTACCAATGAGAATTTGTATATGGGATTAAAAGATATTATCCAGTCGATTCAGAATGAGTTAACATCAATAAAGGAAATGTATGGATTGAGTGAAGAACAACTGAACGGATGTGTTGATGCCTTAAGTGAGGAGGCAATGCAGCAGTTGGTTGGAGAAATGGAAGAAGTTACTGATTCCATGCCTGAGTTTGAAGTGAAAGTAGAGGAAAGTGAGAAGACGAGCCAACAGGGAGAGACAGTTGCGACAACAGAAATGAAAAATAATAGTGGGGCGACTGTTGAACAGGAAACAACAATGGCGGGTCAAAATGAAAATCCGACAGAAAACAATCAGGGAGAACTGACTGGAAAGAATGATGTACAGAATGGTAATATTTTCTTGCAGAATTTGACACAGAGCCAAAAGATGGATGCTGTTACAAGTAATGTTGAAATGCCTTTTACAGAAACACAAACACAGGATATTATGAATCAGATTATGGACTATATGAAAGTTCAGGTAAAAGCAGATGCAACCAATCTGGAATTACAGCTTCATCCGGAAAGTCTGGGTACATTGAATATTCGTATTGCAGCAAAAGAGGGCGTTCTTACGGCACAGTTTACAACTCCAAACGAGGCAGTTAAGAGTGTAATTGAGAGTCAGCTTATCACGCTTCAGCAAAATTTGAACGAACAGGGATTTAAAGTAGAAGCTGTGGAAGTAAATGTGGCAACCCATCAGTTTGACAGAAATCTTCAACAGGGTCAGGGAAGTAATGAGCAGGCTTCGGAAGAAGCAAAGAAAAAAGGACCACGCCGGATTAATTTAAATGATTTGGATTCCTTAGAGGAGGAAGAATTAGAAGAAGCGGACAGAGTAACCGCAGATATGATGGCGAGAAATGGTAATACGGTAGATTACTTAGCATAGTGTATTAACGTAGAAAGGAGTAAATGTATGGCATTAGTAGCACCGATAGAAGATGGCAAAGTTGTAGAAACAGAATCCCAGACTTCGTTAGGAAAGACACAACAAAAAGATGGCTCCAAATTGGATAAAGATGCGTTCTTACAGTTGCTTGTAGCACAGATGAAATACCAGGATCCGTTGGAACCTACATCAAATACAGAGTACATATCACAGTTTGCAACATTCTCTGAATTAGAGCAGATGCAGAATATGTCAGGTTCTATGGAATTATCAAGAGCTTCCAGTTTGGTAGGACAGACTGTCTATATGAAAACTACAGGTAGTTCAGGTGATACTTCTTATGTAGAAGGTAAAGTTGATTATGTGTACTATGAGAATGGAAAAGCGTATCTGTCTATTAATGAAGAATTATATTCATTGGATGATTTGGACACTGTAGTAGATAAGGGTTATTATGATGCTTATAATGCGGCAATGTCATTGGCACTTTCAATTAACAAATTGCCGTCTCTAAAAAATCTGACATTAGGTGAAAAAGAAAAAGTCGAGAAGATTTATGACACTTATAACAACATGAGTGAATATGAGCAGACATTTGTATCATCTGATTACAAGAAGTTAATTGAACAGTACTATAATAAGATGCAGGAACTTATCGAAGCGGCAGAAAAGAATTCAAATACAGATGATACGGGCAATACAGATAGTTCTAACGGAGATAAAGGCAATACAGGGGATGGCGAATAAGCACATGGATGTGCGGGGATAAAATAAGACTCAAGGAGGAGAAAAACCATGAAAATTACAAATGGACAGTTTCTTTCCATTGAGCAACTGCAGGATCAGTACTTAAACCAGACAAAGAAAACGCAGGAAATAGGAAAAAATCAAGTCTCATTTAAGGAAATATTGGAACAAACTGCTGAAAAAGCAGAGGTTGTAGATTTGAAGTTTTCAAAGCATGCGGCAAATCGATTGGCAGACCGTAAAATAGAGCTGACGGACAGTCAGTTAGAGCGTTTAAGTGAGGGTACGGCAAAAGCCGGTGAGAAAGGAATTAAAGAATCTTTGGTACTTATGGATGAACTGGCATTTATTGTAAACATTCCGAATCACACCGTGATAACAGCAATGAGCCAGACAGAAACTGATGAAAATGTATACACCAACATAGATGGAGCCGTAATTATTTAGCCGGACCTTTACGGAGGCTGATGTTCCGGAATGACAGAAGGAACAGAATGGCTTATGTTGGGGAATTTAAGGAGGTCATTTCACTATGATGAGATCATTATATTCTGGTGTATCAGGGTTAAAAACACACCAGACAAAGATGGATGTTATTGGTAATAATATCGCAAACGTAAATACAGTAGCATATAAATCACAGTCTATTACTTTCAGTGATTTAATGTATCAGACAACCCAGAGTGCTTCCGGACCGAATGCAACAACCGGAGCAGGTGGTATTAACGCAAGACAGATTGGTCTTGGTGTTAAATCAGCGGCAATTAACACTGCAATTACAACAGCAGGTTCTTCACAGACAACAGGTAATCCGTTTGATTTGAAAATTAATGGTGATGCATTCTTTATTGTTAGTAATGGTGTAGAAAACTTCTTCACAAGAGATGGTTCTTTCTATGTAGATGCAGCAGGAAACCTTGCTATGACAAGTAACGGTTACAATGTTATGGGATGGCAGGTTGATGAAGAAACAGGTCAGGTGAAACAGGATACAGTATCTGCTCTTCGTATTATGAGCACCGCTAACCTGACGTATCCGCCGGAAGCAACTACAGAAGCTTATATTTCTGGTCTTTGTGATAAGAATGATACAGATATCAACAGTACATCCGGTAAAACAATGAACCTGAATTTCTACGATGCTTTAGGTTATAGTTATACAGCAAAATTGAGCGTTCATGCTACAGGAGACGAAGCAACATATTATGTTCAGCTGGATGATATTCTTGATTCTAACGGAGTATCTTTGAAGGAAATTTATGATGTGGAAAATATTAGTAGCATTGCAACTCTTGGAGGTAGTATCAACGTAAATTCAAATGATGCTGCCAGTGTAGATACAAATGTTGTTACAATTAATTATGCACAGGCAACAGTAAAAAGTAAGGGTTATGCCACGGGAGATGTTAAGGAAATACCGGCAGGAATTACAAAACCGACTACGACTCCACCAATTACTCACGCTATTCTGGATACGGATAATGTTACAGTAAAATATTTTACAAGCGGAATGGGAGAAGATTCAGTTCTATTTAGTGTAGATGGCACACCGGTAAGTTCTGGAAAAGTTGAAAGTTATACAATAACAGATAATTCTACTAATCCGGCAGGGGTTAAAGATGTTAAAGTTGAACAGTTGAAAACAATGCAACTTGGTGGAACAGGAACACCGTCAGATCTTGATACGATTTTCGGAAAGAGTTTGCAGGGACTGTATGGTGATAACTATCAGACGGTAGTAAAAGCATTTGAGATTGATCCTGATACAGGAAAATTACTTGTTACAAATAAAACTGTGCAAGGATCCAAATTGATTTATGATGCTAGCAATGGTAATTTTGATAACATTGATGGTGGGGATAGCATTGTTTTAAATTTTGAAGATATGATTGGAAATTTGACATTAAAGAATTTTTCTGATATTACAGTTGATTTTTCAGGTACAAGTCAACAGAATAATGGAGGTACAGCAACTCTTGGCGCAGACCCGGGAACAAAAGCAAGTAATGGTGCGTTAGGCTGTGGACGTAAATTAGGAGAAATGACTGGCGTATCCATTACACAGAATGGAGAGATTTACGCAAGCTATGATAATGGTATGTCCAGACTATTAGGACAGATTGCAGTAGCGACATTTGCGAATGCCTCAGGTCTTGAAAAACAGGGGGATAACCTTTATTCTTCCACACAGAACTCAGGAGAATTTGATGGAATTGGTCAGGATATTACAGCCGATGGTACAGGTTCCATTTCTACCGGTGTGTTGGAAATGAGTAACGTAGACTTATCAAGTGAGTTTACAGAAATGATTACCACACAGAGAGGTTTCCAGGCAAACAGTAGAATTATTACAGTATCAGATACCCTTTTAGAGGAATTAACAAACTTAAAACGATAGTTTGAATTAGTTAAAAGCATAAAGGGAACTGCATGAAGTTCCCTTTATGTATGTAGCATAAGGGGAGGGATTGATAGTTATGATTGAAGTAACGAAAATAAACGGAATCCCGGTTCTGATAAATCCCGATTTGATAGAATTTGTCGAAGAAACACCGGATACAGTCATTTCTTTTACAACCGGAAAAAAAATAATTGTAAAAGAAAGTAGACAAGACATAAAAAATCTAGTAAAATCGTATAGAAAGGATATTTTTGCTGATTAAGCAAAAGAATTGGGTGAGCGGAGTGGATATAGCGTCAATTTTAGGCTTGTTAATATGTTTCGGCATGATTATGTTAGGTATCATTACCAGTGGTGGTATTTCAACAGTAGGAAACTTTATTGATGTACCTTCCATTGCAATTACTTTTGGTGGAGCATTTTGTTGTGTTTTGGCATCTATGCAGCTAAAAGAGTTTGTGGCAGGTTTAAAGAGTTTTGGATTGATATTAAAAGTACATGAGTTTGGAACAAGCAGTATGATTCAAAAAATCATTGAATTGTCCAACGTAGCAAGAAAAGAAGGTTTACTTTCCTTGGAAGAAGCTGCGGGAGATTTGGATGATGATTTCTTGAAAAAAGGTATTCTGTTAATTGTTGATGGTACGGATCCTGAACTTGTAAGAGCAATTATGGAAACTGAGCTTGTTAGTTTAGATGACAGACATAAGGAAAAAATAGGATTTTGGGAGAATGTAGCTGCCATGGGACCGGCGTGGGGTATGATTGGTACACTTATCGGTCTGGTAAACATGCTTCAGAACATGTCCGATCCATCTGCTATTGGTCCTTCTATGGCTACTGCGCTTATTACAACATTATATGGTTCTTTACTTGCAAACTGGATTGCAACACCTGTTGCAACAAAATTAAAATCTAATAATGCAGCAGAAATTACATTAAAAGAAATTATGATAGAAGGTCTCCTTTCGATTCAGGCAGGAGAGAACCCAAGAGTTATTGAAGAAAAATTGAAATCATTCTTAGCACCTAAAGACAGAGTAAATTCTGAAGAAGGCGGAGGTGAGGTGGATGGCTAAAAAGCGGAAACCGGATGAAGCTCCACCGCCAGCGCTATGGAAAGATACCTTTGCTGACTTGATGAATCTGCTTCTCTGTTTTTTCGTATTGCTTTTTTCTATGTCAAGCGTGGAACAGGAAAAATTTGAACAGGTTGCACAGTCTTTAAACTCGGCATTTAGCATTTTTTCCGGTGGTGCAGAAGCGATTGGTGATGGTGTCTTGATTAGTAATGGCGTAAGTCAATTGAATGAACTTGACAAATTTATCAATAGCACAGGAAAATTGTCAGTAGATGTTGAGAATGCTGAAGAGATTGATGAGATGCAGGAAATGCAGGAAAAAGTTGAAGAAGCACAAATGGAAGCTTCAGAAGAACTTGCAGAAAAGGTTGCAGAAGCGGTAAATGAGAATAATCTTTCAGGAGAAATTGATATAGAGTTTACTTCTCAGTATGTACAGCTTACGTTAAGTGGGTCGATATTGTTTGATTCCGGAAGTGTTGAGTTGAAACAGGAAGCACTACCGGTTTTAGATAAAGTGGGAGTGATTTTAGAGAAGTATTCCACAAGTACAATCGAAATTGAAGGACATACGGACAATGTACCAATGTCCGGAGCAAAATACTCTAATAACGATGAACTTAGTAGTGGGCGAGCTTTGTCTGTTTTTGAATATTTTATTGAAAACACTGCTTTGGAACCGGTAATGTTAAAGCATGCCGGACGAGGTGAGTATGTTCCGATTGCAGATAATTCTACACCGGAAGGAAGAGCAAAGAACCGAAGGGTAGAAATAAGAATCTACAATTCGTTGAGTTCATATCAATAAAGAACTAAGATTCAAAAAAGGGAGTAGGAGATAACATATGAAGAAAAATTTATTATCTATCATTATCCTGGCGCTTTTAATTGTTAACATTGTTTTGACATCAATTATGATGTTCAGCGTGACAGGTACTTCGAAAAAAACAGCAGCGTTGGTTACTGACATTGCGAGTGTACTTGATTTGGAATTAGAAGCACAAAAGGATGAAGAAGAAAAGGTAGTCGAAGTAGCCATGGAAGACATGGAAGTTTATGAGCTTACAGAGAAGCTTATGATTCCTTGCAAAAAGGGCGAAGATGGCAAAGACCATTATTATAATGCGAATGTTTCATTATCCTTAAATACAAAAGATAAAGGATATAAGAAATATAAAGATGCACTTGCTGCAAAAGAAAGTATTATTGAAAGTGAAATTTACGAGGTGTTCAGCAACTATACGCTGGATGAGGTGTTAGCGGATACGGAAGGTGTCAAAGCGGAAATACTTGAAAGAGTACAGAAGATGTTTGATTCCGAATTTATTTATAAAGTATCTTTTAGTGGCACATTATATCAATAGCCTCTTAAAAATAAAAGAAAAGGGGAGGTGAACTTCGTGGGTGAGGTATTATCTCAAAGTGAGATAGACAATTTGCTGGCGGCGTTAAGTACCGGTGAATTGGATATGGACCAAATGCAGGAGTCCAACGAGAAGCAGGTTAAAAATTATGACTTCAAGCGTCCGGCTAAGTTTTCAAAAGAACACCTGCGTACACTCGAGATTATTTTTGAACATTATGGAAGACTGCTATCCACGAACTTGCCAGTTTATTTAAGGAAAAATATTCAGGTAAATGTAGCCAGTTCGGAAGCGGCAACTTATTCAGAATTTACAAATTCATTATCAAATCCGGTTATATTAGGAGTTGTTAATTTTCAGCCGCTTGGTGGAAATATTATTATAGAATTGGCAACAAATTTAGGTTTTGCGATGATAGACCGCATGCTTGGAGGTTCGGGTGTTCCACTTGAAAAAAACAGGGATTTTTCAGAAATAGAGCTTACAATTATAGAGAAAATTATGGTTGTATGTATGCAGGTTATGCGTGATCCTTGGAAAAATGTAGTGGATATCAATCCTGTTATGGAAAGGATTGAGACAAATCCGCAGTTTGCTCAGGTAATTGCTCCAAGTGATATGATTGCGATTGTAACACTTAACGTAAAGATTGGTGACGTTGAAGGGTTCATGAATATATGTCTTCCATATTTTACATTGGAAGATGTTATGGATAAATTGAATACAAAGTACTGGTTCTCGACAATGCAGGAGAATGATGATGAAAATTATGAGGAATATATAGAGGCCATGATAAAGAGGGTTGAAGTTCCGGTAAAAGCAGTACTTGGACGAAGCAGTTTGTCCGTGAATGACTTTATCAATCTACAGGTTGGTGATATAATAAGATTAGATTCCAGAATAGATGAAGAATTGAAAATCTATGTTGGAAATATTAAAAAATTTACCGCATTGCCGGGTTCTAATAAAGATAAATATGCGACCCGTATTACGTCGGTAATAAGAGAGGGGGAGTAAAAACATGGACGGAATGTTATCCCAAGAAGAGATTAACGCACTTCTGAATGGTATGGGTTCAGAAAGTGCTGAAGATAATAAACAGGATGATGATACAGTTACAGTAGGAACACGTAAAAAACCGGAAATAATTGCACCGGAGATAGACGAAAGCCTGCTTAGTGCTGATGAAAGAGATGCTATAGGTGAAGTTGCTAATATCAGTATGGGTTCTTCGGCGACTACATTATATTCTTTAGTTAGTCGAAAAGTTAATATTACAACTCCGGTAGTTACATTGGCGAACTGGAAGACTGTTGTCGATGATTATGAAAAACCGTGTGTGTTTATTCAAATCAGATATACATTGGGATTAGATGGAACAAATATTTTAGTATTAAAGGAACATGATGTAAAAGTTATTACTGATCTTATGATGGGTGGTGACGGTACAAACACAGATGGAGAATTAGGTGAATTGCACTTAAGTGCGATTTCAGAAGCAATGAATCAGATGATGGGTGCTTCTGCAACATCTCTTTCAACAATGCTTGGTAAGATGATTGATATTAGTCCGCCAGAGGCAACATTGGTTGACTTAATGGAATTTTCATCAGGAGAAGACATTTCGTCATTTCTTAGTGGAACATTTGCAAAAATTTCCTTTAGAATGCAGATTGGCGATGACTTAGTTGATAGTACAATTATGCAGTTGTATCCTATCGATTTTGCGAAGTCTCTTTATGATACATTTATTGGTGCAACTCAGGAAGCAGTGGCAGAAGTTACACCGGAACCACCTGTTGCGACACCGGCACCGGCACCTGTCGCACCAACACCGACACCTGTACAGCCTGCACCGGTACCTCAGCAGGCGGAGAATATGGGAGCTGTTCCGCAGATGGGAGTTCCACAGATGGGAGCACCAATGGGAATGCCAATGATGAATATGGGTCAAATGGGTATGCCGATGATGATGGGCGCCGTACCGCAAATGCAGAATATGAATATTCAACCGGCACAGTTCCAAAACTTTTCAAACGATTTCAATCCATTACAGGGTCAGGAGAATATGAATTTGATTATGGATGTTCCGCTTGAAGTTACAGTTGAACTTGGTAGAACGCATAAAAATATTTCTGATATTTTGGATTTTGCACCGGGAACTATTATTGAACTTGATAAGATTGCAGGAGAACCGATTGATGTACTTGTAAATGGTAAGTTTGTTGCAAAAGGCGAAGTAGTAGTTATTGAAGAGAGTTTTGGTATAAGGGTAACAGAAATTATAAAATAAAAGAAAATAGGAGTGATTGAATATGGCTAAAAATATTTTGATTTGTGATGATGCAGCTTTTATGAGAATGATGATTAAAGATATTTTAACAAAGAACGGATATAACGTTGCAGGAGAAGCAGAAAATGGTGCAAAGGCAGTTGAAAAATACAATGAGCTTAAACCGGATTTAGTGCTTATGGATATTACAATGCCTGAAATGGATGGTATTCAGGCACTTAAGAAAATTAAAGAAAATGATCCGTCTGCATTAGTTATTATGTGTTCTGCGATGGGACAGCAGGCGATGGTTATCGAGTCCATTCAGGCAGGAGCAAAAGACTTTATTGTTAAACCATTCCAAGCGGATCGTGTATTAGAAGCCGTGCAGAAGGTTGTTGGATAAAATGGTACTTACCAATACCGGTGGTGTTGATTCAATAGCCCAGTTTTTGACAGTAGTATTTATATTTGTGTTTGTACTTGCGGTTACATATGTTACGACGAAATGGATTGCAAATTATCAAAAAGTAAAAAATATAAATAAGAATATTGAAGTTATAGAAGTATCAAAAATTACGGCAAATAAGTATATCGAGATTGTCAAATGCGGTGAAAAGTATTTGGCAATTGCGGTGTGCAAAGATACAGTAACTATGCTTTGTGAGTTATCTGAGGAGCAACTGTCTTTGGAGGAAATTTCAGCAAAGAGTACCGGCTTTAAAGATTTACTTGAAAAAGCGAAAACTGTAGATATTCTGGAAAAAGCAAAAGACCTGAAAAATAATAAATAGGCGGTTGAGGACTTATGAAGAAATTTTTTTCCGGAAAACAAATTGTGAAAATAGTATGCCTGCTGCTTGCAGTAGGCATATTGTGTATCAGTGATTCTAAAATTGCTTATGCATCAAGCTATGATTCCAATTTAACCGGCGAGACAGATAACAGAACTTATATTAATGAAGCAGGTTCTGCGGATTCTGCCGATGAATTAAACGAACTGAATATTGCAAATACAGTGACTGTTACATATAACGATGGAAATGGGCAGGTAAATGGTACACTTCGTATATTAATTACGTTAACATTAATTGCGTTGGCACCTACATTAATTATCATGCTGACTTCCTTTACAAGGATTATTATTGTTCTTCATTTTACGAGGGCAGCACTGAATACACAGACTGCGCCACCTAATCAAGTTTTGATTGGGTTAGCTTTGTTTTTGACCTTTTTCATTATGAGTCCTGTACTTACAGAGATTAATACGAATGCGATAGTGCCTTTTGAAGCGGGACAAATTTCGCAGGAAGAGGCCTTTGATAATGCCTTAGACCCTATACGGGACTTTATGTATCGTCAAACAGATATAAAGGACGTAAGGTTGTTTTTGGAAATAGATGGAACGGAATGGAATGGTGAGAATTTAGATGAAATTCCAATGCGTGTATTGATTCCAGCGTTTATTATAGGTGAATTGAGAACAGCATTTATTATTGGATTTGTTATTTACATTCCGTTTATTGTAATTGATATGGTTGTGGCATCAACACTTATGGGTATGGGTATGATGATGTTGCCGCCGACAACGATTTCGTTGCCGTTCAAAATTTTATTATTTGTTCTGGCAGATGGATGGAATCTTGTAATCGGTAATTTGGTTAAAACGTTCTACTGACAGGGAGTGAAATAATATGACAATTGATGACGTAACTGCCATGATGGGTGATGCATTATTTGTGGTGATTAAAGTAGCAGCACCAATATTGCTGGTGTCTTTAGTGATAGGTCTGGTTATCAGTATTTTCCAGACGGTTACTTCCATTCAGGAGCAGACACTTACATTTGTACCTAAGATTATTTGTGTTTTTGTTGGACTTATGATTTTGGGGAATTGGATGTTAAGTAGTTTGGTGGAATACATGGTTGAGCTTTGGTCTAATTTCAGTCTTTATATAAGGTAGCATAATATGATTGATTATTCGTTTTCCATAGCAGAATTAGAATATTTCCTGTTGGTTTTTACAAGAATTACCTGTTTTATGTTTGTTGCACCGTTCTACAGTATGAGTAATACTCCAAACAGAGTGAAAATTGGATTTGGATTCTTTGTTTCCATGATTGTTTATCTTATGTTAAACCCACATGAAACAATATCATATCATTCGGTGGAAGGATATGCAGTAATTGTACTAAAAGAGGCAGTAACCGGTTTTTTAATAGGGTTTGCTGCTAATATCTGTATGCTGATAACATCTTTTGCGGGGCATATAGTAGATATGGATATCGGACTTGCCATGGCAATGGTATTTGATCCTACTACAAAACAGCAGACGAGTCTTACAGGGGCTTTGTATCAGTATGTGTTTATGTTGATGTTAATTGTAAGTGGTATGCATCGTTTTATTTTGCAGGCATTGATTGATACATATGAATTGATACCGGTAAATGGAGCGGTATTTCGCGAAGATGCTTTGCTTGCAGCAATGATGCAGTTTATGTCTGACTATATAATAATCGGTTTTCGGATTTGTATGCCGATTTTTATAGTAATATTAATTTTAAATGTAGTACTTGGAGTACTTGCGAAAGTATCACCACAGTTAAATATGTTTTCTGTAGGTATTCAGATTAAAATATTGGTTGGGTTTGCCGTAATCTTTTTAACAGCAGGCATGTTACCAAGTGCAGCTGATTTTATATTTACAGAAATGAAAAGAATGATGGTTGCTTTTGTGGAGGGCATGATGTGATACTAGAATATAATTTACAGTTCTTCGCGGAAGGAATGGGTGGAGAAAAGACGGAACCCGCTACACCCAAAAAATTGTCGGATGCCAGAAACAAAGGACAGGTTGCAAAGAGCCGTGAGGTTGCAAACGGACTGGGGATGCTTGCATTGTTTTTGGTTTTGAAATTCTGGGTTGGAAGTATGGGAACAAAGTTTTTGCATTTGTTTTCAGGGGTGTATAATAAAATTCCGGAGACGGTAAAAATGTATGGTGGACAGGTGCCGGCAAATGATATATTAATTATACTTCAAGATGCAGTAATGCGATTGATGATATTAGTTGCGCCGGTATTTTTGGTAGGTTTCCTTGTAGCATTTCTAAGTGATTATGTTCAGGTAAAGTGGAAGATTACAACAGAACCTTTGAAACCAAAGTTTAGTAAGCTTAATCCTGTGAACGGTATGAAAAGAATTTTTTCAATACAGTCTCTTGTTGAATTGATAAAATCTGTTGCAAAAATTATACTGGTTACCTATGTGGCATATTCTTATCTGATAAATGAAAAAGAAAATATTTTTATTTTATATGATATACCGCTTATGCAGGCGATTCAGTTGTGTGGTGAACTGGTTATTGAGTTGGGAATCAGAATTTCTCTTGTATATATGATTATTGCCGTTCTTGATTTTGCATATCAAAAATATAAGTTTAATAAGGATATGAAAATGACAAAGCAGGAAGTAAAAGAGGAATATAAACAGTCGGAAGGAGATCCGCAGGTTAAGGGAAAAATCAAGCAGAAGATGAGAGAAGCATCCATGAGAAGGATGATGCAGGATTTGCCCAAAGCGGATGTTGTTATTACGAACCCGACGCATTATGCGGTGGCAATTAAGTATGATCCTGATCAATATGATGCACCAATTGTGCTTGCAAAAGGTGAAGATTACCTTGCACAGAAAATCAAAGAAAAGGCAAGGGAAAATAATATTGAGATAGTAGAAAATAAACCGCTTGCCCGAATGCTGTATGCAAATGTAGAAGTTGGACAGGCCATTCCGCCGGAGTTATATCAGGCAGTGGCAGAAGTACTTGCGTTTGTATATCGTTTAAAAGGAAAAGTGTAAAGATAGATATAGATTTAGGAGGAATCGAAGATGAAAAAAGCAGATTTGGCGATAGCTTTATATGTACTGGCGGCTTTTGCCATGATGATTATTTCCATTCCTTCATGGTTGTTGGATGTTTTTCTTGCAATCAATATGGGAATTGCTTTTACGGTTTTATTTGGATGTATGTTTGCGAAAGAAGTTTTGGATATGTCTTATTATCCTACGATTCTTTTGTTTACAACCATATTTCGTATTGCACTGAATATATCATCAACAAAGTTAATTCTGTTGACCGGTGAACCGGGAAACGTTGTGGCGACTTTTGGTAACTATGTTGGTGGCGGTAATTTAGTTATTGGTTGTATTGTATTTATTATTTTGATTATAATTCAGTTTATGGTTATCAATAAAGGTTCCGAGCGTGTGGCAGAGGTAACAGCAAGATTTACATTGGATGCTATGCCGGGTAAACAGATGGCGATTGATGCGGATTTAAATACCGGAGCAATTACGGATTCCGAAGCCAAAATTCGTCGTGATAAAATACAACAGGAATCTTCTTTCTTCGGTTCTATGGATGGTGCCGTAAAGTATGTTAAGGGAGATGCGACTGCAGGTCTTATTATTACTGCTGTTAATATTGTCGGCGGTATTGCCATGGGTGTTCTGGATCAGGGGCTTGAAATAAGTGCAGCACTTGAAAAGTATACGATTTTGACAATCGGTGATGGTCTTGTAAGCCAGATTCCGTCTCTGTTAATTTCTTTGTCAACAGGTATTCTGGTAACAAAAGGTTCCAAAGATGCAGATTTTGGTACTGTATTGATTGGTCAGCTTTTCGGTATTCCGAAAGCATTGTATTTAGTAGGTATAACTTTGATGGTGTTGGGGCTTGTGACACCGTTAAATACAATTCTGTTTGTAGGTTTGGGTGTTGTATTTATTGTTGCCGGAAGAAGCGTAGAAGGTACAATAGAGACAGCAAGTATAGAGTCAGAAGTGGATATGGATGAAGTGGCTGCAGATGAAATCAGACAACCGGAAAATGTCACGAGTCTTTTACAGGTTGATCCGATTGAACTGGAATTCGGTTATGGTATTATCCCACTTGCTGATGCTAATCAGGGCGGCGATCTATTAGACCGTGTTGTTATGATTAGAAGACAGATTGCGTTAGAACTGGGTACGGTTGTGCCGATTATCCGTTTGCGGGATAATATTCAGTTAAATCCAAACCAGTATATTATTAAAATTAAGGGAATTCAGGTCAGCGAAGGTGAAATATTATTTGATCACTATATGGCAATGAATCCGGGGTATGTAGAGGAGGAAATTTCCGGTATTCCTACATTTGAACCTTCTTTCCATCTTCCGGCTATATGGATTACGGAAAGTCAGAGAGAAAGAGCGGAAAGTTTTGGTTATACTGTAGTAGACCCACCTTCTATTATTGCTACGCATTTAACGGAAATTATCAGACAGTATATTGCTGAACTTTTAACAAGACAGGATGTACATCAGCTTGTAAATAATTTGAAAGAAAGCAATCCTTCTCTGATAGAAGAATTGACCCCGAAGCTGTTAGGACTTGGTGAAATCCAAAAAGTACTTCAAAATCTTTTAAAGGAAGGTATTTCCATCAGGGATTTATTGACTATTTTTGAAACACTTGCGGATTATGCAGCAACTACCAGAGATACGGATATTTTAACGGAATATGTCAGACAGAGTTTGAAAAGGGCAATTTCCGGAAAGTATTTTGGTGGAAATGATACAACCAGTGTGGTAACATTGGATCCCAAAATTGAACAGGAGATTATGGGAAGTATAAAACAGATGGAACAGGGTGCTTATTTGAATTTGGATCCGGAGAGAACGAAAGCAATTATGGCGTCAGTAGGAAGTGAGGTTCAAAAATTGGAGAATCTCGGAAAGAATCCAATCATAATAACGTCTCCGATTGTAAGAATGTACTTTAAACGGTTGACGGAAGATTATTTTAAAGATTTGATTGTCGTTTCTTATAATGAAATCGAGTCAAATGTGGAATTACAATCTGTAGGGATGGTGACAGCTTAATGATTATAAAGAAATTTCTCGGCAGAACAGAAGAGGAAGCACTTGCAGAGGCAAAACGTGAGCTTGGTGAAAACGTAGTGCTGATGAACGTAAAGAATATTAAAAAAGGCGGATTTCTGGGATTTATGCAGAAACAGATAACAGAAATTACGGTAGCATTAGAAGAGGAAAACGAGCGCAGGGCAAAAAATGCTGCCAATGAAAAAGCCATGAAAGAAGCCGTATCAGCAGTAGCGCAAGTAGCAGCGAGAACAGAAGAACCGGAGAAATTTGCAGTACAGTCTCAGGTAATACATCCGCAGGAATTAAGTGGGCATAAGAACAGACTGACAGAAACATTGGACTATATAGAGAGGAAAGATAATACTGCAATTCAGGAAAAGCTGGATAGTTTGCAGTCTTTCCTTGAATTGAAGCTACAGCCGCAGGAAGAAGATGAAATACCGGAAGAAGACAGTGAAATGATGGTATTTATGAAGCTGCTTTATAATACGATGCTGGATAATGAAGTTAAAGAAATTTATGCCAATCAGGTCATCGAAGAAGCAGATAAAGTGAATAATCCGAATATGCCTGTAGATGCGGTGCTGGCTACGGTATACCAGAAAATGATTTTGAAATTGGGAAAACCGGAGATTATTACACCGGCAGAAAAGAACCCGAAAGTTGTATTTTTTATAGGACCTACAGGTGTAGGAAAGACAACTACAATTGCTAAAATTGCTTCTAAATTTTGTCTGGAAGAAAAGAAAAAAATTGCTATGCTGACATGTGATACTTATCGTATTGCAGCGGCTGAGCAGCTTAGAACTTATGCAAGTATTTTAGAGATTCCGTTTGAAATAATTTATTCTACAGAAGAAATGAAAGATGCAGCTGTACGTTTTAAGGATTTTGATTATATTTTCGTGGATACTGCAGGGCATTCTTATCAGAATGAAGAACAGAGGGAATCTGTAAAAGCCTTTATACAGTCGGTGGATGATGTTGCGGAATCAGAAACTTATCTTGTAGTCAGTGCAACTACAAAATATCGTGATTTGGAGAAGATAGCGGATTCTTACAATTCTGTTGCAGAGTATAAGCTGATTTTTACAAAATTGGATGAAACCAATGCATTGGGAAGTATATTTAATCTGCGGCTTCATACAGGAGCAGCATTATCTTATGTAACCAGCGGACAAAATGTTCCGAATGACATTGAAGAATTTAACCCGCAAAAGACAGTGAAAAATCTTCTTGGAGGAAAGAACTAATGGATCAGGCTGAAGAGTTACGGAATATAATAAAAGCTAAAAATCAGTTAAATGCGAAGCCTGCTGCAAGAGTCATAACAGTAACAAGCGGTAAAGGAGGAGTGGGAAAATCCAATACGGCAATTAATCTGGCTGTGCAGTTAAAAAAAGAGGGAAAAAAGGTTGTAATTTTGGACGCTGATTTTGGGCTTGCAAATATTGAAATTATGTTTGGGGCAGTGCCTAAATATAATTTGGGTGATTTGGTAAATAAGGGAAAAAGCATTCGGGAGATTATTACATGGGGACCTATGGAGGTAGGTTTCATATCAGGTGGTTCAGGAATTTCGGGACTGGCCAATATGGATAAAAACAGTCTGAATTATATTATACAAAATTTGACAGAGCTGGATGAGATTGCAGATGTTATTATTATAGATACAGGGGCAGGAATTGCGGATGCGGTTATGGAGTTTTTGGTAGCAAGTGGTGAAATACTTCTTGTGACTACACCGGAACCTACATCCATTACTGATTCCTATTCTGTAATAAAGGCATTGCATATGCATCCACGTTTTTCGAAAGAAGAAAGTAAAGTCAGGGTAATAACAAACAGAGTAGAGAAAGAGGCAGACGGGGTTGGACTTTTTGAAAAGTTTAATAATGTAGTGGAAAAATATCTTGATGTTCCGATTACATATTTGGGTGCGGTGCCTCAGGATGGTCAGCTGGTACAGGCTGTAATGCAGCAGATGCCAATTTCCATCCAGAATCCGAAAGCTAAATCAGCACAGGCTTATGAAAGAATTGCAGCGAAGCTTTTGGATAAAGAAGAAGGGAAAACACAGGAAAGACGCGGAATGGCGGCATTTTTTTCACGTATTGTTTCAGGAAGAAAAATGGAATCGAGGTAGAACCTATGTTATCTAAAATTATAAAACCCGGAGATAAACTGGAACTGCAGAAAGTTGAAAGAGTTCAGGAGAACGGGGAGATAGAGGTATATAAAAAAATATATCATAGCAAGGTATGTGAGGTTTTAAGCGAAGACCGGATGGAAATAACCATGCCGATTGAAAAAGGAAAACTGATGCTTTTGCAGGTGGATACCGAATATGATTTGTATTTTTATGCTGATAATGGTTTATATCAATGTTTTGCCAGAGTGGTAGACCGCTATAAAACCAATAATATTTATATGATTTTAGTGGAGTTGACCAGTAATCTGAGAAAGCAACAGAGAAGAGAATATTATCGCTTTAGTTGTGCTCTTGAAATGAACACAGGAAAGATAGCGGAAGAAAAACTGCAGGAAGTTGTGCAGGCAGAAGGTAAAGTAAAGCCTCAAACCGAGAAAATGAATAAAAGTGTCATTGTAGATATCAGTGGTGGCGGATTGCGTTTCGTTGTAGAACAGAAATACGATGTGGATAGTCTGGTTCTTTGTGCTTACAGACTTTTTATTGAAGGGCAACAGAAAGAATATAATCTGGTCGGAAAAGTACTGAGTGTGAAAGAGTTGATAAATCGCCCCGGTGTTTATGAACACAGAGTACAATATGTAAACATAAATACAGAGGAGCAGGAAGAGATTATTCGATATATTTTTCAGGAAGAGCGGAAACACAGAAGAAAGGAACTTGGCTTTTAAACGGATTGTATATTTACAAGAAAAAAGCCGGAAAGTGAGGAACTGAAAAATGAAAAAAATTCTCGTAGTTGATGATTCTGCACTTATGAGAAGAGTCCTTTGTGATATAATCAATAGTGATAAGAGATTCCAAGTAGAAGATAAGGCAAATAATGGCGAAGAAGCATTATTTTTGTTAATGACAAAATCATATGATGCAGTTGTCCTTGATGTAAATATGCCGAAGATGAACGGACTGGAGTTGTTAAGACAGTTGCAGGCAAAAAAAATTCCTGCAAGGGTAATGATGGCAAGTACGGATACAAAAGGCGGGGCAAAAACAACATTAGATGCTTTGGAGCTTGGAGCACTTGATTTCATACATAAACCGTCAAATGCCATTGAATGTCGAAACAGTGAATTTCAAAAGAAAATGCTTGACATTTTAGCCGCGGTAGCAGACAGCAGACTTCCATCCTTTAACAATAATAAGGCATTTAGTTTAGAGGAGATTAAGTCAACGAAAAAGATGATTGAACTTGTTCGGAAGAATACAACCCAAATTTCCGGAAATAAGGTTGTAGCCATTGCAAGTTCTACAGGAGGTCCGAAAGCATTGCAGTCGGTTCTGCCGAAACTGCCGGGAAATTTGAAAGCACCTGTAGTAGTAGTACAGCATATGCCGGCAGGTTTTACAGCATCATTAGCTGAAAGATTGAACTCGTTGTCAGAGCTTTCCGTAAAGGAAGGAGAAGAGGGAGATATATTGCAGGCAGGATGTGCTTATATCGCAAGAGGCGGTAAGCATTTAAACGTGGTGACAAAAGGCAACAAACAGGTAATACATTACTCCGATGAACCGAGCAGGGAAGGAGTAAAACCATGTGCAAATTATATGTATGAATCCTTAATGAACTGTCCTTATGATGAAGTAGTATGTGCAGTTCTTACAGGAATGGGTGCAGATGGGACGAAAGGAATCGAAACATTAAAAACAACTAAAAAAACACATGTTATTGCGCAGGAAGAAAGTACATGTGCTGTGTATGGAATGCCGAAGAGTATTGTAAAAGCAGGTCTTAATGATCAGATTGTACCATTGGAACAGATTGCGCAGGAAATAATATTAAACGTGGGGGTAATGTAGAATGGACGTAAGCCAATATCTTGAAATTTTCCTTGATGAAACAAAAGAACATTTACAAAATTTAAACACCCAGATTTTGGAATTGGAGCAGGAACCGGAAAATATGGATACCATCAATGAGATTTTCCGTGCGGCACATTCCTTAAAAGGTATGGCCGGAACCATGGGATTTAAGAGAATGCAGGCTCTTACCCATGATATGGAAAATGTATTTTCAGAGGTTAGAAACGGGACAATTAAAGTTCGTGGAAATATGATTGATATTTTATTTCAGTGCCTTGATGCATTGGAAGAGTATCTTTCTACAATCCAGGAAACAGCAGATGAAGGAACAAATGATAATGAACCGTTGATTAAAGCTCTGAATGAGATTTTACAAGGTGGTGGAGGTGCAGCAGCACAGCCAAAAGAAGAGAAACCGGCACAGGCAGAAACAGTAGAAGAAAATAAAGAAGAAAAAGATACTGCCAATGAAAAATGGCGTACGATTAAGCAGGATAGTACGGATAGAAACGTAATTCGCGAAGCATATGCTCAAAATAAAAATGTGTTCGGACTGACCGTGAAAGTACAGGAATCCTGTATCTTAAAAGCCGCAAGAGCATTTTTGGTGTTTAAAGCTTTAGAAGAAATCGGTGAAATTATTATTTCAAATCCTTCTACACAGGATATTGAGGACGAAAAATTCGAATATGATTTTAGTGTGATCTTTATTACTGATAAGGATTTGAATGCTGTTATAAAAGCAGCAATGAATGTATCTGAGATTGAGTCAGTTGTAGGTGGCGTTGTAGAAGTAGCACAGGCAGATGCAACAGAAACAGCAGAAGTTGCTAAAGTAGAAAAAGAGGAAACAGCAGAAACAGCAGTAGTAGTGGAAACTCCGCAAAAAGCACAGCCTGCAGCCGCAAAAGCAACAGATAAGAAACCGGCAGCAAAACCTGTAGTGAACAGAACTGTTCGTGTAGATATTGAAAAATTAGATGTACTCATGAATCTTGTAAGTGAGTTAATTATTGCAAAGAATACTTTGGTATCAGCTGCAAATGCGGAAGGTAATACTACAAGCGGTGGATTCAATGAACATATTGAGTATATTGAAAGTGTTACAACTAACTTACATGAATCGGTTATGAAAGTCCGAATGGTGCCGATTGAGAGTGTTGTTAATAAATTCCCGCGTATGATTCGTGATTTATCTAAAAAATTGAATAAGAAAATGGAATTATACATGTCCGGTGAAGAAACAGAATTAGATCGTACTGTAGTTGATGAAATCGGTGATCCACTTATGCATTTGTTGCGTAATTCAGCAGATCATGGTTTGGAATCAGCAGAGTTGCGTAAAGAAAGAGGAAAGCCGGAAGTAGGTTCTATTTATCTGGATGCTTATCAGGATGGAAATAACGTTGTCATTGAAGTAAGAGATGACGGTAATGGTATTGATGTAGAGGCTGTAAAGAATAAAGCTATTGACCGTGGTGTTATTACAGCAGAGCAGGGTGAGAACATGAGCGACAAAGAAATTATTGATTTGTTGTTCAGTGCAGGATTCTCTACTGCAAAACAGGTATCCGACGTATCCGGAAGAGGTGTAGGTCTTGATGTTGTTAAGTCTAAGATTGAAGCGTTAAGTGGTGAGGTTGAAGTTAAGAGTAAACTCGGAGTAGGAAGTACATGGATTATCAGACTTCCACTTACACTTGCTATTATTCAGGCACTTATGGTAGTTGTAGGTGGCGAAAAATATGCAATATCATTAGGTTCAATACAGACAATTGAAGATATTAACAAAGATGATATTAAGCTTGTACAGGCAAAAGAGGTAATTCACTTAAGAGGAACTGTTATTCCATTAATTCGTTTGAGCAATGTACTGGATATCGAGTCCAAGAAGAGCTCAGATGAGGATCTTTTAGTTGTTATTGTTAAGAAAGGAGATAAGCTTGCAGGTCTCGTTGTAGATGAACTGATGGGACAGCAGGAAATTGTTATCAAGTCCATGGGTAAATACATTAATAAATGTAAATTTATCAGTGGTGCGACGATTCTTGGTGACGGTGAAGTTGCTCTTATTCTTGATGCAAATGCGCTTATTTAAGAGGAGGGATAACAGATGGAAGAATTAAAAATTGTATCCGATACAAATACAACACAGTATATTGTAATAAAAATCGGCGAGGAACAGTATGGAATAGACATTAAATACATAGATAATATTGTTCGTATGCAGCAGATAACACGTGTTCCAAAGGTAGCACCGTATTTAAGAGGCGTAATTAATCTTCGTGGTGAAGTAATTCCGGTTATGAGTCTGAGATTAAAAATGGATTTGCCGACAGATGAAATTACAAAAGCGACAAGAATTATTGTATTGAAAGTAGAACAGGAAGGTATGATTGGTGTTATCGTAGATGAAGTGAAGGAAGTTGTAACACTTGACAATTCTCAGATTGAAAAGGTGTCTTATGACAGTAAAGAAGATAAAGTCAATTATATTAATGGAATTGGAAAATATGAAGGCGGTCTGATTTCACTTTTGGATTTGAACACAGTGACTCTTGAAAAAGAAAACGCATAAAAGGAATGTACCGGATATGGATGAAATCAACGTAGAAAAAATTTCACAAGAATATTTCGATGTCTTAAAAGAGTTGGGTAATATTGGAGCGGGCAATGCAACTACTGCATTAGCCCAAATGCTCCAGTGTAAAGTGGATATGAAAGTTCCACAGGTTCAACTCTTGGAATTCAAAAATGTAGGTGCCATGATAGGTGGCGAAGAACATCTTATGACAGGCATTTATTTGGGAGTTGAAGGGGACATTACAGGAAGTATTATGTTCCTGATGGAGCAGGAAACTGCAAGACATTTAGTGTCTAAAATGATGATGGGAATGGACAGTGGCGGTGATAGGTTCAATGAAATGGAATTGTCGGCGCTTAAGGAAGTAGGAAATATTATAACAGGTTCTTATTTGAACTCATTGTCGGATTTAACAAGATTGACAATTTATCCGACTATACCTTCTATTGCAACGGATATGGCAGGAGCGATTTTGAGTGTTCCGGCTATTGAATTCGGTGTATATGGTGACAAGATACTGCTGATTCAGACACAATTTTCAGATGAAGTTGACTTAAACGGATACTTTATCTTAGTTCCTGATGTAGATTCTTATACTAAGATATTATCGTCACTGGGTATTATCAGTGAGTAAGTCTCTCATGAAAAAATTTGAGCAAGATTGAAGGATAAAGTATGGGTGAGATTATAAAGGTTGGAATGGCCGATTTGAAAGTAGTGAAAAGTCCGGATGGTGTTACCACTTTGGGACTTGGTTCATGTGTAGGCATTGCAGTAAGAGATCCGGTTACGAAGATAGGTGGATTGGCTCATATTATGTTACCGGATAGTACTGCAATAAGGAATAATGCCAATATACCAAAGTTTGCGGATACGGGAATTGAAGAATTGGTAAAACAGATTGTTGCGTTAGGTGCAAATCGTGCAAGATTGGTTGCTAAAATAGCAGGTGGGGCACAGATGTTTAGTTTTTCCAGTAAAAGTGATATGATTCGTGTAGGCGAAAGAAATGTAGCTGCCTGTAAGAAAAAACTTGCAGAAATGAAGATACCTATTCTGGCAGAAGATACAGGGGATTCTTATGGTAGAACTGTAATTTTTTATCCGGAAACAGGTGATTTTGTAATAAGGGCAGTAGGGAAAAGTGAGACTGTCATTTAAAATGACAGGTAGGAGCAGAAATGAAGAGAAAATTATTACCGCCGTTTATTATGCTGACAGCAGGCTTAATAACAAGTATCAGAACTTTTTGTCTGCATTATGACATGAAAAGTTCACTTATTATTTTGCTTGTTGTTTTGGTTGTATTTTATGTTCTAGGCAGTATTTTTAAGTATATATTAGATTTATTTGAGAAAGAGAATGAGCAGAAGGCTCTTGATGAGGGTGAAGTTTTCGAAAAAGCATCAGAAGATGAGTCTGAGTTGGGAAATGAAGCGGTGGACTCAGTTACTGAGGAGTAGCGAAGCAGAATAAATACTGTAGTTGGAGGGCACTATGGACGAAATGGGCAGAAAAAAACTATGGGATGAATATTCAAGGACGAAATCTCCTGAGTTGAGGGAAAAGATTATATTAGAGTATGCACCGCTTGTAAAGGTAGTAGCGGGAAGGCTTAGTATGTATCTTGGATATAATGTTGAATATGATGATTTAGTAGGGTATGGTATTTTTGGTTTAATTGATGCGATTGATAAATTTGATTTTATGAAAGAAGTAAAGTTTGAAACTTATGCAAGTCTTAGAATCAGAGGTGCAATATTAGACCAGATAAGAAAGATGGACTGGATTCCAAGAACGATACGACAGAAACAGAAAAAGATAGATGCAGTAATTAAATCAATTGAAGCAGAAAAAGGAAGGAATGCCACAGATGAAGAAATTGCTGTGGGGCTGGGTATTACAGAAGACGAGTATACTGAATGGCAGAGCCAAATGAAAATTACGAACATTGTATCTTTGAATGAATATTTGGAACAGGGAAGTGAAGTTTCTGTTGAATATAATCATACAGCTAAATTTGACAGTCCGGAAGAAGTTTTGGAAAAAGGGGAACTAAAGAAAGTATTGGCAGAAGCCTTAGAGCTTTTGACAGAAAAAGAGAGAAAAGTAATTGTGCTTTATTATTATGAAGAACTTACTTTAAAAGAAATAAGTAATATTTTGGAAGTATCTGAATCAAGAATTTCCCAGCTTCATACGAGAGGGTTACAGAAAATGAAATCGAAGATGGGAAAATATATTGGGATTTTAACAGACAAGTAAATGCACTAGGAGAAAGGCAAGGTGGCGGAAATGAGCAATGGATATTTTCAATTAGTTAGTAAAGATGGAGAAGTAAAGTTGAGGCTTGTTCCGCCAACAGATGGTGGGGAAAATATTGAAATTAGTGAGGTCATGGGATATTTACAACAAAAAAGTATTCCCTATGACCTTTCTGTGTTAAATAATACAATCCAAAATTTGGTTAATACGACAGAACTTAAGCTTACTAATGGTAGTGGGCATTTAGAAAGAGAATGCTGCAAAATAGAAGTTTCTCAGGATAAAATGACTGTTACAGCCAGATTTCTTGCACCTTCTGAGGGTGGGGAACTTATGACAAAAGATGAGTTTTTAAATGATCTTGCACATAAAAATATTGTGCAGGGGATTGATGAAGCGGTAATAGATGATTTTTTTGAAAACAGAAAGTATTGTACCGATATTGTTGTTGCCAAGGGAAAAGAACCGAGGCATGGAGAGGATGCACGTATTGAGTATTTCTTCAATGTGGATTTAAAGGTCAAACCTACTTTGAAGGATGATGGAAGTGTGGATTTCTTTAACCTTAATACAATTAATCACTGTAATAAAGGGGATATGCTTGCCAGACTGATTCAGGAAGATTTAGGAGAAGCAGGAATTGACGTATACGGAGAAAGAATTAAGCCGAGAGAAGTACATCGAGCTTTTTTGAAATTTGGTAAAAATATTAAGCTTGGAGAAGACGGTCTTGAGATTTTTTCGGAAGTAAACGGACATGTAGAACTGGTAGAAGATAAGGTTTTCGTATCTGATGTATTTGAGGTAGAGAACGTAGATAACAGTACCGGAAATATCGAATATGAAGGAAGTATACAGATTAACGGCAATGTTGGCGAAAACTTTTCGGTAAAGGCAAAAGGAAATGTTGAAGTCAGAGGTGTAGTTGAAGGTGCTTATGTGGAAGCAGGCGGTGATATAATCATTGCAAGAGGCATGAACGGTATGGGTAAGGGTACATTAAAGGCAGGCGGAAACATTGTTTCAAAATTTCTTGAAAATGTGAAGTCAGCAGTAGCAGATGGCTATATTTCCACGGAATCAATTCTTCATAGTACAGTAATGGCAAGAACAGAAGTAACAGTTGACGGGAAAAGAGGTTTCATTACCGGGGGAAGAGTTTGTGCCGGCAATATGATAAAGGTAAAGACGTTGGGTTCTTCCATGGGTGCAGATACGATTGTTGAGGTAGGTACTGACCCGGGAATAAAACTTCGCTATCAGGAATTGCAGAAATCCGTTATGGAAATTAATAAGATTTTGAAGTCTATTCAGCCGATTATTGATGCAGGTAACCAGAAAATCGCAAAAGGTATCAGACTGGAACCGGATCAGTTAAAATATGTACTGTCTCTTATGAAATTGCGTGAGGGTAAAAATGCCCAGTTACAGAAAGAGAGTGAAGAAATGAATCAGATTCAGACGGAACTCGGACTGATGGCAAACGGACAGGTAGTAGTAACCGGTGAAGTATTCCCGGGAACAAGAATTTGTATAGGTGATACTTCAACGGTTGTAAAATCATCTGTGCAGTACTGTCGTTTTATAAAAGAAGCCGGCGATGTGAAGATGACAGGAATGAATTAGAAAAGGCAGCATTGTAACAGTAAAACGGAAGAATAAGAGGGGCGTGAGATTATGGCAATTGGTTCAATATCATTACAAGGACAAATATCAAGGGCTCAGGATTTTTCTACAATAAAACAGAATGAAGATAATAAAGTTATTGTGGATCAGGGTAATTTCCAGACACACTTCAATAAGGAAGTCAATCATAACCTGAATCGGGTGCACCAAAGTGATAATACAGAGAACAGAGGCAAAAAACATGATGCAAAGGACAAGGGGAACGGGCAATACAGCGGTGATGGCGGAAGACAGAGAAAGCATGAAGAACTGCAGGGAAGCGTGCGATTGAAAACTCAGTTGGACAAAGGTTTTGATATTAAAGTTTAGGAGACAGTGAAAGATGGGCATACTGGAAATTATTTTGTTAATTATAGGAGGAGCAGTTTTTATTTTGAGTTTTATTCTTCCGAAGAATAAAGAGGAAATGGACGCAGAGACAAGAAAGTTTACAAAAGAGCAGATACGGTCACTTCTTGAGAGAGAGATTACCATAGTACAATCTAAAATTGAAGATACTGTTGCAGAAGCAATTGAAGAATCTGCATCGAAAACGGAACGTACTCTTGAAAAGATGACTAATGAAAAGATTATGGCAATTAATGAGTATGCTGATACAGTATTGGAAGATATAAATAAAAACCATAAAGAAGTTTTGTTCTTGTATGATATGTTAAATGATAAGCACGCAACTATAAAAAGTGCGGTGACAGAAGTAGAAAAGACAGTAGGTGAAGTAGCCCAGACTGCCAAGGATATTGAAATTTCTGCAAAAGAAACAGCAAAAGAGGCAAAGAGTTCGGAAGAAGCGGCAAAGAGAGCGGCAGATATTGCAAATCGTGTGGAAAAGGCGGCAGAACTAATTCAGGAAAAAGTAGATGAGAGTTTGGATAATGTTTATCCGTTAACAGAAATGCAGTCTGAGTTAGAAGTAGAAAATGTTACTGCTGAGTTAGAAGCAATCAGTTTGCAAACAGACGTATCGGATGTGGTGGAACAGGTAACTGAACAGCCGGAAGAAACACGGGAAGAAGAGGAATACGGTGATGACTTTGTACAAGGAATTACGGCAGCTGCACCTAAAATTGTATTTGAAGGTGAGGATGAAGAAAATCCACAGTTTTATGTAATTGAACCGCAAGATTCCCAAAACAGTAATGAAAAAATATTATCTCTTCATAAAGCAGGTATGTCCAATGTAGCTATAGCGAAAGAACTTGGACTGGGAGTCGGTGAAGTAAAACTTGTAATTGATTTATTTGAAGGGACGTCAAGATAGGATATGAAACTGAAAATTTATTTACGAGGACTGGGAATCGGTATTGCCGTAACAACACTTATTCTGGGAGTTTCTTATAGTGGAAAAAAAGAAATGACGGATGCAGAAGTTATTGCAAGAGCGAAAGAACTTGGTATGGTAGAAGGCGAGACAGAAAGTGGGAAGTTGTACGAGGGCATTGATGCACAAAAAATAGAATCAGAAGTATATAGTACGGAAGAAAGAGAGTCCGAGTTACAAACAGAGAGTGAAACATTAGAGCTGGAATCTGAATTTGAGGAGGATACAACTCAACCGATAGAAGCACTAAACGGAAATGAAACAGAACAGCAGACGGATATGAATGCCGGAGAAGAAATGGCGAAGCAGATAATTGAAGTTACTATTGTAAGTGGCGACGATTCCGCAACAGCCAGCAGAAGACTACAGGAGGCAGGGGTGGTTGAATCGGCAACAACGTTTGATAAATATTTATGTAGTAACGGATATTCAAAAAAAGTTGTGTCAGGAACTTATAAAATTGCAGTTGGCTCGGATGATGAAACTATTGCAAAAATTATTACAAAATCAGAGTAAAAATAATGTAAAAAGGTTTTACAGAAAAATATCTTGGGAAAAATAAGTTAAAATAACGAAATCAAATAACGAAATTAAGAAAAAGCCTCTTGTCAAGGGGCTTTTATTATGGTAAAATCTCAATGTTGTGACTAAAAAACACGTAAGTTTATTCATCGCCGGTGCTCATAGACGCTGGAGTGGCTGATGGAGAAGTGCATTTTGCACGGAAAGATTTACGGAAGAAAATGAACCAAATGGAGGTAAAGACATGAGCGTTATTTCAATGAAACAGTTATTAGAAGCAGGTGTTCATTTTGGACATCAGACAAGAAGATGGAATCCTAAAATGGCTCCTTACATCTTCACAGAAAGAAATGGTATCCACATCATCGACTTACAGAAATCTGTAGGTAAAGTAGATGAAGCTTACAAAGCTATCGCTGATATCGCAGCTGATGGTGGTACAGTTCTTTTCGTTGGTACAAAGAAACAAGCTCAGGATGCTGTAAAAACAGAAGCTGAACGTTGCGGAATGTACTATGTAAACGAAAGATGGTTAGGTGGTATGCTTACAAACTTCAAGACCATCCAGTCCAGAATTGCAAGATTAAAAGCAATCGAAACTATGTCAGAAGATGGAACATTTGATGTTCTTCCTAAAAAAGAAGTTATTGAATTAAAGAAAGAATGGGAAAAACTTGAGAAGAACCTTGGCGGAATTAAAGAAATGAAGAGAATTCCGGATGCAATCTTCGTAGTAGATCCTAAGAAAGAAAGAATCTGCGTTCAGGAAGCACATGCACTCGGTATTACATTAATCGGTATCGGTGATACAAACTGTGATCCTGAAGAACTTGACTATATCATTCCTGGTAACGATGATGCTATCAGAGCAGTAAAATTAATCGTTGCTAAAATGGCAGATGCTGTTATCGAAGCTAATCAGGGTGAAGCAGCATACGTAGAAGAAGCTTTTGAAGAAGCAGCCGGAGAAGCTACAGATATTGAAGAAGTAGCAGAAGAAGCTTAAGAAAAAGTATAAGTTGAAACTTGCAAAGGGACGCAGATTTACGTCCCTTTGTGTTGATTAAATTCATAAATGATATGGAGGATATAACGATGGCTATCACAGCAGCAATGGTAAAAGAATTAAGAGATATGACTGGTGCAGGTATGATGGACTGTAAAAAAGCTCTTAACGAGACAAACGGTGACATGGATGCAGCAGTTGATTATTTAAGAAAGAACGGACAGGCTAAAGCAGAGAAAAAAGCTGGTAGAATTGCAGCAGAAGGTCTTTGTAAAGTAGTTCTTAAAGATGATAAAACAGCAGCAGTTGTTGAAGTTAACTCTGAAACAGACTTCGTTGCTAAAAACGAAGATTTCCAGGCATTTGTTGCAGCAGTTGCAGAGCAGGCAGTTAACTCTGATGCAGCAGATATGGACGCTTTCATGGCTGAAACATGGAATGCTGATACTTCCAAAACTGTAAAAGATGCATTAGTAGAAAAAGTTGCAGTTATCGGTGAAAACTTAGGAATCAGAAGATTTGAAAAAGTTGTTGCTGAAAACGGATGTGTTGTTTCTTACGTTCATGGTGGCGGTAGAATCGGTGTTATCGTTGAAGCTGAAACTGATGTTGTTAACGATGCAATCAAAGAAGCTCTTACAAACGTAGCAATGCAGGTTGCTGCTTTAAATCCAACATATACAGCAAGAGAAGAAATTTCAGAAGATGAGCTTGCTAAAATGAGAGAAATCACAGTTGACAGTGCTTTAAATGATTCCTTCTCACTTCCAATGCCAATCTTAAAAGGCTTACTTGAAAAGGCTGTAAATGATAAAGTATGGAGCGATGAAGATATTGCTATCTATGAAGAAAAGAAAGACAATATGAAATATTTACCAAACTTCCTTTCTAAAGAAGCAAAAGCTTCATTAGCAGAACTTGCTTTAGCAGATAAAGCAACAATCGTAGAGAACAAAATCTTTGGTGGTCTCGTTGAAGGACGTATTTCTAAACAACTTAAAGAAATTTGTTTATTGGATCAGACATATGTAAAAGCAGAAGATGGCAAACAGCCAGTTGCTAAATACATTGAAGAAGTTGGTAAAGCTAACGGTGCTAAATTAAGCATTAAGAAGTTCGTTCGTTTCGAAACAGGTGAAGGTATCGAAAAGAAAGAAGAAAACTTCGCAGAAGAAGTTGCAAAACAGATGGGAATGTAATATAGCTACGAGCCACGCACTCGTGAAAAATAAAAAGTCCGATGAGAGTTTACTCTCAATCGGACTTTTTATTTTTCACGAGTATGCGGCGACAGCCACATATGAGGAAGTAGCGAAGCGAATTCCGAATAAGCGAAGCGAATTCCGAATAAGTGAAGCACCACCCACTTTATATTCTATCGAAATTCTGCTATAGTATAAATAAAACAAAGGAAATTTGTACCATGGAAGCGATAAAATAAAAGAAAAAGGAGTGGCACATATGAGAAAAAATCTAAGCAAAAAAATCGTAATGTTACTTTCGGCAATTTTAATGTTTCAAACAATATGTGAGCCATTAATGACAACAAGTTTAGAAAGAGTTTATGCAACAGAAATAGAAGAAGTGCAGAGTACTTCGTCAGAATCATCAGGAGTGACAGTAAGTACAAAAGAAGAGTTTATGACAGCATTGTCGCAGAAACAGAGTCCTATTACAGTAACCGGGGCGATTACAATTGGAGAACAAGCGAATAGTACAGGAAAAATGTTACCGGTAGAGATACCGGCTGGGATAGTTATTCAGGGGGATGACGGGGCCAGTATAAGTTGTCGTTGTCCGCTTCAACTATCCGGTAATGGAGTAATTATAAAAAATATAGAGCTGACATTTGAATCAAGTAACGCACTGGGGAGTGTGCCCCATAGGGAAATTTTTCTTGCAGGATATAGTCTTACACTGGATAATGTTTCTACATACTTGGCGGGTGCCGGTGGTTCTTTAGGTGGTTTTGGTGGAACAGAGGAAGAACTTTTGCCGACCGTATATGCCGGTGGATTTGAAAATACGACAATCGGTACAGCAGCTTCTTTGACAGTTAAGAATGCAAATTCTAAAACAATGTTTCAGGGAATTTATATGAGTCATGGTGAAGGGAACGATACGAAGGTGCCGTATTACGGTAATGCTTTTTTAAATATAGGTCCTAAGAGTATAGTCAGAGATGGTATTTTTTCAGAATATACAGAAGAAAACAGTCGTGTAGCAATTGAAGTAACCGGAGAGGGAAATGTAAATAATATAACATTTTATGGGAATAATCAGACAACACTTACAGCAAAACAATCCACTTTAAATAATATAACCTTAATTGGTGTAGGAACGCTGGTGTTAAGTGAGAAGGCGTATGTTGATCTTGCTCAGGGGGAGTTGAAAAATGTAACTTTGCAGGATGGAGCATGTTTGGATCTGAACAAAATGTCAGATGTAACTGTGACTAGGAATTTTACGGGCGGTGTATATAATTCAGAGTCGCAAACGGATACAAGGGGGATTCTTGTATTAAATAAAGAAGGTTCCATGACTGTGCAAGGAACTGTCAGCGGAACAACCATATTTCAGACGGACAATAAAAACTTTCCGGGAGAATTTACGGATGAAAAACAATATATTACAGCGATAAATGTAGAAAGTGGAGCCACAGGCTTTGAACTGCCTTCAAGCAAAGCAGACAGCTATGAGCTGAAGTATGAAAATAACGGATGGACGATTTATCAGCTGGATGCAGGATTATATTATCCTGTGGTAGGGAGTATAGAGGTTATTTCGGCACCCACAGAAGTTGATATAAATAAAATAGCAGGTAATAGTAGTATTCCGGCCAAAGAAGCACCTTATTGTGAAATTATATGGAAAGATGAAGATGGAAATCAAATCAGTTCTGATACCGTAGAAGAAATGGGATTGTATTGGGAGGATACAATTATCGCAATAAAAACAGAATATTGGGAGGATGAAAGTGCCTCCGAACAGAGTGACTGGGCAAATGTTGTTCAGTTGGTTACTGTGGAAGGCGAGCCGGGCAGGTATTATTTTTATGCGGATAAATCATATTATGAATCAGAGCCTTGCAAGGTAAATACCGGAAAATATACATTTTTATTGTGTTCAGAGTATTCGGAGGATTTAAAAACAGTAGCAGATGTTAAAGCTATTAGAGAAAAAGTAAAGACAGAGTTTTGTGTACAATTTTTTGATTCTACACAGATGCCTGCAACGGTGGATATCGGAAGTGAAACAGTCAAAGTACAGCCGATTGATGCTCAGCCATATACAGGAGAAGCGATAATGCCCGTACTGTATATTACAAATGATAATACAGTGCTTGTGGAAGGGCAGGATTATAAAGTAACTTATGAAAATAATATAAAAGTAGGAACAAATACTGCCAAAGTTGTTGTAGAAGGAATTGGTGCATATCGCGGAACAAGAGAAGTTATGTTCAGTATTATAAAAAGCAATCCGACGCTCATATTGACAGTGAATGAGAAGACTGATTGTGAAGCGGAATATGAGCAGGAACTTTCAGTTATATTGCAAGTAGTTCCGTATAAATCAGAAATATCAGAAATGCCTTCGAATGTAGAATTATATTATGAAGATATCTTACTTGGAAGTGCAGAAGTTGGAGAAAATGGGTACGCAACAATCAGATACCGGACTACAGAACAGAAGTTACCAATCGGTAAAAACTGTATCCGGGCAGAATTTGGTGGTACAACAGAATTAAATCCGGGAATTGCACAAGTTCAGGTAACGCTAAAGAAAAAGATGTTATCAGCAGGGGAAGTTGCCAGTGTACAATTGAAAGACTTTATAGGGAATGGAAGTACTACCACAACAGATATTATAAGTATGACGGATAAAAATGGAATGACTTATTCGGTCAATGGAACAGCAGAGCTTCCGGATTCTAAACCAGGGACTTATGACAAGGCAAAAATAATTAACTGGTCATTGATCGGAGAAATCGGAGGCTGGTATCAGTTGCCGACTCTTACAGAATATATTGCGGTTTCACCTAAAGTAAGCATTTTAGAGGAAAATGAGTCAGAAACAGAGAGTGAAAACGAGACGGAAAGTGAAACAGAAAGTGAAACGGAAACTGAAACAGAGGTGGAGAGTGAGGTAGAGACCGAAGACGAAACTGAAACAGAAAGTGAAACTGAAACAGAAACGGAGACAGAGAGCGAAACCGAGCCGGAAGAAAAACAAGGTCTATGGATAAAGCCGATTGCCGAACAAACATATACAGGAAAAGCAATTAAACCTGTGGTGGAAGTTTATGAGGGTGAAACTTTATTAACAAAAAAAGATTACTCTGTAACTTATCGGAAGAATGTCAATGCAGGTACTGCAACTGTTACGGTAAATGGAAAAGGAAATTATTCAGGCAGTGATACAACAACTTTTGTCATTCAGCCGAAAAATCTTTCAGAAGAAGACATAACAGCGAATAATGTTTATGCGTTTATAAAAAAGGGTAAGGTTACGAATCCGAAAGTTACGGTGAAGTTTGGAAAGAAAACGTTGGCTGTCTCTACATCTAAAAAACTAAAAGATTATAAATTTGAGTGGCCGGAGCTTATAAAGGATAAAGATGGAAAAGTTGTGCCACAGTCTTGTAAGATAACAATTACGGGATGTGGAAACTATACCGGAACAAAGACGATTACATATGATGTATTGGCAGTAGATGAAAAGCTGATGAGTAAAGTAAAAGTAACACCGGATATTAAGAGTGTGGATTATTTTAATCAGAAAATGCCGGGATTTATGTTAACTTACGGTTCAGGTAAAGCAAAAGAGACGCTGGTTCTCGATGAAGATTTTACAATTACTTATCCGGATGAACTTGTAATTGGCAAAAATGCAGTCACTTTTACGGCAAAAGAAGGAAGTGGTTTCTATGGAACAAAGACATTTACGTTTACGGTAAAAGGAAAAGCAATCAGTGCAAAGAGTATTAAAATAGAAGGTGTGAAAAAGAGCTATGATTTTACCGGTTCTGAAATTAAAGTCGGTATGGATGGACTAAATACGCTGGTTGTCAGGGACAGCGCCAGACAGGTAAATGGAAAGAATGTGGTATTGAAAGAAAATGTTGACTACACACTTTCTTACAAAAAGAATATGAATGCAGGTACTGCAACTGTTACCATTAACGGGAAAGGGGGATATACAGGCAAAAAAAATATAACATTTAAAATCAATAAGATTCAGCTGTCGGACAAGTTTGTTGTAACCGAAGATTGTGCAGATTATACAAAAAATGGTGCTAAAGTTGAAGTTTCAGTTAATTATAAAGGGTTGGAACTGGTTGAAAAGAAGGATTATACAGTAGTTTATCTGAATAATAAGAAAATAGGGGATAATACTGCAACTGTAAAAATAACAGGCAAAGGTAATTTTAAGGGAGCAGTTAAGAAAACTTATAGTGTAGCGGCATCCGGGAAAGATAAGATTACTTTTACTGTTGATGACACACCTGTTCCAGCAAAGCTATCAAAATTGAAGCCGAAAATAAGTGTTATAGAGACTTCTACAAATAAAAAGCTGACAGTAAATAAAGATTACAACAAAAAAATTGAATACTACATTAAAGAGGATAGTGGTAAATTAAGAACTCTTACAGAAAAAGATTTGAAACCCGATACCGTGGTAACTGCAAGGCTTACTATTAAGAACAATAGCTTTTATGATTCTGATCATAAGGATGATACACCGATTACCATGGAGAGTACATTCCGGCTATATTCTGCGAAGGCGTCTTCGCTTAAAGTAGAAAAAATTCCAAATCAGATTTATACGGGTAAAGAAATTGAACCTGTTCTTGTTGTAAAGGATAAAAATGGTACTTTATTAACAGAATATGATGAAGAGACAAAGACGGGTGATTATATTGTCAGCTATAGTAAGAATGTCAAAGTTGGGACAGCAAAGGCAACTGTTAAAGGTGTTAATAATACTTTTGGCGGGACAAAGACAGTTTCTTTTAAAATCGTAAAGAAGAAAATGCAATTTAATTTAGTCACGTCACTAAAAACATTACTCTCAAAGTAGGTTTGTTTTTATAAATGTTATATTTTTTATTAAAATATGAAATAATAAATTCATACTTGTTTATATTGCATTTACAATTTATAATACTAATATAAATAAAGAAATGGAGAATGTGCTATATGAGAGGAAATTCGAAAGAAAAAGCAATGGTGTCAACCATTGATGCCGGAATCCAAAAGAATAATAAAGTAATGATTAAGATTATGGTCAGCTTAGTTGTTTTTCTGACAATTTGTCTGTTAGGCATGGGCGGGTTATCTTTGGTTGCAAAAAACAACGGAAAATCTGCAATGAATATGGAAAGTGGAAGAGATATTCAGAGTGAATGGACTTATAAGGTGATTCAGTCTGCTTTATCAGGAACGACTCCGGATGTGGAGATGGATGCTGCAAAATGTGAATTTGCTGAATGGTTTTCAAACTTTAAAGGTGGCGCTATAGGAGACAGTGCTGTACAGGAGGCATATGATTCTATAGATGGTTTGCATAAAGAGCTTCATGCAATGGCTGGTGAAATGGCAGGTACAGATGCAGCCGGTGCAGGAGAACATATAAGCAATCTGATTAATAAGCATCAGGAATTATTAGGAAATATGGCGAAAGTTTCTACATATTATTCAGAGAAAGAAGCAAAAAATGACAGTTCCTTTGTATTAATGATTAATACAACTATGATAGTAAGTATACTTATGGCAATTTTTACACCAAAGTATATCCGTAGGGAATCAAAGAAATTATCTGATACAATTGCAGCACCTATTAATGCCGTAGCAAAATGGGCTTCAGATTTGGCAATGGGCTCGGATGATCTTGACTTTAATGATACACAGACATCTCTTGATGAAATAAATCAGATGATAGAAGCATTTAAAATTATGGCACAAAGTATTCAGGAAAATGTTCATGTTGTACAGAGAGTAGCAGATGGTGATATGACAGCCTTTGTTAATATTCGTTCTTCCAAGGATAGTTTAGCAAAAGGTCTTTATAAAATGATTCAGACAAATGACCTGATGTTCAATGAAATTACAAGTATTGCGCAGGGAGTTGCCAACAGTGCAGATGATATTGCAAATGCAAGTAACTCATTGGCAAACAGCTGTACACAACAGGTACATAGTATATCAGACTTTAAGCAGGCAGTAGAGGAAACAGCAAGACTTCTTAATATGAATGTTGAGAAGATTGACGAATCTAAGGGACTTTCCGATACGATTAAAGGTGAAATTGCATTGAGCAATGAGAAGATGAATCAGCTTTTGAGAGCTATGGACGATATATTGGAGTCTTCTGAAAAGATTTTTGCTGTTATTAAAACGATTGAAGACATTGCAGATCAGACAAACTTACTTGCACTTAATGCATCTATTGAGGCAGCAAGAGCAGGTGAAGCAGGAAAGGGCTTTGCAGTTGTTGCAGGTGAAGTAGGAAGTCTTGCTGCACAGAGTGCTAATGCAGTTGTAGAAAGTAGAAAGTTAATCGAGGATACAATTAATAAAGCGAATATCGGTAATGAGATTACGAATGAAACTTCAGAAACATTTAAGATGATTATAGACAGTATCAATGCTATTTATAAGTGCAATGATGAGATGAGTGATATGGGACAGCTTCAGATGAATCAGCTTAGTGTTATTGAAAATGATATTCGTGCAATTTCAGATGCAGTTGATGCGAATGCAGCAGTCAGTGAAGAAACAGCGGCTTCCTGTGATTTACTTAATGAGAGTGCTGAGGACTTAAGACAGGCAATGAGTAAGTTCAATTTGCGTAAGAGAGAGCCAGGCAAAGCTTATATTCCACCTGAGAAAGAGAATGATGAAGAATTTAAGAAGCTTGCACAGAGTAATTACGATAAGGCTGTGAAAGAAGGAAAAGTTAGTTTAGAATTTGAAAATTAGAATAGGAAAAGAAAGAACAATGAGCTGGTATTTTAGGTGAATCATCTGGAATGCCGGCTCATTTTTTTTATTGTAATGTTTGAAAATTGCATTGTATTATTGAAATTGTCTTGATAAAAGAAAAAATGAGCAGTATAATTATATTATATTTTAATATGGTATTAAATTATCATACTAAAGAGACGAGGTAAGGAGGAATAGGCATGGGAGCAGAAAATAAGTCGGTATTGGGAAAAAACAGTCAGGAAGCAAAGCTGAAAAGATTGGTAAAACAGGCATTTATAGCGGTTGGCGTTGGAGTTGTTTTGTTAATTGCATCAGTAGGGGCAAATTTTCTGTTATCACAGACACAGAAAGCACAGTTAAATGCAACAATGGCACTGAATCAATATCGTCTGGGGTCAAAAGCATTGACTTATTCCGTACAGTCTTATGCAGTGACCGGAGAACAGACATATTATGATTCTTATATGAAAGAATTAAATGAAGATAAAAATAGAGACAAGGCGCTGGAAATCTTGAGAAGACAAGATATTACGGAGGAAGAATGGGGGAAATTGGATCAGATTGCCAAGTTGTCAGAGGGACTTGTTCCATTAGAAGAAGATGCAATGGCAAGTGCAGCGACAGGAGATATACAAACGGCACAATCCTATGTGTTTAGTGAGACTTATGAAAACACTGTAGCCCAAATTAATCAGTTGACAGATGAAGTAATTGAGCAAATACAGGCAAGGAAAAGTTCGCAGGCAACAATTGTAAGTATTATACAGATTTTATTGCAGATTTTGTTTGTGGTTTCGTTTGCATATGTAGTGATACAATTTATGAAAACCATAAAATTTGCACAGAATGGATTGTTAGAGCCAATTAAAAAAGTATCTGAACAAATGAGCATATTGGCAGGCGGAGAGTTTGGAACAGAACTTGACATGGAAGAAGATGACAGTGAAGTAGGAAACATGGTAACTGCGATTAATTTCATGAAGAAAAATCTGCATAGTATGGTAAAAGAAATATCTGCAATTCTTGAACAGATGGGAAATGGAAACTACACAGTGGAAATGGAACAGGAATATGTAGGAGAGTTCGTGCAGATTGAGGAGTCTTTTGGAGCAATAGAACAGAAAATGAGAGAAACGTTATTGACTCTCAGGGAAGTTGCGGAGCAAATTGACAGAGGTTCAGAGCAGTTAGCATGTGCAGCAGAGGATTTGGCAGAAGGTTGTACTTCTCAGGCAAGCCAGATTACCGGATTAGCCGGTGTAATTGAAGAAATGTCTGTAAGTATGGAAGCGAATGCACGAGAAGCGGAAGAATCGGTTAAACTTTCATCTGCAGCAGGGGTAAAATTACAGGCAGGTAATGAAAAAATGCAAGAGCTGAAAGTTGCAATTGCAGAAATCAGCAAATGCTCTGAACAGATAGGAACAATTATCAGTACTATTGAGGATATTGCTTCTCAAACGAATCTGTTAGCATTGAATGCAGCAATTGAAGCAGCAAGAGCAGGGGAAGCCGGAAGAGGATTTGCTGTCGTAGCAGAGCAGGTTAAAAATCTGGCAGAAGAGTCTGCAAATGCTGCCGGTGAGACAACCAAACTTATTGAAACAACAATTGAAGCGGTTGGAAAAGGAATTAACATTGCAGATGAAACAGTAGCGGATATGGAGGAAGTAATGGCAGGAGCTATAGCTGCAACTGAAAAAATGGGACAGATAGCAGAAATGTTAGAGGAAAACGTAGAGCATATGCATCGTGTTAATAAGAGTATTTCGGAGGTATCGTCAGTTGTAGATAACAACTCTGCAACTTCTGAAGAGACTGCAGCTGTTAGTGAAGAGCAGAAAGCGCAGGTTGAGACAATGGTATTACTTATGGATAAGTTTAAGTTATAAGTCAAGCGATAGAGATGATGTTAAAAAAGGGCAGGGAAAACACGATAGAATAATTAGCAGATTGGAATAGATGTGTCTGAATAAAAAAGAACTGGTTCAGTTTTGATTGAAATCAGTTCTTTTTTATATAGATAAAGCATCTGTTATAACAAAATATCGATAACTATGGAATAACGGCTGTTAGGAAAGAATCATCTTGTTAAAAAAGGCTAAATAAAGTATAATTATAATATAAATTAGCGGATTTTAGTAACAGTGTAATATGGAGGGAATTAAGGAGGAAGATGTAGAGTATGAGATACGAAGAATTGGTTCAGGAAGTAAAAAAAGCAACTCAATCAACAATTGTCAGTAAAATTTTTGGACATATTGCATTTCAGTTTAATGTGGAAGGTGAAGCAGAAGGAGCATTTTATCTTGAAGTTACAGATGGGAAAATTAATGTGGAACCCTATGAATATTATGATCGTGATTTAATAATCGTGACTTCGGCAGATGTAATTATGCAAATGGTAAAAGGTAAGTTACAGCCTAGGGTAGCTTATGTTAACGGACAGATTAAAGTTTACGGAGATGCAAATCAGTTAAAAGCATTACCGTTAGGCGGTAATGGGAAAACAGAGACAAAAATAGAGGAAAAAGCAGAAAAAACACCAGAAAAATCAACAGAAAAAACAGATGTTGTAGTAACAGAAGAAAAACAGAAAATTTGATATATGAAGAAGTGTTGGATGAAAGAGTAATGAAAATGAAATCATTACTCTTTTTTCAATATTAACATTTCGTAAACATTTTCATGATATAATAACCTAATAATTTGTGCGAGGTGTCGAAGAATGTTTAAAATATTAGTTGTAGAAGACGAAAAAGATTTGAATCAGACGGTATGTGCATATTTAAATAGAAACGGATTTGAGGCAATAGGGTGCTTGTCTGCGAATGATGCGTATAACGAAATGTATGGAAATCTGTTTGATATGATTATATCAGATATTATGATGCCGCAGATTGATGGATATGAGTTCGCAAAAACAGTTCGTGAAATGAATCAGGACATTCCGATTCTATTTATGACAGCAAGAGAAGATTTTGAGTCTAAAAGAAAAGGTTTTGGCATCGGTATTGATGATTATATGGTAAAACCTATTGATTTGGATGAGCTTGTATTGAGAATTGAAGCACTTCTGCGCAGGGCAAAGATTGCAACGAGTCGTAAGCTTTCGATTGGAAATACCGTGCTGGATGTGGAATCGGCATCCGGTCCGAGAGTTGTGGATGTGTATATGACAAAGCTTAGAGAAAAGTTTAAAAAATGTAATGATTTTGAAATTGTGACAGTTCACGGACTTGGGTATAAGGCGGTGATAAAATGAAAACCGGAGTAAGATTAAGCAGTGTATGGAAATTGCTGTTATTTTTTATGATTATGGCGTTTGAGGTTACCTGTAATTTTTTGCTTTTTTTTCATTTTATGGATTTAGATGAAGCTGCAGTTAGAAATGCTGCCCCAATTACCTTTGCCAATATCATATTGCTTTCCTTATTATTTTGGAGTTTTGATGCTGTTCGTAGAAAACAGATGATTTCAAAACCCGTAAAACGGATTCAGCAGGGAATTGACAATGTAATAAAAGGTGATTTTTCTACGAGAATTGAATACCTGCATGGGGAAGACAGTGGGAATGAGTTTGATGTTATTATTACAGGTCTGAACAAAATGATTGAAGAACTTTCAGGTGTGGAAACTTTGAGAACGGACTTTATTGCCAATGTATCTCATGAATTAAAAACGCCTCTTGCAGTGATGCAAAATTATGGAACGTTGCTTCAAAATCCGGAATTAAGTGAGGAGCAGCGAATTCAATACGGAAGGGCGATACAGGAACAGACGCGGACATTGTCTAATCTTGTTATGAATATTTTGAAGTTGAATAAGCTGGAAAATCAGCAGATATATCCCAATGTGGAGAAATATTATCTGGGAGAACAGCTTTGTGAATGTATGCTGGAATTTGAAGCTGTATGGGAAAAGAAAGAGATTGAAATAGAGGTGGAGATTGACGAAGAAGTGCAGATTGAAGAGGATAAAGAGCTTCTTAGTCTTGTGTGGTACAATTTATTATCAAATGCTTTGAAATTTACGAATACAGGAGGCAAAGTATCACTGGTACTTTATAAGGATGAAACGTTTGCATATGTGGAAGTAAAAGATAATGGATGCGGAATGACTACAGAAACCGGAAAAAACATTTTCAAAAAGTTTTATCTGGGAGATACTTCTCATGCCACCAAGGGAAACGGACTGGGTCTTGCACTGGTAAAGCGTGTCATTGATATATGCGGTGGCGAAATATCGGTAAGCAGTCAGTTGGGAGAAGGAAGCACTTTTACGGTGAAACTTAGGAGGAGCAAAAATGGATAAATGGAAAAAAATTTTTTGGAAGTGTTTGTTTCCTAAGACATTTTTGATTTTTTTGTTGTTCAATGCTTCTTTTATTTTGTTAATGTACGCATTTTTAGGAGAAAAATGTCCGGATGCCGTAGCGTATTTTTCATATACTTTATCGGCATATACACTTGTGACGGTATGTGTGAGGATGCCAAAGATTATCAAGAAAATCAATGTGTTTTTACATACGAATAAATATACGAATACATTATTAACAGAGAAAGAACTTCGGATTCGGATATCTTTATACGGAGGACTGGCAGTGAATATCTGTTTTGCAATATTCAAAGTCGTAATGGGGGCATTGTATCAGTCAAAGTGGCTTTTTGCAATGGCAGGATATAATACCATTCTTAGTATTATGCGTTTTTTACTTGTGTATAGAGATCAGACAGAAAAAAAATTAGAGTCAGACTATGAAAAAAGAGTACGCGGATTACATAGTTACAAAGTTTGCGGTTGGTTGATGTTACTTTTGAATATAGCCATATCGGTGATTGTGGTTATCGTAGTTTTGGATAATCATTCCATTGATTATCCGGGATTCATGATTTATGCAATCGCAGCGTTTACGTTTTATTGTCTGACCATGGCAATTATTAATATGGTGAAATACTGGCACAGACATCATCCGGTTTTTGCAGCGGTAAAAAGGATTGGAATGGCAAAGGCACTGGTGTCTATATTTACCCTACAGGTAGCTATGCTTACGCAGTTTGGCAATAATAATGGTCTGAATATGCAGATGGCGAATGGTGCAACCGGTACGGCCGTATGTGTGATTATTACTGTGATGGCAGTTTTGATGCTGACGGGTGTAAAACAGGATTATCAGCTTATGAATCAGGAAAGTGAAGTGGAAGAAAATGAATAAGAATAAAGAAACATTTGAGTATACATATTCGGCAAAGCAACAGGAAGAAATTGAAAAAATCAGAAAAAAGTATCTGCCGAAAGAAGAAAATAAAATGGAGCTTCTCAGAAAACTGGACAAGGACGTAACGAAACCGGGAATGATATGTTCTTTAGTGATAGGAATTATAGGATGCTTTTTGTTTGGCATGGGAATGTGTTGTGTTCTGGTTTGGGCAGAGTCATTCTTTACAGTAGGAATTGTAATTGGAATCGCCGGTATGGCGGTAATGGGAGCGGCACTTCCGGTATATCAGAAAATAACTGCAAAAGAGAGAAAAAGAATTGCACCACAGATTTTGGCACTTACAGAGGAGTTATCAAAATAAATAATTGTATTGGAATTAATATTTCTTTAACATTTCAAGAACATTTTCCAAAAAATAATCCCTTATGATAAACACAACAAATGAAACAGCGAAAACAAAGGAGATTATAAAAATGGAAAAGAAAAATTTTATTACGTTAGTCATGAGTGTTATAGGCGGACTGTTATTCTCATTAGGTATGTGCATGTGTCTGTTACCGGAATGGGGAGTGTTCAGTCAGGGAGTTGTAGTAGCAGCAATCGGAGCAATAGAGCTTTTAGTAACATGGATTGTATATCGCAAAATGTCCGGTAAACAGCCAATCAAGGTAAATGCAAAAATTGTCGGAAAAGTCATTTATGGCATCTTTTCAGCACTGGTACTCGGTGTGGGAATGAGTATGATTATGGTAATGGAAAATATGATGATACCGGGAATCATTGTGGGAATTGTTGGTATTGTATTACTTCTTTGTCTGATTCCCATGTGCCTTGGATTAAAAGACAGCAGTAAATAATATAAAAAAGAAAAGTAATATTTATGGAAAAGCAGGAGAAGAAAAATGTTAAAGTTAGCAGAAGTAAACAAAAAAATTGAAGAAACTGTTGTAGGAGGTTACAAAAAAATCGAGGAAGGAGTTGTAGCCGGATATAAGAAAATTGAAGATGGAGTAGTAAGCGGTTATCAGAAGGTAGAAGATAAATTTGTAGATAAATATCTTACAAAGGACGGAGAAACCGTAGAAGAAGCCAAGAAAAGACTTTCAAAATAATAATAAGTGATAGGATAGTAAATTTACAGGCAGTTTTATCGGAGGTGATAAAACTGTCTTCTTGGCATTTAAAAGGGGCGGCATATGAAGAAGGAAATTGTAATTTAAGATGCTGTAAACATGATTTCTTTTTGATTGTTGAGAAGAAACAGAAGTGTTATACTTAGGATAATAAAGATGACAAGGAGAAGGAATATGTATAAAGTAGGGATTGATTTAGGGGGAACCAATATAAAAGCAGGCATTGTAGATGCACAATATCATATAGTAAAACAAGCATCCGTGCCTACACAGGCAGAAAGAACGTATCAGGAAATTGTGAAAGATATGGCAATGCTTGTAAAACATCTTATGGAAGAGACTGGAATATGTGAAGAAGAAGTAGAAGGAATCGGAATAGGAAGCCCGGGTATGATTGATGCAAAAGAAGGTGTGGTTGTTTATTCTAATAATATCCGATGGGATAATGTACCGCTTGTACAGGAAATGAACAGCTATTTTTCATGTCCCGTAAAAATTTCCAACGATGCAAACTGTGCAGCATTAGGAGAAGCAAAAGCAGGGGCGGCAAAAGGAGTTCCGAATGTGATTCTGTTGACTCTGGGAACAGGTGTTGGCGGTGGAATCGTGGTAGACGGAAAACTGTTTGAGGGCGGTCATGCCGGAGGAGCAGAATTAGGACACACTATGCTGGTTGCAGGAGGCGAGGAATGTACTTGTGGAAGAAGGGGATGTATTGAAGCCTATGCTTCCGCAACTGCTTTAATAAAAGAAGCGACCCGAAAGGCATTGATTCATCCGGAATCTATGATGAATATATTATGTAAGAATGATATAAATAATATGAATGGAAAGATTCCGTTTGATGCAGCACAGGCAGGGGATAAGGCTGGAAAAGAAGTCATAGACAGATACATCCGATATCTGGGAGAAAGTATTGCTGACTTTGTCAATATTTTCCGCCCGGATGTAGTGCTTTTGTCAGGAGGAGTATGTAATCAGGGAGAAAAGCTGACAGAGCCGTTAAATCAGTATATCAAAGATAAATGTTTCGGTGGTGAAAAATCCTTCATTCCGCCGGTTCGATGCGCTACGCTTGGAAATAATGCGGGAATTATCGGAGCAGCCAGTCTGATTTAGTGAAAAGAGGAAGAAAAGCGTAAAGGATAAAGAAATGAGTGAACGTGTAAGAATTGTGGATATTGCAGAAGAATTGGGAGTAAGTACAGCGACTGTCTCCAATGTAATTCACGGAAAAACGAAAAAAATATCAGATGAGACAGTAAAGAGAGTACAGGAGCTTTTAGAAAAAAGGCAGTATATTCCAAGTATGGCCGGAATCCTGTTAGCCCAAAATGATTCCAAAATTGTTGGTGTAGTGGTAAATAATCACGAAAAATATGAAGGACATGTGCTGGAGGATGGATTTATTTCATCCTCTTTAAACTATCTGTCTGCAGAACTTGAAAAAGCGGGATATTTCATGATGGTAAAGGTTACAAAAGAATGGAATGAGATTTCACGATTTGCATCTATGTGGAACATGGAAGGGATTATTGTAATCGGCTTTTGTGAACAGGACTATCAGAAGTTGAAAGAAACTACACATATTCCGTTTATAGTTTATGATGGATATTTTGAACAGAATGAGAGCTTTGCGAATATTACCATTGATAACTATAGCGGTGGCTTTCAAATGGGAAGCTATTTGAAAAGTATGGGACATAAAAATTTGCTGTGTATTTCGGATAATAATATGTGTATGGATATGGAACGGTATAAAGGGTTTTGTGATGCTTTAAAAGAGGAAAAAACAGAATTTTTACTGATTCCGATGGAAAAAGAGGAGCGAAAAAAATTTTATAAAGAAAATTTAGAAAAGATAAAACAGTATACAGCCGTTTTTGCAGTGTCTGATTATTATGCTTTGGATTTGATAAATTTTTTGCAAGCAGAACAGATTAAAGTGCCTGAGGAAATCTCAGTGGCAGGATTCGATGACAGTCCTTTGTGTGGTCAGGTTTATCCAAAAATTACTACGATTAAGCAGGATGGAAAGTTAAGGGCACAGACAGCATTAAAAATGCTTACAGAATTGAAAAACGGAGTGATGGAAGGAAAAAATATTATACAGCCGGTTTTATTGGTAGAACGGGAAAGTGTAATCAGAAGATAAAAAAATAAAGAGTATAATTTGTCATTATGCACAAATTATACTCTTTATTTTTGGAATGGGTTACGCGTTTAATCCATTGAAAAATATATATTTATGACCTATTCTGTTTAATGTACTCTTTAAAGAGGATGTGTCAGTGCACCAGACAGAAAGGCAAGGTTATTTGTATGAAAAAAACGGAAGTATATCAACAAAAAAATACAGTTGGAGATAGAAAGGAATTTCATGAAAGTTTAGCCAAAATTGCGATACCGGTAACGTTGCAAAGTCTTTTGCAATCATCCTTCGGGGTAGTAGATCAGGTTATGACAGGACAGCTTGGAAGCGTGAGTATTGCAGGTATCGGACTGGGAAGTAAATTTTCTTCTTTATATTCTGTATTGGTTTCTGCAATAGCAGCAGTGGCAGGTATTATGATTGCACAGTACATAGGAAAAAATGATGAAAAGGAAGTTGGAAGAAGCTTTTATGTGAATTTGATGATGGCCTTTTTTCTGGCCGCTGCATTTACCTGTATCAGTGGAATGTTTCCAAAACAGATTATGAGTATGTACACAGAGGATGAAGCAACAAGGGAGGTGGCTGCACAATATTTACAAATCATTTCTGTGACGTATATTCCGATGGCAGCGGCAACCATATTATCCACGTTATTGAGGTGTAAAGAAGTAGCGAAAATTCCGCTGTTTGCAAGTATGCTGTCTGCAGTTGTAAATACGGGATTAAATTATGTATTGATTTTTGGAAAAATAGGTTTTCCGGCATTGGGAGCAAAAGGTGCAGCAATTGCAACGGTAATTGCACAAGTATTTGGATTTGTACTGACATTTCTTTTGTTTTTACGGGAATATAAGAAAAAAGAATGGAAGTTGCCATTTGAAATACGAATGAACAAGAGTGGTGTTATGCAGTACGCAGGGATTCTTCTTCCGATTCTTTTGTGTGAGTTTTTATGGAGTCTTGGGGAAAATGTATATGCCTCCATCTATGGACATATAGGGACAGGGCAGTGTGCAGCTATGACCTTGACGACACCGATACAGGTATTAATAATAGGTGCACTTAGCGGACTGGCACAGGCAGCAGGTATCATGATAGGAAAATCACTGGGAAAGAATGAGTATGAAAAAGCGTATTGGGAATCAAAAAAATTGTTAATCTATGGATTGGCAGGTGCTGCTATTATTTCAGGTGTTATGGTAATTTTTAGTCCGTTGTATGTATTGATTTATCAAGTGGAGGAGAGTGTGAGGGATGTGGCAAGGCATCTTTTGATTGTTTTTGCACTGGTAGCACCGGTAAAAGTATTGAATATGATACTTGGCGGTGGTATTATCCGAAGTGGAGGAAGGACAAAGTATGTAATGGTAATTGACATAATCGGTACATGGGGATTTGGCGTTCCGTTAGGATACATTGCGGCATTCGTATTGGAATTGTCAATTACATGGGTATACTTTATGTTATCATTGGAGGAATGTGTACGTCTGTTAATTTCCTTTGTAGTTTTTAAAAGAAAGAAGTGGATGTGCCGGCTGTAAGAAAAGAAGTTGAAAACTTTTGTCAGGAAATGCATTATTAAAAAAATAAGCCCGGAATTTCCGGGCTTATTTTCTACAAAGGGGAGATATGAAAAAGTTATTTTTATAGAAAGCTGAGGGGATGTTTGCTTTCTATGTATATTATATTACATTGAATTTGTGATGAAAATGCGGTTAAAGTGTCAACATTATGTGAACAGAAAATGAAAAAAAATTTATAATTATAAAAAGAAAGTATGTGATACGGTTTAGAGTCTATTCAGGAGAGTTGTGTGAAATTCCGACAAACATTTATTCTTATTCGGTGAATGAGGAAAAGGTGCAGAACGAAAACTATCCGGTGGAAAAAATAAAAGACGAAAAGTTCTTAGAAAAGCTGCGTGATGATTCGAATAGGATTGTAAAAGAAGCAATGGGAATAGAAGAAGATATTACAAGAACATATTGTGCATATATGTCAGAAGAAGAATATATAGACAGAGTATATGTTGTTGTGGAAACTGAGGCCAGAGAACGATTTGAGTTGTGGTATGTACCGAGTACAATGAAGTTTGTTAAGCTGAGTACATATGGAAAGGAAACCTATGAAGAGAATAAACTTTTTGATGAGGGAGGACCTTATGCAGATATATATGAAATAGTAGAAATAAAATGATGAAGATTGATATATTGTAATGAAATATAAAAACATCTGACTGAACTTTCAGAAAAAAGTTGTATATTATAAAAAGTATGATATAATTTTATCATATGCAAAAGAAAGAGAGGCTAGTACTATGGGACTAATGAAAAGTAAATCAGATCTTGTGAATTCCGTTGCTGAACTAAAAGACGTGGATTATTCCAAGAATCCAAAATTGGGAGAGATTTATAAGAGACTGTCAAAAGGAAGACAACAGTTCGAAGTTGTAATGGACAAGGATATTGAGGCAGTCATGCAAATTAGTGCGCTGGAACTGGCATTAAATCAGCACACGGATAATTTAATTAAAATTTCCAGTGATGTAGCGGATGAAACTACGATCATCCATAAAGCTGCAGAGGAATCTTCTCTGGTAGCCAGTCAGGTAAATGAACAGCATGAAGATTTGACAAGAACAATTGTACAGGCAGCAGAAGATACAAGTGAAGTTCATCAGAAAATCGAAGCAGGACAGAAAGAACTATCTTCCATTAAAGAGCTTTCTTCAGAAATGATTAAAGAATCTAAGGAAATGCAGAATGATATGAATGCATTGCTTGGAGTTATCAGTCATATGAATGAAGTAATTTCCGGAATTAATGCGATTTCTTCTCAGACAAACTTACTGGCATTAAATGCATCTATTGAGGCAGCAAGAGCAGGAGAAGCAGGAAGAGGATTTGCGGTGGTAGCAGATGAGATTCGTCAGCTGGCAGAACAGACACAAATGCTGACATCCAACATGGGTGATTTCGTAGAGAAAATTAAAACAGCTTCACAGAAAAGTTCTGAGAGTGTAACAACTACAATTGAATCATTAGGAACTGTGACAGCGAAAATTCAAAGTGTATGGGAAATTAATGATGAGAATCAGAGACATGTTTCCAAAGTAAATGAGTCTATCAGTTCTTTGGCAGCAGTGAGTGAAGAAATCAGCAGTTCCATGGCTGAAATGGAAAGTCAGACAGCAAGCATCAAAGAACAGTGTATGTATCTGGAAGAGAATACAGATCAGGTACGCAATATCAGTACACGTTTAAGAGATACAACAGCCCCGGTAGGCACTATCGAAAAAGTTCTGGATGAAGCTGCTAAACAAATGGGTGATATGACAGATGATGCATTTTTCCGCATGGAGTATGCAGAATTTGCTAAATATATGGATAGGGCAATTAATGCACACAATGCATGGCTGGATAATTTGAAGAAGATGGTAAGTGAACGTACCGTTCTGCCGTTGCAGCTTGATGCGGCAAAATGTGGCTTTGGTCATTTCTATTATTCCATGACGCCAAAAACACCGGAAATTCGTGAAATATGGATGGGTGTTGCAGACAAACATAAGAAATTCCATGAATACGGAAAGAGTGTTCTGAATGCAATTATGAAAGAAGATTATTTTGAGGCTGACAAGAAATGTCATGAAGCAGAAGATTATTCTAAAGTCCTGATTAAAGATTTAGAAGATATGAAGAAAATTGCATTACAGAAATAATACCTGAAATTATAAATAGTGCAGAAATAATAGTACATATATAGAAACAGGATATAGGTAATAGATACAATTAAAAAAGAAACTGCCGGACACCAATAACAAAAGATGGTGCCCGGCAGTTTTGCATAATATGAAATTATACAAAAGTATTTATTTATTCAGATTTTTCTGTGCTGTAGATAACATCAGCTTAATACGGTTCAACTGATTAACCTCACTGGCACCCGGATCGTAGTCAATGGCCACAATATTACTTAACGGATATTGTTTACGCAATTCTTTGATAACACCCTTACCTACAATGTGGTTCGGCAGGCAGGCAAATGGCTGACAGCATACAATATTCGGTACATTGCTATGAATTAACTCAACCATTTCTCCGGTTAAGAACCATCCTTCACCGGTCTGGTTACCAATATTTACAATAGGTTCTGCATATTTTACAATTTTGTAAATGCTTGTCGGTGCATCAAAATGTTTACTCTTTTCAAATGCCTTTGTAGCAGCACCCCGAAGCTTTTCAATTGCCCAGATACCCAGTTTGGAAAGCGTAGCAGCTTTCTTTGCGGTTCCAAGATGCTCTGATTTATAAATTTGGTTGTAGAAGCAGTAAAGCATAAAGTCAATCAAATCAGGACAAACTGCTTCAGCACCTTCCGCTTCCAAAAGCTCTACCAAATAATTATTGGCAGCCGGAGCAAATTTAACAAGGATTTCTCCTACAATACCAACACGAGGTTTCTTTTCCTCCGTAATCGGAATGGCATCAAATTCTTCAATAATCTGACGGCACATTTTCCTAAAAGTAAAGAAATTCATATGTTTTGCGGAAACAAAATCCTGACATTTCTTTAGCCATTTTTGGTGTACGGCATTCACACTTCCTGCTTCTTTTTCATAAGGACGCATGCGGTAAACACAACGCATAAAAATATCACCGAATACTGCACCATAAGCGGCACGCATCATCATGTCGGCGTTCAGCTTGAATCCCGGATTTGTTTCAATGCCACCGAGATTTAAGGAAATAACCGGAATCTGCGGCATTCCTGCTTTTTCTAAAGCACGGCGGATAAAGCCGACATAATTCGTGGCACGACAGCCACCGCCGGTCTGGGTCATAATAACTGCCGTTTTATTCAAATCATATTTACCGGATAATAAGGCATCCATAATCTGTCCGACTACCATAAGAGAAGGATAGCAGGCATCATTGTTTACATATTTTAATCCTACGTCTACCGCATGTTTGTTGTCATTCGGAAGTACTTCAAAATTGTAACCGCAGGCACGGAATGCGGGCTCTAAAATTTCAAAGTGAATCGGTGACATCTGTGGGCAGAGAATGGTATATTCTTTGCGCATTTCCTCAGTAAACTGCACTTTTGTAATGGCGGAAGAACGGATGGTACGCGGTTGTTTCTTCTGTTCTTTTACACGGAGAGCAGAAAGAAGGGAACGAATACGGATTCTTGCCGCACCTAAGTTGTTTACTTCATCAATCTTTAAGCATGTGTAAATTTTATCGGAACCGGAGAGGATATCATTTACCTGATCGGTAGTAACGGCATCCAGACCGCATCCGAAAGAATTTAACTGAATTAAGTCCAAATCTTCTCTTGTTTTAACGTAACTTGCCGCAGCATAAAGTCTGGAGTGATACATCCACTGGTCGGAAACGATAAGCGGGCGCTCCGGTGCAGCTAAGTGGGAAACGGAGTCCTCAGTCAATACTGCAATATCATAAGAGTTAATCAGCTCCGGAATACCATGGTTGATTTCCGGGTCTGTATGGTAAGGACGTCCGGCAAGTACAATACCACGTTTGTGGTTTTCTTCCATCCATTTGATAACTTCTTCGCCCTTGCGTTTCATATCTTCTCTGGCAGCAGCCATTTCATCCCATGCTTTCTGTACGGCTGCATGAATTTCGGAAGAAGGAAGTTCTTTAAATTCTTTTACTAAGGCATCTGTAATCGTATCCACGCTTAAGAAGGACATAAACGGATTACGGAAAATCACTTCGCCCCTGCCGATTTCTTCCACATTGTTTTTGATGTTTTCAGAATAAGAAGTAACAATCGGACAGTTGTAGTGATTGTTAGCTTCGCTAAATTCATTACGTTCATAAAACAGTGCAGGATAGAAGATAAAGTCTACCTTCTGGTTAATCAGCCATTGTACATGGCCGTGAGCGAGCTTTGCCGGATAACATTCGGATTCACTCGGAATGGATTCAATACCAAGCTCATAAATCTTACGATTGGAGTTTGGAGAGAGAATCACACGATACCCCAGTTCCGTAAAGAAGGTGTGCCAGAACGGGTAGTTTTCATACATATTTAATACTCTCGGAATACCTACAGAGCCACGTTTTGCTTCATCCGCAGGAAGAGATTCATATGTAAAAATTCGTTTTAATTTATATTCAAACAGGTTTGGAATATTGTTTTCATTTTTTTGTTTTCCAAGACCTCTTTCACAGCGGTTACCGGAGATATACTGGCGTCCGCCGGAGAATTTATTAATGGTAAGTCGGCAGTTGTTGGTACATCCTTTACATTTTGCCATACTGGTTTCAAACTGCAGGGCATTGATTTTATCAATGGAAAGCATGGAAGTCCGGTAGTTTTCTTCCATACCGAAACGTTCTCTTGCGATTAAGGCTGCACCGAAAGCACCCATAATACCGGCAATGTCCGGACGAATCGCCTCACAGCCTGCAATTTTTTCAAAACTTCTTAATACGGCATTGTTATAAAAAGTACCGCCCTGTACAACAATATTTTTACCAAGCTCAGAGGCATCGGAAACCTTGATTACTTTAAATAACGCATTTTTAATGACTGAGTAAGCAAGTCCGGCAGAAATATCGGCAACTTCTGCACCTTCCTTCTGTGCCTGTTTTACTTTTGAGTTCATAAATACGGTACAGCGGGTTCCCAGGTCAATCGGATGCTTTGCAAAAAGAGCCGCAGAAGCAAAGTCTTCTACACTGTAATTCAAAGATTTCGCAAAGGTTTCAATAAAGGAACCACAACCGGAGGAGCAGGCCTCATTTAACTGTACGCTGTCAACGGTCTGATTTTTGATTTTGATACATTTCATATCCTGACCGCCGATATCTAAGATACAGTCTACGGCAGGATTAAAGAATGCGGCAGCATAATAATGTGCTACGGTTTCTACTTCACCATCGTCTAAAAGGAATGCCGCCTTCATCAGTGCTTCACCGTAACCGGTAGAGCAGGAGCGTACAATTTTAGCACCTTCCGGCAGAAGGGAATAAATTTCTTTAATAGAGCGGATAACTGTATTTAACGGGCTTCCTTCGTTACTGCTGTAAAAAGAGTAGAGAAGAGAACCGTCTTCACCTACCAGTGCAGTTTTGGTTGTAGTACTTCCTGAATCAATACCGAGATAACAGTTTCCTTTATATGTACTTAAATCACCGGTAGTTACACGGTGTTTTTCATGTCTTGCTTCAAATTCTTTAAATTCTTCGTCAGAGGCAAACAACGGCTCCATACGTTCTACTTCAAATTCCATTTTGATATCGGCAGCAAGCTTGTTTACCATTTCTTCCATAGAATAAGAAACATCGTCTTTTGCGTTTAAAGCGGAACCGATGGCTGCAAATAAATGGGAATTATCTGTATCAATAATATGTTCTTCGTCCAATTTCAAAGTGCGGATAAACGCCGCTTTTAATTCAGATAAGAAGTGTAAAGGACCACCTAAAAATGCAACGTGTCCGCGAATCGGCTTACCGCAGGCAAGACCGCTGATGGTCTGATTTACCACTGCCTGGAAAATGGAAGCAGATAAGTCTTCTTTCGTAGCTCCTTCATTAATTAACGGCTGGATATCAGTTTTTGCAAATACACCACAACGTGCCGCAATCGTGTAAAGAGAGTTGTAATTTTTGGCATATTCATTTAAGCCCGAAGCATCTGTCTGGATTAAAGATGCCATCTGGTCAATAAAAGAACCTGTACCACCGGCACAGATACCATTCATACGCTGTTCAACATTACCGCCTTCGAAATAAATAATTTTTGCATCTTCACCACCAAGCTCAATGGCAACGTCAGTCTGTGGAGCCAGTTCCTTTAATGAAGTGGCAACGGCAATTACTTCCTGTACAAAGGGAACCTGCAAATGATTTGCAAGTGTAAGTCCGCCGGAACCTGTAATCATGGGGTGCAACGTTATATTTCCAAGCTTTTCATACGCTTTTTGTAACAGGGAAGAGAGCGTTTCACGGATATTTGCAAAATGACGCTCATAATCACTGAATAATATTGTATTGTTACTATCTAAAATGGCTATTTTTACGGTTGTTGAACCGATATCAATACCAAGTGTATAGTGTTGTTCCATACATAACCTCCATTTAATCACAACCGAGTGAATAAACCATTCACTCTTTTACACTTTCTACTTATGTATATACATTTTTTATATATGCTGTGAAAAGACATTCTTTGACATTATACGACATGATTGCATAAAATGCAACGCGAGTATTAATAATAGGAAAAGAAAGTTTTTGGTAAAATTTCTTAAATTTTTATAATATTCGATGAATTAAAAATGGGTTTGTTTACTTTTAACGTTCGGAATGTTAGAATATATTCAATTGTTTTCGGAAAAAGAAATAAAGAAGAGGAGTTTTCTTGAATATGAGTAAGTTTGAAAGAAAATTTGGCAGATATGCGATTAAAAATCTGTCGTTGATGTTGATTTTATGTTATGCATGCGGCTATTTTATCAGTTTGATTAATCCCAATTTTTTGAATTATTTAACTTTAGATCCATACAAAATTTTGCATGGACAGATATGGAGGATTGTGACATGGGTTATCAGTCCGCCACCAAGCAGTAATATATTCTTTCTTTTAATTACATTGTATTTTTATTATTCTTTGGGAACTACACTGGAGCGTACATGGGGAGAGTATCGGTATAATTTGTATATTTTTTCGGGTATGCTGTTTACGGTGCTTGGCAGTTTTCTTCTGATGGGATACAGTTATTTATTTGAGGGTGCAACGGTTGCCTTTTATGGTGCAGAAAACTATTTTGCAATCGTTGCAAGCTATTTCAGTACGTATTATGTCAATATGTCTATTTTCCTCGCGTTTGCAGCAACGTTTCCGGATGTACAGGTTCTTTTAATGTTTGTAATTCCGGTAAAAGTAAAATGGATGGGAATTATTTATGCGGTAATGCTTGCGTATGAATTTATTGTATATCCGTATTATCTGAGATTTGTTATGGCAGCTTCTATGTTGAATTTTGTTGTATTTTTCTTTACATCCAGAAAAAGGGTACATCTGTCACCAAAACAAATGAAACGCAGACAGGAATTTAAAAGGGAGACAAGAAAGGCAACCGCAATTACAAAGCACAAATGTGCCATCTGCGGACAAACCGAAGAAGACAATCCCGACCTCGAATTCCGCTTCTGCTCCAAATGCAATGGAAATTATGAATACTGCCAGAATCATCTCTTCACGCACGAACATGTGAGGTAGAGAAAGCTTAGAAGCGTGAAGATTTTACGCATGAACACGTGAAATAAGTCTCAATAAAATTGGAAAGAATAGGAATCGGTTATGAATAAAGAAATAGAATTTGCAAAGACACTTCAGGAAGTGGTAAACAGGGCAAAGGACAACGGAAACTGTATTTCAAAAGAAGAAGTAGAGGAAGCCTTTGCTTCACAGAACTTAAAAGAAGAACAGCTGGAGCTGGTATTGGACTATCTTGTGAAACATAAAATAGGAATAGGTGAACCGGTAGATTTAGACGATTATCTGAGTGAGGAAGACAAAAATTATTTAGATGAGTATTTAGCAGAGATTGAAGCCCTTAAAACTTTTAGTCAGGGAGAAAAAGAAGCCATTACCATGTCAGCTATGGCAGGAGATGCAGATGCACAAAGACAACTGATAGAAATTTACATTCCGCAGGTGGTAGATGTCGCAAAATTGTATGCCGGGCAAGGTGTATTTCTGGAGGATTTAATCGGAGAAGGGAATCTGGCAGTGACGCTGGGGGTAACACAGATTGGTTGTCTGGAACATCCTTCCGAAGCAGATGGAATGATGGGAAAACTGATGATGGATGCTATGGAAGATTATATTACGGAAAATACCAATGCGGAAGAAATGGATAAAAAAATGGCTGACCGTGTGAATGATATTTCTGATAAGGCAAAAGAGCTGGCAGAAAGTTTTGGTAGAAAAATCACACCTAAGGAACTTGCAGAAGAAACAGGAATAAAACTGGAAGATATCGTGGAAGCAGTCCGGATGAGTGGAGATAACATAGAGTACATTGAAAATGACAGCAACGATTAAGATAGGAAAAGGAGTATAAATGGGGAGTCAGAACAGGCAGGAATATAAAGATTATAAATATGTTATGCAGGATGCGGGAAATATTTATCTTGGCGGTAAATATTCCTATGAAGAAATCATGGATCACGCAGACATATCTTTCAAAATTAAGGCAATCATAGAACATTATATGACCAAAGAAATTGACATGACAACAACACTGGAAAGCCACTTCTATTACATGAACCCCAAAAGCTTTTCAGCACGCACCTATGAACAGCTCAAAGTCAAAATAAAAGTGAGCGAGTTAATAAAGAAAAAAAATATCTTCGGAAAGCAAAAAGAAGTTTATGAAGAGAAGCTTTACAAAATTCAGGATTTCATCACAATCCCCCCGGAGGAGAAAAAAACGAAAGGAATTGTAATTCAGGAAATAACCTTTCCAAAGATGGCACTACTTATGTTCCCGGTGTGAAATAGTGGAACATTGATGTTTAGTGGAATAATGCTATTTTGTCAAAGACCAGTGTCGAGACTGATATAGTTCCTGTATGAACCCTTGGAGAACGCCAGCACTTGGCTTGTGTTTTTTACAAGCCTAGTACTGTTGCGTTCGGAGTGGAGCGAAAGCGCGTTCAGACAGGAACTATATCAGGCTCGACACGTCCGTACGAAACAAACACAACAAGGAGAGTACACACCAATGCAGATTGAACAATTAACAAGTTATGAAATAATTGAAAAAAGAAGAATTGAAGATTTAAATTCCATGAGCTATCTCCTGCGTCATAAAAAGACCGGCGCAAGAGTTGCTTTGCTTTCAAATGATGATGAAAATAAAGTTTTCTATATCGGATTCCGTACGCCACCGGAAGACAGTACAGGTGTGGCGCACATTCTGGAACACTCCGTACTTTGCGGTTCCGAAAAATATCCGGTAAAAGATCCGTTTGTAGAGTTGGTAAAAGGTTCTTTGAACACCTTTTTAAATGCTATGACTTATCCGGACAAGACTGTTTATCCGCTGGCAAGCTGTAATGACACGGATTTCCAGAACCTTTGCAATGTATATCTGGATGCAGTATTCCATCCGAATATTTATAAAGAGAAGAAAATTTTCATGCAGGAAGGCTGGCACTATGAAATGGAGGATGAAAATGACGACCTTACATTAAATGGTGTAGTTTATAATGAAATGAAGGGTGCCTTTTCTTCACCGGACGATGTACTTTATCGCCAAATTATGACATCACTTTACCCGGACAATACTTACAGTACGGAATCCGGCGGTGATCCGAAAAACATTCCGGATTTGACGTATGAACAGTTTTTGGGATTCCACAGCCGTTATTATCATCCGAGCAACAGTTATATTTACTTGTACGGAAACATGGATATGGCAGAAAAACTGGATTTTATTGATAGGGAATATTTGTCAAAATACGATTATCTGGAGATAGATTCTTCTATAAAAACGCAGAGTGTATTTGAAAGTATGAGAGAGATGGAGTGTTCTTATCCGATAACAGAAGAGGAATCGGAAAAGGACAATACCTATTTAGCATATAATATTATGTTAAAGGATAGTCTGGACGAAGAACTTTCGATTGCATTCAGTGTATTGGATTATGCGATTTGTTCTGCACCGGGAGCTCCGTTAAAGCAGGCATTGATTGATAAGGGAATTGGTAAAGATGTATACAGCATGTATGAGGATGGAATAAAACAACCCTATTTCAGTGTAGTTGCAAAAAATGCGAACGTAGAGCAAAAAGAAGAATTTACGAATACAATTCATGAGGTTTTAAAAGGTCTTGTGGAGAACGGATTGGATAAAAAAGCACTTCGTGCAGGCCTGAATTATTATGAATTTAAATATAGAGAAGCAGACTTTGGTTCTTATCCGAAAGGTTTGATGTATGGGCTTCGTATGTTGGACAGCTGGCTGTATGATGACAGCAAACCATTTATTCATGTGGAAGCAAACGATACCTACAAAGCTGTAAAAGAAAAGATAGATACGGATTATTTTGAACAGTTAATCCGCACATACCTTCTGGATAATTCACATAAATCCCTGCTTATCTTAAAACCTGAGAAAGGTCTGGGAGTAAAGGAAGATGAGGCACTGGCTAAGAAACTTGCTGAGTATAAAGCTTCTTTGAGTAAAGAACAGATTCAGAAAATTGTAGAAGATACACAAGCATTGAAGGAGTATCAGGAGGCAGAAGAAAAGCCGGAAGATTTGGCAAAGATTCCTCTTTTAAAGAGAGAAGACTTGAAAAAAGAAGCAGAAATGCCTGTGAATGATGTGCGGAAAAGCAAAGATACCACCATTTTGTTCCATGACATTTTTACAAATCATATCGGATATTTACGTTTGGTTTTTGATTTGGAAAATGTGCCGGCGAAACTGTTCCCTTACCTTGGAATATTAAAAGCGGTATTGGGATTGATGGATACGGAAAATTACAGTTATGGTGATTTGTATAATGAAATGAATATTCAGACCGGAGGAATGTCTGTTGTAAGCAATATTTATACAAATAATCAGGATATCAGCAAACAAAAAGTAACACTGGAAGTAAAGGCAAAAGTGTTGTATGAAAATCTGGACAAGGCATTTGCATTGGCAACAGAAATTATGACAGGTACAAAGTTTGCGGATGAGAAACGTTTACGGGAAATTATGGAAGAACTGAATTCTAAAAATCAGGCGGCAGTTATGAGTGCAGGTCATTCTTTTGCAATGGGAAGAGCTATGTCATACCAGTCAAAATCCGCAGCTATTTCCGAAGTAATAGGCGGTATGGATTTTAATCGTTTTGTGGAAAAAATCGCTTATCACTTTGAAGAAGAGAAAGAAACATTGATTGAATGTCTGACAGAGCTGACGAAATGTATTTTCCGACCGGAAAATCTGATGGTAGACTATACGGCAACGGAAGACGGATATGAGAAATTACCGGAATTAGTTGAAGAATTAAAGGAAAAATTGTATAACTGTCCTGTGGAAACTGGAACCTTTGAACCGGAAATTTCTGTTAAAAATGAAGGTTTTACATCATCTTCACAGGTACAGTATGTAGGACGTGCCGGAAATTACCGTAAAAAGGGACTGGAACCGACCGGCTCCTTAAAGGTATTAAAAGTAATGATGGGCTACGAATATTTGTGGGTAAATGTCCGCGTAAAAGGCGGGGCATATGGCTGTATGTCGGGTTTTGGCAAGACCGGAGACAGTTATTTTGTTTCCTATCGTGATCCAAATCTTGCGAAAACAGTGGATGTATATGAAAAAGCCGCAGACTTTATTGCAAATTTCCAGGCGGATGAGCGTACAATGACCCAGTTTGTTATCGGTGCGGTCAGTGATATGGATGTACCGATGAATCCGGCAGCGAAAGGAACCTATTCTTTAGGGGCGTATCTGACGGATTTAAGTAATGAAGCAATTCAGAAGGAAAGAGACGAACTGCTTGCTACAAGTGCAGAAGATATTCGCAGGCTTTCTGTATACATCAAGGCATTTATGGAAGATGATTGCTTCTGTGTTATCGGAAATGAAGAAAAGATTAAAGAATCTGCGGATATGTTTAAGAAAGTAGAACCGTTATTCCGTTAAGAAAAGTAAATAAGATGGAGCATACACCCGAATTCGCACGCTATGCGAGAATGGAGAAAATAAATGAACAATAATTTTAAATCAGGTTTTGTAACATTGATTGGAAGACCAAATGTAGGAAAATCTACGTTGATGAATTGTCTGATAGGACAGAAAATTGCGATTACTTCCAATAAGCCACAGACGACCAGAAACCGTATTCAGACAGTATATACTTCCGAAGAAGGACAAATTGTGTTTGTGGACACACCGGGGATTCACAAGGCAAAAAATAAGCTGGGTGATTATATGGTAAATATAGCTGAGCGAACTTTAAAGGAAGTAGATGTGATTTTATGGCTGGTAGAACCTACCACTTTTATCGGAGCCGGTGAAAAACACATTATAGAGCAGTTGAAAAAGGCGAAAACACCTGTTATTTTAGTAATTAATAAAATTGATACGGTAAAAAAGGAAGAAATTTTATTATTTATTGATACCTACCGGAAGGAAATGGATTTTGAAGAAATCGTTCCTGTATCCGCACTGAAAGCGGATAATACGGAAACTCTGATTTCCTGTATTATGAAATATCTTCCGTATGGTCCGGCATTTTATGATGAAGATACGGTTACAGACCAGCCGGAAAGGCAGATTGTGGCAGAATTAATCAGAGAAAAAGCATTACGCCTGTTAAACGATGAAATTCCTCACGGTGTGGCAGTCAGTATTGAAAGCATGAAGTATCGGAGAAAAATATGTGATATCGAAGCTACTATCGTTTGTGAAAGAGATTCCCACAAAGGAATTATTATCGGAAAACAGGGAAGCATGCTTAAGAAAATCGGCAGTCTGGCTCGTCCGGAAATAGAAGAAATGCTGGATATCCAAGTAAATCTGCAACTTTGGGTAAAAGTGAAAAAAGACTGGCGTGACAGTGACTTTTTACTGAAAAATTTTGGCTATGATAAAAAAGAAACGGATTTGTTTTAAGCGAAGTTTTTAGAATAGAAATGAGAAAAAAGCGAACCCTAATAGTACAATACAATTAGGGGGCGCAAGATGAAAACATTAAATTACTGGCAGCAGTTTTGTAAAACAGGAGATCCGAAAGACTATCTTTTTTATAAAGAAAAAGAGCAGAACGAACAAGAAAGAGCAGTCGGGAAAGCAGGCAATTATGCAGGAGACGATCATCTTAACAGGAATCATATTGAAGACAGTGCCTATCGGGGATTACGATAGGCGCGTTGTTTTGTTAACGAAAGAACGAGGAAAAATCTCAGCCTTTGCAAAAGGAGCAAGAAGACAGACCAGCAGACTTTTAGCTGCAACCAATCCATTCAGCTTTGGAGAGTTTAAATTATATGAAGGAAAAACTTCCTATAACATTATGGAAGTTTCCATATCGAATTATTTTGAAACTCTGAGGGAAGATTTTGAAGCAGCGTATTACGGCATGTATTTTATGGAAATTGCGGACTATTATACCAGAGAAAATAATGACGAAAAACAGATGTTAAAGCTTGTATATCAGACGCTTCGTGCTTTGCAGCATCCCGGGCTTTCTAATGAACTGGTACGTTACATATATGAGATTAAGACCGTTGTCGTCAATGGAGAGTATCCGGGAATCCCTACAGAAAGGCAGTTTTCGGAATCCGCCATATATGCGCTTTCCTATATAGAAAATTCCACAATCGAAAAGTTATATACCTTTACAGTTACAAATGAAGTGCTTGCAGAATTGAAATATGCGGCTACAAGATACAGAAAAATATTTATGAATTATCCATTTAAAAGTTTGGAAGTTTTAGAAACAATACAAAAACCATGTTGAAAATCATAAGTAACTCGGATATAATAAAGAACGATACTTGCAAGGAGGCGACGATGATAAGACAGAAAATAAAAGCAATCCTGATGACCGGGGCAATTATATTCAGTTTATGCGCCTGTGGACAGAATACGGCAAAAGAAGAAACTTCTGTAAAGTTTGAAAAGGACGGTGCAGTGGTTAATACAATTATAGAGGATTTTGATGAAACTCTTTATAATGTAGAAGATTTGAAGAGTATGGTTTTGAATGAAGTTGCGGCATTTAATTCTGCTTCGGGAGATAAAGGGATTTCCGTGGAGAAGTTGGAAGTAAAAGATGGAAAAGTAACGGTTGCCATGACCTATGCAAATGCTGAAAAATATACGGAATTTAATGATAAAATTCTGTTTTTTGGGACAATTGCACAGGCCTATGAAGCAGGGCTTAGTTTTGATATACAGCTTACTTCCACAAAGAAAGATGGCGGACAGATTGGAAAAGAAGAGATTTTGCAACTGAGAGATTGTGAAATTATTATTTTAGAAGAACCGGTTGCAGTAGTTACACCTTCAAAGATATTATATGCAAGCAGCAACGTGGAAGTATTGTCAGGGAAAAGTGCAAGAGTGACTGATGCAGAAGAAGCAGCTTATCTTATCGTTGAGTAAGATAGGGAGACCATTATACAATAGCAGGAATTATGTAAGTTAAATGTTAGAATTAAGAAGAATGCCAAGCGTTCTCAATATATAACAAAAGGATGGAGAATAAAGTTATGGAAAAAACAATGGAAAAAATCGTAGCGTTAGCAAAAGCAAGAGGATTTGTATATCCGGGCTCCGAAATTTACGGAGGACTTGCTAATACATGGGATTATGGTAATCTTGGTGTAGAATTAAAAAATAACGTAAAAAAAGCATGGTGGCAGAAATTCGTTATGGAAAATCCATATAACGTAGGTGTGGACTGTGCCATCCTGATGAATCCTCAAGCCTGGGTTGCTTCAGGACATTTGGGAGGATTTTCCGATCCTCTTATGGATTGTAAAGAATGTCATGAGCGTTTCCGTGCAGATAAATTAATTGAAGACTATGCAGCAGAAAATGGCATTACGTTAGAAGAATCTGTTGACTCATGGAGTCAGGAACAGATGAAACAGTTTGTGGAAGACAAAAACATTCCATGTCCGACTTGTGGAAAACATAATTTTACAGATATTCGTCAGTTTAACTTAATGTTCAAAACCTTCCAGGGTGTAACAGAAGATGCGAAAAATACCGTATATTTAAGACCGGAAACAGCACAGGGTATTTTTGTAAACTTCAAAAACGTACAGAGAACATCCCGTAAAAAAATTCCGTTCGGTATTGGACAGATTGGTAAATCTTTCCGTAACGAAATTACACCGGGTAACTTTACATTCCGTACAAGAGAATTTGAGCAGATGGAATTAGAATTCTTCTGTGAGCCTGGTACAGATTTAGAATGGTTCCAGTACTGGAGAGGTTTCTGCCGTGACTGGTTACTTTCTCTTGGCATCAAAGAAGAGGAAATGCGTTTAAGAGATCATTCACCGGAAGAACTTTGCTTCTATTCTAAAGGAACAACTGATATCGAGTTCTTATTCCCGTTCGGATGGGGCGAGCTTTGGGGTATTGCAGACAGAACAGATTACGACTTGACACAGCACCAGAACGTATCTGGTGAAGATATGTCTTACTTTGATGATGAGAAGAAAGAAAAATACATACCGTATGTTATCGAGCCTTCTCTTGGTGCAGACCGTGTTGTTTTAGCATTCCTTTGTGCAGCATATGATGAGGAAGAAATCGGAGAAGGTGATGTACGTACTGTACTTCATTTCCATCCGGCACTTGCACCGGTAAAAATCGGCGTGCTTCCGCTTTCTAAGAAATTAAACGAAGGTGCGGAAAAAGTATTTGCACAGTTATCTAAAAAATACAACTGCGAATTTGATGACAGAGGAAACATCGGTAAGAGATATCGTCGTCAGGACGAAATCGGTACACCGTTCTGTATTACTTATGACTTCGAATCTGAAAATGACCAGTGTGTAACAGTTCGTTTCCGTGATTCCATGGAACAGGAACGTGTGGCAATTGCTGATTTGGATGCTTATTTTGCAGATAAATTTACTTTTTAATGAGTAACGGATAGAAATGAACTTGGAGGAAAATACCATGAAACCATATGGTGTAAACGAATTACGAAAAATGTATCTGGAGTTCTTCGAGAGCAAAGAACATTTGAAAATGAAGAGCTTCTCTCTGGTACCACACAATGATAACAGTTTGTTGATTATCAACTCCGGTATGGCACCATTAAAACCTTACTTCACAGGCCAGGAAATTCCGCCCAGAAAGCGAGTAACAACCTGCCAGAAATGTGTTCGTACAGGTGATATTGAAAATGTAGGTAAGACAGCAAGACATCTTACTTTCTTCGAAATGTTAGGAAACTTCTCTTTTGGTGACTACTTCAAACATGAAGCAATTGCATGGAGTTGGGAGTTTTTAACTAAAGTTATCGGAATGGACCCGAAAAGGTTATATCCTTCCATTTATTGTGAAGATGATGAAGCTTACGATATTTGGACAAAAGAAGTAGGCGTACCGGGAGAGAAAATCACAAGATTTTACCGTGATGAAAACGGAGATTGTGATAACTTCTGGGAACATGGTGCAGGTCCTTGCGGTCCCTGTTCTGAAATTTATTATGACAGAGGTATCAAATACGGCTGTGGCAAACCGGATTGTAAGGTAGGCTGTGAATGTGACCGCTTCATGGAAGTATGGAACAACGTATTTACTCAGTTTGACGGCGACGGACACGGCAATTATACAGAGCTTGCACAGAAAAACATTGATACAGGTATGGGTCTTGAAAGACTTGCAGTAGTAGTACAGGATGTAGACAGTGTATTTGATGTGGATACCATGAAAGCGATTCGTGACCGTATTTGTGAGCTTGCAGGTGCAACTTATCAGACAGACGAAGCAAAAGACGTTTCCATCCGTCTGATTACAGACCATATTCGTTCTTCTACATTCATGATTTCTGATGGTATTATGCCATCCAACGAGGGAAGAGGCTATGTACTCAGAAGATTAATCCGTCGTGCGGCAAGACACGGAAGAAAATTAGGAATTGATGGAGAGTTCCTTGCAAACTTAAGTGCAACCGTTATTGCAGAATGTAAAGACGGTTATCCGGAGCTTGACGAAAAGAAAGAGTTTATCTTCAATGTATTAACACAGGAAGAAAACAAATTTAACAAAACAATTGATCAGGGACTTTCTATTTTGGAAGAAATGGAAGAGTCTATGAGCAAAGAAGGAAAGAAACAGCTTTCCGGTGCAGATGCATTCAAATTATATGATACTTACGGATTCCCGTTAGACTTAACGATGGAAATTCTGGAAGAAAAGGGCTTTACCATTGATGAAGAAGGCTTTAAGGCAGCGATGGAAGAACAGAAAGAAACAGCCAGAAAAGCAAGAAAAGTAACAAACTACATGGGAGCTGATGTAACTGTTTACGAGTCCATTGACCCGAGCATTACATCTGCGTTCGTAGGTTACGACAGATTAGAGCATACATCAAAGATTTCTGTTTTAACAACAGAAACAGAAATTACAGATGCTTTAACAGATGGTCAGACAGGTACAGTCATTGTGGATGAAACTCCGTTTTATGCTACCATGGGTGGACAGTGTGCCGATACAGGTGTAATTGTTACGGAGAATGGTGAATTTGTAGTACAGGATACTGTAAAACTGCTTGGCGGAAAAGTGGGACATATCGGTAAAATGACAAAAGGTATGTTAAAAACAGGCGATACCGTTACCTTAAAAGTAGATGCAGACAGACGTGCAGATACTTGTAAAAACCACAGTGCAACCCATCTTTTACAGAAAGCATTAAGAACGGTATTAGGTACACATGTAGAGCAGGCAGGTTCTTTTGTGGATGGCGAAAGACTTCGTTTCGACTTTAGTCATTTTTCTGCAATGACACAGGAAGAATTAGACAAAGTAGAAAAGCTTGTAAATGAAAAAATTGCAGAAAACATCGCAGTTGTTACCGATGTTTGTGATATTGAAGAAGCTAAGAAATCCGGTGCAATGGCACTGTTTGGTGAAAAATACGGCGAAAAGGTTCGTGTTGTTAAAATGGGAGATTTCTCCATTGAGCTTTGTGGCGGTACACATGTTGCCAACACAGGTGTGATTAATGCATTCAAGATTGTATCCGAAAGCGGTGTAGCAGCCGGTGTGAGAAGAATTGAGGCACTGACAGGAAACGGTGTATTTGCATATTATGCACAGTTAGAGGAAACAATAGAAAAGGCAGCGAAGACGGTAAAAGCAACACCGGCAAATCTGCTGGAAAAATTAGAGCATTTAATGGCAGAAATGAAAGCTCTTCAGAGTGAAAATGAATCCTTAAAGAGCAAAGCAGCCAAAGAAGCACTTGGAGACGTTATGGACAAGGTTGTGGAAGTAAAAGGTGTAAAACTTCTTGCAACAAGTGTATCCGGTGTAGATATGAACGGGCTTCGTGATCTGGGAGACCAGTTAAAAGATAAATTAGGCGAAGGTGTAGTTGTTCTCGCTTCTGATATGGATGGCAAAGTAAATCTGATTGCCATGGTAACAGACGGAGCAATGAGTAAAGGTGCACATGCAGGAAATCTGATCAAAGGCATCGCAGGACTTGTTGGCGGTGGCGGCGGCGGACGCCCGAATATGGCACAGGCAGGCGGTAAAAATCCGGCAGGAATACCGCAGGCAGTAGCAGAAGCTGCAAAAATTTTAGAAGGACAGTTATAATTTCTCAAAAAGTAGTTGACGTATAGGGTTTTTGTGTTATAATATGATTTGTGCAGATGGGTAATTAATGCTCGGAAGCAAAAATTAACCCAATCAGTCGTGTAACTTTGAGGGACTGAAGGGAGGTCAGGTGTAATCATGTCAAACGTAATCGTAAAAGAAAACGAGACTTTAGATAGCGCTTTACGTCGTTTTAAAAGAAGTTGTGCAAAAGCAGGTATCCAGCAGGAAATCCGCAAAAGAGAGCATTACGAAAAACCAAGCGTAAAACGTAAGAAAAAATCTGAAGCAGCTAGAAAACGTAAATATAACTAATTAAACTGACAAATCCTTGGCCATATGCCAAGGATTTTGTTGTGTAATGAGAAATTCTCGAATGTAGCAACACTTTTGTGACGCTGGGGAAGTTACAAAGTTTGTTGGCGAAGGACAATAAATCATAGAGAGAAATACTTAAGGGAGAAAAAGAGATGTGGTCATGGGAACTTTTAGGTACTGATGTGTACCATTTAATATCAGCTTTTATCATTTATAGTATGTTAGGATGGCTTGTGGAATCTATATATATGTCATTCTGTAATAAAAAAATTACAAACAGAGGATTTGCAAAAAGTCCATTCTGTCCAATTTATGGATTTGGAGCTGTTATAGGTTATTTTTTACTTAAACCATTCAGTGGAAATCTGGTTGTAGTTTATTTTGTTGGAGCAATAGCGGCTACTGTTTTTGAATTTATAGTTGGTAAATTTATGATTAAGGCACTGGGTGAATTATGGTGGGATTATAATGATAAACCTTGTAATTATAAAGGAATTATTTGCCTGGAAAGTACAATTGCATGGGGATTTTATGGAATTATCATTGTAACATTTTTACACGGTAAAGTAATGGGATTTATCGATACATATAGTACAGGTTATGGTGTTCGTGCCTGTCAGATTATTTTGTGTGTTGTTGCTGTAGATTATATTATTCAGTTATATAAAGTATTAAATGTACAGATAAAAGAATATCGCGTGAAAATAGCTGATAAATATCAGAGTTTTAAGGCGCGCTGGTATTAGAATGAAACTCTTGCGAGTTTCATTCGGCAAAATTGCGTGAAACGCAATTTCGCGGGTATTTTAGAAAAATAAGCAATTCTTGCGGGTTGTCAAGGCTCTTCCGGAAACGGAGGGGCTTTTTGTGTTCTATTTGCTTTATATAGAACATAAATATAGAGCAAGGGAAATAAGTTGGGGCAGGAAATATGGGAAAGAGAATTCTGAGAAGATGTGTGGCGACTGTGTTGGCATGTGTTGTGCTTGTGCAATGTAGTATGCCCACTTTTGCTGCACAGGTATCCATAGCGGCACCATCGGCAATTTTGATAGAAGCTTCTACGGGAAAAGTGATTTTTGAACAGGATGCGGACACAAGAAGGAGTCCGGCAAGTATTACGAAAATTATGACGCTTCTTTTAATATTTGAACATTTAGAGGCAGGGAAAATAAATCTTTCTGATCAGGTTACCACCAGTGCTCATGCAAAATCCATGGGTGGATCACAGGTGTTTTTGGAAGAAGGAGAAGTGCAGACGTTAGAAACGATGATAAAATGTATTGTCGTAGCGTCAGGGAATGATGCCAGTGTAGCGGTAGCAGAACATATTGCCGGAAGTGAAGAGGAATTTGTGGCGAAAATGAATGCAAAAGCAGTAGATCTTGGAATGGATAATACACATTTTGAAGATTGTTGTGGACTTACAAATTCAGATAATCATTATACTTCAGCAAGAGATATTTCTATTATGTCGAGAGAACTGACAACCAAATATCCGCAAATATTTGATTATACGCAAATCTGGATGGAAGATATTACCCATGTTACCAATAAAGGGAGTTCTAACTTTACACTTTCCAGTACAAATAAGCTGTTACGACAGTATGAATGGGCAACAGGATTAAAAACAGGTTCTACAAGTAAGGCAAAGTATTGTCTGTCAGCGACTGCGTCTAAAGACGGGGTGGACTTAATAGCGGTTGTTATGGCAGCACCGGATTATAAAGTTCGTTTTCAGGATGCAGCAACGCTGTTGAATTATGGATTTGACGTCTGTGATATTTATGTGGATGCTAATGAAAAAGGTCCGGGAATGCTTACAGTACAGGGGGGTGTGGAAAAGCAGGTTCCACTTATGTTTGAAGGAGAATTTCGTTATGTGGACATTGAAGGAAATGATTTGGGAAAAATAGAGAAGAGTATCCGGTTGCCGGAATACGCACAGGCACCAATAGAGAAGGGGCAGGCGGCGGGAGAAGCGGTATATAGTTTGCATGGAAAGAAAGTGGGGAGTGTGCCGATTATTTATGGAGAAACAGTGGAAAAAGCCAAGTACACTGATTATTTAAAGGAAGGTCTGTTATATTTTCTTTTATAAAAAGAGGGTTTGTGGTATAATTACTTCTATGTGTGTCTGATAATGAATCAGAAACAGTCACATATTTTATGTAATAGGAAATTGTGCCGGCCAAGTGGTGGGAAGGCGACAATTTTTATACTAATAACAAAATGCCTGAAAAAGCAGGCAGATGGGAGTATACATGATAGAATTTGTTCTTTGGGGTGGAGTGTTTCTGGTTTTATTGCTGATTGGTGTGATAATTTGTGATACACATCGATTTGTAACAAAAGAAACCACTTTCTTGTCAGGGAATATCAAAAAGGACATGACAGTTGTAGTGCTGTCCGATTTACACAATAAAACCTTTGGAAAAGAAAACCGAAAATTGATTGCTGCCATTGAAAAGGCACATCCTGATTTGATTCTGATAGCGGGAGATATGTTGAATGCCCATCCGGGAGCAGATTTTAGCGGGACAGTTTCGTTTTTGAAGACATTGGCGGAAAAATATAAAGTTATATATGGCATCGGAAATCATGAGCACCGATTAGGCTTATATCCTGAGGTATACGGTTCTATGCATCAGGATTACTGGGAAGCAGTGAAGCATGAAAATATTATTCCGTTAGTAAATGAAAAAATAGAATTTGAGAAGTATGGAATTTGCATTTATGGTTCTCAAATTGACAAATGGTTTTATAAACGCTTTAAAGTACAAAAGATGGAAGCAAATTATTTAAAGACAATTCTGGGGGAACCCAATCCGGGTAATTTTAATATATTGCTTGCCCATAATCCGGATTATTTTGAAAAATATTCTGAGTGGGGAGCAGATTTAGTGCTTTCGGGGCATGTACATGGTGGAATTGTCAGAATTCCGTTTCTTGGCGGTGTATTGTCGCCTGCATGCAGGCTGTTCCCTAAATATGATGGGGGAATATTTCATAAGCAAAGATGTACCATGCTGTTAAGCAGAGGACTTGGAACACATACAATTCCGGTACGTCTTTTTAACCCCGGAGAACTGCATGTGGTCTATTTGAAGGCAGACAGATAAGAATTCGCACAGAATACTTGAAATTGCTGTCATTTATTAGTACAATAGAATAGCGTCTTTGTGTAAAGGCGTGTTATTTTTGTACATGAATGCTTATATGGCTGTATGTACAAAGGAATGGAGCACAAATATGGCAATTCCGGTGAAGTTGGAAGTGTTTGAAGGTCCGTTGGATTTACTTCTGCACCTGATAGATAAGAATAAAGTTGATATTTATGATATTCCAATTGTAGAAATTACGGAACAGTATCTTGATTATATCAAGCAGATGGAAACAGAAGATATGAACATAATGAGTGAATTCCTTGTTATGGCGGCTACACTTCTTGATATTAAATGCCGGATGCTTCTTCCTAAGGAAGTAAATGAAGAGGGAGAAGAGGAAGATCCGAGGGCAGAACTGGTACAGAAGCTGTTGGAATATAAAATGTATAAATATATGTCCTTTGAATTAAAGGACAAGCAGGTAGATGCGGCAGGGAGTTTTTACAGAGAGCAGACAATGCCGAAGGAAGTGGCAGATTACAGACCGCCAATTAATTATGAAGAATTGCTTGGCGATATGACACTGAGTAAGTTGCATGAAATATTTAAATCCATTGTGAAAAAGCAGGAGGACAAGATTGATCCGGTAAGAAGTACCTTCGGAAAGATTGAGAAGGACGAAATTGACATGGATGAGAAAACCCTGTTTGTAGAGGAATACATAAGGGAACACAGAACATGCAGTTTTCGCAAATTACTGGAGAGGCAGCACAGTAAAATGGAAGTAATCGTAACCTTTTTAGTTATTTTGGAACTTATGAAGATAGGGAAGATTGATATTGTGCAGGAAAATATCTTTGATGATATTGAAATAAGCCTGAGGGAAAGTTGAGGTTAGGAAGTGAACAAACAAAAGGCAGAAGCAGTCATTGAAGCAATTTTGTTTACAATGGGTGATTCGGTTGAAGTAGAGAAACTGGCAGAGGTTATTGAAAAAGATGTACAGGAAACAGAGAAAATACTTGTCGGGATGAAAGAACGGTATGAAAAAGCTGACAGAGGAATTTCAATGATTGAACTGGATGGGAGTGTGCAGCTTTGTACAAAGAGCAATTTGTATGAGTATTTGATTAAGATTGCAAAAGCGCCAAAAAAACTTACTCTGACAGATGCTTTACTGGAAACTTTGTCGATTGTAGCATATAAACAGCCTGTAACAAGGTTGGAAATTGAGCGTGTCAGAGGTGTAAGCTGTGATCATGCGATAAACCGGCTTGTTGAGTTTGATTTGATTAAAGAAATTGGAAGAATGGATGCCCCGGGAAAACCGCTTTTGTTTGGTACGACAGAGCAGTTTTTGCGTAGTTTTGGGTTAAAATCATTGGAGGAACTGCCGGAGTTAAATCCGGTACAGGTAGAGGAATTTAAGCATCAGGCAGAAGAGGAAGTCCAGTTGCAGCTTAATATATAAAAAATAGTTGATAGTCTGAATTTCAGTTAGGGGACAAATGGAGGTTGAAGATGAAGAAAATATTAGTGATTGGAGCAGGTCCGGCAGGACTTACAGCGGCGTATGAGCTTCTTAGCAAAGCAAAAGAAGATGTGGAAGTAGTTGTGTTTGAAGAAAGCGGGGATATGGGAGGTATTTCCAAAACCGTTAATTATAAAGGTAACCGAATGGACATGGGAGGACACCGCTTTTTTTCAAGAGTGTCTGATGTAAATGATTGGTGGAACCATATGTTACCGATGCAGGGAGCGCCATCCTGGGATGATATTGCGTTGGAACGTCAGATTCCGTTGGCAGCAGGCGGACCAAATCCGGAACAGACAGACAGAGTTATGCTGCACAGAAACCGTGTGTCACGTATTTTCTTTGACAGTAAGTTCTTTGACTATCCGATTCAACTGAAGCCGGAGTTGTTCATTAATATGGGATTTATTAATACGGTACAGGCTGTATTCAGTTATTTGAAGAGCCTGCTTTTCAAGAGAGAAGAAAAGTCTTTGGAAGATTTTTATATTAATCGTTTTGGTAAAAAACTGTATTCTATGTTTTTTGAAAATTATACTGCAAACCTTTGGGGACGTCATCCCAGTGAAATTGATCCCAGTTGGGGTGCACAGCGTGTAAAAGGATTGTCGATTATAGCAATTATTAAGGATGTATTTGGAAAAATGCTTCCGAAAAAAAAGAATCGTCATGTAGAAACCTCCCTTATCGAATCTTTTAGCTATCCGAAGTTAGGCCCGGGACAGCTTTGGGATGTAACAGCAGAAGAAATTGAAAAACTGGGTGGTACTATTTTAAAGCATGCTAAAGTGGTAGGCGTGACAAAGAATGCGCAGAACGTTATTACCGGCATTCAATATGAGCAGAATGGTGAGAAGAAGACCATGGAAGGCGATATCGTGATTTCCTCCATGCCGATTAAAGATCTGGTGGGCGGTATGAATGATGTTCCGGCTGAACCGGCCCGTATTGCAGCAGGACTTCCATATCGTGATTATATGACATTGGGTGTGCTTATTCCGAAGCTGAATTTGAAAAATAAGACAAAAATTAAGACAGTAGGGAATATTGTGCCGGATAACTGGGTATATGTGCATGACCGTACTGTAAAGATGGGACGTTTCCAGATTTATAATAACTGGTCTCCATATATGGTAAAAGATTTGGAAAAAACCGTATGGGTTGGTTTGGAATATTTCTGCAATGAGGGGGATGAATTCTGGAATATGTCAGAAGAAGAGTTCTCTAAAATGGCAGTAAATGAAATGGTAAAAATGGGACTAATCGACAGTGCGGATGAGGTAATCGATACACACGCAGAATGGGTAAAGAAGGCTTATCCGGCATACTTTGATACTTATGATGAAATGGATAAGCTGGTTGATTATCTGAATACGATTGAGAATCTTTACTGTGTAGGACGTAATGGGCAGCACAGATATAATAACATTGACCATTCCATGGTGACTTCTTTTGAAACTGTAAAAAATATTCTGAGCGGTAAGAAAGACAAGTCAAATATCTGGAGTGTAAATACGGAAAAAGAGTATCACGAAGAAAAATAAAAAATGAATTGAAGAGGAGAGAACAGTTCTTAGACTAAATGAGAGCTGTTCTTTTTTGAAATCTGACACAGATAAATGGAATAAGGATAAAAGGAAAGAGTGTCTATTTTTACAGATAAAATCTGAAAATAAACACTCTTAAAATATATTATATTATTTTCTGAACATGGACTGTCTTGCACCATGCATGGTTTCACTATTTTTCAAGATATCATTAACGGCATCCATTCTTAATCCTGCATCAATGAAATCACAGTGTTTACAGAACGGATAGTTTTGGCGTCCGTCTTTGATTTTGGTACGAAGCTCCTGATATTTTGGGCTGTTCCATGCTTCTTTCAGGGATATTTCATGTAAATCGCCGAAATCCGTTACCTCAAAGTTATCACAGCAGCAAATTCCCAGTTTGCCATTTGGCATAATCCACATATCCGTAAACGGCATAAGACAGGTTTCTTTAATGACTTTTTCTGTTGCCTGTTTATTTGGAGCACTTCCGGCACGGTTTGTCAGTACTTCCTTTAAATAACGCATCTGAATTAAAATATCTACATCCTTAAATTCATCCGGATGAGCTTTTACATAATCGTAAACTTCCTTTACGTTTGGATGTAATTTCATATCCAGACAATAGTTATTAATAATCAGCTGATTCACATAAGGAACAATCTGCTTTGTCTTTTCAATATCCAAAAGTAGTCCGTTGGTTGACATGAAAATAAAGGCATTCGGAAGCTGTTCTCTTGCATATTTATGAAATTCTACAATTCTGGTATCCAGCCATGGTTCATTGTTTCCATAAAGAGTTAAATGTCCGCGGTAATCCCAGTCGCGAAGCTGGTCAATAATACTGTAATAAAGTTCGTCTTCCATACGTTTGTAAGGACGTTTTTCAGCGTTTTTATTAGCGGTACAAAACTCACAGGTGGAGTTACAACGGTTAATGGTTTCCAGATTGACAATATTTGGTTTCGGAATTTCTTCCTTGTTCATAAAGTAGTCAATATATTTCTTTTGTGATTTACCACGTGTTATAAACTGTAATTTCAAATAACTGTTGCTGGCGAGGCGAGGAAGATATTTTTTTGCGTTCCATCCTAAAATTCCGCCGAAGTTATGAATTCTAATTGGCATAAAGTCCTCTTTCTGCGCTATATGCGCGATATATTACTAAAAAAATATTTATAAACAAAAACAAACAAAGTTATCATAGCATTTTGAAGTAAGGTTGTCAATTCGCGTAAAATGACAGTTTTATCCTGTTTCGGTTGGTTTTGGATAGAATATCATTCCTATTTTGCTTTGTATACATAAATGGTATAAGGGGAGGATTCATTTGTGAAACTACCGATACAGTCAAGGGAGAGTGTCGTTGCATTGGTAATTTCAAAGCGGGAAAACAGGTATACACCATTTAACGCTTTAAAGCTTTCTGTATCAATATAGAGGTTTGAATCCGGCAGAGTCAGGTTTCGGGAAGGCAGATAAGAATTATTGTCAAATCCCGGGAAAATATAGGCTCTTGCCCCCCAGTTATCGAAGTAGCTTTTGAAGTAAGGACTCTTTTCCAGTGCCGGAGCAATGATTTTACGGAAATTCTGTTTATATTCTTCAGAATAAAATCCTAAATAACCATCCAGTGCGGAAATGCCGTTGTACGTCAGAATACCCGGCTGGAAGCCGTAAGCTGCACAATATTCTCCATTGTATCCGATTTCTTCTTTAATGGTAGTAAATAAGTCTTCGGAATAAAATTCTTCATAATTTAACATGTCAACTTCTGTATTCTTTACAAGCTTGTAAGCACTATAATAACAGGTATAGTAAAAGTCGTTATACATGGCAGGCATAATTACTACCAGGAATAATGCCACAAAGGCAATGAGATTGGCCAGTCCCCTGTTCCATTTTTCTTTGCGGTCATACAGTCGCTTTACTATGATAAATAGTAGTGCATACCAAAGAAAAGGATTGAAAAACAGAGTACGGTAGAACTGGAATCCTTCTAACGGAGGTATGAGAGCCGTCAGAAAATCTCTTAAAGGTGCCCAGTAATACAATCCGTAAATAATACTGTTGAAAATGATAAAATAAAACAGTAGATTGAAAATATCGGTAAACAGCTTTTTGTATTCTTTCTTCTTAATATAAAGAGCATTTTGTATTACAAAGTAGAAAAGCACCAGCGGAAGTACAAAATATTTATGTGAGTCTCCGGCATGGAAGGTGCTGTTTATAAAACCGTCAATCATCATATCCAGTATTTCTTTAAAATTCAAATCTGCCATAACCATACTGCTGCGTATGGTTACCGTATCATCAAGAAGAATGGAACGGAACAGGCGGTATTCCAAAAGGATGTATCCTAAGGAAAGAACGGGAATGGAGCACAACAATCCTTTATTGCATTTTTTGTTGCGAATCCAGTCGAAAGCCGTGAATACTACCAAATATCCTAAAATAAAAAATCCAAAATAAGAAAAATAAGAAATCACAGGATAAAAAAACAGTAACAATAATACACGCCAGTCCACTTTTTTGTACAGCTTTATGATGAGTAGTGCTGCAAACGGAATAGAAGCAAAAGCAAATCCGTAAGCAGGAAATACAGGTAAAATTCCATAAATCAGTCCAAACAGCAAAGCAACAGGTTTGTATTTTGTAAAGTCGGTAAGTACTTCTTTTGCCAGAAGATAAACTGAAACCATGGAAATTACAATGCTGAGAAAATATCCCACAATATATGCGTAATACGCAGGTAGAATCATATACAGTAAATTATAGAGAGAAAACTCAGAACCGAAATTGTCCCTGGTTACTCCTCCTAAAATTGGCAGTAAATCTCCCTGTGTAAAGAAAGTGCCTGATAAATTCAGCATTCTGAGATGGGGAATAAACAAATCTAAATTATCTGTAGTGGCGATATAACTTTTGTCGCCAAGACCCAAAAACACGGCAGCCTCAAATAAAACAAGACCGATAATTATAATAAGATACCAATATTCTAAAAGTTTTTTTGCTTTCTGTTTCACAAGATAATCTCCAATCTTACTTATATTAGTTGTCTTAAAGAAAAGAAGACATGACATCATCATACAATAGATATTTTGCAGAAGCAAGAGTACAGACAGAAGGAAAAAAATATGATGGGTTAAAAATAAAAGGTCAGTTCAAAAGCTGACCTTTTATGATGTGCTTTATTTCTAAAGTCTGTTTGTCTAATAAAAGAAAATGAGCTTTTTTGCCGGGAAGAATACTTCCGTAAAGATTGTCCATTCCAATGGAGCGGCAGGGATGTATGGTGGCAGCGGCAATTGCCGTTTCCAGTGGGATGCCAAAAGAAACAGCAATTTTCATACATTCAAATAAAGGGGTGACACTTCCTGCAAGTGTGCCATCGCTAAGTCTTGCGTGTCTGCCGGTAACAGTTACCGTTTGCCCGCCTAAAGAATAAGTACCGTCCGGTTTTCCGGCAGCTCTCATACTGTCACTGATTAATATTACCCGGTTTTCAAAAAGCTGAAAAGCGGCACGGACTGCCGGGGCGGAAACGTGAATACCGTCGCAGATAAGCTCCACATAGCAGTTCTTTGAATCAAAGGCAGCACCAACGATGCCGGTATCCCTATGGTGAAAGGGCGGCATGGCATTGTAAAGGTGAGTGACATGGAGTGCACCGGCATCCATGGCAGTTTTGGCAGTTTGATAATCTGCCTCTGAATGTGCGATAGAAAACATAACCTTGTTTTTGAATTCCTGAATACAGGAAAGTGCTCCCGATAATTCCGGTGCAAGGGAAATCAACTTTACCAGACCGTTAGAGGCCTCAAGCCATTGAAGGATGAAGGAACTGTCAGGATTTTTAATATATGACTTGTTTTGAGCACCTCGTTTTGACAGGCTGATGAAAGGTCCTTCCATGTGAATGCCAATCAAATCTGCCTGGAGAGGAGAAGTGACAGTTTTTTGACTGGCATGGAAAGTGGCAGCGGTACGACATATATGCGTTAATTCCGATGCAGACAAGGTCATTGTGGCGGGACAAATGGATGTGACACCATGAGTAAGACAAAATTCTGCCATCGCCTGATAAGCTTTCAGGTCATTGTCACAAAAGTCGTAACCGTTACAACCGTGAAAATGAATGTCCGTAAGCCCGGGAATGACGTAACAGCCGGAAGCGTCCACAGTATCGGCAGAATCAAAAAGTGAATCGGAAACATCAGGCTCGTTCAGTGAAACAATGATATCGTTGTTGGTATATATTGTAAGTGGTTCAAACGTATTACTTTCCGTAAATACAAGTCCGTTTTTGATAATCATAAAAAACTCCTATTTTTATTCATATTATTAATAAGTGTAACAACTTAAAAATGAGAAAGCAAGAAAAAGAAAATGTGTGCATATACTTAGGTTGATATAAGAAAAAAGGCAGTATACATATTTATGGAAAAAGTGATACGACTGTGTATTGTTGTATTTATTTATCTCAGTCTGCAGCCCTTTCTCATACTGAATTGTTATGCGAAAGAGGAAGAGAACACGGAGACGAAATTAAATCTTTACGCTCAGTCAGCAGTTTTGATGGATGCAGATTCGGGAAGAGTTCTCTATGGGAAAAATGAAGATCAGATTATGGCGATGGCGAGTACCACGAAAATTATGACATGTATTGTTGCATTGGAAAACAGTAATGTTGAGGATTTTGTAGAGGTATCTTCTTATGCGGCAGGAATGCCGAAAGTACATTTATCTGTGAGGAGCGGAGAATACTATAAATTGAAAGATTTATTGTATTCCCTTATGCTGGAATCTCATAACGACAGTGCAGTGGCAATTGCCGAACATGTGGGCGGCAGTGTGGAAGGTTTCGCTAAAATGATGAATCAGAAGGCAAGGGATATCGGATGTTTTGATACTTATTTTATTACACCGAACGGATTGGATGCAGAAGTGAGTGAGACAGGAAAATTTCATTCCACGACAGCACGGGATTTGGCAAAAATTATGTCCTATTGTATTGAAACTTCAGAAAAAAAAGAAGACTTTTTGGAAATAACCCGGACACCTTCTTACAGTTTTTCAAATTATGTAAAGAATGAGAGCAGTGGAGAAATGAATACGGGAAGCCGTTATTTTTCATGTAACAATCATAATGCATTTTTGAATATGATGGATGGAGCATTATCCGGTAAAACGGGCTTTACTTCCAAGGCGGGGTACTGTTATGTAGGAGCACTCAGAAAAGACGGAAAAACCTTTGTGGTGGCATTACTTGCCTGTGGCTGGCCAAACAATAAGACATATAAATGGAGTGACACAAAAGAATTAATGGGATATGGACTGGAAAATTATGAATATCACAGCTTTTCGGAAACAGAAATTGATGAAAAAAAACTTACGCCATTGCCGGTAGAGAATGGACAGACGGCTGAAATTGGGGAAAAGGCATATACTAATATTAAGGTACCGGAAGGAAAGGAGGAGGAAAATGGCAGCGTGGATTCTGTGGATAATTACGAGGCTGAAGGCGTTAGAGAAGGGCTGCTTTTGAGAGATGACGAGCAGGTGGAAATTACTTATGAAATAGAGGATAAACTGACAGCACCCGTGGAAGAAGGTACTACGATAGGAAAAATACAATATAAGGTAGGGGATATCGTTTATCTGACCAAAATGGTGGTAACGGAAGATGCGGTGGAAGCGATTGATTTTCGGTGGTGTCTGGAAAAAGTATTATGGAATTTTGGGTTGTAAAAAGCAGGGTTTCTTGTTATACTAAAGCTTGTGGAAACTAAGCGCTGTTGCTGTGAACAGCGCTTTTTTTCGGAATGAGGAATAAAAATACAGAATATAAATAGCTGACTGATAGCGGGCGGCAGAATGAGAGGAAAACATGGGTAAAATTATTTTAACAGGTGACAGACCTACAGGAAGACTGCATGTGGGACATTATGTGGGTTCTTTGAAAAGAAGAGTGGAATTGCAAAATTCCGGAGAGTATGACAAGACATTTATTATGATTGCAGATGCACAGGCACTTACGGATAATATCGAAAATCCGGAAAAGGTACGTCAGAACATTATTGAAGTAGCTTTGGATTATTTGTCCTGCGGATTAGACCCGGCAAAATCTACTTTATTTATTCAGTCACAGATTTCGGAGCTTTGTGAGCTTACTTTTTATTACATGGATTTGGTTACAGTTTCCAGATTGCAGAGAAATCCTACGGTAAAAGCGGAAATTCAGATGCGTAATTTTGAAGCAAGTATTCCGGTAGGATTTTTTACATATCCGATCAGTCAGGCGGCAGATATTACAGCGTTTAAGGCTACTACGGTTCCGGTAGGTGATGATCAGCTTCCGATGATCGAACAGACAAGAGAAATTGTGCGTAAATTTAATTCTGTATATTCAGAAGTATTGGTAGAACCGGAAGCATTGTTGCCACAGAATCAGGCTTGTATGCGTCTGCCGGGTATCGACGGAAAAGCAAAAATGAGTAAGTCTTTAGGAAACTGTATTTACCTTGCGGATACAGCAGATGATGTGAGAAAGAAAATTATGAGTATGTATACAGACCCTACCCATTTACAGGTAAGTGATCCGGGACATATTGAAGGAAACACAGTATTTACATATTTGGATGCATTTTGTAAAGATGAGCATTTTGAACGTTACTTACCGGAATATGCAAATCTGGATGAATTGAAGGCACATTACCAGAGAGGCGGACTTGGTGACGTGAAGGTGAAGAAGCTTCTCAATAATGTAATGCAGGAAGAGTTAGAACCAATCAGAAACCGCAGAAAAGAATACGAAAAAGATATTCCGGAAATTTATAATATTTTGAAAAAAGGTTCTGAGAAGGCAAGAGAAGAGGCTGCACAGACATTGAGTGAAGTAAAAAATGCAATGCGCATTAATTATTTTGATGATGCGGAACTGATTAAAAATCAGGCCGAGAAGTATGGCGAATAGATGAAATGATTCGAAAAAAATAGTAAAAAAAGGAAAAAAATTCACTATACTACTTGTCGGAAGTGTGATATACTGATACAGTACGCAAAATTCGTTAATTTTTGATTTGGCAACGGATTTTGTGTATAAGCATGTCCTGAAAAAGGGCAGAATTTGCTGGTATTATTTTTATTAATATAAAACGGAGGGCTGAAATATGAGTAATACTTCACAAGCGGGCAAAAGAATTAATGCTTTACTCGATGACAACAGTTTTGTGGAGATTGGTGCACTTGTAACTGCAAGAGCAACTGATTTTAACATGAAACAAACAGAAACTCCTTCTGACGGTGTGGTTACCGGATACGGAGTAATTAATGGAAGTCTTGTGTATGTGTACAGCCAGGATGCATCCGTTATGAACGGATCTATTGGTGAAATGCATGCTAAGAAAATCGCAAACCTCTATGATCTTGCCATGAAAATGGGAGCACCGGTTATCGGACTTCTTGACTGTGCAGGACTTAGACTGCAGGAGGCAACAGATGCACTGAACGGTTTCGGTGAGATTTATAAGAAACAGGCACTGGCTTCCGGTGTGATTCCACAGATTACTGCAATTTTTGGAAACTGTGGCGGTGGCCTTGCTTTAATGCCGACTTTAACAGACTTCACTTTCATGGAAGAGAAAAAAGCAAAATTATTCGTAAATGCACCAAATGCATTAGACGGAAATAATATTACAAAGTGTGATACTTCTTCTGCTGCATTCCAGAGCGAAGAAGCAGGTATTGTGGATGTAGTAGCTGATGAAGCAACTATTTTTACAAAAATCAGAGAACTGGTTTCCATGCTTCCTTCTAACAATGAAGATGATGCTTCTTATGAAGAATGCACAGATGATTTAAACAGAGCATGTGAGAACATGGAAGGATGTGTAGGAGATACTCTCATTGCATTGTCTCAGATTTCTGATAACGGAAAAGTATTCGAAGTAAAAGAAAACTGTGCAAAAGATATGGTAACTGCATTCATCAAATTAAACGGAATGACAGTAGGTGCAGTAGCAAACAGAACTGAAATTTACGGAGAAGACGGTAAAGTGGCAGAGAAATTTGATGCAGTATTATCTCCGAAGGGATGCGATAAAGCAGCAGATTTCGTGAACTTCTGTGATGCATTTGAAATTCCGGTACTTACACTTACAAATGTGAAAGGATTCAAAGCAACTACCTGTGCAGAAAAGAAAATTGCGAAAGCAGCAGCCCGTCTTACATATGCATTTGCAAATGCAACTGTACCAAAGGTAAATGTAGTTATCGGTAAAGCTTTCGGAAGCGCTTATGTGACAATGAACTCCAAAGCAATCGGAGCTGACATGACTTATGCATGGAATACTGCGGAAATCGGTACAATGGAAGCTGAACTTGCAGCAAAAATCATGTACGAAGGTCAGGGCGCTGATGTAATTAAAGAAAAAGCAGCAGAGTACAAAGAACTTCAGACAAGTGTAAACAGTGCAGCTAAGAGAGGATATGTAGATGCTATCGTTGCTCCGGCTGACACAAGAAAATATGTAATCAGTGCATTTGAAATGCTGTTTACAAAAAGAGAAGAACGTCCGGCAAAAAAACATGGTACAGTTTAAGAAAGGATGATACTTAATATGAAAAAACATTTATTAATATTAGGTATGATTACTTGTATCTTCGGGCTTACCGGCTGTGGAACGAAAGAGCCGGAGAAAACATTGCTTTCACAAGAGGAAGCTGTTAAAGTGGCAACACAGTGTGTTCAGACAACGGTAAAGCTTGCAGCAAGTGGGCAGGCACAGCAGTTGGAAGGAACAGAATATGAGTTTTATCTGGATGCAGTGGAAAGCTTTAATAAAGCCAGTGAAGATATTGGTGATTATAAAGGTATTATAAGTTCTGAGACGGATATTGACGAGGAAAGAGCAGTCATTAATGTAACAATCGAAGGAACAGAACACAATGCTGTTGTAGAAGTAATTTTAGGCGAAAAAGCAGTTGAAGGTATTACAACCAACGTAATTTATACTTTTGGTGAATCCATGGAAAGAGCAGCATTAAATACGTTGCTTGGTATGGGAACTGTTTTCGTAGTATTAATTTTAATTTGCTTTATTATTTATGGCTTTAAAATCATTTCTGTCTTTGAGAATAGAAAAAATAAGAAAACTGCTGAAAAGGTAGAAGCACCCAAGGCAGCACCGGTGGCAGCAGCACCTGCTTCGGCAGCAGAGGCAGCACCGGCACAGGAAGAGAATCTTAAGGATGATTTAGAGCTTGTGGCAGTTATTGCAGCGGCAATTGCAGCAAGTGAAGGCAGAACAACAACGGACGGACTGGTAGTAAGATCCATTCGTAAAGCAAATAAGAATAAATGGCAGAATGCCGTATAGTTTAGGAGGATATTGAGATGAAAAATTATACAATTACCGTAAACGGCAACGTATATAATGTTGTAGTAGAAGAAGGTACAACTGCAGGCGCTCCTGTAGTTTCTGCTCCAGTGGCACCAAAAGCAGCTCCGGCTGCAGCACCGAAAGCGGCTCCTGCACCAGTGGCAGCAGCACCGGCAGGCGGCACAGGAAGCATTAAAGTAGAAGCAGGCGCAGCAGGTAAAGTATTCAAAATTGAAGCAAACGTAGGTCAGGCAGTGAAAAAAGGCGATGCTGTAGTTATTATTGAAGCTATGAAAATGGAAATTCCTGTTGTTGCACCGGAAGATGGTACGGTAGCAAGTATTGATGTAGCTGTAGGCGATGCTGTAGAAGCAGGCGCAGTACTGGCAACATTAAACTAATGTCATAAACCTGAAGGAAGGTTTATAGGCACACAACAACAGGAGGTTAAGAAATGGATTACATAATGTCTACTTTAGGCAACCTCATTCATCAGACAGCTTTTTTCAATCTTACATGGGGAAACTATCTGATGATTGTGGTAGCTTGTGTATTTCTCTATTTAGCTATCGCTAAAGGGTTTGAACCATTGTTATTAACCCCGATAGCATTTGGTATGCTGTTAGTAAATATCTACCCGGATATTATGGCAGCACCCACAGAAGAGGCAGCAGGCGGACTGCTTCACTATTTCTATCTTTTAGATGAATGGGCAATTTTACCTTCCCTTATCTTCATGGGGGTAGGTGCAATGACAGACTTTGGACCACTCATTGCAAATCCTAGGAGCTTTTTACTTGGTGCAGCAGCACAGTTTGGTATTTTCGCAGCTTATTTCGGAGCAATTGCATTAGGATTTAATGACAAAGCGGCTGCGGCTATTTCTATTATTGGTGGTGCGGACGGACCGACATCTATCTTCCTTGCAAGTAAGCTGGGACAGACAGCATTGCTGGGACCGATTGCGGTAGCGGCATATTCCTATATGTCACTGGTACCGATTATTCAGCCTCCGATTATGAAAGCGTTAACAACGGAAAAAGAACGTAAAATTAAAATGGGACAGCTTCGTCCGGTTTCTAAACTGGAAAAGATTCTTTTCCCGATTATCGTAACGATTGTTGTAAGTATGATTCTTCCTACAACAGCTCCACTTGTTGGTATGTTAATGCTCGGAAACCTCTTTAGAGAGTCCGGTGTGGTAAGACAGCTTACAGATACTGCATCTAATGCACTTATGTACATTGTAGTTATTTTACTTGGTACATCCGTAGGTGCAACAACAAGTGCAGAAGCTTTCTTAAATGTGACTACATTAAAAATCGTTGCATTAGGTTTAGTTGCATTTGCATTTGGTACGGCAGCGGGTATTTTGTTTGGTAAGATTATGTGCGTGGCAACAAAGGGTAAAGTAAATCCGTTAATCGGTTCTGCGGGTGTATCTGCGGTGCCTATGGCGGCCAGAGTATCCCAGAAGGTTGGTGCGGAAGCAGATCCTACAAACTTCTTATTAATGCATGCTATGGGACCTAACGTAGCAGGTGTTATTGGTACTGCGGTAGCAGCCGGAACCTTTATGGCTGTATTTGGAATTGTTTAAGACTTATTATTATAGAAAAACAGGAGGAAACAGATTATGTCAGAGCAGGTGAAAAAACCGATTAAAATTACGGAAACAATTTTGCGTGATGCTCATCAGTCATTAATCGCAACAAGAATGCCTACTGAATTCATGCTCCCGATTGCTTCCAAAATGGATAAAGTCGGCTATCATTCAGTAGAGTGCTGGGGTGGTGCTACATTTGATGCATCTCTTCGTTTCTTAAAAGAAGATCCATGGGACAGACTCAGAAAGTTAAGAGATGAGTTTAAAAATACAAAATTACAGATGTTATTCAGAGGTCAGAACATTTTGGGTTACAGACCTTATGCAGATGACGTGGTAGATTACTTCGTACAGAAATCTGTAGCAAACGGTATTGATATTATCCGTATCTTTGACTGTCTGAACGATTTACGTAACTTACAGGCAGCAGTTGATGCAACAAACAAAATCAAAAAGCAGGAAGGAAGAGGTCATGCACAGATCGCTCTTTCTTACACATTAGGTGATGCTTATACTTTGGAATACTGGACAGATATGGCTAAAAAGATTGAAGAAATGGGAGCAGATTCCATTTGTATCAAGGATATGGCCGGTCTTTTAGTTCCTTACAAAGCAACAGAATTAATTTCTGCAATGAAGAGTGTAACAAAACTTCCTATCCAGTTACATACACACTATACTTCCGGTGTAGCAAGTATGACATACTTAAAAGCAGTAGAAGCAGGTGTAGATGTTATCGACTGTGCTATGTCTCCGTTCGCTATGGGAACATCACAGCCGGCTACAGAAGTTATGGTTGAAACTTTCAAAGGAACAGAGTACGATACAGGTTACGATCAGAACTTACTTGCAGAAATCGCTGATTACTTCCGTCCTTACAGAGACGAGTGTCTTGCAAACGGACTCCTTAACCCGAAGGTTATGGGTGTTGATATTAAGACTCTTCTTTACCAGGTACCGGGTGGAATGTTATCCAACATGGTGAGCCAGTTGAAAGAACAGAATGCAGAAGATAAATACTATGATGTATTAAAAGAAATCCCTGCAGTTCGTAAAGACTTAGGTGAACCGCCACTTGTAACACCTTCTTCACAGATCGTTGGTACACAGGCTGTATTTAACGTACTTATGGGAGAACGTTACAAAATGGCTACAAAAGAAACAAAAGCAGTTCTTCGTGGTGAATATGGTCAGACAGTAAAACCGATGAATCAGGAAGTAATTGACAAGGTTATTCCGGGTGAAAAACGTATTACATGCCGTCCGGCTGATCTTATTGAGAAAGAGCTTGATAAGATTGAATCCGAAATGAAAGAATGGAAGCAGCAGGATGAAGACGTTTTATCCTATGCTTTATTCCCACAGGTTGCTACTGACTTCTTCAAATATCGTCAGGCACAGCAGGATAAAGTGGATATGACTCAGGCAGATACAAAAAACGGAGCTTATCCGGTATAATTATCTGAATTAAACAAAAGAGTAAGCAATAAAGAAAGCAGTTTCGGGCAAAACCGAAACTGCTTTTAAGTAACAGAAGAAGGTTTTTAAAACGGGATAGGAAAAAGACATGGGTGACATGGAAAATCAAAATGACATCATAGAAAGAATGAATGCACGTTACAGTTCCATGAGCAAAAGTCATAAATTGATAGCTGCATATATTGAAGAACACTATGACCAAGCTGTTTTTATGACAGCTGCAAAAATAGGAGAAACATTGGGAATCAGTGAATCTACGGTAGTTCGTTTTGCATCAGGTTTGGGGTATGACGGATACCCGGAGTTTCAGCAGGCATTGGCAGAATGGGTAAAAAATAAACTGAATACTGTACATAAAATGGGAGTAAAATATGGAAAAAGTTCCCAGTCCGAAATTATAAATTCGGTATTAAGTGCAGACATGGAAAAGATTCAGCATACGATTGAAAATCTGGATGTGGCAGCCTTTGAAACGGCAGTAGAGATTATATTAAATGCGAAGAATATTTATATTATTGGAATACGAAGTTGTGAACCGTTAGCGGAGTTTTTACATTTTTATCTGCATATGATTCGGGGTGGAGTACAGTTATTGTGTTCTACAAGTGTCAGCGAAATGTTTGAACAAATGATAAGAATTGATGAAAATGATGCGATTATCGGAATCAGTTTTCCTCGTTATTCCATGAGAACATTAAAAGCAATGGAATTTGCAAATGACAGAAATGCGAAAGTCATTACCATTACAGACAGTATTCATTCTCCAATGAATTTGTATTCTTCCTGTAATTTGTTAGCAAGAAGTGACATGGTTTCCATTGTAGATTCGTTAGTAGCACCATTAAGCGTCATTAATGCACTTGTGGTTGCACTTTGTATGAAGCGGCCGGAAGAAGTAAAGAACAATCTGGAACAGTTAGAATATGTATGGAATAATTATCAGGTATATTTAAATGATGAAATAAATTTTATTGATGAGGATAATATGTTTCATCAGTCCTCATTAAAAAAGGAATAAAACGAATGAGCAGAATAGTAATAATCGGTGGTGGAGCTGCGGGGATGATGGCAGCGTATGCGGCGGCAAATGCTTTCAAACAAAAAGAGCAGAAAGCATCAGACTTACCGCAGGAAAAAAATGAAGTAATATTATATGAAAAAAATGAAAAATTAGGAAAAAAGGTTTTCATTACAGGGAAAGGCAGATGTAATGTAACAAATGCCTGTGATATAGAAGGATTATTTCAAAATGTAATCAGTAATGAAAAATTTATGTATAGTTCCTTTTATACATTTGATAATCAGTCGGTGATGAATTTTTTTGAAAAAGCAGGTTGTCCTCTGAAAACAGAACGTGGGGAAAGAGTATTTCCGGTGTCGGATCATTCTTCTGATGTGATTGCGGCAATGACACGAAAGTTAAAAGAAGCAGAGGTAGAGATACATTTAAATGCCCCGGTAAAGAAGTTATTGTGGGATGAAAACATCACAGGTGTTTTATTGGAGGATGGAAGTAAAATAGCAGCAGATGCGGTTATTGTGGCAACCGGAGGTATATCCTATCCGTTGACCGGTTCTACCGGAGACGGTTATCGTTTTGCGGAGGAAACAGGACATAAACTGAAAGAACCGGTTCCGGCATTGGTGCCGCTTACGGTAGAAGAAGAGTGGTGTAAGAGTTTACAGGGACTTTCCCTGAAAAATGTGTCTGTTGTTTTAAAAGAAGGAAAGAAGGAATTGTATTCCGGTTTTGGAGAAATGCTGTTTACCCATTTTGGTGTGAGTGGTCCGCTGATATTAAGTGCCAGCAGTTTTTACGCTAAAAAAGCAAAAGCGAAGCAGGCAGAGCTTTATATTGATTTAAAGCCGGCACTTTCAGAAGAACAGCTGGATAAAAGAATTTTAAGAGATTTTGAAGAAAACAAAAATAAGCAGTTTAAAAATGCCATAAATGGTTTGTTTCCGGCAAAACTAATACCTGTTATGGTAGAATTGTCAGGGATTCATCCGGATAAAAAAGTAAATGAGATTTTAAAGGAAGAAAGAAAGCAGTTTGTATCTCTTATAAAAAAACTGCCATTGACTATTACAGGTACCCGTGATATAAAAGAAGCAATTATTACGATGGGTGGCGTCAGTGTAAAGGATGTCAATCCGTCTACCATGGAATCAAAAAAAGTATCGGGATTGTATTTTGCAGGAGAAGTATTGGATGTAGATGCACTGACCGGTGGTTTCAATTTGCAGATTGCATGGTCTACCGGATATCTGGCAGGAAGCAGCGTGGCAGAAAAGCACATGGGAAAATAATTGGTCTTGAGAGGCAGAAAAGAGAAAAAAAGGTAAAAAATAAAAAATGAAAGAGCCTTATGACAGGCGGATAGGAGCAAAGATGAGTTATAATATAGCGATTGACGGACCGGCAGGAGCCGGAAAAAGTACGATTGCAAAGAAAATTGCAAAACAGATGAATTATATTTATGTAGATACGGGAGCAATGTATCGTGCAATGGCACTTTTCCTTATTCGAAACGGTGTGACAAAAGAGGATACGGAAAAAATTGAACAAGTATGTAAAAAAGCTGATATTTCCATAGAATATAGAGACGGTGAGCAGATTGTTCTCTTAAATGGAGAAAATGTAAATGGTCTTATCCGTACAGAAGAAGTAGGAAATATGGCATCTGTTAGCAGTGCCAATGGAAAAGTACGTGAGAAACTGGTGCAATTGCAAAAAGAGCTGGCAAAAAAAGCAGATGTCGTTATGGATGGAAGGGACATTGGAACATGCGTGCTTCCTGAGGCAGATACAAAAGTATATTTGACCGCCAGTTCAGCCGTACGTGCCAAACGCCGTTTTGATGAGTTAACACAAAAGGGAGAGAGTTGTGATTTAGACAAAATTGAACAGGATATTATTGAAAGAGACCACAGAGACATGACAAGAGAAATTTCACCTTTAAAGCAGGCAGAAGATGCGGTTTTGGTGGATTCTTCCGATATGACAATTGATGAAGTGGTAGAAAAAATAATTTCCCTTTGTAAGTAAAATAATTACGGAATGCAAAAGGCAATGCTGTAAATGAAGGAAAAGGGTGAAGAATTATGGAAGTAAGACTTGCCAAAAGTGCAGGATTTTGTTTTGGTGTGAAGCGTGCCGTGCAGACGGTATATGAAGAGGTGGAAAAGGGAGGAAAAATTTACACATACGGACCGATTATTCATAATGAAGAAGTTGTAAAAGACTTGGAAAAAAAAGGCGTTTCTGTGATTGAAACTGCCGATGATTTGGCAAAAATTAAGGAAGGGACAGTAATTATCCGTTCTCATGGTGTGCCAAAAGAAATCTATCAGATTATAGAAAAACAGGGACTTGCGTGTGTAGATGCAACCTGCCCCTTTGTAAAAAGAATTCATACGATTGTAGAGAAGGAAAGTGGACAGGGCAGTAAAATCGTAATTATCGGTAATGAAAATCATCCGGAGGTAGAAGGAATCAAAGGGTGGTCACAGACACCTGCCGTTGTCATTGAATCAGAGGAAGAAGCTGAAAAATTTAAGGCAGAAAATGACGAAAAAATCTGTATGGTTGCCCAAACGACATTTAACTACAACAAATTTAAAGAATTAGTTGAAATTTTTCAGAAAAAAGGTTACAATGTTAGTGTTGTGAATACTATATGTAACGCAACGGAGGAAAGGCAGACAGAGGCAAAGGAGATAGCTGCTTTAGTCGATGTCATGATAGTAATAGGCGGTAAGCACAGTTCCAATACGCGCAAATTATATGAAATATGCAGCAAGGAATGTGAACACACCTATTTCATACAGACACTGGATGACTTACATTTAGAATTACCTAAAGCTGTTCGACTGATAGGAATCACTGCCGGGGCATCCACCCCAAATAATATTATCGAGGAGGTTCAAAATTATGTCAGAATTAACTTTTGAACAAATGTTAGAGGAATCATTAAAGACAATACATGCAGGAGAGGTAGTCGAAGGTACAGTAATCGATGTGAAACCGGAAGAAATTGTGCTGAACATCGGATATAAGTCAGACGGTATTCTTACACGTAATGAATACACAAACGAACCGAATGTAGATTTGACTACAGTTGTAAAAGCCGGCGATACTATGGAAGTAAAAGTATTAAAGGTAAATGATGGAGAAGGACAGGTTATTCTTACTTATAAGAGACTTGCAGCCGACAGAGGAAATAAGAGAATTGAAGAAGCATTTAATAACAAAGAAGTATTAAAAGCAACAGTTTCTCAGGTACTTGACGGTGGTTTAAGTGTAATTGTTGATGAAGTAAGAATTTTCATTCCGGCAAGCCTTGTTTCTGATACTTATGAAAAAGATTTAACAAAGTATGCAGGACAGGAAATTGAGTTTGTAATTAGCGAATATAATCCAAAGAGAAGAAGATATATTGGTGACCGCAGACAGCTTGTAGCTGCTGAAAAAGCAAAATTACAGGAAGAATTGTTTGCAAAGATTAAAGCTGGTGATGTAGTAGAAGGAACTGTTAAAAATGTGACAGATTTCGGTGCATTTATTGATTTAGGCGGTGCTGACGGATTACTTCACATTTCCGAAATGTCATGGGGCAGAGTAGAAAATCCGAAGAAAGTATTCAAAGTTGGCGATGCAGTTAAAGTTCTTATTAAAGAAATTACAGGAAACAAAATTGCACTCAGCTTAAAATTTGAAGATGCAAATCCATGGAAAGATGCAGCTGAAAAATATGCAGTAGGCAATGTAGTAACAGGTACTGTTGCAAGAATGACAGATTTTGGTGCATTTATCGAATTAGAACCGGGCATTGATGCATTACTTCATGTTTCACAGATTGCAAAAGATCATGTGGACAAGCCATCTGATGTATTAAAAGCAGGTGATGAAGTAACAGCTAAAGTTGTAGACTTTAATGAAGAAGATAAAAAAATCAGCTTAAGTGTGAAAGCAATGTTTGCTCCGGAAAAGACAGAAGCAAAAGAAGAATCTGATGAAGATGTTGTTTCTGTAGATATTGATGCAGTTATTGCAGAAGAAGGAACAGAAGAATAAATAATAATAAACATTCCTATATGAAGAATTTCGTATAGGAATGTATTTTAAATAATAAAAGTATCGGTATGTGGTGGACAGTATTAGAAATGTTACCATAACGGAGACTTTTTACATAGGGGTTATTTTCATGGCATATGATTATGAATATTTAAAAAAAGCCGTATATGAGCTTACAATGATTGATTTGAATGCTTATAAAGAAAAGCAGATGAAACGTCGTATTGATACGTTGATAGCAAAACATAAAATTGTAGGTTATGATAAATATGTGCAGGCAATCAAAGATGATAAGCAGATGTTTGATGAGTTTGTAAATTATCTGACGATTAACGTATCAGAGTTTTACCGTAATCCCGACCAGTGGCAGCTTATGGATAAGGAGATTATTCCGGAGCTGATTAATAAATTCGGTAAAAATTTAAAAATTTGGAGTGCTGCATGTTCCACGGGGGATGAACCATATTCTCTGGTTATGGCATTATCCAGACATATTCCGTTAAATCAGATTAAGATTTATGCTACTGATATAGACGAACAGGTGATTGCAAAGGCAAAAGCCGGACTTTATCCTGAGAAAAGTATTGCGTCTGTACCGGATGATCTGAAGAAAAAGTATTTCACTAAAAATGGGATGTTTTATGAGATTTCTCCGGAAATCAAAGCAAGAGTGGAATTTAAGAAACATAATCTTTTGAAAGATGATTACCAGTCCGGATGGCATATGATTGTATGTCGTAATGTTTTGATTTATTTTACGGAAGAAGCGAAAGATGAAATATTCCGTAAATATCAGAGAGCGTTAGCACCCGGTGGTGTGTTGTTTATTGGAAGTACAGAACAGATTATTAATCACAAAGATGTAGGTTTTAATCGTAAAAATTCGTTTTATTATGAGAAACCATAAATTATCTTAAAATAATATTAAAAGAGCTGTCGTAGATGTGCGACAGCTCTTTTAATATTGTTTTAAGAAATTATACAAAAGGCTAAGGATTAATAAGAAGTTGACAACATACTTATTATATGCTTTGCATAGGATGTGAATGCTGTCCGGTCTGTTTTTAATTCATCAGTTAATTCAAAAAACAGTTCCTTACTTTTATATTCCCTTTTGAAAAATGGTTCAAATAATATTTCCCATTGAGGAAGATAAGAAGAAAATTTTCTCGTATAACAGTTAGCAGCGTTTGCCTGTGTACGGTGTTTACTGTCTACAAAAGTAGCCACAGACTTATGCATAGCTAAATCTTCGCCCGGAAGATAGTAATAATCTTTATAGTTAGCATAGAAATATTTCATTTCCTCTTCATAAAGGGGGACTTTTAAAGTTCCTTCTAATTCACGTCCCGTAAAATAACAGCCGGAAGAACCAAAGGAAACGGCAACAGGAAGAGGAGAAGTAAACTTCAAATTAATCAAAACTTCCTGACGTTTTGAACCGTTGATATCTTTATAATAATTTGCCTGTACTTTTTTTGCACGAAGTCCACCATTAAATAGATCATAGTAGGAGAGTATTGGCAGAATGGAAAGCATTCCCTGCATATCGTCAAAATTGTGTTGAAGCAGAGCTTTTAATCCAAATTCTGTAGGCTTTTTCACATAATCATGATATACACTGATAAGTTCTCCACCGGAAAAGGTGTCAATACGGTTAATGCCTAAAAAAAGCTCAATAGTCTTTTGTTTACAGTTTGGAAGTTTCAAAAAATACTTAAAGGGTGCTGTCCTCTTATAAATATCTATCCCTTCAAAAGAATCAAATGTATAGTTAAGTTCATACTGTGCACATTTTTGAAGCAAAAATGGCAAATCAAAATTATTCCCATTAAAATGCATTAAATGAGAAAAAGCCTTAGCAAACTCGAAAAAAGCGACCAATAAATCCTTTTCGTCATCAGGACTATCCGCAAACCACTGCCGGATATACCATCCGTCTTCCCCATAATGGGCGCAGCCAATTAAATACAAAGAAGAAGACTTGGCCGTAAATCCGGTAGTCTCAATATCCACAAACAATATACTGTCAAGAGGAGCTATTTTCTCCAAAGGATATTCACAAGAGAAATTCTCCAGTTTTTTTCGTACCGTCTTCATTCAATAACCTCTCCTTACCAAGATATATTAGTTACAATTACATTTCACAGCCTTCCGTGGCAGGAATCTGATATATCGCAATGAGGACCCTAGAGGAACGTCAGTCCTTGGCTTGTGTTATTTACAAGCCTAGTACTGCTACGTTCCGAATGGAGCGAAAGCGAGTCCGAATGTGATATATCAGATTCCTGCCTCTCAACCACTAATGTAATTAATATACCATAAATTTTCAAAATACAGTAGTTTTTTTCGTTAAAATTTAGTATATTTATAGATATGAAATGATATTTTTTTATCACTTACTATATGAGGAAAGAAGGGCAGCAAATGGCTAAATTAACGTTTGTGGGCGGAATACACCCTTACGATGGAAAAGACTTATCCAAAGATAAACCAATAAAAGAGGTTTTACCCAAAGGAGATTTGGTATATCCGTTATCACAGCACATAGGAGCACCTGCAACTCCAATTGTAAAAAAAGGAGACAGGGTTTTGACGGGACAGAAGATTGCAGAAGCAACTGGCTTTGTTTCCGCACCGGTTTACGCCACGGTATCAGGAACCGTAAAGGCAATTGAAGAGAGACGTGTAGTAACCGGTGACAATGTAATGAGTATTGTTGTAGAAAACGATGGTTTATATGAGGAAGTAGAATATGGACCGGTAAAACCGTTTGAAGAGATGACAAAAGAAGACATTATTGAAGCGGTAAAAGAAGCAGGAATTGTTGGTATGGGAGGAGCTGGTTTCCCGACTTTTATTAAACTTTCTCCCAAAGAACCGGAAAAAATTGAATATGTAATTGTAAATTGTGCGGAGTGTGAGCCATATCTTACCTCCGATTATCGAAGAATGATAGAAGAGCCTGAAAAACTGATTGGAGGATTAAAGGTTTCTCTGAAACTGTTTGATAAAGCGAGAGGAATTCTTGCAGTGGAGGACAATAAACCTGATTGCATTGAATTACTAAAAAAATTGACAAAGGACGAGCCTAAAATCAGTGTAAAAGCATTGAAAACAAAATATCCGCAGGGGTCGGAGAGACATCTTATTTATGCGGTGACGGGGCGTGCCATCAATTCTGCCATGCTTCCGGCAGATGCCGGCTGTGTAGTAAATAATGTGGACACAGAGGTAGCAATTTATCGGGCGGTGATGGAAGGCAGACCGTTGATGGAAAGAATTGTAACTGTGACAGGTGATGCTATTGCCGACCCACGCAACTTTAAAGTGCGTATCGGTACGAATTATCACGAATTAATCGAAGAAGCAGGCGGATTTAAAACAGAACCGGAAAAAATTATATCCGGTGGTCCGATGATGGGATTTGGCATTTTTGATTTGGATGTTCCGACAACGAAGACGGCATCTGCATTGCTTTGTCTTTCAAAAGATGATGTTTCGGCAATGAAACCTACGGCATGTATTAATTGTGGGCGGTGTGTAGAGGTATGTCCGGGAAGAATTGTGCCAAGTAAGGTGGCATCGGCAGCAGAGCATTATGATGAGGAAACTTTTATTAAACTAAACGGTATGGAATGCTGTGAATGTGGCTGTTGCAGTTTTGTATGTCCGGCGAAGAGAACATTGACACAGTCTATTAAGTCCATGCGTAAAATGCAGCTGGCAAAGAAGAAAAAATAGGGGGAAAAGCACAGATGAATAAATTACTGAAAGTATCATCGAATCCGCATATCAGATCCGATGTATCCACAAACAGCATCATGATGGCGGTTGTTCTTGCTCTGCTTCCTGCTGCAGGTTTTGGAATTTATAATTTTGGAATACGCGCGCTGTTTCATATAGCACTTACAGTGGGGGCAGCGGTTTTAACAGAATATCTGTATTGTGTTTTAGTGAAAAAATCAATTACGATAGGAGACTGGTCTGCAGTTGTAACGGGAATGTTGCTGGCAATGAATCTTCCGGTAGCTGCACCGCTTTGGATTGGTGTGATTGGTGCAATGTTTGCCATTTTGGTTGTAAAAATGCTTTTTGGTGGTTTGGGGCAGAATTTTATGAACCCGGCACTGGGGGGAAGATGCTTTCTCTTAATTTCTTTTACTTCCTTAATGACAAATTTTGATTGTAATGTTGACGGTTATACAGGAGCTACACCGCTTGCAATATTAAAAGAAGGCGGTAATGTGGATATTTTGGATATGTTTCTTGGAAAAACAGCAGGAACCATTGGTGAAACATCTATGCTTGCTATTTTAGTCGGAGCATGTTTTTTGTTAATTACGGGAATTATTGATTTGAGAATTCCGGGTACATATATTGGAACTTTTGTATTGTTTGTAGCAGTTTTTGGCGGACATGGATTTGACCCTGCTTTCCTTGCTGCACAGCTTGCAGGAGGGGGACTTATGCTCGGTGCTTTCTTTATGGCAACAGATTATGTGACCAGACCGATTACTAAGAGAGGACAGTATGTATATGGTATACTGCTTGGAATTTTAACAGGAATTTTCCGTCTTTACAGTCCATCGGCAGAGGGTGTTTCTTATGCAATTATCATAAGCAATCTTTTAGTGCCTCTGATTGAGAAAGTAACTCTTCCGAAAGCATTTGGTAAAGGAGGAGAAAAACGATGAAAAATATGCTGAAAGATACATTTATTTTATTTATGATTACACTTTTTGCAGGATTGATTCTCAGTGTTGTGTATGAGGTAACAAAAGAACCGATTGCAGTGCAGGAAGAAAAAAACAGGCAGGAAGCATTTGCAGCAGTATTTGATATGGGAGAACAGTTTGAGAGCGTAGAAATTGATATGATGACTGTGGAAACTGTTTTAAAAGAGGCTGGTATTAGTGGAGTGACAATTGAAGAGGTTGTACAGGCACTTGGAAGCGATGGAAAGCTTTTAGGATATTGCATTACAGTGACTTCTCATGAAGGCTATGGTGGTGATATTAAATTGACAGTAGGTGTAACTGTGGATGGTGTACTGAACGGTATTTCTATTTTAGAGATTGCAGAAACTCCGGGTCTTGGTATGAAGGCGGAGAGTGATTTGCAACCTCAATTTGAAGGAAAAGCGGTATCACAGTTTGAGTATACCAAGACAGGTGCTGTAATGGATAATCAGATTGATGCTATCAGTGGTGCAACCATTACAACGAAGGCGGTTACAAATGCAGTTAATGCAGGTCTGGAAGTGTTCCATACAGTACTGCTTGGAGGTGACGGAAATGAATAGTGCAAAAGAAAGATTGTTAAATGGTATTTTAAAAGAAAACCCTACGTTTGTATTGATGTTAGGTATGTGCCCTACTCTTGCCGTTACAGTTTCTGCAATAAACGGACTTGGAATGGGATTGACAACGACAGTTGTATTGGCACTGAGTAATGTGTTTATTTCATTACTTAGAAAAATTATACCGGATAAAGTGCGTATTCCGGCATTTATCGTAATTATTGCGTCTTTTGTTACTGTAGTACAGTTACTGTTGCAGGCGTATATTCCGTTTTTGTATAGTGCACTTGGAATTTATATTCCGCTAATCGTAGTAAACTGCATTATTTTGGGACGTGCGGAAGCTTATGCCTATAAAAATCCGGTAATCCCTTCCTTTTTTGACGGATTGGGTATGGGACTTGGATTTACGGTTGCCTTAACCTGTATTGGTGCAATTCGTGAATTAATCGGTGAAGGTGCAGTATTTGGAGTTTACATTATGCCTGACTGGTATGTACCTGCTAAAATTATGGTACTGGCACCGGGAGCGTTTTTTGTTCTTGCAGTGTTGACTGCCATTCAGAACAAAATAAAGATTAATGGTGAGAAAAAGGGCAAAGATATGTCGAAAATCCAGTCCGGTTGTTCTCATGACTGTATGAACTGTGCTGACAGCGGATGCAGTCACCGTTTTTACGATACATCCGTAAAAGAAGTGAGTTCTGCGGCTGATGCAACAGAGAAGGAATAGGAGGGGGAGAAATGTTTGACAGCGTAAAAGATTTACTAGTAATATTGGTTAGTTCCTCACTGGTCAGTAATGTAGTATTAAGTCAGTTTTTCGGTCTCTGTCCGTTTCTTGGAGTATCGAAAAAAACAAGTACAGCTACCGGAATGGGAGCAGCAGTAGTATTTGTTATTACACTTTCTTCGGCAGTAACAGGAGCTATTTATACTTATGTGCTGGAGCCGTTAAATCTTACATATTTACAGACGATTGTATTTATTCTGATTATTGCGGCATTGGTACAATTTGTAGAAATGTTTTTAAAGAAGTTTATGCCTTCACTGTACGAAGCACTGGGGGTTTATCTGCCCTTGATTACTACAAACTGTGCAGTACTCGGTGTAGCGATTACCAATGTACAGAAAGAATATGGAGTTCTGACAGGAGTTGTGAACGGATTTGCAACAGCAGTAGGATTTATGATAGCCATTGTTATTCTGGCAGGGTTGCGCGAGAAGATGGAATACAATGATGTACCGGAATCTTTTAAAGGAATGCCGATTGTGCTTTTGACAGCAGGTTTGATGGCAATTGCATTTTGTGGATTCTCAGGACTTTTGTAGTAGAAAAGGTACAAATTCGCAGATGAAGAGAAAGGTGTGGTTGTTAAAATGAGTATTACAGGAATATTGACAGCTACTCTGCTGATTGGAGGCATTGGACTGTTCATTGGTCTCTTTTTGGGAGCAGCAGCGATTAAATTTAAAGTAGAAGTAGATGAAAAAGAAGAAGCAGTGCTTGAAGCTCTTCCGGGAAACAATTGTGGTGGTTGTGGATTTCCGGGATGTTCCGGTCTTGCAGCAGCGATAGCAAAGGGGGAGGCGCCGGTAAATGCCTGTCCTGTAGGTGGAGAACCGGTAGGTAAAGTTATTGCACAAATTATGGGCGTGGAAGCAGAAGAAACAGAGCGAATGGTGGCTTTTGTACACTGTCAGGGAGACTGTGAAAAAACAAAACTGGATTATGAGTATACAGGAATTGAAGATTGCAGAATGCTTAGCTTTGTACCAAACGGAGGTGCTAAATCCTGCAATTATGGATGTTTAGGTTATGGTTCCTGTGTAAAGGCTTGTCCCTTTGATGCAATTCATGTAGAGAATGGAATAGCAGTAGTTGATAAAGAAAAATGTAAGGCGTGCGGCAAGTGTATTGCGGTTTGTCCAAAGAATCTGATTTCCTTAGTGCCTTATGAGGCGAAACATATTGTGGCATGTAGTTCTAAGGATAAGGGACCTGTGACAATGAAAGCATGTACCGTAGGCTGTATTGGATGTGGAATTTGTGTAAAGAATTGTCCGTCGGAGGCAATTAAGGTAGAGAATTTCCATGCAATTATTGATCAGGAAAAATGTACCGGTTGTGGAGCATGTAAAGAAAAATGCCCGAAAAAGGCAATTATTTAAGTTATAAAAAAGAAAAAACGGCAGGAAATTCCGAATAAGAGGAGTTTCCTGTTGTTTTTTCTTTATGTAATAAGAATTTGCTCGAATGTAGTGAGGAGCCGGGGAGAATTTGAGACGTTTTTAGTCATGTTTTGGGAAGCCGCTTGTATAATGCAGACTTCCGTCTTTTGTAATAAAAAGTGCTTCGATATCCGGCAAGGATTCGATAAGTGCCATTCCATCCTCAAGTCCCAGTAAGAGACAGGAGGTAGATAAGGCATCTCCATCAGTGGAAGAAGCAGATAAAATTGTAACAGATGCCAGTTCATTATCAACGGGATAGCCGGTTTGCGGATCAAGAATGTGATGATAAAGTACACCTTTTTCTTCAAAATATCTTTCGTAAATGCCGGAAGTTACTGCAGAAGAGTTTGAAATAGAAACTGTTGTTTCAGCAATGCCACTTTCTGCAAAGGGCTTTTGAATTCCAATAAGAAAAGGGGTGGTATCCGGCTTAGTACCTACAGCAAGGACATTGCCGCCCAGGTTAATCAGAGCACTTTCTACCTGTTCTGCCAGTAAATATTCCTTCATTTTGTCTGCGATATATCCTTTGGCAATGCATCCTAAGTCAATGGAGGACTGCCCGTCCGGCAGGCGGACGGTCAAATCTTCAACCAAAATGCCCTGATAAGCTGTATGCATCAGTCTTTCCGAAATCTCTTTACTGTCAGGTATAGTGTGGTCGTCTGCAGCTGACGATGAAAAATTCCAAAGAGAGGAAAGGGGGGCAATGGAGGGATTAAGAAGACCGTCTGTAAGCTCTGCATAGTAGAGTGCTTTTTTTATTAAAAAAGCTGTCTCAGCATCAACTAAAACCGGTGCTCCGGCAGCGTGATTGATGTTCCAGACATCAGAACCCTCTAAAGTGGGACTGAACAAATGTTCGTAATGTGTGGCAAGTTCCAGACAGTGTTCCAAAGCATATTCTTTAGAAGAGTCATATATGGTTATGGAAATTACAGTGTCAAAATAAAAACCGGTTTTGGTAATGGGAACGGTATTTTTTTGACAGCCGTTTAAGTTGCATATAAGAAGTAGAATGAAAAATAAGGTAAAAATCTTTTTTTTCATGGGATAACCAAGCCTTTCTCATAAACTACTGACTTAAGTCAGAGTTTCCAACATCCTGCAATGCGGTATGTAAGTACATCTATAGGCAAGGGTTGCAAGCAGGAGAGATTCGTGATAAATTTAAAAGAGTGTTTCATGCTTTTGTAGTGTAACATAAAAAGAACAAAAAAGAAAGAAACGGAGAATTTATGAGATTAGAGGATGAGTATGATTATGACTATGATGAGAAAAAAAGTGGCATGCCGGTAGGAATGGCGGCAACAGCTATAGTAGCTGTTATGGCACTTGTTCTTGTGATAGTTTTTATGAATAATGACGATAACAGTAAAAAGAACAATTCAGAGAAGCTGCATACAGTCAGTACACAGGTACAGACAAAAGAAAGTGAAGAAGAGTCTAAGAGTAAATATATTAGCGGAAGTACTCTGACTGCGGATGATTTGGATATATGGGATATGTATCCGGTGGGTGAAAGCGAAGAGGAATCCATTGAAGATAAGAAGGAAAAAGAGACAGAGGAGATTTTGGAAGATCCTTCCGAGGATGGAAAGCACACAAAAATTACTTATGCGGATGGTACAGAGGAATGGGTATTAATCAGTCCGTATCTGACAAAAAATACATATGATTTTACAAATCTGGTATGTCAGTCCAATATTATGAAATATTATGAAAATGGAAAAAAAGTATCTTTCCTTGGTGTGGACATTTCGAAATATCAGGATTTTGTTAATTTTAATGCATTAAAGAGTGAAGGTGCAGACTATGTAATGCTTCGTGTGGGGGCGAGAGGATACAGTACGGGGCAGATTACGTTGGATGAAAATTTTCATGACAATATGCTGATGGCAAAAGAGGCGGGACTGGATGTAGGCGTTTATTTTTATTCTCAAGCCATTACGGAAGAAGAGGCAATAGAAGAAGCTAATTTTGTATTAGAGAATATTAAGGATTATGAAATTGATTATCCGATTGCTTTTCGAATGGAAAATGTATCCAATGATAAGGCAAGAATTGATGCGTTAGGAAAAAATGATAAGACCACTATGGCAAGGGCATTTTTAAATACGGTTAAGGATGCAGGATATGTTCCGATGGTATTTGGAACAAAAGAATGGTTAATCAAAGAAGTAGATTTGTCCAAGCTTTCCGAGTACGATATCTGGCTTTCTCAAAACAGTGATATTCCGGATTACCCGTATCGGTTTTCCATGTGGCAGTATTCCAATACAGGGGATATAGCCGGTATTTCCGGATATGCTGATATGAGTATTACGTTTATTGATTATTCGGCACGATAATAACATGTCGCTTGACAGCGACACGTTTAAGAGAATTTGCAAAGCAAATTCTCCGAGTGTTTTAATTAACTTCAGGTATCCGGTTCGTACAAATTCTTATCGTAATGTTCGATTTTTTTGGAAATTTTTAGGGAGGAATAAATGTCTGCATACATGGAAGCAGATATGGAATCGATGAAGTTCGGCGTAAAGTTTTTATTTACGCCGGCTTTTTTTGCATAATCAATAGCTTTATTATAAGCAATGGCGGCTTCAATTTCTGATTCATATGTACCGACTAAAAAGTCTCCATTTATATGCAATTTGGCACGGTATAGGAACTTATCGTTTTCTTCTATTCTGGATACTCCGAAAAAACGATTGATAATTTCTATGTTTTCATATCGAAAATCAGTGGAATCTCCATTGATAAAATGATAGTCTTTTCCGTTTACCCCATAATTTTTTATACCATATCGGTTTAAAATATTAATCTGCATACCATAATCGGAAACGAAAAGGTGACCGTTTCGTTTCATGATTTTGTGAGAAGAGTAATAAAATAAATCGTCAATGTCGAATTTTAATACGTCTTTTTTAGAAAGATAGTAGTAGAAAAAATTTGGTCGCAGATAAATAGGTGTATGAATATAAATACGGTTATCGCGTAGATTTACCAGACATACCCATTTTTCAAAAGAAAGAGGAGTATTTTCTTTTTTATATTCTTCAATGGTAAGTGTAGAATTTCGTAGAAGATTATCCGCATCTAAATAGGCAGTATGAGCCTCTTCCATAGAAGAAAAACTTCCTAAACTGATATGTTTTCTGTTGTGTGTAAGGGAAGCACGATAATATGCAGTTCCATCTTTTTTTGTGGCGGGATAGACGCCGGGAAGTCTTTTGTCCATCATGATTCTCCAATCTGTTTCATATTTTTCATTATAGCATTATCGAGAAGAGAAAACAATTTTAGGCATATTTTTGTATGTTTTTGTATAGAATATTAAGGAAGTATTACAAAAATAATAAAATAGTCATATTTTGATTAAAACATGAAGTTCAGAAATAAAGATTAAGCTGAACTTGTCCGACCTGTAATTACTATATTTGCAGGTGCAGAGAAAGGAATGGTTAATGTATGTATAGAAAATATATATGTCTGATATTCTTGTGTAATATTATTTTTACTTTATGTTGGTTTAATGTGGAGAAAATTGCAGATGCAAGAGCAGTGTCCAGACCGGCATTTCAGATGGAAGCAACGGAAGAGAAAATCAGTCAGACAAGTATTTTTATGGATGAAAGTAAAGAGGTTTCGGTACAACGGGTGGTGGATGTGAATGTACTGGAAACAGAAAGAATACAAATCAGTAAGGAAGATTATGATGTACTGCTTAAAATAGTAGAAGCGGAAGCCGGTGGAGAAGATGAAAACGGAAAACTGCTGGTAGCAAATGTAATTTTAAACCGGGTAGAAGACTCGAAGTTTCCGGATACGGTAAAGGATGTAGTATTTCAACAGGATAACGGAACTTCCCAGTTTTCACCGGTTGCGGACGGAAGATTTTATAATGTGACTGTCAGTGAAGAAACAAAGAATGCAGTGGAACGGGCTCTTTGCGGAGAAGACATATCGCAGGGTGCTCTTTATTTTGCTGCCAGAAAGATAGCAGACCCGGAAAGAATGAAATGGTTTGATGAAAATCTGGAGCTTTTGTTTTCTTACGGGGGACATGAGTTTTTTTATTAAGTAAATATAGTAAGAATATGGCAAATATGGCAAGAATCGCGTAAGAATCGTTGCGACAAGGGAAAAAGTGTGCTATACTTAAAAATCGAAGAAAAAGGAAAACACGAGAGGATTGTTAGTATGGAAGTATTATATAAGAGCACGAGAAGTGATATTGCACCTGTAAAAGCATCACAGGCAATTTTAAAAGGTTTATCAGAGGATGGTGGTTTGTTTGTTCCGGATCGTATCCCGGCATTGGACAAGAGCCTTTCTGAATTATCAAAAATGACTTACGGAGAAGTTGCTTACGAAGTTATGAAGCTTTTCTTAACAGACTTTACGGAAGAAGAGTTGAAAAACTGCATTAACAAAGCATATGATTCTAAGTTTGATACAGAAGAAATTGCACCACTTGTAGAAGCAGACGGAGCTTATTATCTGGAGCTTTTCCATGGAGCGACAATTGCATTTAAAGATATGGCACTTTCCATTTTGCCACATCTGCTTATTACATCTGCAAAGAAAAACGATGTTAAAAATGAAATCGTTATTCTTACGGCAACTTCCGGAGATACAGGAAAAGCAGCACTTGCAGGATTTGCAGGAGTAGAAGGAACAAAGATTATCGTATTTTATCCGAAAAACGGTGTGAGCCCGATTCAGGAAAAACAGATGGTTACACAGAAGGGTGATAACACACATGTAGTAGGAATTCACGGCAACTTTGATGATGCGCAGACTGGTGTGAAAACATTATTTAACGACAAAGAACTGGCAAAGGAAATGGAAGAAGCAGGATTCCAGTTCTCATCTGCTAACTCTATCAATATCGGACGTCTTGTTCCACAGATTGTATATTATGTTTATTCTTATGCAAAACTTATGGCAGAAGGAGAAATTAAAGAAGGCGAAGTAATTAATGTAGTAGTTCCAACAGGTAACTTTGGTAACATTCTTGCAGCATATTATGCAAAAAATATGGGATTGCCAATTGGAAAACTGATTTGTGCATCTAATGACAATAAAGTTTTATATGATTTCTTTAAAACAGGAACATATGACAGAAACAGAGAGTTTGTTTTAACAACATCTCCATCTATGGATATTTTAATTTCCAGCAATCTGGAAAGACTGATTTACCGTATTGCGGGAGAAAGTTCAGAGAAAAATGCAGAACTTATGGGAGCGTTGACCGGTGAAGGTAAATATACTATCACAGAGGATATGAAAGCACTGCTTGATGATTTCTATGGAAATTATGCTTCCGAAAAAGAAACGGCAGAAGTGATTAAAGCGTTATATGAACAGTGTGGTTATGTAATTGATACACATACAGCTGTAGCGGCTTCTGTTTACGGAAAATATAAAGAAGATACAGAGGATGAGACAAAGACGGTAATTGCGTCTACAGCAAGTCCGTTTAAGTTTACAAGAAGCGTTATGGAAGCAATTGATACAAAATACAGTTCCATGGGAGATTTTGAACTGGTAGATGAGCTTTCAAAAATCGCAAATGTTTCTGTGCCAAATGCAATTGAAGAAATCAGAACAGCACCGGTAGTACATAAAACAGTTTGTGACCGTACAGAAATGAAAACTGTTGTGAAGGATTTTTTGGGAATTAAATAAGGAATGGTGTATAGGTATGAAGCATATTCTGATGGTTGATGATGTAGCAACAAATCTGAAATGCGCCGGGGAAGTACTGAAGGAAAAATACGAGCTTTCGATGGCAAAGTCGGGGAAACAAGCTTTAAAAGTGTTACAGGAAACACGGCCGGATTTGATTTTACTGGATATTAATATGCCGGATATGGATGGTTATGAAACAATGGCGAAAATTAAGGACAATCCGGAGTGGGCAGATATTCCGGTTGTGTTTCTTACAGCAGAAGCGGAAAATGAAAGTGAATTAAGGAGCTTTAAGATGGGGGCCATGGATTTTATAAGGAAACCTTTTGACCCCAATATTATGGTCACCAGAATTGACCGGATATTACAGATTGAAGATATGAGAAAAGAACTGAAAATCAGTGCCAAAAGGGATGTACTCACGAATCTGTGGAATCGTCAGTATCTTGAAGAGTGTGTAAACTATGAAGGCGAGAAAACAGAAGGTGCAGGTGCACTTGTGCTGGTAGATATGGATAATTTTAAGGCAGTAAACGACAGCTATGGGCATATTGCCGGGGACAGGGTTTTAAAGGAGTTTTCGGAAGTATTAAAGCAATATGCTGCGGAGGAAGATATTGTCAGCAGACTTGGCGGTGATGAATTCAGTGTATTTTTCAGAGGCAGTGTGGATAAAGAAGAATTGCAGAGAAGAGTAAAGGCAATTATTGAAACTGTAGAAGAAAGACTCTCTGTATTAGATGGTAATGAAATTAATATCTCTGCATCCATAGGAATTTCCATAATGCCGGAAGATGGCATGGATTTTATGACACTTTATAATAAAGCTGATAAGGCACTGTATTATGTGAAACAGAATGGAAAAGGTAATTTCCACATATTTCAGGATAAAGAGTCCTATTTCTATTATGGAAAGAATGAAAAAGACTGCTCTGTTTTAGATGTGACACAATTAAAGAGAATTATTGAGGAAAAAGCTTTGTTGTCAGGAGCATATCAGGTAGAATATGATGGCTTCAAGCGAATATACCAATTTGTTTCAAGATGTATAGAACGAAATGGACGGGATGTTCAGATTGTACTTTTTACTATCGTACACAGCAATATTATCAATATGGATATGGGAGAATTACAGGAGTCTATGATACATTTGGAGACAGCAGTGAAAACTTCTTTGAGAAAAGGAGATGTTGCGACCAAATATAATAATGCGCAGTACATAGTGATTTTGATGGAAACAACCAAAGAGAACGGAGAAAAGGTTGTTGCAAGGATAAAGGATATGTGGCAGGATATGGATGATGATACATCCTTTACGTTACATTATGATATTCAGGGAATTTCTGATGATAATGAAGATAATGAATAATAAAAACTCTCAGCTTAAAAACTGAGAGTTTTTTGTTGAAAACGGAAATCGTATTAAGAACGTTTATCCATATCGATGTAGCTTCGTTCTTCGCCAATCGGTTTATATGCCGGACGAATGATTTTTCCGTTGTTTGCAAGTTCTTCCAGACGGTGAGCACTCCAGCCTGCAATTCTGGCAATTGCAAAAATTGGTGTATAAAGCTCTAACGGAAGACCGAGCATGCTGTACACAAACCCGGAGTAGAAGTCTACATTTACGCTGACACCTTTGTACATCTGGCGTTCTTCTTCAATAATTTTGGGCGCAAGTCTTTCTACAAGAGAATATAATGCAAATTCTTTCTGCAATCCTTTTTCTACAGATAACTTTTCAACAAAGGATTTGAAAACTACGGCTCTTGGATCTGATTTTGAATAAATTGCGTGTCCTACACCGTAAATAAGTCCTGCATGGTCGAAAGCTTCTTTGTGGAGGAGTTTCTTTAAATAAGTACCTACTTCTTCCTCGTTTTCCCAATCAGAAACTTCCTTTTTCATATCTTCAAACATTTGAACAACCTTAATGTTTGCACCGCCATGGCGAGGTCCTTTTAAAGAACCGATAGCAGCAGCAATGGTAGAATAAGTATCTGTTAAGGAAGAGGTAACAACATGAGTTGTAAAGGAAGAGTTGTTACCGCCACCGTGTTCCATATGAAGAACAAGGGCAATATCAAGAATTCTAGCCTCTAATGGTGTATATTTGCTGTCCGGTCGTAAAATATGAAGAATATTTTCGGCAGTAGACAGTTCAGCCTGTGGCTGATGAATAAATAAACTGTTACCGTCATGATAATGACTGTATGCCTGATAACCATAAATGCAGAGCAATGGAAACAGACTAATCAGCTGAAGACATTGACGTAATACGTTTGGCAGTGAAGTATCGTCTGCCTTATCATCATAAGAATAAAGTGTGAGGACACTTCTGGCTAAAGTATTCATCATATCTTTGCTGGGTGCTTTCATGATTATATCGCGTACAAAGCTTGTAGGAAGTGTTCGGTAATTAGAAAGAAGATTTCTGAAATCGGTAAGTTCATTTTGTGAAGGAAGCTTATCGAACAGTAGAAGATATGCAACTTCTTCAAAACCGAATCTGTCTTCTTTTGTAAAGCCGGCGACTAAATCTTTTACATCATATCCACGGTAAATTAATCTGCCGTGTGCGGGAACCGAAACACCGTTTACAATTTCAGTTGCTTTGACATCAGAAATATTCGTAAGACCGGCCAGAACACCTTTACCGTTTAAGTCACGGAGCCCACGCTTTACCTCATATTTGGTAAATAATTCTGAGTCAATGACACCTGCCTGCTCGCTCATTTTTGCAAGTCGTATAATTTCGGGTGTAATTTCAGAAAAGCTGTTGTTGTCCACGGAATCATCCCTTTCATTTTGTATTTTATTCGTACTTTTCCTGCTTTAGCCCTTTTTCACATTGCTATGTGAAAGTACGAACATTTTTATCATACCATGATGATTTTGTCTGTGACAAGCTAAATTAGTAAATTATAAGAAAAATTTTATAATATTTACCATTTATGCATAAAAAAACTATGTGGATTTTTTTCATATTGCGTATTAAAATGAAAAAAATAAGAAAACGGACGGTGTCCACGATATATGGGGCAGTGAGAAGGATTTGTAAGTGATTATGGAGGAAAGAAAGATGACAAAACAGGAAATGTTAAGTTATGTAGATCATACACAGTTAAAAGCATTTGCAACATGGGAGGATATCGTAAAACTCTGTGAGGAGGCAATGAAATTTCAGACGGCATCGGTGTGCGTACCGCCTTGCTATATTAGGAGGATTCATGATACTTACGGAGATAAAATTAATATTTGTACGGTAATCGGATTTCCTTTGGGATATAGTGTTACGGCGGTGAAGGTTGTGGAAGCAGAAGAAGCACTGAAGGATGGTGCAAATGAGATTGATATGGTAGTAAATATCAGCGATGTGAAAAATGGTCAGTTTGATAAGGTAGAAGAAGAAATCAGAACCTTGAAAATGGTTTGTGGTAAGAAAATATTAAAAGTGATTATTGAAACCTGTTATCTGACGGAAGAAGAAAAGATTGCCATGTGTAAGGCTGTCACCAATGCAGGTGCGGACTTTATTAAAACATCTACCGGGTTTGGTACAGGTGGAGCTACTTTAGAAGATATTAAGTTGTTTAAAAAGTATATCGGAAAAGAGGTAAAAATGAAAGCGGCAGGCGGTGTAAAGACGGCGGCTGATTTGGAAAATTTCATAAAGGAAGGCTGTGAGAGAATCGGAACATCTTCTGCAGTAAATCTTTTGAATGGAGAAGAAGCAAAGGGATATTAAGTGTAAGAGAGGGAAAGACATGAGTAATGTGGCAGTAAAAGAACGTTTAAAACTTTTGAAAGAGAAGATGGAAGAGAATGGAATAGATTACTATCTGATTCCTACTGCAGATTTTCATAATTCGGAATATGTGGATAAACATTTTAAAGTGAGGGAGTTTTTTTCGAATTTTTCCGGCTCTAACGGCAGTCTGGTAGTAAGCAGAAAACAGGCAGGACTCTGGACGGACGGAAGATATTTCATTCAGGCAGAAAATGAACTTAAAGGAACAGGAATTACTTTATTTCGAATGATGGAAGAAGGCGTACCTACGATTTTGGAATATCTGGAAAAAGAAATGACAGAAGGAGAAACACTGGGCTTTGACGGAAGAGTAGTGGATTGTAATTTCGGAAAGAAATTATCGGAAAAGCTTGGAAAAAAGGGTATTGCCATAAAATATGAGAAAGATTTGGCAGAAGAAATCTGGCTGGACAGACCGATACTTCCCTGCCATGAGGTACAGATACTGCCGGAAAAAATATGCGGACAGACTTACGAAGAAAAAGTTGCAAAAGTAAGAGAACAGATGAAAGAGAAAAATACAGCGTATTTTCTTTTAAGCAAACTGGATGATCTGATGTGGCTTTTAAACATTCGAGGCAGGGATGTGGTATGCAATCCGGTGGCACTTTCCTATGGATTTATTACCATGGAAAATATGTATTACTTTATCCAAAAGAATGCAGTAACGGAAGAATTGCGGGAGTATTGCAGCCAATACAATATTATTTTGAAAGACTATCATGAAATTACCGGATTTTTGAAGGATTTTTCCTATGAAGGTACGGTACTTTATGACGGAAGTAATTTGAATTATGCTTTATACAGTATGGCAGCTGAAAGGGCAGAAACAGTGGATGCACCAAATCCCACGGAAAAATTAAAGGCAGTAAAAAATGAAACGGAACTTAAAAATATGCGGGAAGTATTTTTGAGGGATAATGTCATTGTTACGAAATATATTTACTGGTTAAAAAAGAATGTGGGAAAAATACCGTTAAATGAGTACACGGCAACCATGAAAATTGATGATATGCGAAGGGAAGCAGAAGGTTTTCTTGATTTATCCTTTGAAACAATTGCAGGTTATAAAGAAAATGCAGCAATGATGCATTATGAAGCTACGGCGGAAAATAATAAGACAATTGAACCGGAAGGGATGCTTCTGGTAGATTCCGGCGGACAATATCTGGGAGGTACAACGGATGTTACAAGAACGATTGTACTTGGAGAAATCAGTGAAGAAATAAAGAAGCATTTTTCAGCAGTGGCAGCAGGAATGATTCGCCTTACCCATGCGAATTTTTTGTATGGCTGTAGCGGAAGAAATCTGGATATTCTTGCAAGAGGACCCTTGTGGGAGATGAATATGGATTATAAGTGTGGAACGGGACATGGAATCGGTTATATTTTAAATGTGCATGAAGGACCTCAGAATATCCGTTGGAAGTTTTCGGAAGGGCAAAAAGAAGCTGTTCTGGAAGAGGGGATGGCAGTAACGAATGAACCGGGAGTGTATATGGAAGGCAGTCATGGTATCCGCACGGAAAATGTATTGCTCGTAAGAAAAGGTGAGAAAAATGGTGACGGACAGTTTATGAATTTTGAGACACTGACGTATGTGCCGATTGACAGGCAGGCGTTAGATAAAAAGTATCTGACAGAGAGGGATATTCAGTGGATAGATGAGTATCATGAAGAAGTTTACAGAAGGCTTTCAACGCATTTGACAAAGGAAGAAGCAGAATGGTTAAGAGAGGAAACTTTACCGCTTTAAATATTATAAAAGTTTTCTAAAATGTAGTTAATTGTACAAAAATTAGTCATTATGATTCTTGACTTTTCAGTAATCGTCTGCGATAATAAAGTTGCTGTACTAGGTACAGTATTGAGTATGAAAAAATCGGTATCTTTATTTATGAAAGCAAAATTATAGGGGTACCGGTCTTTATACATATGCGTTAAGCATAATTTAATTTAAGGAGGATACAATATGTCAACAAAAGCTTATTATCCTATTTCCGAAATCGGTGCAGGTAAAGTTGGTTTTTCCAAAACACGTTCCATTATCGAAGCAGCTTTTTACGGAAACAACGTGGTAAAAGTTAACACATTAAAGGAAGCTTATGAATTAGCTAAAAATTCACCGGGTACAGTTGTAACAGACATGCCTGTTTACAGAGGAGAAGAATTCGGTCTTGAAAAAGATGCAAAAGTTCTTTTATTCAATGATGGTGCTGTAACAGGACGTTACGCAGCAGCTCGTCGTATCAAAGGCGAACCTGGTGTAGATGCAGCTAAACTTGATAAAGTAGCTATGGACGCTGTTTATGAAACACGTTGGAAAACAATGTATCATGCAGAATGTTTCGTAGGTCTTGATCCGGAATTTATGGTAAAAGCTCACCTTCTTATTCCGGAAGGAGAAGAAAACATCATGTACAACTGGATGTTAAACTTCCAGTATATGTCTGACGAATACGTTAAGATGTACAAAAACTCTAAAGCAGTTGGCGATGGAAAAGAGCCGGATATCTATATTTTCTCTGATCCTCAGTGGGTACCGGGTAACCGTCCGGACGTTGATTACAGCTGCTTAAGCGATCCGCTTACTCTCTGCTACTTCGATACAGAGCAGAACTGTGCTTGTATCTTAGGTATGAGATACTTCGGAGAACACAAAAAAGGAACTCTTACAATGGCTTGGGCTATTGCTAACAGAAATGGTTATGCTTCCTGCCATGGTGGACAGAAAGAATATACATTAGCAGACGGTTCTAAATACGTTGCTTCTGTATTCGGTTTATCAGGTTCCGGTAAATCTACATTAACACATGCTAAACATGACGGAAAATATCCGATCACTGTACTTCATGATGACGCATTCATCATCAATACAGATACATGTTCTTCAGTAGCATTAGAGCCGACATATTTTGATAAGACATCTGATTACCCTACAGGATGTCCGGATAACCAGTACTTATTATCCGCTCAGAACTGCTCTTGTACATTAGATGAAGAAGGCAAGATTCAGTTAGTAACAGAAGATATCAGAAATGGTAACGGACGTGCCATCAAATCTAAATTATGGTCTCCGAACCGTGTAGATAAGATTGACGCTCCTGTTAATGCAATCTTCTGGATTATGAAAGACCCTACCATTCCTCCGGTAGTTAAATTAAAAGGTTCAGCATTAGCTTCCGTTATGGGTGCTACACTTGCTACAAAGACATCTACAGCAGAACGTGTTGCAGCAGGTACAGATATGAACGCTCTTCGTATCGTTCCTTATGCTAACCCATTCAGAACATATCCGTTAGTAAATGACTACGAGAAGTTCAAAAAGTTAGTAGAAGAGAAGAACGTAGACTGCTATATCGTAAACACAGGTGACTTCATGGGTGCTAAGGTTAAACCTGCTGATACTTTAGGAATTCTTGAAACAATCGTTGAAGGAAGAGCTAAATTTGAAGCATGGGGACCTTTCGAAGATATCGAAATTATGTATGACTGGTCAGGTAAGACAGGTGACTTTACACCAAACTTACAGGACAAAGATTATGTTGCACAGTTAAAGAATGCTATGGAAAATCGTGTTCAGGCAGTAGAAGATTTCGCTACAAAGAAAGAAGGATACGACAAACTTCCTGATGAAGCACTTGCAGCATTAAAGAAACTTGTTGATGAAGCAGCTTCTCTGTAATTAGAATAACTGAAATTATATAAAATAATTTGAGACAACTCTTAGTTTAATGGTAAATTAAGAGTTGTCTCTTTTTCAGTAATAGGAAAGTGAACAAATGTAGTGACACTTTTTTCAAATGTCGAAATATATAGTATGCTGTTTTTTTGATAACTTATCTGTTTTTCTGCGGTGCTTTAGACTTGCGTCATAAAACGTCATTCTTATATAATATCTGAGAACAGAAAAAGCATTTTTTTGCCAGGGATGAGGAGGATTTGACATGGAACAGCTGAGTTTTTCAGCTACAAAAGACAACGAACGAGTATACAAAATTCTTGGAGATTTACTAAATGCAGATAAAGAATTTCAAATTATGATTACTGTCCCGGCGGGACATGACAAAATAAAAGAGATACAGGAAGAATATAAGACAGAAATGTCAGTTCCGGTCAAAAGAGATTTGGAAAAAGATGTGACAGATATGATACATGAAATCGGGGTGCCGGCACATATTAAAGGATACCAGTATTTGCGAGAAGCGATTATGATGTCGGTAGAGGATATGGATATGCTAAATTCCATTACGAAAATTTTATATCCTACCATTGCCAAAAGATTTCAGACCACGCCGAGCAGAGTGGAAAGAGCAATACGTCATGCCATAGAAGTCGCCTGGAGCAGAGGCAGAATGGAAACATTGGAAGCATTGTTCGGCTATACAATTAATACCGGAAAAGGGAAACCGACAAATTCTGAATTTATTGCACTGCTTGCAGATAAAATTCGTCTGTTATATAGAAATTAGTTCTTTCATTACACCCTCTGATGATGTATAATATTTCATATAGAACTATTCTGATAGTAGAAGTTATTCTTAAAATACATAATCTGGAGGAAAGTGTTCAATGAAAAATATTCTGTTTGCAGCATCAGAGGGTGTTCCTTTTATTAAAACAGGTGGTCTTGCTGATGTAGTAGGTTCTTTACCTAAGGAGATTGACCGCAACTATTTTGATGTACGTGTTATTTTACCAAAATATGCCTGTATGTCTCAGCCAATGAAAGATTTATTAACATATAAAACACATTTTTATATGGACTTCCATTGGAAAGAAGAATATGTAGGTATTTTGGAAGCGCAGGTAGATGGCGTAACTTATTATTTTATTGATAATGAACATTATTTCAGTGGTTTTAAACCATATGGTGATGATGCACTTTTTGAAATTGAGAAATATGCGTTTTTCTGTAAAGCATTACTTTCAGCATTACCGGTAATCGGATTCAGACCGGATATTATTCATTGCCATGACTGGCAGACAGGTTTGGTTCCCGTTTATGTGAAAGAGCGTTTCCGTGCAAATGAATTTTACCAGAATATTAAGACAATTATGACAATTCATAATCTGAAATTCCAAGGTAAATGGAGCGTTAAAGATGTGAAGGAAATTACCGGACTGGCTGATTATTATTTTACATCAGATAAACTGGAAGCATATAAGGATGCCAATCTTTTAAAAGGTGGTATCGTATTTGCAGATGCGGTAACAACGGTAAGCGATACTTATGCAGAGGAAATTAAAACAGACTTCTATGGTGAGGGTCTGAACGGACTTTTACAGGCAAGAAGCCATGATTTACGCGGAATCGTAAATGGTATTGATTATGATGAGTTTAATCCGGGAACGGATCAATATATCCAATATAAGTACGATGCAGTTAATTTCAGAAAAGAAAAAATTAAGAATAAGAGAGCATTACAGGCAGAGCTTTCACTTGCACAGGATGATAAGAAATTTATGATTGGTATTGTCTCAAGACTGACAGACCAAAAAGGATTTGACTTAATAGCTTATGTAATGGATGAGCTTTGTCAGGATAATGTACAGATTGTTGTACTTGGTACAGGTGAAGAACGTTATGAAAATATGTTCCGTCACTTTGATTGGAAATATGGCGATAAGGTTTCGGCCAATATTTACTATTCAGAGGCTATGTCACATAAGATTTATGCGGCATGTGATGCGTTCTTAATGCCTTCGTTGTTTGAACCGTGCGGACTTAGTCAGTTGATGTCACTTCGTTACGGAACAGTTCCGATTGTTCGTGAAACAGGTGGATTAAAGGATACTGTAGAGCCATACAATGAATATGAAAGTCGTGGAACAGGTTTCAGCTTTACGAATTACAATGCACATGAGATGCTTGCAACAATTCGATATGCTGAACAGATTTATTACGATAAGAAGCGTGAATGGAACAAAATTATTGACCGCGCTATGGCAGCTGACTTTTCATGGAAAACATCAGCAAACAAATATCAGGAAATGTATGATTGGTTAATCGGATAAAAGAATATTTAAACGGTTAGTATAATAAAAGTAAATGAGCTGGTCACCCGGTATAAAAGGCTGGGTGGCTGCTTTGTTGTATAATAAATTAGTAAAATTGAATTGACAGGAAGGCAGCTATTTAAATGGCAGAAAACAGGAAAAAAGACGGTTTTGTAATGCAGGCGGGAATTCTTGCAGCAGCGGGAATTATTTGTCGTATTATCGGCCTTTTATATAAAAGTCCTCTGACCGGTATTATCGGTGATGAGGGAAATGGATATTATGGATTTGCATATAATATATATACCATTATTCTTTTAATTTCATCTTATAGTATTCCGTCGGCAATTTCGAAGGTGATTGCACAGAAGTTGGAATTAAAAGAATATCGAAATGCACACAAAATCTTTAAATGTGCGTTACTTTATGTGGTACTGGTGGGTGGTGCCGCCAGTCTTTTTGCGTTTTTTGGTGCAGGGATTCTGGTGCCGCCTAATTCCGTGCCGGTACTCAGAATATTTGCGCCGACCATATTTTTGTCGGGACTTTTGGGAGTGTTACGAGGCTATTTTCAGGCGCATAAGACAATGATACAGACATCTGTTTCACAAATTGTGGAACAGATTTTAAATGCAGTGGTAAGTATTGGGGCAGCGTACTTGTTTATGAAAATGGTTGCCAATAAGGATGCTACTACAAAGGCTGTTTATGGGGCGATGGGTAGTGCATTGGGAACCGGGCTGGGTGTACTGACGGCATTACTTTTTATGCTTGCAATTTATATGATGAACCGCAAGCTGATTATGCAGAGAATTAAAAGGGACGTTCATCATAAAGAAGAGTCTGAGCAGGAAGTGTTTAAAATGATTCTTTCTGTAGTTACTCCGTTTATTTTAAGTACCTGCATTTATAATTTAACAACATCCCTGAATCAGACATTATATACAAAGATTTTTATTGGAATAAAGGGTGTGGCAGAAGAAGTGGCATCTTCGGCATATGGTGTTTTCAGTATTAAAGCAATGACAGTGGTAAATATTCCGGTAGCATTTGCCTCAGCGATGTCTTCAGCAGTGATACCAAGTATTTCCGGCTGCTTTGCAAGAGGAGAAAAGAAGGAAGCAAAACGCAAAATACATCAGGCAATTCATACCGTAATGTTGATTTCCATTCCGTCAGCGGTAGGACTTTTTGTACTGGCAGAGCCGGTAATGGGGGTGCTGTTTCCACAGAAAGAGTCTTTAGAGCTTGCGGCCAGTCTGCTTCGCTATTTGTCTGTAACTGTAATGTTTTATGGACTTTCCACTCTTTCTAACGGAATTTTGCAGGGAATTGGAAAAGTGAATGTGCCGGTAAAAAATGCAGCGATAGCTCTGGTATTACAAACGGTAGTAATTGTACCACTTTTAATATATACAGATCTTAATTTATACTGTTTTGTTATCGCTACAATCATTTATTCTTTTGCTATGTGTATTTTAAACAGTCACGCCATGAAAAAGGCCATGAACTATAAAGAAAAGATAGGAAAAACTTATATTATGCCCATGTTTTCAGCGGCAATTATGGGAGTGGCAGCATGGGGCGTGTATCATGGTATGTATATTCTGATACAGAGCAATTTAATTTGTCTGGCAACAGCCGTAATGGTGGCTGTAATGGTATATTTTGTAGTGTTAATTAAGATTGGAGGTTTGACTGAGAAGGAATTAAAGGCTATGCCTAAGGGGACTCTTTTAGTCAGGGCGGCGAAAAAAATGCATCTTATGAAATAAAAGACTTGAAACATATGTTCGAATATGTTATTCTGTTTAAGAAGCATGTAAGGAACATTAGTGATTTGAATATGGACAGAGTAGCCTTTTTTTACAGCCTATGTCCGGTATGAATGTTTTGGATATGAAGAAAGAAAAGATAATTCGGAAAAATGATATGTTGTTTGCAACTGCAATGCTTATAATTGCAGTTGTTGTTTATTTATTTGTTCAATTTATATATGGAAAAGAAGGCGTTTATGTGCAGGTAACGGTAAACGGTGAGGTGTATGGTGAGTATTCCCTGAATCAGGATATTCGGATGTGCATAGATGACGGGCAGACAGATGGTTTTAATGTGTTTGTAATTAAGGATGGAAAAGTTTCTGTGACAGAGGCGGATTGTCCCGATAAGCTGTGTGTGAAGCAGAGAGCTATATCGAAAAATGGAGAGAGTATTGTCTGTCTGCCACACAAGCTTGTGATTAGTGTTATAGGTGGAGAGGAAGCAGAGTATGATGGATTCACAGGATAAAGGAAAAACGGCCTATATGGGATTACTAATGGCATTTGCATTGATTTTATCTTATGTGGAATCTCTAATTCCGTTCTTTTTCGGTATTCCCGGTATGAAACTTGGACTGGCTAATCTTGCTGTACTTTTGACTTTGGTTCTTTTTGGAGCAAAAGAAGCTTTTGTGATTAATTTGGGAAGAATTTTTATAACAATGTTTTTGTTTGGAAATATGTCTATGCTTTTGTATAGTATGGCAGGTGGTGTATTCAGTTTTTGTGTTATGTTTCTTATGAATAAGACCAAGAAGTTCAGCATTACGGGCATCAGTATGGGAGGCGGTGTATTTCATAATATAGGTCAGCTTCTTGTGGCATATTTTGCAGTGCAGACAGAGAGCATTTTTTATTATATGCCGATGCTTCTGGCATCAGGTGTGGGAACGGGATTGTTAAACGGAATAATAGCATCATCTGTGAAACCGTATTTGCGGATTAAAGAGAGAACGGAATAAACTTTTGATCCATAGATTTATGTGAAAACAATCTCATAACGTTAACTAAGGTAATTAGTATGAAGAAAGGCATGGCGAATATATGATTGCATATTTAAAAGGAATACTTGCAGACGTGGAAGAAGAAAATATCGTTCTTGAAGTAAATGGTATTGGATATAGTGTAAAAGTAAATGGAAGGACGATAGGGATGCTTCCGAAAACAGGAAGTGAAGTGAAAATTTATACATATACATCAGTCAGAGAAGATGCCATAAATTTATTTGGGTTTATGACAAAAGATGAATTACAAATGTTTAAGCTTCTGATTACGGTAAGCGGAATCGGACCTAAAGGTGCACTTGCGGTACTTTCTGTGATGGATGCGGACGGGTTAAGGTTTGCTATTATTTCAGGGGATGCAAAAGCAATAGCCAAAGCTCCGGGAGTGGGAGCGAAAACTGCAGAAAGAGTTATTATTGATTTAAAGGACAAGGTATCCATTGAAGATACTTTTATGCAGAAAGAAAGTCCTGCTTACGAAACATCGGGACAGGGTGCAGGTGATGTGTTAAAAGAAGCAGCGGAAGCACTTACTGCATTGGGGTATCCGGCATCGGATGCATTAAAGGCAGTGAAACAGGTGGAAAATGCGGAAAATATGGAAGTAGAAGAATTGTTGAAGCAGGCACTTAAGAAGTTATTTTAGAAAGGGACAGGACAGAAATGGCTGGACGGGTAATTGAGACAAACCTGATGGAAGAGGACGTTAAAATTGAAGGTTCTCTGCGTCCTCAATGTCTGGATGATTATATCGGGCAGGAAAAAGCGAAAGAAAATTTAAAGGTTTATATTGAGGCCGCAAAGCAAAGAAAGGATGCATTAGACCATGTGTTGTTTTATGGACCACCCGGACTTGGTAAAACTACTCTTGCAGGGATTATTGCAAATGAAATGGGAGTAAATATGAAAGTTACCAGCGGACCGGCAATCGAAAAGCCGGGAGAAATGGCGGCCATACTCAATAATCTTCAGGAGGGTGATTTGCTGTTTGTGGATGAAATTCATCGTCTGAACAGACAGGTAGAAGAAGTGCTTTATCCGGCAATGGAAGATTATGCTATTGATATTATGATTGGAAAGGGTGCTTCTGCCCGTTCCATCCGGTTGGATTTGCCGAAGTTTACATTGGTAGGGGCAACGACAAGAGCCGGACTTTTGACCGCGCCTTTGCGAGATCGTTTTGGTGTAATACACAGACTGGAATTTTATTCCGTAGAGGAATTGAAAAAGATTATTATTCATTCGGCAAAAATTCTGGATGTGGCAATTGATGAAAAAGGAGCCATTGAACTTGCAAGAAGGAGCAGAGGGACACCACGTCTTGCGAATCGTATTTTGAAGAGGGTGAGAGATTTTGCACAGGTAAAATATGATGGCAGAATAACAAAAGAAGTGGCAGATGTAGCACTGGATTTAATGGATGTAGATAAAATGGGATTGGATCATATAGATAGAAATATGCTGACTACTATGATGGAGAAGTTTGGAGGAGGTCCGGTAGGATTGGACACATTGGCTGCGGCAATCGGTGAAGATGCAGGAACCATAGAAGATGTATATGAACCATATCTGATAAAAAACGGTTTTATTAATCGGACACCACGGGGAAGAGTAGTAACGGAGCTTGCATATCATCATTTAGGGCTTGAAAATCCTACATAACCTATATATAATAGATTTTGTGCTATGAGCAAATGAAAAGTGGCATATGTTGTGTATGTCTTAATTTTGATAGAGGTGGAACGATGGCTGCAAAGACAGATACAGAAGTAATAATCGGTGGTAGAGTTTTTACATTGAGTGGATATGAGAGTGAAGAATATTTACAGAAGGTTGCTTCTTATATAAATAATAAAGTTGCAGAATATAATAAAATTGAAAGTTTCAAACGCCAGACGCTTGAAACACAGAATGTGTTGTTGCAGTTGAATATTGCGGATGATTATTTTAAAGCAAAAAAGCAGATTACCATGCTGGAGGAAGAAATTCAGGCAAAAGAAAAGGACTTGTATGATTTGAAACATGAATTGATTTCTACTCAGATTAAGTTGGAAAATGCAGAAAATAGTGCGAAAGATATGCAGCGGGAGCTGAATGAAAACACAAAAAAGATAATACGGATGGAAACAGAATTAAAGGATTCCAAAAGTAAGAAATAATAATAAGGCTGTCTTTCGGGACAGCCGTTTTTTTCACATAATAGGAAAGTGCTTAAATGTAGGATAAGTCAGGGAGTATTTGCTTTACGTTAAGTCGAAAGGATGAGAAAGGCAAGGTTTTTAGATGGAAAATGGTAAGAAAGTGGAGTTGCTTGCACCGGCGGGAAATTATGAGAGCTTTTTGGGGGCTGTTCATGCAGGTGCGGATGCAGTGTATTTGGGCGGTGAGAAATTTGGAGCGAGAGCTTACGCAGATAACTTTACAAAAGAGGAGTTGTGTAAGTGTATTCGTTATGCTCATTTGTATGGAAAAAGGGTATATCTGACTTTAAATACTCTTGTGAAAGAAAAAGAAATGCAGGAACTCTATTCTTATCTGCAACCATTTTATGAGGCAGGATTGGATGGGGTTATTATCCAGGATATGGGTGTTTTTCAGTATGTGAAAGAACACTTTCCGGGGCTATCCTTGCATGTCAGTACGCAGATGACAATTACCGGAGCAAACGGAGCAGAAAAGTTAAAACAGCTTGGAGCAGAACGAATTGTTCCGGCAAGAGAACTTTCTTTAAAAGAAATTTGTCTGATAAAAGAGAAAGTTGATATTGAGATAGAAACTTTTATTCACGGAGCTATGTGTTACTGTTATTCAGGACAATGTCTGTTCAGCAGTATTTTAGGGGGCAGGAGCGGTAACAGAGGGAAATGTGCCCAGCCATGTCGTTTACCGTACAAGTTGGAAAACACAGAAGAAAAGAAAAGAGAAGCATATTATTTGAGCTTAAAAGATATGTGTACGATAGAAATGGTTCCGGCACTGATAGAAGCAGGAATTGATTCCTTTAAGATAGAAGGAAGGATGAAAAAACCGGAATATGCAGCAGGAGTGACAGCATTATATCGTAAATACATAGATTTATACTATGAAAAAGGTGCAGATGGATTTAAAGTAAGTAAAAAAGATATGGAGAAACTGAAAGCACTTTATATCCGAAGTGAAATTCAGGACGGCTATTATAACAGGCATAATGGAGCTGCCATGGTAACAATGGAAAAACCGAGCTATAGCGGAAGTGATGAGCAACTTTTGAAGCAGCTTCGGGAACAGTATATTGAAAAAATTCCACGGAAAGCGGTAAAGGGAAGTGTTATACTTCATGTAGAGAATCCGGCACAGCTGATGGTGGAAGCAGAAGGCGTTACAGCTAAAGTAACAGGAAATACGGTTCAAGCGGCGGTAAAACAGCCCATGCCGGAAGAGAGTGTGCAAAAACAGTTAGAAAAGTGCGGTGGTACTTCCTTTTTTATGGAAACTCTTTCCATAGATATGGGAGAGAATATATTCATGCCTTTAAAAGAATTAAATGAATTAAGAAGGCAGGCTCTGGAGCTGTTAGAAGAGAAAATAATTGAAAGGAATGGACTTTCCTATGCTGAAAGAAAAGAAATGATTACTGTTTGTGGTGATAAGGAGTGTAAGACGGAAGAAGAGGAAAAGGAAACGTCTTTGGTTGAGGATGGTATTTATGCTGTGATTCAGACGAAGGAACAGCTGAAGGCAATAGTGCAGCTGTTGCAGGAGAAAGCACTTAAAAATTTGAAGGCAGTTTTTGTTTCGACGGATTTGTATGAGCTTCATAAAGGAAGTATCAAAAGAAATGATGAATACGAACAGACGGAAATACTTCGGGAAAAGTTAAAAGGGCATGTATATGCGGCATATCCGTACATGATGCGGCAGAAGGATGAGTGGATACATGAATGCTTTGAAAAAGAACGTTTGTTTACTGGAATTTTAGTTCGAAATATGGAAGAACTGTCTCTTTTGCAAGGAAGAGATTATCGTGGTAAAATAATCACAGATGCAGGCTTATATGTATGGAATAAGAAAGCAGAAAAGTTTTATGAAAGAGAAGCAGATTTGTGCACAATACCTTTAGAACTCAACAGTAATGAACAAAAGAGTCTGAATTGGAGAGGAAAAATGAAGGTTGTGTACGGACGACTGCCGATGATGATAACGGCAAACTGCATTCGGAAAACAAGCGGTAAATGTCTGAAAGCGATTACTGAGAAGCAAGGTGAAATGAAAGATAAAACAGAGATGATAAGCCTGACTGACCGTATGGGAAAAGAGTTTCCTGTTTATACACAGTGCAGACATTGTTTCAATGTTATTTATAACAGTGTTCCTCTTTCTCTTCATAAAAAGGCAGGAGAAAAAAGCGGAAAATATCGTTTGGATTTTACAACGGAGAATGCACAGGAAACGAAAAAGATCTTAGAATATTTTTGTCGTATTTATGGCGGGGCAGAAGAAAATCCGCCTTATAAGGACTACACTACAGGTCATGAAAAACGCGGAGTTGAATAAGTTATCACATTGCAACGTGGAGAAGTCATATGGAACAATATATTACAGAGTTTTCAAAATATTTTATAGCAATATTTATGGCACTTTATACATATGAGTGTTTTGCGGTATTTCGTTATAGTACGGAGGAAAAACGAAAAGGTATTTATTTCAGACAAAATATACTGATGTTTTTAGTGCATTTTACCTGTTTTTTGACAATATGTGTGGAAACAGGTGAACTGGATTATTTGTTTTTTTATGCATTTCAGGAGATTATTTTGTTTGCGGCAATCTCTCTTTTCGGTATGATTTATCCCCGGATTAATAAATTGCTGATTAATAATATTTGTCTGCTTTTAAGTATCGGTTTCGTAATACTTACAAGACTTTCTTATGAAAGGGCAATTAAACAGTTTATTATTGTGACGGTATCTCTGATTATAGCGATGATTATTCCGTTTTTTATGGATAAATTCAAATTTTTGAAAGATTTAAAATGGATGTATGCAATTGTCGGTATTGCAGCTTTGTCAGCGGTGCTTATTTTAGGCTCGGTAACAAAAGGAGCGAAGCTGTCTTTCTCTGTCGGTGGTGTTTCCTTTCAGCCTTCGGAGTTTATAAAAATTATCTTTGTATTTTTTGTAGCAAGTGCATTATATAAGGCATCAGGATTTGTGCAGGTTGTGATAACGGCAGTGATTGCAGGAATTCATGTGATAGTGCTTGTGCTTTCAAAGGATTTGGGAAGTGCATTGATTTTCTTTGTTGTTTATGTGCTGATGGTAGTAGTTGCCACGAAAAACTGGCTTTATCTGTTTGCAGGAGCAGCAGGCGGTTCTGCAGCAGCGATTATTGCTTATAAGCTGTTTTATCATGTGCAGGTCAGAGTGTTAGCATGGCAGGATCCCTGGAGCGTTATTGACAATGAAGGATATCAGATTGCACAGTCGTTGTTTGCGATTGGCAGTGGTGGCTGGTTTGGTCTGGGATTGTATAAAGGTACACCGGATTCCATTCCGGATGTGGAAGCGGATTTTATTTTTTCTGCGGTGGCAGAAGAGTTAGGGCTTATCGTTGCCATGTGCCTGATTTTAGTGTGTGTGAGCTGTTTTATTATGTGTATGAATATTGCGGTCAGATTACAGGATAAATTTTATCAGCTGGTAGCATTTGGTTTGGGAACTACTTATATTTTTCAGGTATTTCTTACGATTGGCGGTGGAACGAAGTTTATTCCGCTTACGGGGGTAACGCTGCCGTTTATCAGTTACGGTGGAAGCTCCGTGTTGACCACATTGATATTGTTTTCTATTATTGAAGGATTATATATTATTAAACAACGAGAGGTAAGTAAGAGTGTCAAAACGAAACGGAAGACAACTACAGGAAGAAATTCTGATAGACGAGCTGGAATATACGAAGATAGCAGACAGAGAGAATACAGCTTCTCAGAAGAATACGATATCGAAGAATAAGAAAAAAGCAGAAAAAAAGAAAGAAAAGAATCATGAAATCATGGCGGTTACCTATTTGTTTGTTCTTGTGTTTCTGGGAATGATGGGGTATATATGTCATTTTGCAGTTACGAATGAGCAGACATTGATTAACAACAGCTATAATGCCAGACAGGGAATGTTGCTTGCCCAAAACAGACGGGGAAATATTTATTCTAATGATGGAACGATTCTTGCCGAAACGAAAACAGAAGAGGATGGAACGGAAAGAAGAGTCTATCCATATGCAAATCTGTTTGCACATGCGGTTGGATATTCTACCAACGGCAAGATGGGAGTGGAGGCACTTGGGAATTATTACCTGATTAATTCTAATGAACCTATTTCCAATAAAGTTTCTGCGGATATGGCAGGGACGAAATATGCAGGTGACAGTGTATATACTACGTTGGATATGGAATTGCAGGAAGTGGCATATAATGCACTTGGGGTGTATAAAGGTGCGGTTATCGTAACAGAGCCTTCTACGGGAAAAATTCTTGCAATGGTTTCTAAGCCTGATTTTGATCCGAATAATATTGACAGTATGTGGGAAACATTGCTGGCAGATGAGGAAAGCAGTGTATTATTAAACAGAGTAACACAGGGAATGTATCCGCCGGGTTCTACCTTTAAAATTGTGACAGCGCTTCAGTATATCAGGGAAAATACAGACAGTTACAGCGGTTACAGATATAATTGTGCCGGAAGTTATCAGAGTGGAGAGGACAGGATTAACTGTTATCATGGAACGAGCCACGGTTCTATAGATTTTAAAGAATCTTTCGCGAAATCCTGTAATGCGTCCTTTGCGAATATCGGATTGTCGTTAAATGAAATATCGTTTGCAAAAACATTAAAGGATTTACTTTTTAATGAAGAACTGCCCTTGGAAACTGCTTACAGTCAGAGTAAAGTGACAGTAGAGGAGGATATGGCAACGGCTGATATGATGCAGGTATCTATTGGGCAGGGAACGACACAAATATCGCCAATACATTTGAATATGATTACCTGTGCCATTGCTAATGATGGAAAGCTGATGAAACCATATATGATTGACCGGGTGGAAAATAGCGAAGGGACGGTAATTAAGCAATTTAGTACTTCAAGTTATGGAAATTTGATGACAGAGAATGAGGCATCTATACTGACGGAACTTATGGAAGAGGTAGTGGAGTCAGGAACGGGAAGAAAACTCGCAGGTCTTTCTTATACGGCAGCAGGAAAAACAGGGTCTGCGGAGTATAATACTGTAAAAGGAGACAGCCATGCCTGGTTTACCGGATTTGCACCGGCAGAAAATCCACAGGTTTGTGTGACGATTATTGTGGAAGGTGCAGGGTCAGGAGGAGACTTTGCAGTGCCGATTGCGAAGAGGATTTTTGATGCGTATTTGGAATAAGAGGTAGGTGAAGTGTGTTAATAAGGAGTTATGAGGGAGTCAATAATTGTGAAAGAAGGTCTGATTCTTGTATGCAGGGAAAGCGTATATATATTTGAGAATATTATGTTGTTTTATAATTTTATGACTGTTTTGAAGTATAAGGGAAAACATAAATATTGTGGCATAATAATGCAGATAATTTTTTTGTATTTTTTTGAGCATCCATTGCAGTATATTTGAATAAGCCGAATTTGAGAAGTATATAGTATGTGACAAATTTATGAGTGTTATAGGTGAAGGCTGTAAGTTGATTTTTGTAATTGACTTACAGCCTTTTAACGTGGTAAAATCTGTATAAAGCACATATCGAATATTCATATCTGGTACAAAGCGTTTTATAATAAGTAGTTTTGTTTCTAAAAATTTTTTACAGTTACATGCAGAAGATAAATATTTTTTTGTTATTGCATAGAAGTTTATTTGATTTTGTGTTCTATGGTAGCTGTATCTGAATGAAAACAGCAGTTTTTAAAAATCCATTCTTTTATTTTAAAAAAGTAATTTCAAAGTGGTAGAGCGAAAAAAGCAAAATGTTTAAAGCAATTTAACGACTTAATAAATTTTTTAATGCAATAATGAAAAAATAGTGATATAATTTATTTCCACTTGAGATGTTGATAATTGACAAAAAGTGCTATAATCATAGTGAAGATGAATTTCGTATATTTGCATATAATAAAAAAGGAGGTTTTTTTATGGAGAATTTGATGAATGTGGCATCTTATGTCTATAATAGATATTTTGAGACTAAAGGTGAACGAATTGATGAAATGAAACTTCATAAGCTGTTGTATTTTGCGCAGAGAGAGTCATTAATTCAAACAAATAAACCTCTATTTGCAGAAACATTTTATGGATGGAAATTTGGACCGATACTTAAAGAAATTAGAAATGCATATAAGGATAATACGTTTTTACATGAGATTGAAGAAGCGGTTGTTTGTAGAATAAAATCAATAATGGACAAAGTATTTGAGGAATACGCAGATAAAGATTCGTGGAGTTTGAGTAGATTAACTCATGGGGAACTCGCATGGAAAAATTCTCGAAAAGGAATTCCGGATGGTGCGAATAGTGACAATCCGATGGATATTAATGATATTGCCAAAGATGCGGAAAGGGTTCGTCTGAGAAGAGCAGGACTTGCAAAACTTGGGCTGATATAGGTATTGTTAGAAGATGAGAATTACTACAGAACAGGAAGCAGTTCTTGATGAACTGATTTGTGAAAGGCTTAACGATAATCCGGAAAATAGTGTGTTGATACAGAATTTTGAAAATGAAAAAGGAGTTCTGATTGTCAATTATTTAAAGCAGTATGGGCTTAGAGAAGATTCGGAAGGCAATACTGCTTTTTACATTGTGAAAACGAAGAATAAAGATATATTAATGTTTTTTTCGTTGAAGTGTGGAGAATTATTTGATACTCTCTTTGATGAAGAAGAAATAACGGAAAGTTATGAAGAATATCTGCTTATCGTTCAGGCTTTGAAAAATGCAGACATAGACGGTGCGGCACAAGAAAAAGCTATTAATAAACTAAAAGCTATGAGTAAGGCTCAGGGGATGCCGTTACATAAAGTATTGAATTATGTGTTAAAGGAAACAAGAACTAAAGCTAAAAAGTTAAAAATGCTTAACAATGATAAGAAAACAGAACGTAATGAGAACATTTCCAGAGTAAGTAAAACCTATCCGGGAGTTGAATTAGTACATTTTTGTACAAATGAAAATGCCAAAGCTGCATGGTCTTCTTTAGGAATAAAGCGTCCAATGGGAGAGGTTATTTTTTGGAAAAAGATAGTACCTAAATTTTTTGAGGTACAAAAAATAGTTGGATGTGAGTATGCTTTTTTATTTGCAGCGGATTTATCAGAAGATAGAACATTAATAAATTATTATAATGTGTCGTTGAAATTTGTGATGGAAGTTGAAATGGGAACAAATAAACCGTTTTATGATTTTGCTTGTGCCTTTATGTGTCAAAAGTTAAGTTCCTTAAGGGAAAATGAAAAAGAATATTTTGACAATTTCAATATTGATAGTGAGGATGAGGTTGTGTAATAGCTCATTACTACATCGTTTTTGAAAGAGTCATTTGTCAGTCATCCATCAAGTCATCCATCAAGAATAAAATACTTGCCTAAACTCTTGTAATGGACTATACTGAATAACAGGGTTATCGCCATACAGGAGGGATTGCAATGATAGAAGCAACAAGCTGTGGCGGTGTGGTTATTTTTCGAGGCAAGATTCTTCTTTTGTACAAAAATTATAAGAATAAATACGAAGGATGGGTTTTACCGAAAGGAACTGTAGAACAGGGCGAAGAGTATAAAGAAACAGCACTCAGAGAAGTTCTTGAGGAATCAGGAGCGAAAGCATCAATTATTAAGTATGTAGGCAAAAGCGAATACACATTTAATGTACCGGAGGATACTGTTGAAAAAGAAGTACACTGGTATCTTATGATGGCGGACAGCTACTACAGCAAACCACAGCGCGAAGAATATTTTGTGGATTCCGGCTTTTATAAATATCATGAGGCATATCATTTACTGAAGTTTGCGAATGAAAAGCAGATATTGGAGAAAGCATATACAGAGTATTTGGATATGAAAAGGAATAATCTGTGGGGAAATAAGAAATATTTCTAAATAAAAGAGTATCCTGTAAGTTGGTATGGACTTACAGGATACTTTTTTAATGAAAAATTATATTTTTTTAATAAATCTTAAGCGGTTTTCTTGATATACCAACTTTTCCTATGAAATGAAACGTGTTATACTGTTTTCGGGTGGCGAAATATGAAATTTTATAAAAATCTATATATAGGAAGCACAATTAAAGATGCAAAAAAAGTAAAAAGAAAGATCATAATGAATGCAGGACAGCTTGGAATTTATGTTATTACTCTGTGCAAAGGAAGAGACCAGCTGGAAATATACAATAGTGCCTATCTACAGCAAAAATATTACAGAAAATATCCGCCATACATTATAGGTATTGCAAACGGATATGATGAAGCAGTGGAAATTGTACAGCAGATAGCTATGGAAGCATATGAGTGTAACGGAAACTGTGATTTGAAGAAATATATATTGGATAGAAAATGAGGTAGTTATGCTGCACATAATTTTAACGATATTAAAAATCATTGGTATTTTGATATTGGTGATTTTAGCATTGCTTCTGGTCATTATTGGTGTAGTGTTGTTTGTTCCAATCCGGTACAGGGTGAATGGAAAGAAAGATGCGGAAAGCCTTTATGTTAAAGCAGAAGTATACTGGTTATTACACCTGTTCAGGTTAAAGGCAGTTTATCCTGAACCCGGGCAAGTGATTGCCAAGATACTTTGGTTTACTGTCTATGATTCAAAAAAAGAAGACAATGCTGAAAAATCCAAGAAGGAAAAGAAGCAAAAAGCAAAAAAAGAGAAAACAAAGAAAAAAGATAAGAAAAAAGAAAAAACAGATTTTGAAACAAAAGAGTTTGAGAATAAAGAGGTACAGCAAAGTAAAACAGACAGAGCCGAAACAGAAAGTAAAAAGATAGAAAGTGCGGGAACAGAAAGTGCAAAAATAGAAAGTATGAAAACGGAAAGTACGAAGACAGAAAGTGCAGAACCGGAAAGTTTAGAAAGAATACTTCCACAAGAGACAGAACAGGAGACAGAGCAGGAAGAACCAAAAAAGGGAAAAATTAGGGAGATAATTGATAAAATCAAGGCACTGATACAAAAGGTTTTGGATATCTTTAAAAATATTAGGTACACAATTGGAAAGTTCTGTGATAAGATAAAAGAAATTTGGGCAAATATACAGTATTATGCCGAAGTGCTTAAGGAAGACGAAACGAAGCGTGCTTTCTTGATGTGTAAACAGCAGTTGTACAAAATCTGGAAAAATATCCGTCCGTCAAAGCTTAAGGCCAAACTGAAAATCGGAACCGGACAACCGGATACGACAGGGTACATCCTTGCAGTACATGGAATGTTATATCCGCTTATTGGGAATAATGTATTTATTGAGCCGGATTTTGAAAATCAGGTATATGAAGGTACCATTTTTATAAAAGGAAGAATTACGGTATTTGTATTGCTTTGGGCAGCAATCAAATTATACTTTGATGAAGATATAAAACACTTTTTGAAACGAATAAAAAGGGAGGAAGAAGTAAATGGCAGATAATAATAACTTTACAGGAGTTGTAGAAGCATTATTAAAAGGAATGGAATCCGTATTGTCTACTAAAACAGTAGTAGGTGAGGCAACACAGGTAGGTGATACGATTATTTTACCATTAGTGGATGTAAGTTTTGGTGTAGGAGCAGGTGCCAGTGCCAACGACCAGAAAAATGGAGGAGGCGGCGGTATCGGAGGTAAAATGACTCCCAGTGCCGTATTGGTAATTAAGAACGGAACAACCAAGCTTGTAAATATAAAAAATCAGGATACAATTACCAAAGTATTGGATATGATTCCTGATTTGGTAGATAAATTCACTGCTCCGAAAGAGGAAATGCCAAAGGATGAAGAAGTAGTGGATATTGCATTCCCGGAGAATGAGAATAAAACAGAGTAACCTTTTTTATCAGTCAGCATAAAATAAAGCAAGAAAAGCATACATGGATGCAGAAGGGCATTATAGAGCTGTCTTTAATGCACATGGAAAGGGAAAAATGAAAAAAGCGGTAGGAATCGCAGCACTTCTTGTGGCATTTGGTATGCTTCTCATGCTTTTTATTTCAAATAAGATTATAGGAATTATTATTATTGGTTTGTTGATTTTTGTTGGGTGTAGTTGCTATGGAAAGTTTTAAAAGAGAAAAAGATATGGAGATACTCTCAGAGGAAGAATTAAAGCAGATGAAGCGTTGGCTCTTTAAAGAAAATATGAGAATCAATGCTGAGAGAAAGGAAATTAAAGAATTAAAGGAACGTCTAAAGAGGGACAATCTTTTGTTTGATAAAAAACTGGCGATTTTACAGGATGGATTCCGTAAGCTGGATATAGACAGACAGCAGCTTGAGAAAGAAAAGGTACGTTTTCAGCTGGAAAGAGAATATTATGAAGAGGATTATGCAGCAGGTGTTGTAAGCAGAGAGCCAATTGCACAGCATCTTTTTAGTGGTGTGAATAATCAGCTGACATTAAAAAAGCGATATAAAGATTTGATTAAAATATACCATCCTGATAATGTGGCAGGAAGTCATGATATGGTAGTCATGATTAATAAAGAATACGAACAGTTGAAAAATGAGTTTGAACATCAGTAATTTTTCATAAAGAGAAATAAAAAAAGAGTGCATTTCCATAATAGAAACGCACTCTTTTATAGTAGTTAAAATAGTTTGAATTAAGCTCTTTCAACTTTTCCGGATTTTAAGCAGCTTGTGCATACATGCATTTTTCTTGCAGCTCCGTTTACTTTACATTTTACACTTTTAACGTTGGAGTTCCAAATTCTGTTAGTTTTTCTATTAGAATGGCTTACGTTATTTCCAAAATGAACGCCTTTACCACAAACATCACATTTAGCCATCTTTACACCTCCTAAGCAACATACTTTACTGTATGATAATTTCTTCCTACGTCAGTCTTATTAGACTCACAACATTTGTATCATAACAGAAACGAAAGCATATTGCAAGTAAAAAAAGTTCTAAATTGCTAATTTTATTGTTTCATTTTCCTATTAAAGCGGTTATAATACAACATATATGCTTAGAATGAGAAGGAAAAATGAAAACGATATTCTTTAAGGAGGTTCAGGATGAAAGGTTCTTCAATGAATACACATATGGGAAATATTGTTATCGAGAATGAAGTAATTGCCCAGTACGCAGGAAGCGTTGCAATGGAATGCTTCGGTATTGTAGGAATGGCAGGAGTGAATGTAAAAGACGGTCTGGTACGTCTTCTTAAAATTGACAGTATGACACGAGGCATAACTGTTGCATTAAATAGTAATAATAAACTTGTATTGGATTTTCATGTAATTGTATCATATGGAGTAAGTATCAGTGCAGTTGCAGATAACCTAATCAGCAGCGTGAAATATAGAGTAGAAGAATTTACAGGATTGGAAATCGAAAAAATCAACATCTATGTAGAAGGTGTCAGAGTTATTGATTAATTGATTGAGGAGGATTTGTCGTGACTTCAAATACTATAGATGCTAAGATGCTTTCTAAAATGTTCTTAGCCGGCGCGAAAAATTTAGAGAATAAAAAAGAATGGATTAATGAATTGAATGTATTTCCGGTTCCTGACGGGGATACCGGCACAAATATGACAATGACAATTATGTCTGCGGCAAAGGAAGTCAGTGCACTTGCCGGAAAAGAGGATATGGAATCTGTTTGTAAAGCGATTTCTTCCGGTTCTTTGCGTGGAGCAAGAGGAAATTCAGGTGTTATTTTATCCCAGCTTTTCAGAGGATTTACAAAAGGCATTAGTAATTATACGGAAGTTAGTATTCCTGTATTTGCGGATGCATTTGAAAGAGCGGTTGAGACAGCATATAAAGCAGTTATGAAACCGAAAGAGGGTACAATTCTTACCGTAGCCAAAGGAGTTGCAGATAAAGCGAAAGAGCTTGCGGAAGAAGGCACAAAAGATTTAGGTGTCTTTTTTGATGAAGTGATTAAGCATGGAGATTATGTACTCAGCCAGACTCCGGAAATGCTTCCGGTATTAAAACAGGCAGGTGTTGTAGATTCCGGTGGACAGGGACTTATGCAGGTTTTAAAGGGTGCATATGACGGATACCTTGGAAAAGAACTTGATTTGACAATTGAAGATGTGAAACCGGTTGCTTCTGCCATGTCTGTGAGCAGAGAAGCACAGGAACAGGTGGATATTAAATTCGGTTACTGTACAGAATTTATTATTTTGTTGTCAAAAACTTTCAATATAAAACATGAGATGGATTTCAAAGAGTATCTGGAATCTATTGGTGATTCTATCGTAGTTGTAGCGGATGATGATGTGGTAAAGGTACATGTACATACCAATGATCCGGGTCTTGCAATCCAGAGGGCGTTGAAGTATGGTGCATTATCAAATATGAAAATCGATAATATGCGTTTGGAACATCAGGAAAAGCTGTTTAAAATGTCGGAAAAAGAGAATGCCGAAATACAGTCTGGTGAAGAACAGGAACGTAAAGAGGTTGGATTTATCGCTGTTTCCGCAGGTGATGGAATTAATGAAATTTTCAAAGGGCTTGGAGTAGACCATATTATAGAAGGCGGTCAGACAATGAATCCAAGTACTGAAGATATGCTCAATGCAATTGAAAAGGTAAATGCAGATTCTATTTATATTTTGCCAAACAATAAGAATATTATTTTGGCAGCAAATCAGGCTCAGTCTTTAGTAGAGGATAAAAAAATTATTGTGATTCCTACGAAGACAGTACCGCAGGGAATTACCGCAGTGATTAATTATGTGCCGGATTTAAGCCCGGAAGAAAATGCGGATTCCATGAAAGAAGAAATAGGAAATGTGAAAACAGGTCAGGTAACCTATGCTGTTCGTGATACCATGATTGATGATAAAGAAATCCGTCAGGGTGATTATATGGGAATCGGTGATGCAGGAATTCTTTCTGTTGGAGCAGATATGGCAGAAGTGACTCTGAAAATGGTAGAAGAAATGATGGATGATGATGCAGAGCTTGTCAGCATTTATTATGGAGCAGATGTAGAGGAAGCAGACGCGGAAGAGTTGAAGAAAAAAGTGGAGCAGATGAATCCGGGATGCGATGTAGAGTTACAGTATGGCGGACAGCCGATTTATTATTATATTGTATCTGTGGAATAAAAAGACATAAAAGTGTGCTAAAAAGGTTGGCTGTCAGGCTGACCTTTTTTGAAGTTAGAGAGGTTTTATATGAATTATAATACTCCGGTAATACAGTTAAAGGGTGTTGGAGAGAAAACAGCGAAAAATTTTGAAAAGTTAGGCATCAGAACGGTTGGAGATTTGATACGATTTTATCCGAGGGATTATGAAAAGTTTGAGGAAGTCGTACCGGTTTTGGAAGTAAAAAAGGGAGAAGTGTGTGCAGTAAGAGTAAGGATTATAGGTACTGTAAACATTAAAAAAATAAGAAATCTTACGATTTTAAATGCGGAAGCTTCGGACGGAACCGGAAAAATTAAATTTACTTTTTTTAATATGCCGTTTTTAAGGAATATATTAAAGCCGGGCGGGGTATACCTATTCCGAGGACTTGTACAGATAAAAGAAGGCATTCCTGTAATGGAACAGCCGAAATTGTACAAGGAAGAAGAATACCAAAAGCTCCTGAAGGCAGTACAGCCCAAATATCCATTAAGTGCCGGAATTACAAATCATGCGGTAACTTCTGCGGTAAAACAGGCACTTTCCGGGTGTGAAATTGAAAAGGAATTTTTACCCGATGTAATAATGGAAAAGCAGGAACTTATGAATCGGGAAGAGGCGGTGCATAATTTACATTTTCCGAAGGATTTCGACACATTGATAGAAGCAAGAAAAAGGCTGGTTTTTGAAGAGTTTTTTCTGTTCATTTTGGGGCTTAGGAAAGAGAAAGAGCAAAATGAAGAAACTGACAGCGAATTTATTTATACAGAAACAACCAAAACGGAAAACTTTTTAAAACAGCTTCCTTACACTCTCACAGGAGCGCAAAAGAAAGTGTGGGAAGAAATAAAAGCAGATTTGCAGGGCAGGAAGCTGATGAATCGTCTGGTGCAGGGAGATGTAGGCTCAGGAAAGACGATTGTAGCAATACTTTCCCTTTTGATGACAGTATCAAACGGATATCAGGGAGCAATGATGGCGCCTACGGAAGTACTTGCGAAGCAGCATTTTGACTCTATTTCAGAGATGAACAGAGAGTATGAGCTTGGAATCAGACCGGTGCTGCTTATCGGTTCCATGACAGCAAAAGAAAAGAGGGAAGCATATGAATTCATTGCAGAAGGAAAAGCAGATATTGTAATTGGAACTCATGCTTTAATTCAGGAAAAGGTAGTTTATAAAAATCTGGCATTGGTTATTACGGATGAGCAACACCGTTTTGGTGTAAAGCAACGTGAAAATCTGGCGGCAAAGGGCAATATGCCTCATGTGCTTGTTATGAGTGCAACACCCATACCGAGAACACTTGCCATTATTCTTTATGGGGATTTGAAGGTCTCTGTAATTGATGAACTGCCGGCGGAACGTAAGCCGATTAAAAACTGTGTGGTGGATACTTCTTATCGCGAAAAGGCATATCGTTTTATAGAAAGAGAAGTGACAGCGGGCAGGCAGGTCTATGTGATTTGTCCGATGGTGGAAGAGGGCGAGTCAGATTGCGAAGGCAGTCCGTGGGAAAATGTGGAAAATGTAGTCGGTTATACGGAGAAGTTAAAGGGAGTTCTGCCGCCTTCCATAGAAGTAGCATATTTACATGGGAAAATGAAGGCTTCACTAAAAAATGAAATTATGGAAGATTTTAAAAATAAAAAAATTGATGTGCTTGTTTCGACTACTGTGATAGAGGTCGGGATTAATGTTCCAAATGCCACGGTTATGATGGTGGAAAATTCGGAGAGATTCGGGCTGGCACAGCTGCACCAGCTGCGAGGACGAGTGGGACGTGGAGAACATCAGTCTTATTGTATTTTTGTCAGTAGTTCAGATAAAAAGGAAACTATGGAACGTCTGGAGATTTTGAACAAGTCCAATGACGGATTTAAGATTGCGGAAGAGGATTTGAAAATGCGAGGTCCCGGAGATATATTCGGTATCAGGCAGAGTGGAGAATTTGCCTTTAAACTGGGGGATATTTATAATGATGCAGTATTGTTAAAAGAAGCAGGAGCATGGGTAGATAGGATATTGTCAGAAGATACTTTGCTTGAGAAATCAGAAAATGCAAATTTGAAGGCTTACTTGGAACAGGGAAATTGGAATCCTGTTGACTTTAGAACTATCTGACAGTAAAATAGGGAAAAGATGTCCGTGTTAAGAGGCATGAGTAAGAGAATGACTATAAGGAGAGAAGCAGCATGGCAAAAATTGCAATTGTAACAGACAGCAACAGTGGTATCACACAGAAACAGGCAGAAGAGCTTGGTGTACATGTGGTGCCAATGCCATTTTTGATAAATGAGGAAACGTATTATGAAGATATTTCTTTGACAACAGAGGAATTTTATAAGTATCTTGAGGAAGGGGCGAATATCAGTACGAGCCAGCCGTCACCGGAAAGTGTTATGAATCTGTGGGATGAATTGTTGAAAGAATATGATGAAATCGTGCATATTCCGATGAGCAGTGGTTTGAGCGGTTCCTGCCAGAGTGCTATGATGCTTGCACAGGACTATGATGGAAAAGTGCAGGTAGTAAATAATCAGCGTATTTCCGTTACACAGAGACAGTCAGTACTGGATGCAATAGAGTTAGCAGGAAAAGGAAAGAATGCAGCTGAAATTAAGGATTTTCTTGAGAATGATAAATTCAATTCCAGCATTTATATTATGTTAGATACTTTATATTATCTGAAAAAAGGCGGACGTATTACCCCTGCTGCGGCAGCATTGGGAACTATTTTAAAATTAAAACCGGTATTGCAGATTCAGGGAGAGAAGTTAGACGCTTTTGCAAAGGCAAGAACAACCAACCAGGGAAAGAGCATTATGATAAATGCAATCAGCAATGATATTGAAAATCGTTTCGGCGGACTTGCTAACGGTCCGGGAAATATCTGGCTTCAGGTTGTTCATAGCGACAATGAAGAAGCTGCACTTAACCTGAAAAAGGAATTGGAAGAGCAGTTTCAAGGCTATTTACCGATTTATGTAGATAAGCTTTCATTAAGTGTGGCTTGTCACATCGGACCTGGCGCATTGGCAATTGCCTGTTGCAAAAAAATTTAATATATTCTGGATACCTGCTCAAATAAGGGAGAAGGGAACATATTCCGATAGATGTGTTCCAGTTCCTGACGATACTCATCAGAGGCAGGGAGTGGCATATTTTTTAACGGTATATAAAAAATCCGATAATCCACACCATACAGCGTAGTAAGTATTCCGGTAAAATCAGCATAATTTTTCTTATAAAAAGCAATTCGTTTCTCACGGATTGCTTTTTCTGAATCATTTTTTGCGTAATCGGGATTCTCAGATTCAATATAAAAGCCGGATAGCATGATGGATTCAGAGGCATCTAATGGCTTTTCCTTCAGTTCATCTCTTAAAAGCTGAAGAAAAACAGAGCCGATTCCTTTTGTACGAAATTCTTCCAGAACCGCATAATAGTCCAAAAGCAATTTGTCAAAATGCGGTAATCGCAGAAAAAAGGCATAAGCTAAGAGCTTTTCATTACGAAAAAGCCCATAGCCTAAATACATTTTTTCGGATAAAAACATCCGTACTTTTTTTACGGGTTTTAATTCATCTGACGGAAAATGATTTTGTGCCACCGTAGAGTAAATTTCTATAACTTCTTCTTCAGATAGTTGTCTGCAAATCATGTAAATCAAGTCCTTTCATAATATAAGCCGGGGAGAATGGTGTTTTGTATGCAAAAGCAGAAGGTGTCTGCTATTTTTCGGATGCAACCATAGTGATACCGGAAATATCGGAATCAATCATCATTGAGTAGTTTGTATAATACACTACAAATCCGGGTTTTGCACCGCCGGGTTTTTTTACATTTTTCTTTTCGGTATAGTCGATTTCCACTTTTTCCTGATCTCTGCCTTTGGAATAATAGGCGGCAAGTTTGGCAGCTTCCTCAAAGGTGCGGTCAGGCAGTTCATCACCATTTGTTTTTACGATAACATGGGAACCGGGATAGGTTTTTGAATGAAACCACCAGTCGTTTCCTACGGCAAATTTAAATGTCAGCTCATCGTTCTGGAAATTGTTTTTTCCTACATACATATGGTAACCGTCACTGCTGATATAGTGGAATGGTTTGCTTGTGATTTTCTGCTTTTTCGTACCATATTTTCTACGGATATAGCCTGCCTGTGTCAGTTCTTCTTTGATTTGTACCAAATCTTCTTCTAATAAAGCGATATCGAGAGCCGCGGAAATGGATTCCAAATGTTCAATTTCTTCTTTGACTTCTAAAGTCAGTTCGGAGAGTGCTTCATAGGTTCGTTTTAGTTTATTGTATTTCTCAAAATATTTTTTTGCATTTTCTGTTGTAGACAGAAGCGGATCTAAAGGAATGGTAATCATCTCGTTTGTATAGTAATTCAGGGCTTCCATGGATTTTGCCCCGGCTTCCACACCATATCCGTAAGTGTTAATCAGTTCACCGTATACCTTGTATTTATCACGTTTTTCTGTATCTTTCATCTGACGTATCTGCAAATCATATTTTTTAACATTACGTTCCAGTGCTGTCTGTACGATTTTTCGTAAATCTACGGATTTCTGACGAATTCTGGTAACTGCACTTTTTTCAGCGTAATATTGCTCCAAAAGTGTAGAGATGGAAGTATAGGAGACGGATGCCTCCTCATTGTACATCGTAAGCGGGACAGCCGCAAACTCTACCGGAGTTTTGTTTTCGTATACAATATTAGGCGAAAACTGTCCGTTTTTCACTTCTTCCATTAAAGAAGAAAAGGCTTCGTAAAGTTTGTGTTGGTCTGCGTTTTCAAGACTCGAAGCCGGTCTGTCAGCATCAATATCCGCGCGGCTGCATATCTCCTGTGCAATCACAGGCGAAATGCCGGTAAAAGCAGAATAAACTGCTTTAAAGGAAGGCACAGCTTTTTCCAATACGGCAGAATAGAAGTCTTCTTTGGTGAAGTCAAGGGGATTTAGTTTATTTTGTGTTTCAGGAATAAAATAATTCCTTCCCGGAAGCACTTCTCTGACGGAGCTGACCATACCTGAAATATGTTTGATACTGTCGATAATTTTATTGTCTTCGTTACAGAAAATGATATTGCTGTGTTTTCCCATGATTTCAACAACAAGCGTTTTTTTACATAAATCACCGAGTTCATCTAAGTGTTCAATGTCGATTCGTACAATTCGTTCCAGTCCCGGCTGGGAAACGGCTACGATTCTGCCGTTTTGCAGATGTTTTCTTAAAAGCATACAGAAATTCGGGGCGGTCATGGGACTTGGTTTGTTATTTTCGGTAAAGTAAATGAGCGGGAGAGAAGCACCTGCTGAAATCAGAAGGCGTTTTTGTCCCTGCTCAGTTTTTAAAGTCAGCAGAAGCTCGTCAGCCTCCGGCTGTGCAATTTTATAAATACGGCTGCCGATGAGACAGTCGTTACACTCTTTTACTATATTTGCGATGGTAATTCCGTCAAAAGCCATAGTTGTACACCTCTTTCTGAAATATTAGTGAATTTAGTATAGCAGATGTTAAGGGAAATGACAAAGGAAATGGAAGTTTAAGGTGTTAAATGTGATAATCTTTCTGCAACAGCCACCTTGACGTAAACATGTGATTATTCTATAATAAAATGAAGTACGCAAAGAAGTAAAAATGCGTTCAATTATGAGAAAAGAGGAAATAATAAGCAGCCTATGATTAAGAGTATGACCGGCTTTGGCAGGTGCGAAGTGAGCGAAGGCAGTCGTAAATTTACGGTGGAGATGAAATCGGTAAATCACAGATATCTTGACGTAAATATGAAAATGCCGAAAAAACTAAATTTCTTTGAATCCTCTATCAGAAATGAATTAAAAAATTACATTCAGAGAGGAAAGGTAGATTTATTTATTACTTATGAAGATTTTTCCGAGAACAATGTTTGTATTAAATACAACAAAGAGCTTGCCGGAGAATATATGAAATATTTAAAGCAGATGGCACAAGAGTTTGAGCTTGATAATGATGTAAGAGTATCTTCCCTTTCCAGATATCCGGAAGTGCTGACCATGGAAGAACAGGTGATAGATGAAGAAGAACTCTGGAAGGAATTACAGAAAGCCATACAGGGGGCAGCCGAGGGCTTTGTTGAAACAAGAATCAGGGAAGGTGAAAACTTAAAAACTGATTTGCTTGGAAAACTGGATGGCATGCTTACGCATGTGGAGTTTATTTCGGAGCGTTCTCCTCAGATTATCGCAGAGTATAAGCAGAAATTACGGGAAAAGGTGGAAGAACTTTTAGAAGATACCAAAATTGACGAGAGCAGACTGTTGATGGAAGTGACCATTTTTGCAGATAAAGTTTGCGTCGATGAAGAAATAGTACGTTTAAGAAGCCATATTGAGACAACGAAGAAAACATTGAATGAAGGCGGAAGTATCGGAAGAAAGTTAGATTTCATTGCTCAGGAAATGAACAGGGAAGCCAATACGATTCTTTCAAAAGCAAATGATTTGGAAATCTCTAATAGAGCGATTGAGTTAAAAACAGAGATTGAAAAAGTCAGAGAGCAGATTCAGAATATAGAGTAAAGAAGAATCGGAGGAAAGGCAATGAGCAGACTGATTCATATCGGATTTGGTAATATTGTGAATACGGAAAAGATTATTGCCGTGGTAAGTCCCGATTCCGCGCCAATTAAGAGACTCGTTCAGAATGCCAAGGAAAAAGGAACGGCAATTGATGCCACACAGGGACGAAAAACAAAAGCAGTTCTTGTTATGGAAAACAATCAGGTGGTGTTGTCGGCACTTTTGCCTGAAACGATTGCAAACCGTGCACAGGCAGAAAATACAGAAAATGAAGAAGCGTAATTTGTAGCAAAGCACATTAAAATGTTAATGAAACGTAACTGTGAAGGTACCAAACAGTTACGATGAAACTAAAAACAGAATTAGAAAAAGTAAGTATAGAAAAGGAGAAATAATTATGTTACATCCATCTTATTCAGATTTAATGAAAGTAGTAAACAGTGAGGTAGAGCCGGGCGAAGCAAAGGTAGTAAACAGCAGATATTCCATCGTTATGGCAACTTCGAAAAGAGCAAGACAGATTATCGGCGGTGAAGACCCGTTTGTAGCAGGCGACATTAACAAACCGTTATCTCTTGCAGTAGAAGAATTGAACCAGTCAAAAATTAAAATCTTAAGTGATGAAGAAGAGTAAAAGAGAGGGAAAGAATTTTTAATTCTTTCCCTCGGTAAGTTTGTATGGCACAAGAGATTGGCAGTAGTTGGAAGAGGTTTATTGATGAAAATACATTTTATTTCGCTTGGATGCGATAAGAATTTAGTAGATTCCGAAATGATGCTGGGAACACTGGCACAAAAGGGATATAGTTTCACGGATGATGAAATGCAGGCAGATATTATTGTCATTAATACATGCTGTTTCATTAACGATGCGAAAGAAGAAAGTATTAACACCATTTTGGAAATGGCAGAACTTAGGGAAAACGGGCAGGCGAAAGCTTTAATCGTGGCAGGCTGCCTTGCACAGCGTTATAAAGAAGAAATACAGGAAGAAATTCCACAGGTAGATGCCATTCTGGGAACCATGAATATTGATAACATTGCAGAAGCAATTGAGGAAGTGCTTTCGGGAAATGCCGTAAATCATATTTCTGATTGCAACAGTGCTGTTGTATATGGGAAAAAAAGAGCGGTTTCCACAGGAGGGCATTTTGCATATTTAAAGATAGCTGAAGGATGCGATAAGCATTGTACTTACTGTATTATTCCGAAAGTGCGCGGTAATTTCAGAAGTGTACCGATGGAAGCACTTCTTGCAGAGGCAAAAGAGCTTGCTGAAGGTGGTGTGAAAGAGCTGATTCTGGTTGCACAGGAGACCACTTTATACGGCAAAGATTTATATGGAAAGAAAAGCTTGCCAAAGCTTTTACATGAACTGGCAAAGATTCCCGGAATTTACTGGATAAGAATATTATATTGTTATCCGGAGGAAATTGATGATGAGCTGATTGAAGCTATAAAAAACGAAGAAAAAGTGTGCCATTATCTGGACTTACCAATACAGCATGCTTCCGATAATATTTTAAAAAGAATGGGACGAAGAACAAATCAGGAGGAGCTTCGTGCAATTATTGAAAAGCTTCGTAAAGAAATTCCGGATATTTGTCTTCGTACCACACTAATCAGTGGTTTTCCGGGAGAAACCCAAGAAGATCATGAAGAACTTCTTGCATTTGTCGATGAAATGGAATTTGACCGGTTAGGAGTGTTTACTTATTCGCCGGAAGAAGACACACCGGCAGCAGTGATGGAAAATCAGATAGAAGAAGACGTAAAAGAAGAACGTCGGGATGAAATTATGGAGTTACAGCAGGAAATCGCCTTTGAAACTGCCGAAAACATGACCGGAAAAGTGGTTATGGCAATGGTAGAAGGCAAAATTGCAGATGATGATGCCTATGTGGCTAGAACGTATAAGGATGCACCGAATGTAGACGGATACCTGTTCATTAATACACAAGAGTCACTGATGACGGGTGATTTTGTGAAAGTACGCATCACAGGTTCAAACGAATATGATTTGATAGGAGAGATATATCATGAATTTACCGAATAAACTCACAGTTTTAAGAGTAATAATGATTCCGTTTTTTGTATTTTTTATGCTGACGGATTTTGCAGGTGCTGCATCAAACTGGATTGCACTTGCCATATTTATTATTGCAAGTCTGACAGATTTACTGGATGGAAAGATTGCAAGAAAATATAATTTAGTTACTAATTTTGGAAAGTTTATGGATCCGCTTGCAGATAAGCTTTTAGTATGTGCAGCAATGATTTGTCTGGTAGAGATGGGCAAACTGGCTTCATGGATGGTAATTATTATCATCAGCAGAGAATTTATTATCAGTGGTTTTAGACTGATTGCGGCGGATAATGGTGTTGTAATCGCGGCAAGCTATTGGGGAAAATTTAAAACAGTTTTTCAGATGGTTATGATTTGTCTTTTAATTGCAGATATTGAAGCCATTGCTATTGTAACAACAGTTGTAACATGGATTGCATTGATTTTAACAGTGGTATCTTTGATAGATTACCTTATAAAAAATAAAGATGTAATGAAAGATACAAAATAGGTAACAGTTCAGTGTTTATAAGTGTAAGGCACATATTCGATGGTTGTTTGTGATAGTTGTATGGTAAAAAGGTGACGATAGAAAGGAAATGACAGATGGTTGTAGAACTGGTTTCGGTAGGAACGGAAATTTTACTTGGAAATATTGTAAATACAAATGCGGCGTATTTATCCGAAAAATGTGCAGGACTGGGATTATCCTGTTATTATCAGAGTGTTGTCGGTGACAATGCAAAACGCCTTTTTGATACAATAAAGACGGCAACAGAACGTGCAGATATTGTAATTTTATCGGGAGGATTAGGACCTACCGAAGATGATCTGACAAAGGAAACAGCGACGAAAGTATTTGAAAAAGAGCTGTTTATGGATAAAAAAATTAAAGAACAGATACAGAAATATTTTGCAAAAAGAGGAACAAAACCTACGGATAATAACTGGAAGCAGGCAATGGTTCCGGAGGGAGCAATTGCAGTAGAAAATGATAACGGAACGGCTCCGGGAATTATTATGGAAAAGGACGGTAAACGTATGATTCTGCTTCCGGGACCGCCTAATGAATTAATTCCCATGTTTGAAAAAAGCATTGTTCCTTATTTAGAAGCTTTACAACCGGGTGTGATTTATTCGAAAACAGTAAAAGTGTGTGGTATCGGAGAAAGTAAGGCAGAAACGATGATCAGTGATTTAATCGCAAATCAGACCAATCCTACGATTGCAACTTATGCAAAAACAGGTGAGGTGCATTTGCGTGTGACAGCTTCAGCTGACACTGAAAAGGAAGCAAAGAAGCTCATAAAGCCGGTAGTAAAAGAATTAAAATACCGGTTTGAAGATGCAGTTTATTCGACAGAAGAAGATGTTACGTTGGAACAGTCAATTGTGGAATTGCTTAAGAAAAATAAACTGACAGTGGCAACAGCAGAGTCCTGTACCGGAGGTATGGTAGCAGCAAGGCTTGTCAATGTACCGGGAGTTTCTGATTGTTTGAAAGTAGGATATATTACTTATGCAGATAAAGCGAAACGTAAACTTTTAGGAGTCAGAAAAGGCCTGTTGAAAAAGAAAGGTGCGGTAAGCTTTGAAGTAGCAGAAGAAATGGCGAAAGGTGCGGCTTTATTTTCAAAGGCTGATGTAACCATAGCAACGACAGGAATTGCAGGACCGGATGGCGGTAGTGATGAAAAGCCGGTAGGGCTTGTGTACATTGCCTGTAATGTGAAGGGAAAAGTGAAAGTAAAGGAGTGTCATTTCAGTGGAAACCGCATGAAAGTAAGGGAAAGTACGGTTGCCAATGCTCTGATTTTCATGAGGGAGTGTATTTTAGAGTATTGTAATGAAATGGAATATACAAGGCAAGGGAAGTAAGGGATAAGATTCAGGAGAGGATATTTATGAACAATGGAAAAAAGAATAATAACGGCTGGCTGATTGCCGTTGTTATTGCGATTGTAGTGCTTTTGATAGGAATCGTTATCGGAAGTGTAGTGTTTGTCTATGCACTTATGGAAAAGACTTCGGAAACAGCGAAAAGCATTGTAGGTATGTACGAAGAAGGCAGTTTTGAAAAAAATCCGGAGTTGGAGGATGATTTTGATTTTGGATTTGAGGATAGTTATCAGTATAAAAAAGAAAACAACGAGGAAGCAGATGAACTTTGGGAAAAAGATTTAGAAGAATACAGCAGTGAGCAATATGAAGACAGTCATTCAGGTAATAACGATAATCAGGGAGAGATTAAAGAGGATGATTATTGTTATATTGATAAGGAAACCGGTGAGAAATATTATGAAAAATTAAAAGATGCAATCCGGTATGATTTGGATTATCATGTGTCATGGCAGGACTATGAATATGATACGGAATATGAAAATGTAATGATTACAGCATCGTATCCGAAACTTGAGGGTGAAAATATTCCCAATATTGACTATATTAATGATTACATATTTGATGAAGTTGAATTCTGGACCAAAAGTTTTGAAGAGTATGTAGAAGAAGGATATTACCTTGAAAATGAAGAGTTCTTGTTTGATATTTTTGGATATGTAACTTATATGGATGAGGAGAAAATCAGTATCGTATATTCCGAATCAGGCTATGCGGACGGGACTTCGTTGAATTATCTGTTTTCTGTTAATGTAGATGTGCAGAATGGTGTAATTTTGGATAATGCAAGTATTATTAATATGGATGATGAGTTTGCAGTGGAGTTTAGGGAACGTAACAGAACGCAAAACGATGCAGACGGTTATATTGATGAGTTGACGGATCAGGAAATTGTAGAATATCTCAATTCACCGGAAATGGGAGTTGTCTTTTATACACCGCTTGGTCTGGAAGTAGGCATTAATCTGGATTATGGCTGGTATACAGTTACTTACCGGGATTATGAAAAATATTTAAAAAAATTATAAAATAGAATTTCAAATTCTAACAGCAGGTTTGAGAAAGGATTAATGCGAAAAAAGTTTGTTTTTCATTAATCCTTTTCTTGTGTTTTATGTGACATCGTGCTAGAGTAATTATATCTTATTCAACTCTGCTTTGCGTTTCCGGCATTTCAGCCAGCATTTCAAAGCAAAAATAATTGGAAAAGAAAATAAAAAAGAATTGAGGTGATGGCAATGAGGGTGGTTTATTGGACACTTAATGTTATATAGTTATAATGTGCTGTGGGAGAAAAGAAAATAATATAATATAAGAAACAGCCTTGACAAAAACGAACAGATGTTTTATTATCATATCAATAAGAACGAGTGTTCTTACGAAAAAGGAGATTAAAAGTATGGAAAGAGAAGAAAAATTAAAGGCATTGGATGCCGCATTAGTACAAATAGAAAAACAGTATGGTAAAGGTGCCGTTATGAAACTGGGAGATTCCTCGGCACGAATGAACGTAGAAACAATACCAACAGGCTCATTAAGTCTGGACATTGCATTAGGTCTTGGAGGAATTCCGAAGGGAAGAATTATAGAAATCTACGGACCGGAGTCCAGTGGTAAGACTACGGTTACACTACATATGGTAGCGGAGGTACAGAAAAGAGGGGGGATTGCAGGTTTTATTGATGCAGAGCATGCCTTAGACCCTGTATACGCTAAAAATATAGGTGTTGATATTGATAACTTATATATTTCCCAGCCGGATAATGGAGAGCAGGCAATGGAAATTACAGAAACGATGGTGCGTTCCGGCGCTGTTGATATTGTTATCGTTGACTCGGTTGCAGCACTTGTTCCAAAGGCAGAAATAGATGGTGATATGGGAGATTCCCATGTGGGACTTCAGGCACGATTAATGTCACAGGCACTTAGAAAGCTGACAGCAGTCATTAGTAAATCTAACTGTACCGTTGTATTTATTAACCAGTTAAGAGAAAAAATCGGAGTAATGTTCGGAAATCCTGAGACAACTACAGGTGGTCGTGCACTTAAATTCTATTCTTCAGTTCGACTTGATGTAAGAAGAGCTGAGTCTTTAAAGCAGAGTGGTGAAGTTGTGGGTAACAGAACAAAAGTAAAGGTTGTTAAGAATAAAATTGCACCGCCATTTAAAGAAGCTGAATTTGATATTATGTTTGGTGAGGGTATTTCAAAGGTAGGAGATATTTTGGATTTAGCAGCGGATAATGGGATTATAAGCAAAAGTGGTGCATGGTACGCTTATGATGGAAATAAAATCGGTCAGGGAAGAGAAAATGCAAAGCAGTACTTAAAAGATAATCCTGCGATATGTGATGAAGTAGAAAAGAAAGTCCGTGAACATTTTCAGTTAGAAGGAGCTTTGGCAGAGACTGATAAAGCAGAAAAGAAAGTAAATGATAAGAAAGCAGCTGAAAAGGAAACAACCGAAAAAGCAGAAAAGAAGGATGAGGCATAATGCTTGTTACGGACATTGTTGATGTTACAAAAACAAGGAGCAGAATTTTTATTGATGGCAGTTTCGCCTTTGTATTGTACAAAGGTGAATTGCGAAAATATCATATAGAAGAAGGCAAAGAAATTGCAGAAATTGATTATAGCGAACTGATGGAAAAGGTTTTGCCAAAGAGGGCAAAGCTACGGAGTATGAATTTGTTACAGTCAAGAGAATATACAGAAAAGCAGTTAAAGGATAAACTACTGTTGGGAGGATATCCTGAATCGGTTGCGGAGGAAGCAATAGATTATGTGAAATCATATCACTATATAGATGATGACAGATATGCAGCCACTTATATTGAGTATCATATTGAAAACAAAAGCAGACAACGCATCGTGCAGGATTTGATGCGGAAAGGTATAAGCAAAGAGTGTATTGAGAGTCAATGGCAGAAGATAGAAGAATTGGGAACATTTATAGATGAAGAAAAAATGATTTCAGAAATTTTAGAAAAAAAGAAATATGTTGCAGAAGAAGCAGATATAAAGGGAAAACAGAAAATGTACGCACTTCTGCTAAGAAAAGGCTTTTCATCCGACAAAATCAGAAAGGTAATGAATGCCGAAGGTTATTTCTAAATTACTTGACATAACTCCTATTTCAGTTTAAAATTTAAGTGTTGTAAAATTGCTAGTTAGAATGTTCTTTATGGATATTCTATTATGGATATTGAACAATGAAAACTAAATAAGGAGGTGCTCCTGTACATGATGCCGATTTTACTGGCAGTTGCTATAACTCTTATTGTTTCTGTTCCTGTATCTGCATTGGTGGCTACTAATTATCGTAAAAAAGTAGTAGAATCCAAGCTTGGAAATGCTGAGGACAAGGCAAGAGAGATTATTGATGAAGCTCTTAAGACAGCAGAAGCGAAAAAACGTGAGTCTTTACTTGAAGTGAAAGAAGAATCCATTCGTACAAAGAATGAATTGGATAAGGAAATCAAGGAACGGAGAGCTGAGGCACAGCGTTATGAAAGACGTATTCAGCAGAAGGAAGAGAACATCGATAAGAAAGCAGATGCTATCGAAAAGAAAGAAGCAGGTCTGGCAGCAAGAGAAGAAGCTTTAAACAAGCAGAAGGAAGAAGTTGCCAAGCTGAATGAGCAAAGGTTACAGGAACTGGAAAGAATCTCAGGACTTACCTCCGAACAGGCAAAAGATTATTTATTGAAAATTGTTGAAGATGAAGTAAAACATGAAACCGCCGTTATGATCAAAGAATTAGAGACTAAGGCGAAAGAAGAAGCAGACAAAAAGGCAAAGGAATATGTAGTAACAGCGATTCAGAAGTGTGCTGCTGATCATGTGTCAGAAACTACAATTTCCGTAGTGCAACTTCCTAATGATGAAATGAAGGGAAGAATTATTGGTAGAGAAGGACGTAATATCCGTACATTGGAAACAATGACAGGTGTTGATCTTATTATTGATGATACACCGGAAGCGGTAATTCTCTCAGGATTTGATCCGATTCGTCGTGAGGTTGCAAGAATTGCACTTGAAAAATTAATCGTTGACGGACGAATCCACCCGGCAAGAATTGAAGAAATGGTGGAGAAAGCACAAAAAGAAGTCGAAGTAATGATAAAAGAAGAAGGTGAAGCAGCTGCACTTGAAGTTGGTGTACATGGTATTCATCCTGAACTTATTCGTTTACTCGGTAAGATGAAATTCAGAACCAGTTATGGTCAGAATGCATTGAAACATTCTATAGAGGTAGCACAGTTATCTGGTTTATTAGCTGCTGAAATGGGATTAGATGTTAGAATGGCAAAACGTGCTGGTTTGTTACATGATATTGGTAAAGCAGTAGACCATGAAATGGAAGGTTCACATATTCAGCTTGGTGTAGAGCTTTGTAGAAAATACAAAGAATCAGCTGTTGTTATTAATGCAGTAGAATCTCATCATGGTGATGTAGAACCCCAGTCATTGATTGCATGTATTGTACAAGCTTCTGATACAATTTCTGCAGCAAGACCGGGAGCTAGAAGAGAGACATTAGAAACTTATACTAGCAGATTAAAACAATTAGAAGATATTACAAACAATTTCAAAGGCGTTGACAAATCTTTTGCTATTCAAGCAGGTAGAGAGATTCGAGTTATGGTAGTTCCAGAACAGATTTCTGATGCTGATATGGTATTATTAGCCCGTGATATTTCAAAACAGATTGAAGCGGAGTTAGAGTACCCGGGTCAGATTAAGATTAATGTTATAAGGGAGTCTCGTGTTATTGATTATGCAAAATAAGAAATAGCATTTACTAGGACAGACTGTAAATAGCATATGCGTGGAGAGTTTGATGATGATTCAGACTCTCCACTTTTTTCGTAGTAGGAAACTACTCGAATGTAATGAGAAAAGAAGGAAAATTTGCAAATAGCACCAATTGATTAGAAGAAGATTAAATTTAGGAGGGTTGAGTGTGGTACCAATATTAGCGAAACAGGCAATTAATATTAAATCTAAACACAAAACAAATATATTATTAGGAAATTATGAATGTGGATATGCACTCGGTTTAATAGTTAATTTATCGGGGATATTATTTCCGGCGGATTATACAGATATAGAGGATTTAAGAATAAAGGTACTAAAATTATTAGAAAATTATATGCCGAAGGATGAGAGAGAAGAAAACTTAATACATATGCTAAGGGAGTATAAGGCAGATGATAATTTGGATGAACAGGTCAAAGAAATGATAAATATGGGGATTGAAGAGAAAAAGCCATGGGGATAAACGAAAAATATATGAAAGAAAAGAAAAAAGTGTAATATACAGTAGTATATAGAAAGAAATGGTAAAGAAAATCAAAAAAAGCCTTGTGTAATATAAGGTGTTGTAGTAAAATGTACGAAGTGTGTATGATTGTATACGATTATGCAGAATAAAACTCAGACACACGAGTTGTTATTAATTATTATTTAGAAGATTATAGGACGGTGGATTTTATGGCATTAACGTTATCAAAAAAAGCACAGGCAGTTAAGCCTTCATCAACATTGGCAATTACTGCAAAAGCAAAAGAGTTAAAGGCAAAGGGAATTGATGTAGTAGGGTTTGGAGCAGGTGAACCGGATTTTAATACACCTGAAAATGTATGTGATGTTGCAATTGAGGCAATTAATGATGGGTTTACTAAATATACTCCTGCTTCCGGAACAAATGAATTAAAAGAAGCTATCTGCAAAAAATTCAAAGAATTCAACGGACTTGATTATAAACCGAACCAGATTGTTATCAGTAATGGTGGAAAACATGGTTTATCCAATGTTTTTGATGCAATTTTGAATCCTGGTGATGAAGTAATTATTCCTGCACCATACTGGTTAAGCTATCCTGAAATGGTAAAATTATCTGATGGTGTTCCGGTAATTATTACAGGAACAAAAGAAAATGGATATAAAGTAACTGCAAAACAGGTAGAAGATGCTATTACAGATAAAACAAAAGCACTTGTACTTAATACACCAAGTAATCCTACCGGAATGATTTATACGGAAGAAGAGCTTCGTGCTATTGCAGATGTAGTAGTAAAAAAAGATATTTACGTTGTTGCAGATGAAATGTATGAATATTTAATTTACGGTGATGAAAAACATGTCAGCATTGCTTCTTTTAATGAAGAAATTTATAAGAGAACAATTACATGTAGCGGATTATCAAAGAGCTATGCAATGACAGGATGGAGAATTGGTTACACAGCTTCTACACCGGAAATTGCAAAATTAATGAGTTCTATTCAGTCACATGCAACTTCCAATCCAAACTCTATTGCACAGGCGGCTGCTGTGGAAGCGTTAAACGGACCTCAGGATATGGTAGAATCTATGAAAGTAGAGTTTGATAAACGTCGTCAGTATATGTACAAGAGAGTATGTGAGATGCCTCATGTAAGTACATTAGAGCCAAAAGGAGCTTTTTATGTATTTATTGATGCAGAAGAAGTATTGGCAAAAGAGTATAAGGGAGAAAAAATTGAAACAACTGCCAGATTGGCAGAAATTCTTTTAGAGGATTATGCGGTTGCAGTTATTCCTTGTGCGGATTTCGGATTCCCAAATTATATTCGTCTTTCTTATGCTATCAGCATGGAACAGATTGAAAAAGGATTGGATAGAATCGAAAACTTCCTGAAATCTTTAGCATAGTTACAGATAATAAGTCATTTAATAATCAAAGAAGTGTCGGTATTAAGGGCGGAATGGAGAAAAAATGGACGAATTTAAGCGGCTTAATCGGGAACTTGTTTATGAAGGATCCATTATTGATTTTTATAAAGATACGATTCAGGTACCAAACGGAAATGTTGTAAAGTGGGACTTTATTGGTCATAAAGGTGCAGCGGCAGTCCTACCGGTACGCGAGGACGGAAAAATTCTTATGGTACGTCAGTTTCGGAATGCTCTTGACCGATATACATTGGAAATTCCGGCAGGTGGTCTGAACCCGGGTGAGCCGATGATAGAAGCAGCAGCGAGAGAACTGCAGGAAGAGACAGGATTTTGTAGTGATAATTTAGAATTTCTTATTTCTATATATACGACAGTTGCTTTTTGTAACGAAAGAATTGAAATTTTTGTTGCAAATCAGTTAAAGCCCGGAAAGCAGCATTTGGATGAGGATGAGTTTATTAATGTAGAAGCATATGATGTGGAGGAACTCTGTCAGATGATTTATGAAGGGAAGATAGAGGATTCGAAGACTATTTCTGCAATTATGAGCTATAAGAATAAATATTTAAAATAAGTTGTAAAGTAAAATCCTTTTTGAAATGTGGATATAGAATAACATTTTTGTGTTTTCATTTTAATAGAGATATACTTGAAACAAAGAACTGCCTTATTTTGTGAAAGAATTTCGCAAAATAAGGCAGTTTTGTATTTTTTGAAAAGACGGACATATAATTTAAAAGTGAGAATAGATATAGAAAGTGTAATAAAGATTGGGATGAAAGCCCGGAAAGGGGGAAAATGAAAAAAAAAGGAAATATTCGTGGCATATGGATTATTTTATATGGAATTTGCTTTGCATTAGGGATATGTATTACAAACATATGGAAGGTAGAATTGATTGATAAAAGTGGTTTTTTGGGAGAGTATACACTTTTGTGTATGGATCATGTTGAGATAGATTATATGAATTATTTTTTTTATCTCTTACAGAAAAGAGCCGGAATGACAGCGATTCTGGCGATATTATCTTCTACATATCTGGGACTTGCATGTATTTATCTCTATATAGGATGGCTGGGATTTGCTACAGGAATTTTTTTGACAGGTGCCGGTATCAGATATGGGACAAAAGGAATTTTGTTGTTTTTGGGGGGAATGCTTCCACATCAGCTGATATTGGTTCCTTGCGGAATTATTTTTATCTGCTGGTGTTACAGAATGTGTACGTCATTATATTATCCAAAACATTGCTTTGAACCAATTTATGGAAGCAGGAGACAATTTGTTATGAGAAAACTGATTCAGTTTCAGATTATTTTGGGAGTTGTCATAATCGGATGTTTGTTGGAGTGTTATGTAAATCCATATATTTTTACAAAAATATTAAAATTATTTTAAGCTATTTTTTCAACATCTAGTAATAAAAAAATCGAACGAAACGATATATTGTGTTTTTGTTGAAAAACCCAGAAAACATAGCAAAAGTAGGACAAAATATCCGTTGATTTTATCTAAATTTATTATTATAATGGAGATTAATCGGCGTCGATTAATGTAAATACCTTAATGAGGAAGGGCAGAGCCAAATGGAGAAAGAAATTAATGCGTTCATATCATATTTACATAATGTGAAAAAGACTTCGAATAATACAGAGATGTCTTATAAAAGAGATTTGAACAAATTAAATAAGTTTTTGTTGGAGCGTAATATTTGCGAAGTATGTAAAGTTACGAGTGATGCGTTGGAATCTTATATTCTCTGTTTGGAAGAAAAAAAGTTTGCTGCCGCAACAATTTCCAGAAATATTGCGTCCATTAAAGCATTTTATCATTATATGAAGAAGGAAGGCTTTGTACAGGAGGATATTTCAGAGATACTGAAAGCACCCAAAATTGAAAAGAAGATACCGGAAATACTTTCCATGGATGAGGTAATCCGCCTTTTGGAACAGCCGAATGGGGATAGTCCAAAAGAAATCAGGGATAAAGCGATGCTAGAGCTTTTGTATGCTACCGGTATTAGGGTGACAGAACTTATTACGCTTAAAATGTCAAATATAAATCTGCAAATGGGATTTTTGGTATGTACGGAAGGAAGTAAGGAACGTATTATTCCATTTGGAAAAGAAGCGAAAAATGCGTTAATGCGATATCTTGACGGCATAAGAGACAGTATGGTGGAAGATAAGCAGTCAGAAATTTTGTTTGCCAACTGTTCAGGAAAGCCAATGAGCAGACAGGGCTTTTGGAAATTAATTAAGTTTTATGCCAAAAAGGCAGGTATTGAAGACGATATTACACCGCATACGCTTCGTCATTCTTTTGCAGCACATCTGGTAGAAAATGGTGCAGATTTAAGAAGTGTACAGGAGATGTTAGGACATTCAGACATTTCCACTACGCAGGTATATGCCAATATGAATCACAATCGTATTCGGGATGTATATGCGAAAGCACATCCAAGAAGCTGAGCTTTAAATAAAAAAAGTGCCGCTGCATTATTTGAGCATTTGCCTATTACATAAAATAAGGAGCTGTTGATGAACAATGTCATTTGGATAAGACAAGGTTCATCAACAGCTCTTTATTATTCATATTCTGCAATATCATAAATTAAGCGTTCGCTTGCTTCCCATCCAAGACAAGGATCAGTAATGGATTTGCCGTAAACACCGCCGCCGACTTTCTGGCAGCCGCCTTCAATATAGCTTTCAATCATGACACCCTTTACAAGGTTGTGAATATCAGCATTGAGTTTACGTGAGTGCATAACTTCTTTTACAATACGAACCTGTTGCTCATACTGTTTGTTGGAGTTGTTGTGGTTAGAGTCAATAATACAAGCAGGATTTTTTAAATCTCTTTCATTGTACAAATCAAGCAGAGTATGTAAATCTTCGTAATGATAGTTTGGAAGACTTCTGCCGTATTTGTTTACGGAACCACGAAGCACTGTGTGGGCAAGCTCATTACCGGTTGTATTTACTTCCCATCCTCTGTAAATAAAGGAGTGAGCGTGCTGTGCAGCATAAACAGAGTTTAACATAATGGAGAAGTCACCACTGGTAGGATTTTTCATACCGGCAGGAACATCAAATCCGCTGGCTGTAAGACGATGCTGCTGGTCTTCCACAGAGCGGGCACCAATTGCCACATAAGATAAAATATCGGATAAGTAGCGGTAATTTTCAGGGTAAAGCATTTCATCCGCGGCAGTAAGTCCTGATTCTTCGATAGCACGAATGTGCATCTTACGCATTGCAATCAGACCACCGAGGAAATCTTCGCCTTTTTCCGGGTCAGGCTGGTGTACAATTCCCTTATAACCATCGCCGGTAGTACGTGGTTTGTTTGTATAAATTCTAGGAATAATAATTAATTTGTCCTTTACCTGTTCATTTACTTTTGCAAGGCGATTTACATAATCACAGACAGAATCCTCATTGTCTGCGGAACAGGGACCGATAATAACGAGAAATTTGTTGCTTTCTCCTGTAAAAACTTTGCGGATTTCTTCGTCACGTTCTGCTTTTAATGCAGCCAGTTTTTCGGGAACTGCATATTGTTCACGAATTTCTTCCGGAGTTGGAAGCTTCTTTACAAATTCAAATGACATTTTATAGACTCCTTTTGTATATTTATTCATGTTTATTTGCTCAAAACAAAATAATTATAATATAGAAGTCATAAAAGCGCAAGAAAACTTAAATATGCGGTGTCGACGAAGTAACGTTGTCGGAGACGTAAGAATGGTTTTTCTTAGGTGCATTGAGTGGTTGGGTGGATATAATGCTTTACAAAAGCAATTTCCATTAAGGTAATCGTAAGTTCACTTGCCAGAAGTCCCCACATATATCCTTTTATTCCAAATGCCGGAATAAAGAAAAAAACAAAGAAAAGCCGTATGAGAAGACCTGTTACATTACAGAAAAAAGTAGTGCCGGCTTTTCCGAGTCCATGCAATATGCTGGACATAGTGGAGGAAATATAAAGGAATGGACAGATAAAACTTAATGTCAGGATAAAGGAACCGGCAAAGGGGCTGTCAAAGAGTAAATTTCCGAGAGATTTTCCAAAAAGTAAGAAAAAGAGTGTACAAAAAATTCCAAACAGCGAGCAGAAAAGAATGGACTTTTCTACTGCTTTTTTTATTTTTGTAAAATTTTTGCTGCTTTCGGCCTCTGAAATAATCGGCAGAAGCAAAACAGAGACAGAATTTGTAAGGGCACAGGGAAACAGAATAAGCGGAAGCGCCATACCGCTTAATATTCCATAAATGCTTAGTGCATCGGAATTGGACAGACCAAACAATTGAAGTCTGGAAGGAATATATACAGCTTCAATGCTTTGTAAAATATTTACGACAATCCGGTTTGCACTAAGAGGAACTGCCAGGGAAAGAATTTGTTTTGCGGTAGTAAAAACCTTTCCCGAAGGCGAAACTATGTAGGTGGAGGCTGCTTTCACCAAAGTATCACCTAAGTATTTGGTAGAAAAGCGTATAAATACCATAACCCCGGAAATTATGAACGAAAAAACTTCACCAATTAATAAGCCGATCAAAGCAAGTGCGATGGAAGGTGGATTATTCTTGGAATAAAACAGGTGGTAAATCAGGTAAACAGAGCCAACTCTGGCAAACTGTTCTGCAAGTTGTGTGATTGCAGGAACAGAGGTTTTCTGTACACCATAGTAATATCCGTTAATGCAGGAGTGGAGTGCACCAAATGGCAGGGAGAGGGCAAAAATCCGAAGAAGTGGTGCACATCGTATTTCCATCAACATTGTTTCTGCCAGAAAGTTTGAATTTATATAAATAAAGGCAGAGCAGACCGCAGACAGAAAGCCTGAAATGAGTATTCCCGTGTATAAAACCCGAAGAGAAGTTTTATAATCATGAGTAGTAGGTTCACTGGCGACAAATTTGGAAATTGCAGTTTGTATGGTGGAACAACTGATAGAATAGGAAAGAGCCATAACAGGAGAGATTAGCTGATATACACCCATGCCTTCTTCGCCGAATACATGACTCATAAATATGCGGTAAAAAAAGCCGATAACACGGCTGACCAGACCGGTCAAAGTTAAAATAAAAGTGCCTTTAATAAGAGAATTTCGTAAACGCATAGAGTACCTTAGATAGTATTATTGATAATTATATGCAAAGCGTATTATTGACAGAACATTACTACAATGATATATTAAAACATATAATTCCTATAGAAACAGTATGAAAATACTCAAATGTAGTGAGAAGCCAAGGAGAATTTGTGCGAGCCAAGTGGTGGAAATTGAGGAGAATGCGAGGCATTCTCTTAGAATCGTCGCTGCCGGGCGACGATTTTTTGCAAGGAAATAGAAAGGCAGGATTTTATATATGGAAAAAGTGATTTATTTAGATAATGCAGCAACGACAAAGACCGCACCGGAAGTAGTGGAAGCCATGCTTCCTTATTTTACAGAATATTATGGAAATCCCAGCAGTATTTATTCTGTGGGTGCAGAAGCAAAAAAAGCATTAAATCAGGCGAGAGAAACGATTGCGGAAACACTTTCTGCATCTTCCAATGAAATATATTTTACGGCAGGAGGTTCAGAAGCGGATAACTGGGCGATAAAAGCCACTGCGGAGGCGTATGCATCAAAAGGAAAACATATGATTACCTCGGCAATTGAACATCATGCGGTACTTCATACTTGTCAGTATTTAGAGAAAAACGGTTTTGAAGTAACTTATGTAGGAGTGGATGAAAATGGAATTATTAAACTTGATGAATTAAAAGCGGCAATACGACCGGATACAATTTTGATTTCTGTGATGTTTGCCAATAATGAAATTGGTACGATACAGCCTGTGAAAGAAATAGGTGAAATTGCAAAAGCCCATGGAATTTTATTTCATACGGATGCCGTGCAAGCATACGGACAAATTCCAATTCATGTGGATGAATATCATATTGATATGTTAAGTGCCAGCGGACACAAACTAAACGGACCGAAAGGAATTGGTTTTTTATATATCCGAAAAGGCGTAAAAAGCCGTTCTTTTGTACATGGAGGACAGCAGGAGCGAGGACGAAGGGCGGGTACGGAAAATGTTCCCGGAGCAGTTGGGTTTGCGGCTGCTGCAAAAAGAGCTTTTGCAAAGCTGGAAGAAAGAGTGGAGCAGGAAAAGAAACTTAGAGATTACCTGATGGAGCGGATAGAAAAAGAAATTCCGTATTGCAGGCTGAATGGAGACAGGGAAAAGAGGCTGCCAAATAATGTAAACTTTAGTTTTCAGTTTATAGAGGGGGAAGCTCTTCTGATTATGTTGGATATGAAAGGAATTTGCGCATCCAGCGGCTCTGCATGTACTTCCGGTTCACTGGACCCGTCGCATGTGCTACTGGCAATAGGACTGCCACATGAAATTGCACATGGTTCCTTACGACTCACGGTATCGGAAGAAAATACGATGGAAGAAATGGATAAAGTTGTAAATGAGGTAAAAGCAGTTGTGGAGAGATTGCGTGCCATGTCACCATTGTATGAAGATTTTTGTAAATCAAAAGAATAGTTTGGTTAAAGAATATATTTGAATTGGATGAGAATCTGAGAAAGCAGTGGACAATTATGATGCAAATTAGAAATTTAGGTAGAATTTGGAGGAAGAATCATGTATAGTGATAAAGTGATGGACCATTTTTCCAATCCGAGAAATATGGGCGAAATAGAAAATGCAAGCGGTGTAGGTACGGTAGGAAATGCCAAGTGCGGAGATATTATGAGAATGTATCTTGACATTGATGAAAATCATATGATCCGTGACTGTAAGTTTAAGACCTTTGGCTGTGGTGCGGCTGTGGCAACGAGCAGTATGGCAACGGAGCTGGTAAAAGGAAAAACAGTACAGCAGGCATTGGAAGTAACTAACAAGGCAGTTATGGAAGCACTTGACGGACTTCCACCGGTAAAGGTACACTGTTCTTTGCTTGCAGAAGAAGCAATACACGCAGCACTTTGGGATTATGCAGAGAAAAATCACATTACGATAGAAGGACTGCAAAAACCAAAGTCTGACATCCATGAAGGTGAAGAAGAGGAAGATGAATATTAAAAATAAAAAAGTAGTAGTAGGTATGTCCGGAGGAGTGGATTCCTCTGTGGCAGCCCTGCTTTTAAAAGAACAGGGATATGATGTGGTCGGTGTGACCATGCAGATCTGGCAGGATGAGGACGCCTGCAGCATTGAGGAAAACGGAGGATGCTGCGGGCTTTCTGCCGTGGATGATGCCAGGAAAGTAGCAGAAAAGCTGGATATTCCGTATTATGTAATGAATTTTAAGAAAGAGTTTAAAGAAAACGTCATGGATTATTTTGTGGAGGAATATTTAAGAGGTCATACTCCTAATCCATGTATCGCGTGTAACCGTTATGTAAAATGGGAATCTTTATTAAAACGCAGTCTGGAAATCGGTGCGGATTTTATTGCCACCGGACACTATGCCAGAATTGAGAGGCTTTCCAACGGAAGATATGCTATCCGAAATTCAGTGACGGCAGCAAAAGACCAGACTTATGCACTTTATAATTTAACCCAGCATCAGCTGGCACATACGTTGATGCCTGTGGGAGCTTATCCGAAAGATGAAATCCGTAAAATGGCGGAGGAGGCAGGACTGCCCATTGCCAACAAACCGGACAGTCAGGAAATCTGTTTTGTGCCGGATAACGATTATGCCGGTTTTATCGAGAGAGAGGCAAAGACAAAAGTGCCGGGACCGGGAAATTTTGTAACCAAAGATGGTATTATTTTAGGACAGCATAAAGGAATTACGCATTACACAATCGGGCAGCGTAAGGGCTTGAATCTTGCCATGGGACACCCGGTGTTTGTAACGGAAATCCGTCCGGAAACAGATGAAGTTGTAATCGGGGAGCATGAAGATGTATTTTCTACAGAATTGGACTGTAATAGGTTGAATTTCATGTCGATTGCAGATTTGGAACAGCCGAGAAAAGTATTGGCGAAGATACGCTATGCACACAAAGGAACGATGTGTACGATTGAAAAGACAGGGGAAGATACCGTGCATTGTACTTTTGATGAGCCGGTGCGTGCCGTGACAAAAGGACAGGCAGTTGTATTTTATGACGGAGAATTTGTGCTGGGCGGCGGAACAATTATTTAAGGCAGGGTAACGTATTTGCAAACGGATAAAGGAAGAAATTACCGATAGAAACGGAAAAAAGAACCTGTCAATGTTAATAAGAGGGAAAACGGCGGAAAGAGGAACGGAATGAAAATAGCAGTAATTGAAGATGAAGCAGAAATACGGGCAGAACTGGAAAAACTGTTGAAACGATACGGATATGATGTGTTCTGTGTAGAAGATTTCACAAAAACAATCGAAGATATGGAAAGAGAAAATCCGAATTTAATTCTATTGGATATTCACCTTCCATACAAGGATGGTTTTTGTATTTGTCGTGAAATTCGTGAAAAAATGACAAATCCGATTATTATGCTCACCTCCCAGAACAGTGATTTGGAAGAAGTCATGAGCCTGCAGGCCGGTGCAGATGATTTTGTAGGAAAACCATATAATCCGCAAGTGCTTCTTGCACATATAGAAGCAGTATTGAAGCGTAGCGGTGCAGGAATGGACAGCAATCGTACTTCTTACAAGAATGTTACACTTGACAGCGGAAGAGGTGTTTTGGAATATAATGGAACACGGGCAGAGCTTACCAAAAACGAAATACGTATTTTGAATCTGCTTATGAAAAAGCCGGGAGAGATTGTTTCCAGAGAAGAAATCATGGAAGAACTTTGGCAGGACGGACAATTCGTGGATGAAAATACATTGAACGTAAATATTATGCGACTGAGGAAAAAGTTGACAGAAATGGGACTGGAAGACTTTCTGGAAACAAAGAGGGGAATGGGATATCGGATATGAATTTTATAGAATATGCAAAGGATAAGGGAAAATACATAGTGGTACTCCTGTTGTCGGATTTGACAGCAGGAGTTTTTCTCTGTCTGATTGATGTACGTAAAATTTTCATATTATTTGGAATGATTTTGTGGCTGGTGCCGTTTCTGATTGTTTTCGCAGTGGAATTTGTGCAGAAAAGGAAATATTACAATTACGTGGAAGACAGAGTGAATGCACTGAATGAGAAGTCGCTGTTATCTGAATTGATAGAAAAGCCTGATTTTTTAGAAGGAAAAATTATGTATTCTATTTTAAAGGAAACAAACAAATACATGAACGATAAACTTTCAAAATATGAGCAATCGGAAAAAGAATATAAAGAATATGTGGAGATGTGGGTACACGAGATAAAAACGCCACTGACACTAATGGGACTTTTGATAGAAAATAACAGGACGGAAGAAATGCGCCGGATAGAGAAAGAGGTAAAACAGGTGGATCATCTGGTGGAACAGGCTCTTTTTTATGCCAGAAGTAATTCTTTGGACAGGGATTTTCAGATAAAGCAGATAACTTTGGAAGAAATTGTAACAAAGACTTTAAAAAAGAATGCAAAAGTAATGATAAGCACGAAAACGACCGTACAAATGGAGGGGCTGTCGGTTTCTGTTTATGCAGACAGTAAATGGATGGAATTCATTTTGGGGCAGATAATATCTAATTCTATTAAATACAAAAAAGCAGAAGAAGTACTGAAACTACAGTTTCGGGGAACTAAGTTGCCGGATGGAGTACGGCTGGAAATAGAAGATAATGGAATCGGTATTTGTGAAAATGATTTGGAAAGAATTTTCGATAAAGGTTTTACTGGAGTAAACGGCAGAAATTATGCCAGAACAACAGGAATTGGTCTGTATCTTTGTAAAAAAATGTGCAGGAAAATGAATCTGGGAATAGAAGCTTTTTCAAAAGAAGGAGAAGGCACCAAAATGGTTCTTATTTTTCCAAAAAACAGTATGATTGAAAATGTGTAAAATAACAAAAATGTAAGAAAAGTGTTAGCTAAATGAATAGGAACTGCTTTTGAGACTGTGGTATAACATATCTAGTACAACGAATAATAAGTAAATGACACTTTGACTTGCCTGATTATTCGTTGTACTAGAATAAATGAGGCGGGAAAATGACAGCTTCGGAATGGAGAAAACAATGGGGAATACGATTTTAAAAGTAGAGAATATTCAAAAATATTACGGAAATAAAGGAAATATCACAAAGGCAATTGATCATATTTCCTTTGAGGTAAAGGAAGGAGAGTTTATCGGCATTATGGGAGCTTCCGGTTCAGGGAAGACCACGCTCTTAAACTGCGTTTCTACAATTGACAGTGTGACTTCCGGTAAAATTTACATAGATAACAGTGATATTACAAAATTAAAAGGCGGTAAGCTTGCGGATTTCAGAAGAGAGAAGTTGGGATTTATTTTTCAGCAGTTTAATCTGTTAGATACACTGACAGCTTATGAAAATATTGCAATGGCATTGTCAATTATGGGAGTATCCGTGAAAGAAATACAAAAAAGAGTAGCGGAAGTGGCAAAGATTTTAGATATTGAAGCAGTCTTAGCAAAATATCCTTACGAAATGTCAGGAGGACAGCAGCAGAGAGTTGCGGCAGCCCGTGCAATGGTAACCAATCCGTCAATGATTTTAGCAGATGAGCCTACCGGGGCATTGGATTCACGTTCTGCAAGGATGCTTCTTTCCCAGTTAAAAAAATTGAATGAAGAGAAAGAAGCTACCATTCTCATGGTAACCCACGATTCTTATTCTGCGTCTTATTGCAAAAGAATTTTATTTATTAAAGACGGAAAAATCTTCCAGGAATTAGTCAGAGGACAGGAAAACAGAAAAGAATTTTACGGAAAGATTTTAGAAGTGGTTTCTTTGTTAGGGGGTGAGCAGGATGATGACATGTAAGCTGATTTTCGGTAACCTGAAAAAGAATATGAAAGATTATTCAATTTACTTTATGACATTAATGCTTGCAGTCAGTCTGTTTTATGCATTCAATTCCGCAACCGGTGCAGAAGCAGTAAAAACACTTGGGAGTGAAACACAGATATTTACCAAAGCATTAGGGAGTCTGATAGAGGCAGCCTCCGTAGCGATAGCCTTATTGATGGCGTTTCTGATTTTATATGTAAATCAATTTCTGTTAAAACGCAGAAAAAAAGAATTGGGAATTTATATGCTTCTTGGAATGAAAAAGGGAAAGATTTCAAGAATTTTTGTAGGGGAAACATTTGTTATTGGAATTGCTTCTTTGGCAGCAGGTATTATTTTAGGGATTTTCTTAGGACAATTTCTTGTAATTGCGGTGTTAAAAAGCTTTGGCGGTGCGGTAAACAATTTTACGCTGAGCTTTTCCGTAAGTGCATTTCGGATTACGGTAATTTGTTTTGCCGTGATTTATGTGGTGGCAATGGTATTTAATGTGTTGTCTGTATCGAAAGTAAAATTAATTGAACTTTTATCAGCAGGGCGGAAAAATGAAAATTTAAAAAGAAAACACTTTTTAGTATATGTGTGCTGTTTTATAGCAGCCATCGTATGTCTTGCGGGAATGGCGGTATTGTTCCGCACGGAAGAATTACTGCCTCAAAAAGAAAACCTTATCAGAGGCGTTGTATTATTGGTAATAGCAACATTTCTCTTGTTTTACAGCATTACGGCAGTCGTGTTTGAAGGATTACAAAAGAGTAAAAAGTTTTATTTTAAGAGATTAAACTGCTTTTTGGTAAGGCAGATTGGCAGCAGGATTCAAAGTAACTATTTGTCTATGAGTGCAGTGTGTCTGTTGCTTACGGTAACAATTCTTATGCTGACAACCGGATTTAGTATTGCGTTTACGATGTCGGATGTAATGAAAGAATCAGCGCCTTACGAGTTTATGTTGATGAGAAATGCAAAAGAAGGAGAAAAATTAGAGAAAGTAGATCTTTTAGCAGAATTGAAATCTGAGAATATAGATGTAGAAAAGGATGTTGAGGAAAGCATTTGCTTTGCAGAAAGAAAGGCTGATATTACATATTCGGTTTTGTTTGAAGGACAGAATGTGAGTTTATGGGATTTTGACAGCGATTTAGAAGAAAGAAGAATAACGGTATTGGGGCTTAGCGATTATAATAAGTGCCTTGTGATGAGTGGAAAAGAGCCTGTCAGTCTTGGAGAAAATGAATATTATTTGAATTGCAATTATAAGGGAACACATTCCTATATGGAATATTTCATCAAGAAAAATGAAAATCTGGAAATTGCAGGTGTAGAGTTATCCCCAAAGCAGAATACCTTACTGGAAAATACATATGCTCTTTATAGTGTAGGAATTGCGGACAGAGGAACATTAATTCTGCCGGATGATGTGGCAGGAAAGCTGAAGGAAGAAGCTTACTATGTGGCAGGAAATTTCTATAACGAAACGAATGTGGAAAATATTAACAAAATGCTTGATGAGACGATTACTTGGGATAAAGTAGGCGGATACCAATATGGATGGAATACAAAAATGAGAATGCAGACTGCATATTATACATCATTTTCACTTCCTGTATTTATTGTTGCTTATATCGGATTGATTTTCCTACTGATTTGCGTAGCCTTACTTTCTGTACAGCAGCTTACGGAAATTTCGGATAACAAGATGAGATATTTGATTTTGAATAAACAGGGAGTTACGGAAAAGATGATGAAAAGAACCATAGAAAAACAGGTAGGTGTGTATTTCCTTGCACCACTTTTGTTAGCGACTGCGTATGCAGTGGTATCTGTGAAAACGGTAGTAGCTAAAGTAAGTACTTTCTATAATATGGAAATTGGGACGAATGTGTGGGGAACTATGATTGTCTTGTTGTTGGTTTATGGGGGATATTATTGTATTACGAGCCTGAGTTGTAAGAAAATGATTTTGAGAAGTAAAGAGTGGGAATAAAATATGAACAGCATCACCAATTATGACGGTGGTGCTGTTTTTTTTGCATCATGGCGTGCTCTAACTCAATGTTATTAAATTAACATTAGCTCCGGTCAAGTTTAAAAAAGAGGTTAACGTATTTTTTCAGACTTTCTGTATTTGGGGAAGAAGTAATATTATTTCAAGTATGTCAAAAAAAGAACTGGTATTAATTAATAGTTATATTACTAAAATACTTGGTTCAAGAATGCAGGATGTATCAGGCTGCTTTAATATCATTAGAATGAATGCAAGATATACAGTATATGGAAAATGAAAAAAGAACAAGAATTAACCTAAGTACTTAGTAAAGGAATTAAAATTGTGGAATTTCGTAATGTATGTTATCATTACAAGGGAAAAGTACCATTGTAAAATTACTATTAGGGTTTGATAGTGTGGATACAGGATATAACAATTAATAATTTTGATATAGAACAAATAGCGTGGAATAATACTAATTTGAGGTATAGATGAAAAATGGAAAAAATCAAAATCCAAGTTACAAGAGGTTATTTGATAACCATCCTTTTTATTTTTGGGGGAGTTTTTAATCTTTTTTTTGGAATGAAAGCATATTTTGATTTTAAGAATGCGGTTTTATTGTCGGAATTGAAATTTGATGAATGTGTTGTCGGGCAGTATGTGTACGGAAATATAGATTCGTATGTTGTAAAAAAATTAGAAACGGCAGGTGCGGATAATTACTCGGGGGAGTGTGCTACAGTTATAACTGCAACGGGAGTCGAGTACAATTTTTATACAATTCCTACTGTTGATAATAAATATATCAGAATCATGATGAGGGACAAGGATAACACAGATGAGTTAAAAGAATTTGTATGTGGGCGAGGAGAAGGTGTATATATTGAAGGCGAAATTGTAGAAACAATGGAACCTTTAAACTATGAGTGGTATAAAGGAGTGGAAGGCTGGAAGGATAAGGTATTAGAGGAAATAGTTCATCCGAGCTATGTGATAAAAGAAATAGATTTCAGTGATAAGATAAAACAAGTGTACATAGGTATTGTTTTTTTATTAGGTGCAGTTGGCAGTTTTATATTGTCTGGTGGCATAGAGAATTTTGTGATACTTGAAAAAAATAAGGCTGAGAGGCAAGTGGTGCAACATACAAAAAATTATAACAAGAAAAATGAGTTGGAAGCCGAAAAAATAAGACTGGATAGTCTTAAACAACGTTTGAATAGTTTGAGAAGGAGTTGCTTATATAAAATTCCAGTGGCTATTTGTGGAATATACATTTTTACATGTTCTTATTTCTGGGAAGTGAGAATGGTGGGAATAGTTATTATGGTAATTGGAATGAAAGGGATATGGAAGTATTTTATTAATTCACATTTGAAAGCAGCGCAGTGGATAGCTGGGGTATTTGGATTAAATACTTTATGGACACAGGTGGAAATGTGTGAATATAGAATTCAAGTATTGAATTCAGTATTATCTGATTAGGTAGATACGGAAAATAAATAAAAGGGCAGAGCAAGGAAATTTCCAAACTCTGCCTTTTTGGTGTGCGATTAATGGTATATTTTTCTATTGTTAAATAAAAAGAGCAGTATGAGGGTGAACTATACGTACGTTTATGGGATAATTTCAAAGTGAAAGTCTTCTTACTTACTCGACTGAGAGGAAAAATTTTTTCAATCGGAGAAATTTTTCTCTACACGATTGCGAAGCTCAATTTTTAGTTCGCTATCTGTGTTTTTAATATATTGTTCAAAAAAAGAAATAAGAGAATCAATAGTAGTATCATCAAATATCTCGGATATAGTTGTATTAAATACTGTTTCCAACTGGTGGATTTCAGGAATGAGATTTCTGCCTTCCTGAGTCAAATGTAAAACCGATTTTCGGCTGTCATCCAATGACTGACTTTTATATACCAATTTTTTATCGACCAGCTTTTGTACAAGTCTGCTGGGAGATTTCTTTTCACAAATCAATAAATCACCTAATTCTTTTAACGATAAAGGTTCATGAGAAGCTAAGATAAGAAGAACTTCACTTTGGTTAGCGGTAATACCAAGAGGCTTCAAAATCTGATTATATTTATTTGTGCCTTCTCGACTGGCACATTTTATTAAGTACCGAAATAATTCTATTTTTTCCATAGTTTCCTCCGAATAAAAAAATATCTACTGGATTGATGATACAACATTTTTTTTATAAAAGCAAGCTATTGACAATAAGAATTGAATATGATTATAATAGATGACATGTCATTGATGATATATCATCTAAATATAAAAGGCTGTGGTGAAAGGAGAAAAAACATGAATGATAAGGTAATAATTGATATTCAAAAATTAAAGAAAGATTACGGACAGGGGCCAGAAAGGACAGAGGTGCTCAAAGGAATATCTGTAGAAATATATAGAAATGACTTTACAGTAATTATGGGGAGTTCAGGTTCCGGTAAATCAACATTTTTATATTGTGTCAGTGGAGTGGAATGGATGGGATAACAGACGGAAAAGTAAATTTTCTGAATCAGAATATAGAAAATATGAAAGAAGACAGATTATCGATTTTACGAAGAAAACAGATGGGGTTCGTTTTTCAACAGATGAATCTGATGCCGAACTTGAATTTATTTGAAAATATTACATTGCCTGCATTTTTGCTGAAAGAAAAAAGCAATAAGGAAATAAAGGAAAAGGCAGGAGCTTTAATGAAACAGTTTCATATAGAGGAACTGGCGGAAAGAATGCCTACACAAATTTCGGGAGGACAGATGCAGAGGGCTGCGATTGCCAGAGCATTAATTAATAGTCCTGAAATAGTATTTGCGGATGAGCCGACAGGAGCATTGAATTCTACATCAGGCAAAGAGGTTTTAGACGTACTGACTGCGTGTAATGCAAAAGGACAGAGTATTTTAATGGTAACACACGATATAAAAGCAGCACAGAGAGCAAGCAGAATTATTTATCTTAGTGATGGGTATATAAAAGGGGAAAAAACATTTACGCCATACATACAGGAACAAAATATGAAAAGCCGAGAAGAAGTAGTAGTGGATTGGCTTTTGGAAATGGGGTGGTAAGGGATGAAGGCATTTATTATGGTGCTAATCGGGAATTTACGCAAACGTAAAATGTTTTCGGGGATTATAATGATTCTTTCGGTTTTGACTGCCACGTTTTTAGTCAGTGCAACCGGAATTATGATAAAGGCTTCTGTGATTTATGAGACGAGTTATGATAAAGCCGGTGAAGCAGACCTGTTTTATGGTTTTATAAGCGAAGCACCCTTACGTGAGTATGAGGACTTTTTTAAAGAACGTGCAGAAGTGAAAGGGCTGTACTGGGAGGAAAGTCTTATTGGAACAACGCATATGAAGGAAGAGGAGAATTTGCAGACCGTTTTTTCTGTATTTCGTCCGGAGAAAAGAAATTATACAACAATCCCTTCCGATATAGATATGTTGGAGCGTAATGAGATTTTATTGCCGTTGTGTTTTGAAGATGAGTATAGTTTGGAGATTGGAGACGAATTTTTCTATGAAGATATGAAATTTAAAATCAAAGGCTTTTTTGAGGACCCAATATACGGAACCCCTTTCTACGCCTTTAAGAGGGTGCTGATTTCAGATACTTCATTGGGTGAAATGAGGGATAAGACAGAATATAGAGAACTGCAAAAACTGCAATTTATGCATATATATTTAAAAGACGAGTACAGAGGGGAAACATTTTGCAACACCATCAAAGAACTTGATGGTGGGTTTGAAGGAAGAGGCCATAGTCTGTTTGCCTTTGATAGAGCAAATTTGCAAAATGTAAGAACAATAGTTCCAAGAATTATTTTAATTATATTACTTGTGTTTTCACTATTTTTGATGAGTATTATGATGATTGTAATCCGGTACACAATATTGGCGGCGATTGAAGATGATTATTCGTCGTTGGGTGTTATGAAGGCGTTGGGCTTTAAAAACGGGAATTTAACGGTATTGCTGTTGGGGCAATATTTGTCGGTGGTATTTACAGGAAGTTTAATCGGAATCCTGCTGGCATACATGGTAACGCCTGCCATAGGAACGTTTTTATTGGAAACATCAGGGATTGTATGGAGCGAAAATATCAGTATACAGGTTACGGTTCTGATATCGGTGTTATTGCTGCTGTTTATTGGTGCATTGATTTTCTCACAGATAAATCAAGTAAGAAAAGTGAAACCCGTAGAAGCGATTGCACAGGCAAGAAGAGAATCAAAAAATGTAAAAAATCGTTTTTTAATAACTTCAAATTGGACTGAAAAAATGCCGTTGTCTGTAAAAATGGGAATAAAACAATTAAGCTCCAAGATTGGTCAGTATGTATCTATGCTAATGCTGATTACGATTTTTTCTTTTATGATATTAACGGTTATCAGTCTGAGCAATGTATTTGGGACAGATGAGAATATATCCGGTATTTTAGGTTATGAAATTAATGACATCAGCATGGAATTTGCCGAAAGTAATTCTGTTTCAGAGGAAGAACTGGAGGAAATATTTCATAAGGTTGATGAAAAATATGAGATTACTTATTTAAGCAGTTATAACGACCGTTATAAGGTGTATTCAGATAAGATGCAGATTCAGTTGCTTGTGAATAGTGAATTTGACGGTACAAATCTGATAGAAGGAAGAATCCCCGGTAATGAAAATGAAGTCATGATTAGCAGCGGAATAAGTAAAAGCCTTCATAAGAAAATAGGAGATACAATAACGATTTCTTTGGAAAAAGATTCGAAAACGCAGAGATATATGGTGGTCGGAATTAATAATAAAGTGCATTCCATGGGGAAAAACATCAGTATGACGGATGACGGCTTTCTTAAATTACAGCCGGAATATTCACCTACACAATATTACATGAAAATAGCGGATGAGGATTGTGTGGAACAGGCAATCGAAGAGATAAAAAATGAGTATGCAAAAAAATATCCCGATATTAGTGTGACAAATGAAAGAGAAACTATATTGAAAAGAACACAGGCAATTAGTATGGTATTCCGGATGATATCAATTATTATTATAGCGATTTCTTTATTTTTAATTGGATTGATAACATTTTTGGTTTCGCTTGTTGTGATAAAGCGTGAAACTTATCAGTTCGGAATTATGAAATCCATCGGATTTACATCAGGACAGATACGAATACAATTTGCTTTTCGATTTGCGTTGGTAGCATTATTTGGAGCAGTCTTGGGAATGGGGATTTACGGATTGTCGGATAACCGTCTGATAAACGGATTGTTTAGTATAGTAAATATAGCTAATATTCCCTCAGGAACAACCATAAGCTCGTATTTGTTTGATTTTCTGTTTATTATGGTCGTGGCGTACTTGTGTGCGTGGATTGTGTCCTGCAAGATAAAGATGGTAAAAGTGAAAGATTTAATTATAGAATAACCGGAAAGTATGGTAGAAATAAATTCGAGACGAATCTTAGATTCGCCTCACGTTATTAAATCCGCTTAAATTCCGGCATTCTCTTCTCAAACACCGTGTAATACTTAAAACCGCATTCCAAAAGCATTTCAGCCGCCTTGTCAAAACGGTCAGCAATACGGGAGGTATCGTGTGCATCGCTTCCCACAGTAATGATTTCACCGCCAAGCTCTCGGTAACGTTTCAAAATGTCCATGCAGGGGTTAGCTTCTTTTAATCCGTTGGCAAGTCCGCCGGTATTAATTTCAATTCCTTTTTCTTTATCAATTAAAGTTTCTAAAATTTTATCCAATATATCTTTATATTTTTCATAAGTGTATTCCTTATCCTTATTTGGGCCGTAACGCACCACATAATCCAGATGTCCGTAAACATCATAGTTGGAAAAGGACTTTATATTATCCAAAATAGAAGAGAAATATTCGCGGTAGGCCTCTTCTTCGGGGCGGCCTTCGTAAAAGGCAGGCCAGTAAGGGTCTTTTTTGTTACAAATATGAGAGGAACCGATAACAAAGTCAAAATCGTGTTCTTTAATATATCTTGCATTTTCTTTTGCAATATGCGGCTGGAGTCCCAACTCAATACCAAAAAGAATGTTTATTTTGCCTTCGTATTTTTCACGGTAACGGATAACATCAAATAAATAAGAGTCCGTATTCACCAGAAACTGATTTTCTGGGTCGCCCGGAAGGGAAGGAAAATCCATATCCATATGTTCGGTAAAGCAAATTTGTGTAAGTCCCAAATCCATAGCCTTTAAAATCATATTTTCCATAGGTTCTTTCGAATCGGTGGAATGGGACGTATGTAAATGATAATCAGCGGTAATTGCCATAGTGCTTGTCCTTTCTGTCAAGAGTTTCTTTGGATAAAGTGTAGAACAAAAAAAGAAAAAAGGCAATTGAGAATTTGAAGAAATATTTGCGAACTTGTATATTTTCATATCATTCTTGAGGAGAGCTATGTTATAATCTTATAACATGAGGTTAGTATACTTAGACGGATTATTTGAAAGCGAGGAAGAAAAATGGCAATTAAATCAGTAAGAATCTTGAATGTAATGGCGTTTCAAAGACAATGGAGAGAAACTAATGAAGATTGCAATACTTTCGAGGTTAAGGCTGGCGATAAAATCAGTGAGGCGTTTGAATTGCAATTTGGAGATGGGATTAATGTACTTATTGGAGAAAATGGAGTTGGAAAAACAACTTTATTAAAAATGATTTATGCAGCCACACAATGGTCAATTCCCAAAACAGATGCCGGAAAAACTGATAAGCTGATAAGTTTTTTTTCAAGTAATCTTTCAGATTCCGATTTGTTGAAAAATTATGGTCAAAAGGAAGATTACTCTTACTTTGAAGTGTCTGATGGAGAACATACATTTACCTATAGTTTTTCACAAAAAGGAATTTTTGATTTTGAACAGTGGCCGGGATTAAATATGCAATCTGTTTTTATTCCGACAACTGAGATGCTTTCTCATTCTAAAGGTTTTTTGGCATTAAATCAAAAATATAAATTACCATTTGACGGAACACAGATAGATATTATTGTAAATGCATCGTTACCGGAAGCAAGAGAAATACCGCCATATATGAAAAATATTTTGGAAAAAATCAGCAAGGTAATTGATGGAACAATTGTCATGGAGGATGATACTTTTTATGTATTGAAATCAGATGGAAGAAAGGTGGACTTTTCATTAGAAGCAGAAGGCTTAAGAAAGCTTGGGTTGTTATGGAAGCTAATACGAAATGGCTTGCTGGAGAGGGGAACGATATTGTTGTGGGATGAGCCGGAAGCGAATCTGAATCCGGAATTATTTTCACTGGTAGTTGATATTCTTTTACAATTGGAAGAAGCGGGGATACAGATATTTGTTGCGACACATAGCTACAATCTTGCCAAATATTTTGAAATTCGAAGAAAGGAAGAAACACAAGTACTGTATCATAATTTGTATAGAGCATCTGCAAAGGTGGCAGAGGAATATCATCCGTTTAAAACAGAAAACGAGGAAGAAACAGAAGTTTATGGAAAATCAGCCTTTTATCTGAGTCAGCTAAAAGGGAATAAGATTGTTATGGCGGATGAACATTTACTGGATGAAGCTTTGGAAAAAAGCATGGCAGATTAAAGGAGAAGTTAATGGAAGAAACAAATCATGACAAGATTTTACAAGATGAAAATGGGAAAATGAAATTTGATTTTTCAAATGCATTAGATGTGTTTGAACCACATGTGTTGGCGAGTATGTATTCAGAATATCTGTCAGATGTAGATTTTGTGGTGGAAGATAAAGAGAAATTGATATGTTTGGAATACAAAAATGCTAATGTAAGAAATGCAAGCAATCCGGAAGCATTTCAAAAAAAGTTAGCAGAAGAACCATTTTGGAAGAGACTGGCAAGAAAGTTTTATGGAACGATGTTCCTTGTATGGGCAAGTGAAAAAAATCCGTCAGATAAGCCGGTACAATATGTTTTTCTAATGGAAACCAATCCGGGTATGGATGATGCGTTGAAGAAAAAGATAGTTGCAAAAATGCCCTCGCATTTACCGTTTGCATATCAGAAAGAGGGAGAAATAAAGCGACGCGTTATTGATGAATTTTTACTTGTTAATTTGGATGAATGGAAAGAGATATATCCACAGTATCCTATTGATTATATAGAATGACAATGAGTTTTATATGAAATATTTCTGATATGTAAGGGGAAGAACTTTTCACAAAAAACAAGGTTTTAGAAAATATTTTTATTATTTTCCTTTTATGTCTTGAATTTTTAGGATAAATTAGGTAAAATGATTCTGCTGACAAAATTTTGTCAATCTTACTTGTACGTTAAAATATGGACAAGGCTGACAAAATAATAAATAAGAAATTTCAATTTCAGGAGGATACTAAAAATGGCAGTAAGAGTAGCAATTAATGGTTTTGGTCGTATTGGTCGTCTTGCATTCAGACAGATGTTCAATGCAGAAGGATATGAAGTTGTAGCAATCAACGATTTAACAAGCCCTTCTATGTTGGCTCACTTATTAAAATATGACTCTTCACAGGGTAAATATGCTTTAGCTGATACAGTAGAAGCTGGTGAAGATTCTATCACAGTTGATGGCAAAAAAATCACAATTTACAAAGAAGCAGACGCTTCCAAACTTCCTTGGGGAGAATTAAAAGTAGACGTTGTTCTTGAATGTACAGGTTTCTATACATCCAAAGACAAAGCTTCTGCTCATATTACAGCAGGTGCTCGTAAAGTTGTTATTTCTGCACCGGCAGGAAATGACCTTCCTACAATCGTTTACAATGTAAACCACACAACATTAAAACCGGAAGATACAGTTATTTCTGCAGCTTCTTGTACAACAAACTGCTTAGCACCTATGGCTAAAGCACTTAACGATTGTGCACCAATCATGAGCGGTATCATGACAACAGTTCATGCTTACACAGGAGATCAGATGATTCTTGACGGACCTCAGAGAAAAGGTGATTTAAGAAGATCTCGTGCAGGCGCTTGCAATATCGTTCCTAACTCAACAGGTGCTGCTAAAGCTATCGGTTTAGTAATTCCTGAATTAAACGGTAAATTAATCGGTTCTGCGCAGCGTGTACCTACTCCTACAGGTTCTACAACAATCTTAGTAGCAGTAGTTAAAGGTAACGTAACAAAAGAGCAGATCAACGATGCTATGAAAGCAGCTGCTACAGAATCTTTCGCTTACAATACAGACGAAATCGTATCCAGCGATATCATCGGTAGCACATATGGTTCTATCTTCGATGCAACACAGACAATGGTTGCTCCTATGGAAGATGGAAATACACAGGTACAGGTTGTTTCTTGGTATGACAATGAAAACAGCTACACAAGCCAGATGGTTCGTACAATCAAATACTTCTCTGAGTTAGCATAATTAAAATAATTCTAGAAGTTTTGTACAATTTAAAAGTGTCAAGTACACTGGTAAGACTTTAATGGTCCGGCCTTATGGGCCGGACTGTTTTGCTATAAAAGAATGAAAAATCACAGATTTTTCATTCGGCAAATTTGTGCAAAGGCACAAATTCGCAAGTTATAAAGAAAGGAAAGGTGTAAAATATGTCTTTAAACAAAAAATCAGTAGATGATATTAATGTAGCAGGAAAAAGAGTTTTAGTAAGATGTGACTTCAACGTACCTTTAAAGAATGGTGAAATTACAGATGAAACTCGTATTGTAGCAGCACTTCCTACAATCAACAAATTAATCGGTGATGGCGGAAAAGTTATTCTTTGCTCCCACCTCGGAAAAGTTAAAAACGGACCAAACGAAGGAGAATCTCTTGCACCGGTAGCAGCAAGACTTTCAGAAAAACTTGGCAAAGAAGTTAACTTTGTTGCTGATTACAATGTAACAGGCGAAGCAGCTACAGCAGCTGTTGCAGCTATGAAAGAAGGAGATGTTGTTTTATTACAGAATACACGTTTCCGTGGCTCAGAAGAAACAAAGAACGGCGAAGAATTCAGCAAAGAATTAGCTGATCTTGCAGATGTATATGTATGTGATGCTTTCGGTTCTTCCCACAGAGCACATGCTTCCGTAGCAGGTGTTACAAAATTCATCTCCGAAAAAGGTGGAGAAAATGTAGTTGGTTACTTAATGCAGAAAGAAATCGAATTCCTTGGAAATGCAGTAGAAAATCCGGTTAGACCGTTCGTTGCAATCCTTGGTGGTGCGAAAGTAGCAGATAAATTAAACGTTATTTCTAACCTTCTTGAAAAATGTGATACACTTATCATCGGTGGTGGTATGGCTTACACATTCTTAAAAGCTCAGGGTTATGAAATCGGAAAATCTTTAGTAGATGATTCCAAACTTGATTACTGCAAAGAAATGATGGAAAAAGCAGAAAAACTTGGAAAGAAATTATTACTTCCGGTTGATGCTGTTACAATCGTTGATTTCCCTAATCCAATCGATGCTCCGGTTGAAGTTGAAACATATGATGTTACAAATATGCCGGCAGACAGAGAAGGATGTGATATCGGACCTAAGACAGCAGCTATGTATGCAGAAGCAGTGAAAACTGCAAAAACTGTAGTATGGAACGGACCGATGGGTGTATTCGAAAATCCTACATTAGCTGCAGGTACAATTGCAGTAGCAAAAGCTTTAGCTGAAACAGATGCAACAACAATCATCGGTGGTGGTGACTCTGCAGCAGCTGTAAATCAGTTAGGATTCGCAGATAAGATGAGCCATATTTCTACAGGTGGCGGTGCTTCTCTTGAATTCCTTGAAGGAAAAGAACTTCCGGGTGTCGTAGCAGCAGATAACAAATAAATAGAAAAAGAGGATGAAAGAAATGGCAAGAAAGAAAATTGTAGCCGGAAACTGGAAAATGAACATGACTCCAAGCCAGGCTGTTAAATTAGTAGAAGAATTAAAACCACTTGTAGCAAGTGATGACGTAGAAGTTGTTTACTGCGTACCTGCTATCGACATCGTTCCGGTTGTTGAAGCTGTAAAAGGTACTAACGTAGTTGTTGGTGCAGAAAACATGTACTATGAAGAAAGCGGAGCTTACACAGGTGAAATTTCTCCTGAAATGTTAGTAGATGCCGGTGTTAAATACGTTATCATCGGTCATTCTGAGAGACGTGATTACTTCAATGAATGTGATTGCATGCTTAACAAAAAAGTGAAAAAAGCTTTAGAGCATAACTTAACACCAATTCTTTGCTGTGGTGAATCTTTAGAGCAGAGAGAAATGGGAATCACTCTTGACTGGATTCGTATGCAGATCAAATCTGACTTAAAAGATGTTACAGCAGAACAGGTAGCTTCTTTAGTTATCGCTTACGAGCCAATCTGGGCTATTGGAACAGGTAAAACTGCTACAACAGAACAGGCTCAGGAAGTTTGTAAAGCAATTCGTGACTGCATCGCAGAAATCTATGATACAGATACAGCAGAAAAAGTTCGTATTCAGTACGGCGGTTCTGTTAATGCAGGAAATGCAGCAGAATTATTTGCACAGCCTGATATCGATGGTGGTTTAGTTGGCGGTGCTTCTTTGAAAGCTGATTTCGGAAAAATTGTTAACTATAAATAAGTTTTAAAACAAAAAATAATAAAATGAAAAGGGAAAACGAAGTTGATTCGTTTTCCCTTTTCTTCATAAAATATTAGTTTTTATGGCTGTTTATGTATTCTGCTTTTACAATATCAATCGTTTTACCACCAATACCTATGTTTTTATCAGGTAATTCTTTAATGGTAGTCATGAAAAATTCAGGTGGTATATTCATAATTTCAGAAGAAACCTCTGTTAATTTTTTAATTAGTAATTCTTTTTGTGAATCAGATAAAATTCCACCTTCTACAGTAATGTACGGCATATGACAATTCCCCTTTTTTTTTTCATAAGTATAGCACAGAAAAAGTTTCATGAGGGTAAAATAGCCTAATTTAATTATGAAAATTTATTTAAAATATATATTCAGTATTGTTAAAAACGTGTTATAATATTTATATTATATTGTCGAAGGAGAGTGGCACAAGTGGAATTAAGAGAATTTGTAGATATGCAGGAATTTGAGAAAATTATATCAAATTGGGCATTGGTAACAGGACTTGCAGCAGTAGCAGTAGGAAATGATGGGAAGTACATAACAAAATGTTATAACAGTAATACCGGTTTAAAGGATTTTCAGATCGAACTTACATTAAAAGGAGAGAGAGTTGGAACTGTTACAGGAGGACAGGTATCTTCAGAAGATTCTGATGAAGAAAAAGTTGCAGCAGCAGTAGAGTTGCTTGGACAGGCTTTGAATAATTTCATTAGTGAAGAATACAATAAAAAGACAAGCGGAGGTATTCTTGGACAGCTCACAGAGGGAGTAGAAAAGACAAATGTACTTGTTGATGAAATAAAGAAAAAAACAGGTGAACTTAGATCTATTCAGGGAAAACAAAAAATTCTCGCATTAAATGCAAGTATTGAAGCGGCAAGAGCAGGTGAAATGGGTGCCGGTTTTGCTGTAGTTGCAGGAGAAGTAGGAAAGCTTTCAGAAATCAGTTCTGAAGTAAATGGTGAGATTGAAGCCATTGTGACAAAAATATCAGACGTAGTTACTGCGATGAAAGAAGTGTAAGAAAGTAGGAAACATCAGCAAAAATCCATTGACTTTTATAACGACGGATATTATACTATATCAAGTATCGAGTTTGAAGGACACACCTAAGAACAGGTGTTGTCCTTTTTTGTGCGGCTAAAGGCCGCGGAAAAAGAAAGGAAAAGAATGGAACCAATTAGTTATACAGAATCAGCAATAGATGAAAGAATTATCAGAGCAGTAGAAGAGATGGGATTTGAAAAAATGACTCCTATCCAGCAACAGGCAATTCCCTGCTTTTTAGAAGGAAAAGATATTATCGGACAGGCACAGACAGGAACCGGTAAAACAGCAGCCTTTGGTATTCCGGTACTTATGAGCGTAAATCCTGAGGTGAAGGGATTACAGGCATTGGTGCTGTGTCCAACGAGAGAACTTGCCATCCAGGCGGCAGATGAAATGCATAAATTTGCAAAATATCTTCATGGAATTAAAATTCTTCCGGTATATGGCGGACAGGATATTTCCAGACAGATTCGTGCATTAAAGGCTGGAGTGCAGATTATTGTAGGTACTCCCGGGCGTGTCATGGATCATATGCGCAGACATACGTTAAAGTTAGACAATTTAAAAATGATTGTTTTGGACGAAGCGGATGAGATGTTGAATATGGGATTTCGGGAAGATATAGAAACTATATTGAAGGAAACTCCGGAAGACAGACAGACAGCACTGTTTTCAGCAACCATGCCGAAGGCAATTCTGGATATCACCCACACTTATCAGAAAGAAGATGCGGTACATGTGAAGGTGGCGCAGAAGGAAGTGACAGTACCGCTTATTTCACAGTATTACTATCAGCTTCAAAGTAAGCAGAAGGAAGAAGTATTGAGCCGTCTTTTGGATTATTATAATCCGAAACGTTCTCTTATTTTCTGTAATACAAAAAGAATGGTAGACCAGCTGACGGAAAATTTGAAAGCAAGAGGATATAATGTAGAAGGTCTTCATGGTGATTTATCTCAGAACCAGAGAGATACTGTAATGAATTTGTTCCGTGGAGGCAGGGCAGATATTTTGATTGCTACGGATGTGGCAGCACGCGGAATTGATGTAGATGATGTAGAGGCTGTATTTAACTTTGACGTGCCGGAAGATATTGAATATTATGTACATCGTATCGGAAGAACCGGTCGTGCGGGAAGAACCGGTCGTTCATTTACTTTTGTGGTTGGAAGAGAAATTTATAAGCTCAGAGATATTGAAAGAAGCTGTAAGACGAAAATCAAAGAAAAAAATATTCCGTCAGCAGCTGAAATTACTGCAGTAAAAGCAAATAAAATTCTGGATGAAGCATTAGAAGTTGCTCAAAATCAGGATTTAGATAAAATGATTGACATTATTGAAGAAAAACTGGAGTCCGGAGAAATTACTTCTATGGAACTGGCAGCGGCCTTTTTGAAGCTTGGCATGGGAGAAGAATTAAAAGATATTAAAATCGAAAAATTCGTTCCCCGTAAATCCGGTGGCAGAGACAGAAGAGGCGGCGACAGAAACGGCAGGGACAGAGCAGGAAATCGTTCAAGATTTGCTAAAGGTGAGAAAAAGGGTTACGGCAGCTATGGAGATAAAAAGAAGCGTAATTTTGATAAAAAAGATGTACAAACAACAAAAACCTATCATGGCAGACGTAAGTCCGGCGAGTTAAAAGGAAATAAACGCAGAGAGAAAAAGGCAGAGTAAAATGCAGAAGGTCCCAAATAGGAGGCTCGACAAAGTGAAAGATGGAAAATGTATTGTAATTTGTGCCGGAGATTTTACTCCGGTGGAAATAAAGAAAAAAGATGGAGATTTTGTTATAGCGGTAGACGGTGGCTACTTGTATAGTAAGGTGGCAGAAGTTGCCCCCGATTTGATTATCGGAGATTTTGATTCGGTTGGAGCCACAGAAGCAGAAGAACTTTCCCTGATGAAAGTAACTGCACCGGAGAGAATCGTAGAATTGGATTCCTGCAAAGACGATACGGACACTTTGGCTGCATTAAGAATCGGTCTGGAAAAAGGATATCGCAATTTTCATATTTATGCGGCTATGGGGGGAAGACTGGAACATACCATTGCAAATATACAATGCCTTCATTTCTTAAAAAATCATGGTGCGAAAGGGTACATTATGGATGCTTTTTGCATGATGACTCTGATTCAGAATGAAACAGTGGCATTTCAGAAAGGGATGGAAGGATATTTATCTTTGTTTTCTCTGAATGAAAAGGCGAAGGGTGTTACGATAAGGAATATGAAATATTCGCTAGACAATGCAGAATTCACAAATGATTTTCCCGTTGGAATTAGTAATGAGTTTATTGGAGAAGAAGGGGAAGTTACTGTGGAAAACGGCACTTTGTTAGCGATTATCAGATGGGCGGAAGAGTAAACTTACCGCCCATTTTCTGAATCTTTCTAAACTGCAAACTGAGCAGTGTATAGGTTGTAATACACACCTTTCTTGTCGAGTAATTCCTGTGCAGTTCCTTCTTCAATAATTGTACCTTTATCTACCACAAAAATGCGGTCTGCCTTTTGGATAGTAGATAATCTATGGGCAATAACGAAGGAAGTACGTCCTTTGAGCAAATTCTCAATACCGGATTGAACAAGAAGTTCGGTCTGTGTGTCGATACTGGAAGTAGCTTCGTCTAAAATAAGGATTTTGGGCATGGATACCATAGTTCTTGCAAAGGCGAGTAACTGTTTCTGACCGATGGAAAGTCCGCCGCCCCGTTCAGACAGTTCGGTATCATAGCCTTTTTCAAGTTTCATAATAAAATCATGGGCATTTACTGCTTTGGCGGCAGCGATGATTTCTTCATCAGTAGCGTCAAGTTTACCATAACGGATATTTTCCTTAATGGTACCTGAGAAGAGGAAATTGTCCTGTGTCATAATCCCCATCTGTTTGCGAAGGCTTTCAATGGAAACCTTTTTGATATCATGTCCGTCAATGCTGACAGTACCTTCCTGCACATCATAGAATCGGCTGATTAAGTTGACAATGGTGGTTTTTCCTGCACCGGTAGGTCCTACAAGAGCAATTGTTTCTCCCGGCTTAATCTGAAAACTTACGTCATTTAATACTTTCGTATTTTCATCATAAGCAAAGGAAACTTTATCAAAAGTGACCTGTCCGTTGATTTCAGGTATTTCTGTAACATCTGTTGCATCACTGATTTCTGCTTCTGTATCCAAAATTTCAAAAATACGCTCCGCACCGGCAATATTTGTAATAATCTGATTATAAAAATTACTTAAGTTATTAATCGGTTGCCAGAACATGCTGATATAGGAACTGAATGCAATAAATGTACCAAGAGAAACTTTATCCGTTCCTAATATTACGATACCTGTAAAATACAGGCAGATACATCCAAGTCCCCAGTTAAAATCAATGACAGAGCCGAAGGCATCACTTAAACGGACAGCCTTTAAGAAAGAACCACGGTGTTCTTTTAGCAGCTCATCAAAAGTTTCTTCTGTTTCATCTTCTGCGGTAAAGCTTTGTATAATTCGCATTCCGGACATATCTTCGTGAATGAAAGCATTTAAATTAGATGCCTTTTTACGAAAAGTCTGCCACCTCGGATGTGCATGTGTTTCAATAAAAAACATGCCGAATGCCATAATTGGAATGCTTGCTAAGGAAGCTGCCGCAAGAGGGGCATTTTTAGTAAACATAATGGCGACTACTGCAATAATCGTCAAAAAATCGGGAATTAACGTAGTAACACAGTTACTAAGTACATCCTTTAAAGAGTTTATATCTCCGATAATACGGGAAAGTATCTTTCCGGTAGGCCGGCTGTCAAAAAAGTGAAAATCCAATGTCTGGATATGGGAGTATAACTCCTGTCGTATGGTTACCAAAATGTTATTACATACTTTTGCCATTACATACATTCGGATTTTAATGGCAAATACAACAAGCAGATTTAATACAAGAGCAATACCAATCAATTTTATGAGTCCGGAATAGTCGGAAGTTCGTATATGCTTATCAATAGCCGATTCCATAATCAGAGGATTCACAAGGCTGATACATAAGCAAAAGAGCATAATAAGTAATACTCCGGCAATTTCTTTTTTATAGTCAAGCAGATATTTGAATAAGCGGATTAAAGTTTCACGCTTACTTTTTTCTACATGCTGCTCATCATCTTTAAATGAATTTATAGGCATATTTTAAGCCTCCTTTCCAAGCAGGAAATCCCCATATTGGGAAAGATACGTTTCGTAATAACGTCCTTTTTTTTCCAAGAGTTGTTCGTGGGTTCCTTTTTCAACAATTTTACCGTTTTCGAGAACCAGGATTTCGTCTGCGTTTCTTACAGAGCTGATGCGGTGAGCAATGATAATTTTTGTCGTGTCTTTCAGCTCGTTTAATGTTTGTTGAATGAAATGCTCCGTTTCCATATCTAAAGCGGAAGTGGAATCATCCAATACAAGAATCGGATTTTTTTTCGCAAGTGCACGGGCAATACTGATACGCTGTTTCTGTCCGCCGGAAAGTCCTACGCCACGTTCACCAATTACTGTTTCATATTGCTTTTCCATGCGCTCAATAAATTCGCTTGCCTGAGCATCTTTGGAAGCAGATTTTACAATCCGGCTGTCAACGGTTTCGCGTTTTCCCAGTTTGATATTTTCCGTGATGGTATCAGAAAATAAAAATACATCCTGCATAACAAGTGATATATTGCTGCGTACCTGCTTTAACGTCAAGTCTTTTATATTTATATCATCTAAATAGACAGCACCATCGGTTGCATCATAAAGTCTTTGCAAAAGATGAATGATGGAAGTTTTACCGGCACCGGTGGCGCCCATAATTCCAAGTGTCTTACCCGGTTCCACACAAAAACTGATATCACTTAAGATTTCATACTGGTCAGCCTTATGGAAACCTACATGTGAAAATTCGATTTTCCCCTGTACTTTGTCTAAGACAACAGGATGTTCAATTTCTGCAATGCTTGGTTTTTCTGCATATATATTTTTCAGCTTTTTGTTAGAAGCTATCGCAGAAGAGAGGCTGTTGGTAAGCCAGCCCAGCATTTCCATAGGCCATACAATGTTGGAAGAATATTCAACAAAAGCACTTAATTCACCCAGTGTCATCGTGTTTTTGATTACGAAGTAACCGCCGGATAGTAAAGTGATTAAAGGCAGTATTTTTGTAATCACAGAAAAATATGGGTAATATTTTACGAATACCTTGGATTGTTTCATATTCAAATCATAGTATTTTTTATTGTGTGTTAAAAATTTCTGTATTTCGTATTTTTCCCGTGCAAAGGCTTTTACCGTGCGTACACCTGCCAGATTTTCTTCGGCAACGGTATTGAGTACAGCGTTTTCTTCACTGATTTCTTCATAGACAACCCCCAGCTTTTTTTCCATGACAACAGCAATGAAACCACAGATAATCATGGCAATCGTAGGAATAATGGCAAGCTGCCAGTTCAGATGATACATAAAATACAAAATAATCAAAGTATGTATAACAACTTCCATAATCAGCATACCGACAAAACCTACGGCATCCCAGATGCGGTCGATGTCATCTTTAATACGTGCCATCAGTTCGCCGGTATTTGTACGGTCAAAAAAATCAGCACTTAATCCCTGAATATGTCGGAATAAGTCTTTTCGCATTTTGCCGGAGATGGAAGATGCACCATAGTCAAATAGAAATTCTTTGGTGTATTGGAAAATGCAACGACCTGTACCGATGCAGAAAATTCCCAGTAGCAAATACGTTAGTTTTTCTGTTTCGCCGCCTACAATTACCTCATCTACAATCCGCTTCGTAAGCTGTGGGGCGTAGAGATCCAGTGAGACAGAAATAATCATGGAAAGCACGGCAAAAAGATAGATAAATTTGTGTTTCCAAATATAACCTGATATTCTTTTCATTTTAATTTTCCCCCTAAATATTATTTTTTTGCACAAAAAATAGCCGTAGTAAAACTACCACGGCTAATTATATGCAACGATACTACCTGTAATAAAAGCGAAAATCCGAATCAAAATCTTTTATATAAGCAGTGTCCTGCAAAAAGCATCAGAGGTAATTTTACATGATAAACTATGTTCAATTGTTAAAGTCATTTTTAATTTCGTTAAGTTAATCATAGTTTTTACCTCCTTTTCTTTTTTATTTTTTCATTGAAGACCTGTCTTCAATTGCTTAACTTGACGTAACATCACAATACGCTTTGAAAATTATTTTGTCAACAAGATTTTTGAAAATAATGTAAAATATGTAAAAAATCATAAAAAATACAATCGAAATTTGTGAAGAAATCACAAATTAACGGTAAGCTTTATCAATGTCAATGACGGTATAATAGTTTTGGTTTAATACAGAAAACTCGTTGGAAAGATACTCTCTGATTTCGGAATCAGAATATGTAAAGTTGTATGGAACTACTACATCGAAAATAATATTTGTATGTGTAGGTCCTTTTACCAGACGAAAATCATGCAGAGTTAACTCCGCAGAAAGTTTGTGAATGGAATTTAGCGCATATTCTTTCAGTTCCAAAGTTTCCTTATCGTCATTGCAAATGGGATCCATATGTATAACAGCATCGCATTGCAATGTATTACGAAGTTCATGTTCAATATTATCAATTGTATCGTGCAGGGTAAGTAAATTACCGGAAGCCGGAACTTCTGCATGGAGAGAGACCATTCGGCGACCGGGACCATAGTCGTGAACAATTAAATCATGGATACCAAGTACGATATCATAGGAAAGGACGATATCCTCAATGTTTTGTACAAATTCCGGATCCGGTGACTGACCAAGAAGCGGATTGATCGTATCTTTGATGGCAGAAAAACCTGCATAAAAAATGAACAGACCGACTAAAATACCACAGTAACCATCAATATTTACCCCTGTAAAATGGGAAATTAAAGTGGCAATAAGAACAGCTGTTGTTGCAAGGGAATCGCTCAGACTGTCGATGGCGGTTGCTTTCATTGCAGCACTGTTTATTTTTTTGCTGATTCTTGTATTATAAAGGCTCATGTAAAGTTTTACGATGATAGAAACAATTAAAATTACAATAATTAAAAGGCTGAATGTCATTTCTTCCGGATGAAGAATTTTGGAAACAGAAGACTTCATAAGTTCAAACGCCATGACCAAAATAGCAAGGGAAACAAATGCACCGGTCAGATATTCAATACGTCCGTGGCCGAAAGGGTGATCGGGATCAGGTTTTTGTCCGGCCATTTTAAATCCAATCAGGGTTATAACAGAAGATGCTGCATCTGATAAGTTATTAAAAGCATCCGCGGTAATTGCGATGGAATTACTAAACAGTCCGGCAAGAAATTTACCGATAAATAAAAGGATATTGAAAGCAATTCCAACGGCGCCACAGAGTATTCCATAAGCCTGTCGTACGGCGGATGAAGTAGTGTTGTTATAATCTTTGATAAAAATTTTCGTTAAGAATGAAACCATAAAAGCCTCCGGGTTATGTAAAAGAATTTTCTGTAAGTAATATTATGAGTAGTGGTTATTATTGTAGTACAATTTGAATAGAAAAACAATGAAAAACTAGCAAATGTATAGTGTTTTTATACAAGCTCGAAGCGGAGTTTTTTTATGTAATAGGAAATTGCTTGAATGTAGAAACGAAAGGATTGTATATTTTTCCATAATATAAAAAGAGCGGTTGCTAACAAAAAGAAATTAGAGTATAATTTTTGCGGACGGAAAGTTTATGTATTTTATGTTTATATTTTTATAAAGTAACATAAGACGAACTTGAGTTTTTACCAAGTTCGCCGGTTTCATAAGAATGGAGGACAAAATAATGAGCAAAAAAACAACCGTATTAATGATTTTAGACGGCTATGGTTTAAACAGCAAAGTGGAAGGGAATGCAGTGGCAGAAGCAAAGACTCCTGTGATGGATAAATTAATGAAAGAATATCCTTTCGTAAAAGGAAATGCCAGTGGTATGGCAGTAGGACTTCCGGACGGACAGATGGGAAATTCCGAAGTAGGTCACTTAAATATGGGTGCAGGACGTATTGTATACCAGGAGCTTACCAGAATTACAAAAGAAATCCAGGATGGTACATTCTTTGAAAATCCTGCATTATTAAAGGCTGTAGAAAATTGCAAAAAAAATGATTCCGCAATTCATTTCTTCGGACTTTTATCCGATGGTGGTGTACACAGCCATAATACACACCTTTACGGACTTTTAGAGCTTGCAAAAAGAAACGGACTTACAAAAGTATATGTTCACGGTTTCTTAGACGGACGTGACACACCTCCGGCAAGCGGAAAAGAATACGCAGAGCAGTTAGATGCAAAAATGAAAGAAATCGGTGTAGGTGAAATTGCTTCCGTTATGGGACGTTACTACGCTATGGACAGAGATAACAACTACGACAGAGTAAAATTAGCTTACGATGCACTGACAAAAGGCGAAGGCTTAACAGCAGAAAGTGGTGTAGCGGCCATTCAGGCTTCTTATGACAGAGATGAAACAGACGAATTCGTAAAACCTACCGTTGTAGTAAAAGACGGACAGCCACTTGCTACAATTAAAGATAAAGATTCTGTTGTATTCTTTAACTTCAGACCTGACCGTGCAAGAGAAATCACAAGATGTTTCTGTGATGATGATTTCAAAGGCTTTGACAGACCGGAAAGAGTAGATGCAACATTTGTATGCTTCTCAGATTATGACCCGACAATTCCAAATAAAGATGTAGCATTCCATAAAATTGCAGTAACAAATACTTTTGGTGAATGGCTTGCTGCAAACAATATGACTCAGGCAAGAATTGCAGAAACAGAAAAATATGCTCACGTTACTTTCTTCTTCAACGGCGGTGTGGAAGAACCGAACAAAGGCGAAGACAGAATCCTTGTAAACTCTCCGAAGGTTGCAACTTATGATTTGAAACCAGAAATGAGCGCTTATGAAGTATGTGATAAATTGACAGAAGCAATTCGTTCCGGTAACTATGATGTGATTATTATTAACTTTGCCAACCCGGATATGGTTGGTCATACAGGTGTGGAAGAAGCAGCAATCAAAGCAGTGGAAGCAGTAGATGAATGTGTTGGTAAAGCAGTAGAAGCTGTCAAAGAAGTAGACGGAACTATGTTTATCTGTGCAGACCACGGTAATGCAGAACAGCTTGTGGATTACGAAACAGGTGCTCCTTTTACAGCACATACTACAAACGAAGTACCGTTTATCTTAGTAAACTATGATGAAGCATACACATTAAAAGAAGGCGGATGTCTTGCAGATATCGTTCCTACTTTAATTGAAACAATGGGTATGGAAAAACCTGCTGAAATGACAGGACAGTCTTTATTAATTAAAAAATAAGATACAATTTTTTAATATTATTTAAGATTTCCTTAAGCCGCTTGTAATAGAGCGGCTTTCCGTTTATACTGACTGTATTAATTAAGATAGTACACTTAGTTCACTCTGAGAAACAGAGTTGTTCCGACTTCACAGAGTGATTGGCAGTACGGAAAGGAGAATTATGATTGTCGTTGATTATAAAGATACAAGACCTATTTATGAACAGATTGTAGAGAAATTTCAAAATCTGATTCTGACGGGTGCATTACCCGTGGATGAACAGCTGCCTTCTGTAAGAAGTCTGGCAGTGGAGTTGTCAATTAATCCAAATACGATTCAAAAAGCATATTCCGAGTTGGAACGCAGAGGTTTTATTTATACGGTAAAGGGGAAAGGCAATTTTGTAACCTATAAAGAAGAACTGATGGAATACAAAAAGAAAGAGCTTAAGAAAAAGATTGACGATGTTGTAGAGGAAGCAAGAGAAGTCGGAATTGCGAAAACTGCTATTATATATTACTTGCAGAATGGGGGAGAAACTTTATGATAGAAGCCAAAAGGATTTCAAAAACCTTTGATGGTTTTAAAGCAGTAAATGATGTAACGGTTACGATAACGGATAATAACGTATTCGGACTGGTGGGAACAAATGGTGCGGGAAAAAGTACCGTACTTAGAATGGTTGCGGGGGTTTATAAACCGGATGAAGGAATCATTACAGTAGACGGACAGCCTGTTTTCGATAAAATGGAGACAAAAAAGAAACTGTTTTTTATCGCAGATGAGCCATACTTTTTTTCAAATTCCACAGCAGCAGATATGCAAAAGTATTATGCAAGCATTTATGAGAATTTTGATTCTGAACAGTTTTACCGCTATTTATCTCATTTTGACTTGGATAAACGCAGAAAAATCAATACATATTCTAAGGGAATGAAAAAACAGCTTGCACTTTTATTAGGAATTTGTGCGAAGACGAAGTACCTTTTATGTGATGAAACATTTGACGGACTGGATCCGGTTATGAGACAGGGAATAAAGAGTATTTTTGCCGATGAAATTGAACGCAGAGGATTAACACCGATTATTGCTTCACATAATTTAAGAGAGTTAGAAGATATTTGTGATCATGTGGGGCTTTTGCATAAGGGTGGAGTCCTTTTATCGAAAGATTTGGAAGAAATGAAGTGTAACATACAGAAGGTACAATGCGTATTTAGAAACGCGGAGGAAGAGAAAAAAGCGGTGGATGCATTGCAGATTTTAAAAGACGAGAGAAGAGGTTCGCTGCATACATTTACTGTCAGAGGAAACAGAGAACAGGTTATGGAAATACTTTCAAAATCAGATACTATATTTTGTGAAGTGCTTCCTTTGTCTCTTGAGGAAATTTTTATCAGTGAAACGGAGGTAGTAGGCTATGATGTCAAAAAACTCATTTTGGGCTAGTATGAGGGAAAATTTAAAGCGAAGAAACTGGATTGCAGTTATTTATTCAGTGATTTTTCTTCTTTCTTTTCCGGTGGGAATGACTCTTTGGATCACCTCCTTTAGTTCACGAAAAGAGATGATGCCGTTAGCAGAGTGGAAAGAAGATATGGTAATCGGTTTATCTGAATATCTGTCCATTAATATTTTGGTGACGTTACTTGTTACAATTATGGCAATTATTTGTGCAATACAGGGATTTTCTTATTTGTTCCGCAGACAGAAAATGGATATGTATATGAGTGTTCCTGTTTCCAAAGAACGCCGTTTTGCAGTGATTTATTTAAATGGAATTTTACTGTTTGCACTTCCTTATCTTTTTAGTCTTTTGATAGGGTTGTGTATCAGCGGTGCGAACGGAATACTGACTATAGAAGTAGTAAAATCCATGTTGTATTCGTATTTGGCATATCTGATATATTATGTGGCAATTTACAATATTACCATTATTGCAGTAATGCTCACAGGAAATTTATTAGTATCACTTTGTGCAACAGCAGTATTTTTATTTTATGAAATTATGATAAAAGGTATTATTTTTATACTTTGCTCTGCATTTTTACATACCTATTCAAATTATTCATCAGACCTAAAGGTTCATTTTTCGCCTATGATTATGATGTTTGAAAAGTCTGTTTTTTTAGGAAATAATATAATATCCGTACCACGCCTGATAGAGCAGACAGGGATGACCATGGGAAAAATACTGATGATTGGAATTGGTACCGGAATTATTGCCTATCTGCTTTATGCAATTCGACCTGCAGAGAGCTGTAATAAGGCAATTGCGTTTGGCAAAACAAAACCAATAATAAAAATAGGTCTTATGGTACCGATTTCACTTATTGTCGGTGTGTTGTTCTATGCTATTACGGATGCAAATATTGCAATGACAGTGTTTGGATTTATGATTGGTATTGTATTAAGCCATAGTATAATGGAAATTATTTTTGCATTTGACTTAAAGGCGGCAATAAAGCATCTTGCATCAGGAGCTGTCGGGGCAGTTCTCGTATTTACAATATTTATTGTGTTTAAGTTTGATTTAACAGGTTATGATAAATGGGTGCCAAATCCACAAAAAGTAGAAAGCATTGCGCTGGATCTTCCGGTATTTTTCGATACAGGTTATTATGACTTTGAAAATGACTACTGGTCTGGTAGTGCAGAGTATAAATTTGACCATATGGAACTTACAGATACAGAAAATATATGTGCATTTATGGAATCTGTAATGTCAGAAGATGTGGAAAGTGTGGCGGAAGAAGGAGAGAATTTTCTTTGGGGAACAGTAAAATATCGTATGAAGAATGGGAAAGAAAAATATCGCAGTATACATTTTCCAGTGGAGAAGTATATGGATGAGTTAAATGATATTATTTCCGGTGAAGAATATCAAAAAGGAAATTACCAGCTACTGGGTGAAGAGTTTAGTAAATATGCAAGAATTAAAAATATTGAATTCACGAATGGTGTCTGGCGTGAAGAAGTGGAAGAGGATGATATAGAGAGAGTTTTTGAAAATTATAAAGCAGATTTAATGAATTATGATTTAAAAACCATTGTAAATGAATTTCCGATAGGAGTAATTTATATAGAGTATGAAAATGTTAATTACAACGTAAATACAACATATAATGGAACGCATACTTATTCAATGCCGGTATATGCTTCTTTTGAAAAGACAAAGGCTTATACGGATGAACATGGACATCTGAAAGATTGGAAAACAAAAAGTGAGTACATAGATGTTATTACGATAAGTCATTGGGATGAGATGAGCCGGGAAAGTGTGGATCGGGACTTTGGAGACAAGGAAGATATTCAAGAGATTCTTCCTGCCATTATACCGGGAGAGCTTGCAAATTACAGATATTTTATGGAAGAGCCGGATTATACTTATGATGCTTTTGTAAGCTTTAATGGAGAAGCAGGAGATGAATGGATTGACTTCAGCAGTTATTTCTATGTCTTTTCTTCAAAACTTCCGGATTTTGCAAAATAGAGATTTGCACTAAGAAAGAGGCATAAAAATCAAAAATAAGCAAAACAGTGGAGACTGACAAAAAAACAGTTTCTGCTGTTTTTTTGTGTAATTTTCGAAAAAGCAGGGAATACTCTTATAAAAGAAAAAATCTGACAGGAAAGGGAAAAATTATGAGTTTATACTTAACCATTACAGATGTAAAAGGTCGTGAAATTCTGGATTCCAGAGGAAATCCAACAATAGAGGCAGAGGTCATTGTAGAAAATACAATTCATGGAAGGGCAGCAGTTCCTTCGGGGGCCAGTACCGGAAAATTTGAAGCAGTAGAACTTAGGGACGGAGAAACAAGATATTTCGGGCTTGGTGTGCAAAAGGCTGTAAAAAATATTAATACAAAAATCAAGGATATCCTTGTGGGGAAAAATGTTTTGGAACAGGGCATGATTGACCGGATTATGATCGAAGCGGACGGTACGGATAACAAAGGAAATCTTGGGGCAAATGCCATGCTTGGTGTTTCCATGGCATGCGCAAAAGCGGCTGCAGAAGCATTGGAAATTCCGTTATATCGTTATCTTGGCGGTATTTCACCGCGTCTCTTACCGGTACCGATGATGAATATTTTAAATGGTGGAAAGCATGCCGCAAATACGGTGGATTTTCAGGAATTTATGATTATGCCGGTACAGGCAGAAAGTTTTGCGGACGGTTTAAGAATCTGTGCAGAAATCTATCATAATTTAAAGAAAATATTAAATGACAGAAATTTATCAACAGGTGTAGGCGATGAAGGTGGTTTTGCACCGGATTTACCGGATGCGGTAGCAGTATTGGATTTCATTGTGGAGGCTATCGAAACGAGCAAATATATTCCGGGACAGGACATTAAAATCGCATTGGATGTAGCTTCCAGCGAATTGTACAATGAAAAAACAGGAATGTATCATTTTCCGGGAGAAAGTAAACTTGCCGGAAAAGAAATTGTCAGGGATACAGAAGAAATGATTTCTTATTATGAAGAACTGATTAAGAAATATCCGATTATTTCCATCGAAGACGGTCTTGCCGAAGATGATTGGGACGGCTGGAAAGAACTTACAAAACGTTTGGGAAATAAAATTCAGCTTGTTGGAGATGATTTATTTGTAACAAATACAAAAAGACTGGATGCAGGAATTAAACTTGGCGTAGCCAATGCCATTTTAGTGAAGGTAAACCAGATAGGAACATTGTCTGAGGCTTTTGAAGCGGTAGAGATGGCACATAAAAATGGTTATAAAGCAGTGATTTCGCATCGTTCAGGAGAAACAGAGGATTCTACGATTGCAGATATTGCAGTAGCATTGAATGCAGGTCAGATAAAGACCGGTGCCCCATGCAGAAGTGACAGAATCGCAAAATATAACCAGCTTTTAAGAATTGAAGAAAATCTCGGAAATTATGCCTGCTATAAAGAACCTTTTAACAAAATTTAAAGGAAATTATCCAAAAATTAGTTGAAAAAGCCTTTGCACTATGATAAACTTGAGTTTGTTTGAAGTTAGGAGGTGCAGTCAGGGATGTTAAGAACTATATTAACGTTTGTTTTTATAATAATATGTATCGCTTTAGTGGTGTTAGTATTAATGCAGGAAGGAAAAAACGCAGGACTTGGTTCTCTTAGTGGATCAACAGATACCTACTGGAGTAAAAACAAGGGGCGTTCTTTTGAAGGCAAACTTGTTAAAATTACTACAGGTTTGGCAGTAGCATTTATTGTATTAGCTGCGGTTTTAAATATTAATCGTTTTTAATGGCAAAAGACAAACACCCTTTTACGAGGGTGTTTTCGTTTTTTTTGATTCAGAGAAAGTAGAGGAGCATACATGGAAAAACAACAAGATAAACGAAAAAAAGTAATATGCGACCTATTAAATGATGACATGTATGTTCCGATGAAGGAAAAAGAACTTGTCATCATGCTCCAGGTTGCAAAGGAAGACAGAGAAGAATTTAAAAAGTTGCTTGACGAACTGCTTATGGAAGGAAAAATTCAGATTACCAAACGTGGTAAATATGTAAAAGCAGACGGTAAGGCAGAGAAACAGTGTATTTTTGGTACTTTTATCAGCCACCCGAAAGGATTTGGTTTTGTCGAAGTAGAAGGTCAGGCAGAAGATTATTATGTACCGGAAGAGAAAACAAACGGTGCTTTTCATAAAGATAAAGTACAGGTTGTCCTTTTGCCAAAGTCACAAGGGAAAAGGCAGGAAGTTGAAATTGTAAAGATTTTGGAAAGAGGAACGGACAAGATTGTCGGAACTTTTCAAAAATCCAAAAACTTTGGATTTGTTGTACCCGATAATACGAAAATTGCCTCGGATATATTTGTTCCGATTGAACGTTCCAAAGGTGCGGTAGATGGTCATAAAGTAGTGGTAGAGCTGACAAGCTACGGCGGAGAAAATAAAAGTCCGGAGGGAAAAGTTGTGGAAATCCTCGGACATATCAACGATCCGGGTGTAGATATTATGGCAATTGTAAAAGGCTATGATTTACCGGTAGAGTTTGGAGAAAAAATTTTGAATCAGGCAGAAAGAGTATCTAATGACGTATCAGAAGCAGATATGGCAGGACGTATGGATTTGCGGGATATGGTCATGGTAACCATTGACGGTGAAGATGCAAAAGATTTAGATGATGCAGTCAGCCTTTCCTTTGATGGAGAAAACTATGACCTTGGTGTACACATCGCAGATGTAACCAATTATGTACAGGAAAATTCTGCGTTAGACAGAGAAGCATTAAAACGTGGTACAAGTGTTTATTTGGTAGACAGAGTGATTCCCATGCTTCCGCATACGCTTTCTAACGGTATCTGTTCATTAAATGCGGGGGTAAACCGTCTTGCGCTAAGCTGTCTTATGAAAATAAATAAAAAAGGTGAAGTAATTGATTATAAAATAGCGGAAACCGTCATAAAAGTAGACAGAAGAATGTCTTATACCGCCGTGAAGAAGATTTTGGAGGAGAATGACGAAGAAACGATTCGGGAATATGAAGAACTGGTACCCATGTTTCGGCAGATGGAAGAATTGGCAGGAATCCTTCGTGCCAAAAGAAAGAAAAGAGGCTCCATTGATTTTGATTTTCCGGAGACGAAAATCATTCTGGATAAAGGAGGACATCCGGTAGATATCAAGCCTTATGATCGGAATACGGCAACTAAAATTATCGAAGATTTCATGTTGATTGCCAATGAAACGGTTGCACAGCATTTTTACTGGCAGGAGCTGCCGTTTGTGTATCGTACTCATGAAAATCCTGACCCCGAAAAAATAGAAAAGCTTTGCCTTTTCATCCACAATTTCGGCTATGGTATTAAAACCAATAAAGAAGAAGTACATCCGAAGGAAATTCAGAAACTGCTTACAAAAATCGAAGGTACACCGGAAGAAGCATTAATCAGCAGATTGACGCTTCGAAGTATGAAACAGGCAAAATATTCCGTAGAAAGTTCCGGACATTTTGGTCTTGCATGTCAGTTTTACTGTCATTTTACATCACCTATCAGACGTTATCCTGATTTGCAGATTCACCGTATTATTAAGGAACAGCTGAGAGGCAGACTGAAAGAAAGCAGAATTGAACATTATGATAAAATACTGACTGAGGTAGCAAGACATTCCTCGGAAATGGAACGCAGGGCAGATGAGGCTGAAAGGGAGACTGAAAAGCTGAAAAAGGCAGAATATATGCAGTCACGCATCGGCAAATGCTTTGAGGGGGTTATTTCCAGTATTACAAGCTGGGGAATTTACGTGGAGCTGCCGGATACGGTAGAAGGAATGATACATGTATCCAAGTTGCCCGGGGATTACTTTTATTATGATGAGTCCTCCTATGAAATGGTAGGACGAGACAGTGGTAAACACTATAAATTAGGGGAAAAAATTAAAATTCGAGTGGATGGCATTGATAAAATGACAAGAACCATAGACTTTGGTATTCCGTTCGATTGGGAGGATGAAGATGGCGAAGGAACCAATGAAATTAGTAGCCAATAATAAAAAGGCTTATCATGATTATTTTATCGAAGAAAAAATTGAAACAGGAATCTGCCTGCACGGTACGGAAGTAAAGTCGCTACGCATGGGAAAATGTAGCATAAAAGAGGCTTTTATCCGTATCGAAAAAGGCGAAGTGTTTGTTTACGGAATGCATATCAGCCCTTATGAAAAAGGGAATATCTTTAACAAGGATCCGTTGCGTGTCAGAAAGCTGTTACTTCATAAATACGAAATAAATAAACTGGCTGGAAAGATTGCGGAGAAAGGTTATACACTTGTGCCGTTACAGGTCTATTTTAAAGACGGAAGGGCAAAAGTGGAAATCGGGCTTGCAAAAGGTAAAAAGCTGTACGATAAGAGACAGGATATTGCTAAAAAAGACCAGCGGCGGGAAAATGAGAGAGATTTCAAGATAAGAAATCTGTAAGCTGTCGGTAAACAAAGTTTTTTGGTCTAAAATAGTATGTGATTCAAGTGATGGAAAATTTAATAAGATTTTCATAATTTTGTAACTTGACCTATAGGGATAAAGAAACTATAATTGTTATGAAAGCAGACATACGGATAAATATACTGTATGTCTGTATGAAAATTAAATACGGGTTAGTAAAGGTTTCGACAGGGATCTTGCAGCTGGAGAAGCTATCCGCAGGCGATGCGTCAACTCGCAACAATAAATATAAACGCTGAAGAAAATTTAGCATACGCTGCCTAATGGCAGCTGTCTGACTTAGTGCACCTACACATTAAGACCCAGGCATCGACTATGTAGGAAACGACTCATGCAAAGCTTTGAGCATGAGGGCGTATGATGAAGCTACTGAATGCATTGGGGTGTTTGTTTCCTGATGCAGGAGGGAATGAGGGATTACCCGCAATAACAAACTATGATAGTAGAAGGACAGGGAATGGGTTTTTGGACGCGGGTTCGACTCCCGCCTAATCCATTTATTATGAGGTATTTATAAGCTTAAGGGATTATCTCCTTAGGCTTATTTATTTTTTATAATACGATTTTTATGATATAATTTTTACAAAAAAAAATAGCTTTGGAGGGGAGCCAAAGCTATTTGTAAGGGAGTATATTTATGAAAAAGTTTTGTGCCACATATGTGGAACTTGCTTCTATGTCTATGATAATAAATGTGGTCTGTGAATAGAAAATGTATAAAATGTAAACAAACTGTGAACAAAAACCAAAAATAAAACTATATTACTTTAAAGAGCTTAATAATACAAATATCTTGATATTTGTATAAAAATAACATGGCTGGAGGAAGTGAAAGATGATTAATAAAGATGAATTTCATCATTTAAATTACATAAAAAAAGAAGAATTATCCGGTAGCATGGAAGGAATGCGTTATATGCTGAAAAAGGCTAGTGGAGAAGAGGGCGATAAGTTGCAGACTTTCATATGGCCGGGACCATTAAATTTTGCGAAAACTCCGGAAGAAAAGAAAACTGTAATGGAGTTTCCGTTTACAACGGAAGGAGTAGAACAGGCAGCTGACTGGTTGAATGAGCAATACCTGCAAAATAAATCCGTATGGGAAGAAGGGAAAAGGCTGATATAACCGTTAGGTTAAGAAAATCTTAAATAATATTCATTAGTTTTTCACAAAATAAACGCAAAGACCGTGTTATAATGTGCAAAGCCTGAAACCAAACTTTATGCATGAAGGCTTGAGGAAAATGAAAAAATAGTTTGTTGAGGTCAGGATATGTTTTGGAAACCTCAGGAAAGGAATGGTTAGTGATATGGTAGAGTCGAAATACACACATGTTTGCGTTAATAATGAAATTGAATTGTGCGAAATCTATGAGAGGGAAATAAAAGATAAAATAGAAAAAGCGTTTGTAAAAAACGGAGTATCCTTTTTTGTTAAATGGAAAAGGGAAAGAAATAGTCAGAAAGAAAACGGTAAGTACATTATCTGTGTTAATCAGCTTCAAAAACAGCGGGCAGAGGCAGCTATACATGAAATTTTAGAAGATGTAAATGATAATGTGACATTTGTGGACAAAAAGACAGAAAAAGGATGGCTTGGAAAAAGTTTTCGAAATCATTCATCATGTGTGTTAGCTGTTTTAAGCAAAATGTAGAAAAAATAAAGTATATTTTGTCACAATGCCAAGTGCAAATTGAATATCTGCTGTGTTATACTTACATAAACAAATTACTGGGAAAAGGAGTAGGATATGCTGGAGACGGAATATACGAAAGTAAAAGTTCATAATGAGATTGAACTTTGCGAAGTGGATGACATAGAAATAAAAGATCGTATAGAAAAAGAACTTCTGAAAAACAGAGTATCATATTTCTTGCGTTGGACAAAACCAAAGTGGTTTAGCGGCAAGAAAAATGGAACCTGTATCTTTTGTGTGAATGAAGCTCAATTGGATATAGCAGAAGAAACAATCCGAAACTTAGGGCTTGATTCGGGAAATAAAATAAAATTTCTCATGAAAAAGGTGGATAAGATATTTTATTAGGGGAAGCGGAAGCTTCCTCTTTTTGGGTGTCGATGTAAAAAGCGAGGAGTAATGAAAAATGGAAGAAAACAAAAGTTTAACCGTAGAAGGATATACCTTTAGAACTACAGAAGATGCAAAGCTTGCACAACTTGAGGCGCAGAAAATTGAATTTATCGAAAGAAGGATGAACTATAACAGGGCGGAAAGTGTATTAGCTGTTTACAAAAAGGCAATAGAGGAGGGAACGTTCCAGACACCGGTAGGTATCCGTTATTTGGAAAAATTACATGATTTTCTGGAAAAGAGTGCAATTATTACAGAAGAAATTCCGCCGATTCCTTTACAGTCCTATTTCAGTCGGACAGTGCGGGAAAATGCCAGTCCGGCAAGACACAGAATTGCACCGGTTAAGAAGAAGGATACCTTAAAACAAAAATACAGAATTTCTGTTTTGCTTAATATTGTGTTGGTTGGTATGGTTGTAGCAATGTTTGCAATTGCTCTTAATGCAAAAACACCGAATATGCTCAATTATGAAAAAACTCTCGTCAATAAATATTCACAATGGGAGCAGGAGTTAAATGAACGGGAAGCAAAGATTAGGGCAAAAGAACAGGAATTAAGGATAACAGAGTGATTTCACATTTTTTACATATTTATTGCCTATAATAATGATAATAGGAAAGGTAAATGGTGGTATCAATGGAAAAATTAAAAGTTCTTGTTGTAGATGATGAAAGCAGAATGAGAAAGCTGGTGAAAGATTTCCTTACCAAAAGTAATTACGAGGTGGTAGAAGCGGAGGATGGAAGCCAGGCATTGGATATTTTTTTCGAATCAAAAGATATTGCATTGATTATACTGGATGTAATGATGCCCAAAATAGATGGCTGGCAGGTATGTCGTGAAATCAGGGAATATTCCAAGGTGCCGATTATTATGTTAACGGCAAAAGCGGATGAACGTGATGAATTGCAGGGATTCCAGTTAGGCGTAGATGAATATATATCAAAACCGTTCAGTCCTAAAATTTTGGTGGCACGTGTGGAAGCTATTCTAAGAAGGACAAATCAGGCGGCACCGGAAGGTGTTGTTGAAGCCGGTGGAATTGTTATTAATAAAGCAGCACACATGGTCATAATTGATAATAAACAGATTGACTTAAGTTATAAAGAATTTGAACTACTCGCTTATTTTGTAGAAAATCAGGGAATTGCACTTTCCAGAGAAAAAATATTGAATAACGTGTGGAATTATGATTATTTCGGCGATGCAAGAACCATTGATACGCATGTGAAAAAGTTGCGGAGTAAAATGGGAGAAAAGGGAGATCTGATTAAAACGATATGGGGAATGGGCTATAAATTTGAATGTCCATAAAAAAATAAAGAGTCCGGAAACCTTGAAAATAGGGGATTTCCGGACTCTTTTGTTATCATAAAAAGTAGAGTTACTAACAAGTTACTTACTTTTTTGTGTCCTATTTTAGGTGATTGACTGGTAAAATAGGGTGAATTTGTCCATAGATTGGAAAATTACCTACCAATAAAAGTAAGTAATTGTAGAGAGTTACTTACTTAATTAGATGATAAGTATGTGTGAAAATGTTCTCAACATATTATCAACCTCATTCCTACAATGTTCCAACAACGGATGAAAATGCCGAAAAAGCCTGTGTTTACGCTGGTTTGAGGCTTGTTACGATTTGTTTCAACAGAAAAAATAAATTGGGAGTTGTAGAAGTAAAATGTTTTAAATAAAGTAAAACTAATTTTATTTGTATATTGAGGAATATAGGGTGTGGCGTTATAATTACCTCCCTTAATTTCTTACATAGTGAATTATTTATAGGGACGTTGTTATGTAGGCATTGTTTAGATACATTTTTTTATTATTTGTAGATTTTAAGAAATAAGGAGGATCTACGGATTATGGAGCATTATGCAGATAATGACTACAGAGACAAAATGTTTATTACGGTTGAAGAATTAAGCAGAATCATGAGAATAAGCAGATCAATGGCTTATAAGTATGTAGAGAGCAATGAGTGTCCTTTCTACAGAGAGCAGGTTGGCAAGCGAATTATTATTCCTACAAAAACATTCTTCGATTGGTATGATTCATTAACAAACGAATAATGACAGCAAACGTGCTATCAGAATTTATTTCTGGTAGCACAATCTGTTTATGGAGGTAACAATGGAGATTAAGAAGAGAAGCATTAATAATGATAAATCGACTACGGAAGATGACTTTGTACCGCAGAGGAAAAAAGTAGGTAATTATGAGTGTGAGACAACAAAAACGCCTAACATCTTTAAAATTATCAATTATAACGGTGGTTTTCTTGTAAGATGCAATTACGGAAGAGTTGAGAAAATCAGTAGAAAAGACGGGACAAAGAAGATTGTAAGTGAAGTCACTCTGAAAGTGGTTGATTCAATAATGGATGCAAAGAAACTTTTAAATGAAGTTGAAAGTATAAGAATGAAGCGTAGAGACGGAGATGTTATCAGTGCACGTCCAATGATTAAAGAAAAGATTTCTTTGGATGATGTTATGAAAGCATTCAAAGAAGATAAGGCGTATACAGAATTATCTAAAAATTATCAAATGCATTATGATAATTACATTAAACACATTAGTGATTTTATGGGATACAAGGAGCCTAAAACTATTACAGTAAATGATATTGAAGAATATTATGATTATCAGTTGAAACGTGGTAATTTGGATACAGCAAGGAGAAATAAGGACGGAAGCATTTCGAAAAAGGAAATAAGTGTAAATAATCCGGAAGGTATTTCTGTAAATACAATAGGCAAGCATAAAACGGCTTTAAAAAGAATATGGGAATTTATGTTAAAGAAAGGCACATATGGTGTAGAATCAAACATTGTGGTTTACAGTGATATACCAAAGGTGGAAATAGAAATTGACGGTAAAATAATAAAAACTCGTAAAATACAGCCTAAACAAACATCTTTGAATTTGGAGCAACTTAATTATACGCTTAATGATGCCATACAAAATGAGCATGATCGTTCAATTGTTGTAATGATTGCGTTGGGGGCAATAGGTGGACTCAGAAGAAGTGAGGCAGTTGCATTAAAAGTCGGCAGATATTATCATGATGAGCGTATGAAACTTGGTAATGACATGTGGGAATTAAATGATTTCAAGAATTTAAAAAGTTATTACATTGAACATGATGAACTTATTTTAATTGATGAAGCGATTACAAGTAACAATGTTGATGTACTTGGGTTTCCTAAGGATAATATTATAAGAATGGTTGGTAAGCCGAAGTGTTTGAGTGATATCGTGGAGTATGCGATGGAGCAACGTATGCAGGTTTATGATACATTTGGGGTAAAAGTGGATAGTGATGAAAGGTTGTATTTGCCTCTTATTAATGTCATTCAAAGAAATGTATATACGAGTCAAAAACTTAGTAGAAAATGGAAAGAATATCAAGAGCGTAGAAATAAAAGAATGCTACATGCTGGATTAGAACCAATACCGATTATTAGATTTCATGACTTAAGACATACACATGCTTCATTGCTTTCAGATGAAGTTGTCGCGAAGAAAATCAGTAGAAACATGGGACATGTGGTTCCGGGCGAAGGGCAGTTATATAATACTACAACTAAGGTTTATATTCATGACAGAGAACCGGATAGAAGTGACATTATAAGATTTTGGGATAATAGTATTAAAATTGACTGGGACAAGGCTCTTAGAGTAGATATAAATGCTCCGGGTAATAAGGCTCACGTAAATGGTTCCGGACATTTTGTTATTTCATCTGAAGAAAAAAAGAAAGTAATGCAACTTCGTAAGAGGTTTGTATTAACAGAGGAAGAAGAGGCTGAACTTTTGTGTAGTAAGAATGAGCAGGGGAATTAAAGATTTTATAATCAACAAACATTCAACAACATTACAATAATATTTCAACAAAAGATGAAAACCATTAAAAACACTGTATTTATGCAGGTTTTTGATGGTTTTTATTATGGTTCAACAGAAATTATGAAAATCAGCATTTTCTGAAAAATATTATATATATAAATGAATTAGAGTAGAAAGAAAAAATTTTTTTTACAGTGTATAAAAATAGGCTTGCAGTAGAAAAAAGAGGAAAGTATACGGTGACTTTTAATTAAATTAATTTTGAGGATGTTTATGCAGTGGATTTTAGTTCATGACGTAAAAACAGGCATTTAGATATTGATAGTATAAATAATAAAAAAGAAAGGGAAAGTTGATTTTTATATTGACTTTCAAAAGGGCAAAAGACATGAAAAGTACATGTATTGGTGTAGTAAGAAATAAGAAAGGAGAGATTACTGACTATAAGATAATGAGTAATTACTCTAATGGTACAAAAGAATTTTCAATAGAATACATTGAAAATAATGCAGAGACATTAGAAAGAATAAAAAATCAGGATATCATTATTGACAATATCTTTGTGAATTGTGAGGGGCATATAGTATATCTGCCTAGAGAAAATACATTAGGAGCTATGATTAATTCATTAGATGTAAAGATTATATCTTTGTTAAAAAAAGGCGAAAAAGTAGAATTGATGCATTATGATAATTGGGAATTCAATGAAAAAAGAGAAATAACGGCGTGGACATCCGATAATATCACGAATGAAATTGAAAGATTCAGTGAATTAGTAGGATGGACATATAGTGATGTGGTAGAGCATTATTGTTATCATCTTAGAGAGATGTTGGAACGCGACGCAGATATTTGTGTGTCATCGGGATTAAAAAATATATTCTGGTTGAATGCATGTCATTATGAATGTATGGCTTATACTCATATTGTATTATCGTCAAGAATAGATGATATGGCTATTAGTATTGATGATTACAACAAAAAATTACCAATGACGAGTGATAATTATATGTACTTGCAAGAAGACTTTGGCACAGCTCTTGGGATATCTGCATGGGCAATTGGAGGTTTAAAGAAGAAGAGAGTAATACGCTATCATGAGAATGAAAAGGGAATCATTGACAGAATTAGTTTCACTACTGATGTAAAAAGTGGGGAGCAGTGTGAAGAAGAATTGATTCGTTATAAGAAATAACGCGGAACGGAAAATAGAGGATATTTATAAGAAAATGATTAAATAATGTATTGAAAGAGGCATAAGTTATTTGACTTGTGCCTCAGCACTTTATAAAGGGACGTGCAAAATGGCATTTTAATATTTTAGATATAAAAATTATAAAGAAAGGGAGAAGTTAAAAATTTTATTGACTTCTCAAAAGGTAAAACAACATGAAAAATTTCAATGTAGACAGAATGGTTGACGCGGAGCCGAATAAACAAGGCACATATACAGTGTTAAAAATTGGAATAAGTTTTCTGCATGGTAAGGAAAGTAGATTCTGGATGATAAAAGATAAGAGCAATCAGCGAGAGTATTGGACAGAGATGCCGAACTGGATGGATGCTACAAACAATGAGTATACAAATATAGGCATACACAACGGAGGACCGGTATTTCCCGAAAATATTAAGATTAATAATATTACATTAATGCATTTGGTATATGAGAAGTGTATAAATGAGATGGATGAGCTGATTCATTTTTATTTAAAGGATTTTGGAATCCTTTACAGCGAAGATGGAGAGATTGATATACTTATAAATCGAAAAAGGTATTACGGTAGTGAGGAATGCACAAAAAAACGTAATGAATTTAATGATAAAGTTAACAGTTTGAAAAAAAGGTACAACTTATTAAATTTATATAGAGATTTTGATTCTGTTTTGGCAGATGGAGTATTAAAACTGGAAAACGAAAAAGGTGTATTCTATGCAAATATGGAATGCTGCGAAGAAACAGTATATTCCTATGATAAAGAGATAATTGAAGAATATGTGTGGTGTTGGTTTAACACTAACCTAAACTGTGTGACAAACGAAGAGGAATATTAATTACGATGGAGGATGGTTTGTATGAAAATTAATTTGGAATGTATTGATACAGCAATTCGTATTGATGTAGATAACATAAAAATTGATTTAAAGGCACTGAATAGGCTTACAAATGCATGGGCGGAGGGACATGCTGTGGTTGTCAATATTCCGATAATGTTACATGGTAGTCCTGTTATTAATATTAAGACCATAAATAATAGGACTCAGATGCAATCTGGAGATATTGATATTACAAGTAAGTGGCGAGCAATAGCATCAATTCTTGTAAAACAGCACGTGCCTGACGAGTGGCTACAGTTGATTAATGATAGATGTCCTTGATTAGGGCATTTTGATATTAAAAGGGTAATTAATTATAAAAAAGTGCACTGTTTAGATGCATTGACAGTGCACTTGCAACAGTAGAAAGGTAGGTGAGCTACATGGATGAGAAAGTGGAGAGCCGTTCTGGTGAGTTCATCAACGAGGACGGCAGAAGTGAGTTCTGGTGAAAAGGGCATAATTATAATAATGTTCTGCAGGAAGAAATGACGAATACATAGAAGGAGACTGATGAAATGAAAGTTAAAGAAGCAGCAAAAATGCTTATAAGCATGGATAGTAAAAGAAACAAAAAAAACATGGTTAAGTCTTTAAAAAGAATACTACAAAGAGCAGGTAAAATCTCTTCATGCATCTATATTACAGACAAAGTTGAGAATATGCTAAAAAAGATAGGCTATATTAAGGAAGTAAAATGTGTAAAGAATGAAGACAACATTAATACTTATTACAGTATTATGTTGTATGGGGAAGTATTGGACATAGTACTGTTGAAGGTTAAGGACAATAGGTACAAACTGGTTCCAGCTGGGAAATTTGTAGAAGAAATTGGCAACACAGTATTTGGATATTGTGAATCTAATGGCTATGTTACAGCTACATTCCGTGGTAAATCATGTAAGTTGGAAGATGTTGTTGACAACATCGTGAATGGGAATGAGATTGAGTCTGGGACTTGTATACATCATAAGTGGTTTAGGTTCTGTGCTCTTCCAAATACAATTGTAAGGTTGACGACAGAAAGACATAAGAACTTACATTCTTTAATAGGGAATTACGCAAGAAACCATGTTGCATTTATTGAAAACGTGGAAGAATTTGAATTACTAATTAATGAAACTATTGTACATAATGAGGACCTTAAGGAGAAAATGTTTAGTTCAGAGTTTTAACTGGAAGCCACCGCCATCTGGGCGGTGGTTTTGTGCGTATACATAATAGAGAATAGTAAAGTATCATTTTAGCTGTACACTTGCGACAAATAGTTTATGTTATCTCCGGTTATTACGCCTACAGAAATATATTATTAACTGCGTTATAATCCCATACACGATAGAAATGGAGGTAAAAATGTGTGAAAGTATATGTATTTACGAATGTGGCAGAAGGAATCATTGAAATGGAAAATAGTTTGGAATCAGAGCAGAAATTTGTGGGTGGACACATAGAAGTAATCAGTATTGGAAATGAAATTGACCTTGTATGTAATGAGGAAGGAAAAATAAATCATATGCAGCCTACCGTTGTATGGTTGGAAGAAGATGAGATAATTGACGTTATTTGTGGTGATTGTTTCCTTTGCAGACATAATGAGGATGGAGATTTTGTTTCAATAAAAGATGAAGATATACAGTACATTTAGTCAAAATTGTTTCCGGTTGCAGGAATTATAGATAAAACAATTTGCATAACAAAGCGATAAAAAGTACTTAGGCAGGTAGGGGATAACTCTATCTGCCTTTATATGTTACATGGAGTTGTCAGTGTACTTGCAATTTCCATTACGTATATTTCAATATAGTACAACAAATCAAGAGAGGAAAAAAGAAAATAAAATGACTTTAAATAATAAATTTCTAACAACAGACAACATACAGAAAGAACCGGTATTCAGAGTTTACAGTGATTTAAACGATCAGATTGATTTTATTGTCTTGGTAGAAAACCAAGAGGATTTAGAGAAAGTACAGGATATCATAAACCAAGCATGGGATAATTGGTGGGATTTAGAAGAAAATCCAGACCTACAGAGCATTCCGGTAGGTGATTACATTGCAGAAGAGTTAACAAAAGGAAATGTGGACTTTGAAATATATTATAAAAAATAATTGTTTGGAGGACATAAAAAATGAAAACAGTATTCTACATCAACGGAGCAAAAATCACACGTAAGGAATTAAATGAAATCATAGGAAAAGCAGCAGTAAAGGAACTGGTTTTCTTATCAAAAGAAAGAAGATTTATGAAAGTAGCATTGGAGACCAGTTTCAACATGGGAAGTTATGGAACCGTGACAGTCTGTTTTGGTTAGGTGGTGTCAGTATGAGAATTATGGATAAATATAATTGTGAAGGTCAAATGGAGCTATTTGACTTTATCGAAAGAGAATCAACATCTTTTTGCTGGGATGAAGATATCAACGAAATCGTAAGATTACTGGAGAAATTGGCGGAGTCTTATGATCTGGAAATAGGAAAAACAGAGTTTACAGTATGGGAGCATGTACCTCATTTGGGATATCGTTTATGGTTTGATGTAAAAGGAACAAAACAACAGTTGTTTAGAGAAGATTTTAGAAGTGACATAAGAAAAATCGTAGAATATGCAAAGGACAGAAAAGTAGAGCTTACACCTATGTGGGGAGCCTGCTGGTTCTTTACTGATAATGAAAATGAAAAGGGGCGGCTCAGCTTTTCAACGTTGTTTATGGATAAGGAACGGCAGAGAAGAAGGTAAGGTTTGTAGGTTTATGAGAATCTTACGGTGGATTGAATAAAGGAAGCAATTTATGAGGGAGGTGTGGCGCAGATGATTTATTAATTGTAGATTGCCAATAATTTCAACGTTTTAGGTTTATGTAGCACTACCGCTAATTTCAATCTCTAACCCCCTTGCATAACGTCAATAGATTACATTATTTCCCGGCGTTAGAATTATTATAGAGTTAAGGGAAAGGATGGTATTGCATAATGAAAAGAGTAATCTACTGGTTGAAAAAATCAATAAGAGGAAACAAACAATGTAAGAGTTGTTGTTTAACTTGTAGGCACTACGGAATCTGTAAGGAAGATAATTAAGAGATATGGGGCACCATCTTTTGAAATAGTGTGGTGCCCTCACTGGTTTTAAGGAGGTTTTGATATGTTAAAGAATATGCAGGAAGTTTTGGAGTATGGATTTGATGTTTTGAACAAGGTTTACTTTGATGGTGAGCTACCACCCATTGTAATCACGATTATGTCTGCACCTAGAAGCAACGGTCATTTTACTATTAATCGCGAGTGGCGTGTAGCAGAAGAGAGGTTGAATGAAATCAACATCAGTGCGGAGCATTTGGATAGACCTATAGAAAATATCATGGCTACGCTATGTCATGAGATGGTACATTATTACTGCCAGTTGAATGGCATACAGGATACTTCGCAGAATTATAGATATCATAACAAAAATTTTAAAAGAGAAGCAGAAAAGCGTGGTTTGCTTATTTCGCAGGGAAAGTACATTGGATGGAGCATTACAAATCCAAGTCCGGAGTTCATTGAGATAATCAAAAGTCATGGTATTGAAAAGCCAATGGATATTAACAGAGACGGCTTTCAGATGGATTTAGCAGGGGTACTTGGTGTGTTAGGTGGTTTACCCGGTGCGGATGGTGCTAATGGCTTAGCAGTGCCTAAGAAACCCAAGTGCAGTACACGTAAATACATATGCCTTTGCTGCGGTAACAGCTTTCGTGCAACAAAGGACATTAATGTGATGTGTATGGACTGTGACGAGCAGTTTATAAAAGAGGAAAAATAAAATAGGCCGTAGCATTTTAATGGCTGTTTCAAAATAGATTCATGTAATTGAAACAGCCTGTAACGTATAAATTGGAGGGTTTCAATATGAATAATTTAACTGTTGGAGATTATGTGGTTGTAACGTTAGCAGATGGTACGGTTTTCGAAGGAGAGCTTGTAAGGATAGGCAAGGACAATATTGTTGTTGATGATGTAACAGTATTTGGTGATTGGGTCTTTATTGAATTTAGGAATATTAGGGAAATTATAGGTATACATGATACTGTAAGGCATTGTATGTGAAATTTTTATGAAAATAGTAGTATTTATTGGCATAGGAAAACTAGGGGTTACATGAGCTGATTTTATAGCGGAACTAGTTGGCAGAAAAGTGGGTGGCTTTATGGAAAAATTTTGTTGCGTGAGATGATTTCCTACTTTATTGGGAAAAACGTGTAATGGATGAAAGAAATGTGGAGAATCAAAACAAAGAAATGACTTTAGATAAAGTCGCAAAATGTCATATGAGAAGTGTGGTTGCAAGGAATGGACTATTTGTAGCATCTGTGGTATGAATTGGAATAGTTTAATCAGTGTTTATGTGATAAAATGACATTGTAATAGGCATATAAAAGATATAGGGGATGGATATGGAATACAAATTACTTAAGCTATTGAAAGATAAGAATGTAGCAGATGCTTACCAATACTACCAGTCGTGTGTATATAAATTGTATTTGGCAGAATGTAGTTATAATGCATTAAAAAATGTAATAGAAAAATATCAGGCTGAGGAAACTGCGATTGTACAGAAAGTTTATGCAGATGCTAAAAAAACAGGAAAAGGAACTTATAAGGTACATTCCAATGCAGTAGATTTTTTGGGTGTAGAGATGGGCGCTACTGAAGTGATGGATAAACTGACCATGGAAATTATGGGACTTCTGCACAATTTCTTTGACACCTTTGCACAATGGTTAAACGCTGCACTTTTTGGTGAAGAAGCTTTACCTTTGAAACAAGTCTCACTTGTGAGTGTAACAAATAAGTTGCCTAAGTTTACAGAATATACAGGACAATTCATTGATGATGTTGGTAAAATTTTGAAATCATCTACTTATGTGTATATATCAGATTTTAATAATACTCTTAAGCATAGATATCAAATATATATAAGAAACAAATTTGACATATTTAAAGTGCAAGGAACAGTAGATATTCCCGCATTTAGTAAAGATGGTCGTGTGCATGTGAAAGCAGAAGCGTTGAAGACAATTAATAATGATTTGAAGTATTGCAAGGATTTGTTGGAGGAATCTCGGGTTTATATAGAAAATTATTATGCTATTAGTGATAATGCACATGTAGAGCATAGACTATATAATCCCAAAACATATATGTTTTTTGCATCAGAGGAAGATTATCAGAATATGCACATGCCAGTAAATCATTATCACTATATAGAAATCGACTCAGCAGATTTACCGGATAAAATGCAGATAATGTTAACCTATGATAGGATGAACGGAACACCAGATGAAAGAATAGAATGTTTCAATTCTCCTTATCCAATTATTATGTTACGTGAAAAGGAAGGAAATGAAATATTAGGAATTTTAAAGCCAAATGATAATGAAACGTTTTCTCTTAATGATGAGCACGAGCTTCAATATAGGGAATATATTGCAACGTACAGTGGATTCGAACAGGAAAAATTCGATGCAATTTGCGGTAATGATACATTTCATTATTATGTATATTTAAGTGACATGATCGGGGGATACGAAATAAAATAAGGAATTATATTGCAATTATTGTATGGGGCAATATCTTATGGGTATTGTCCTATTGCTTTTTGATATTTTGCTTTATTGTGGAAAGTCAATAGTATTTAGGGGACGTTGGATACTTTACGGCTTTACTTAGAAGTAGGTATATTCTGTTTGGAAATTATGGTAGAATATAAGGGTGAATTGACATCAGAAAAGAGGAAATGGAGTATATGGAAATTGTTGATATATCCGATTTTGAAAGTCAACGAGTAAGGACATTACTATGCTTTTTAAATGATATATATAAATGTGAATTGCAGCCAGATGAAAATATAGTAAATGAATTTATAGAAACATATATACCTGAGGCTAGAGATTTTGTCTTTTCTCAGACAAATGGATGTTATAGACAGCTTAATAATTTGAAATTTGTAACAGAAAAAAGATTGCATAGAGAAGAGTATGATATAAGAAAAATGATACGGGGAAGCGATTATTTTAATAGTGGAATTTATAACATATGTAATCTTTTAGTATCAATAGATCGTGACTACCATATAAATTTTGAGATTCTTGAAAAAATAGAGTTAGGAGAATATACAGAAGCAGCAAAATTGTTTAATGATAAAATAAGCAATTTGATTATTATTCAGCTAGGTGTTTCAAATTATATTATTGAAATTAATCAGAAAAGGAATAAATTCGATTTTGCCAAGCATTATAATGTGGCACCCGATATCAATAATTTTATTGTAAGACAGCGAAATTTGCAGTATGAAAAAAATATACGGGATGTAAAACAGGAACATGATATGTTTGTTTCGGATATTATGTTGTTTTTTGAGTTAAGCATAATAAAGAGAAAAAATGATGTTTTGAAGTTAATGATGGCTTTAATCTGTTTATGCAAATCTTATGAATATGATGAGTATATCAATAATTATGCAGAGATATTTATTGATATGTTTCAAGAAATTATGTTCTGTGGAGAGATTCATAAGATATATGTGCAGCAAAAAAAGTTTGATAAAAATGTACCGGCTGATGAAAGAGGGAGCAAGAATGCTACAACAAGGATTAGCATAATTTTTTCGGCAGGAAATAATGATATTTTTATATTAAGAATTGACTTGCCTCATAAAGGAGAAAAGAAATTACATCTAAATATGCATGAATGTGTAAATGGAGAAATTTTACCGACAGGTTATCCACTAGAGCACAGTAGGGATAATATAAAAATGTTGAGACTATTAGTAGGGGAAAATTTTGATACTCTTTTTTATTTATTAAATAATCATATATGGTTTAGATGTAATTTTGAAAATAGGTTAAACAATATGGAAATAGAAATTAATGCAAAAAGTAATTTAGCGGAGTTGTTTTATGGAAGATGTCATTATGCCATTGATTTAGATATGGAAAACGAAGAAAAATTCTGGAGATTTACAGATGAATTACAGGAATACATAAGTAATTTTTCTTTAAAAAGTAATATTTTTTGTGCCTTTGATAAAGATACAATAGATTATAGTAAAGAAATAAAGAAAATTAGATTACAGCAAAATTGTTTGGATAAAATAGTGGATGTTGCAATAGAAAGTTGTAATGAAAGTATTGAAGGAAATAAAAGTTTGTGGGAAATATTTAGCAGACAAGGGCTTGATGAGACAATTAGCGAGGAAGATTTTTTGAGAATGGACTTTTCAAAGTGTTGGGAGTATATTGATAAATTCATATTATAAGAAAATATACGAAGTTTGATTATGATAGGTATTATAACTAATTCCGTCACTTTCCCTAATTTACAACCTACATACCTATGCGTTACAATCACCCCAATCTTTTGAAAGGGGTGATTTTTATGGGAAAACGCATCATGGATGGTGAAGTCGGAAGTTATGATGAAGCATTACGCATCATAATGGAATATGTGGAAATTGAATAAATTATTTGAGAGGACAGTAAAATCTTGGAGGTACACTACCAAGATGAAATTGTCCTTGATTGTTTAGAGGAGGTGATAGGAATTTCCAATTGCCAATAATTGACCGGATTGATTCATTAAATTTGTTTGTGCTGCTGAAAAGGTTATAACACGTACATAGTCATGAAATTAAGTCTCCTAAAAAACTGCTTATTTATGAGTAGAGAGTGATTTTAAATTAACATGTTGAAAAATGTGTTGAGTGTTGTTCTACATCAATTTATTTTAAACACTTTCCGATTATGAGCGGAGTGTATGGATAGGGTGTAGGCTAAATCGCAGTTGGTAAAAAAATATATAATTCAAGAAAACTTAAGAGGAGGATGGACGTATGGTAGTCAGCTATGTGCGTGTTAGCACGGAAGAACAGAACCAGGCGAGACAAATTGAAGCCTTGGAAAAATTTAATATTGAGAAGTGGTATATTGAAAAGATTTCCGGTAAGGACACAAAGAGAGAACAGTTACAATTGATGTTGGATTATGTGCGTGAGGGTGATGAAGTCTACGTTATGGATTTTTCAAGATTAAGCCGTAGCGTACAGGATTTGCTTGGAATTGTAGATTTACTTAATGAAAAAAAGGTTAGACTGGTGTCATTAAAAGAGAATCTTGATACAAGTACACCTACCGGAAGATTAATGTTGACTGTCATTGGAGCAATCGCAGAGTTTGAGCGTCAAAACATATTGGAACGTCAGAGAGAAGGAATTGCGATTGCAAAACGTGCAGGAAAATATAAAGGACGTAAGCCTAAGGAATTGGATAATTTTGATGAGGTTTATGAGAGTTGGAAAAAGGGTAAAATTACAGCAGTAGCAGCAAGTAAGATTCTGGGAATTAACAGAGGTACATTTTATAAAAAAGTTCAGAAAAAGGAAAATGAATTAATTGGATTGTAATTTTTTGTAGCATGCTACATCGGATAATTCACAGTCAAGTATTTCGCACAATGTGTTAAGTGTATTAGTAGATACATTCTGATTTGCACGTAAACGTGAAAGTTGTCCAGCAGACACATTATACTTATGGATAAGTTGGTACTGGGTAATACCTTTATGTTTCATTGTATCCCATAATGGCTGATAACTAATCATAAAAATGCTCCTTTTAATTGAATAATATCCGTATATGGGTTATAATGGAATTAGCCATAAATGGCTAATATATAAAATTCTAGAGAGGAAATTGTTTGTATGAGTAATTTTGGTATGATATAATACAATTTGTGTTATGATTAAGAATTTATGAAAAATGAATATGTTGTATGGATTGCGTAAGTCAAATATTTTTGGTAATTTGGTAATTATTTATATCCTTGAAATAAATTGCATATTGGCGAGCAATTTATAACCTACAACATTGTTTTGGTGTTGAAAAAATGAGCTGTTTTAACAAATTAGAGAATGATGTACATATTAAAACATTAACTTAATAAAAAGCATACCAAACAAAAGAAGTAAATTTTAATTTAAAAAGTAAAAAATTATTAAGGAGGCATATACATGTCAGGTAAATTCATGAAAATTAAAAGAATAGTAATTCCAACACTTACAATGGTAATCATTGCGAGTCAGTTGATGGGTTGTCAAGCAGCAACACAAGATGAATTGCTAACAATGTTAAACAACGGTGAAGCAATAGAAATCGAAGTCGCAGCACCCATCAATGAAGAACAAGGAGAAACCAAGCAACTCGAGTGGATTCAATTAGACAAGCTTGATAACTACAAAGACTTTAGAAAAGAATTTGAGGACACATTAAAGATAACACCATATGGTGAAAGCAGTAAAATGGGAGTTGTTTATGTGAATTTAGAGGGAAAGCAAGAGGGCAACAACACATTATACAATGCATTTATGAACAGAAAATTCATATCAACATATTGGGATAATGAAACAACACAAGAGAAAGTTCAGGATTCAGTATTGAGTTTATATACTGATGTAGATGAAGATAGTAAGGCATCTAAATATGCAGCACTTAACGCGTATTGGAACTTACTACCAGATGCAGAACCAAACTATTTCAATGGAGATAGCACATTAACACGTGGAGAAGCAATGGCATTAGTGATGAGAGCGGAAACAAGTGTAACAGAGGATGGAAAACCAGAGAGCTTCGTGGACTTCACAAATGCAGTAGCAACATCCTCATCAGCAAAAGATGATTACACAGATTTTGCAGGATACCTTATGGAAGATAGTTACCTTACAGTAGATAGCGAATCATTAGATTCATTAACATACAAAGGAACAATAACACGTGGTGAATATGTTTATATGCTAATGAATCACTATTTCAGTGACACACTTAAAAATACAGATACAAGTAAAGTAAAATTTACAGACACAAAAAATGCAGGTAACATTGCAGCAACACAGAAATACATTGAGAAAGCAACAGAAAAAGCACATTGGCAAGCATATGAATTAACCTATGCAATACAAAATGTAGAAAACGGATGTCCAGAGAGAATGTACAAAGCATTAGCATGTGCAGCAAACTTAGAAATCTTAGATGAAGAAACACGTTGGGATGAAGGTTTAACGAAGACAGAAGCCATAGAGTTACTTGTGAACACATATGAAGCATATACAAGAGTAAACGGTTATGCAGTAGATGCAATGCAAGGCGAAGGTACACTAACAAAACCAGTATCCTACAATGAAGGTGGAGAGGTAGTAGCAGAGAAATCTGAAATGGACGTAGATATGGGCATTGAAGATGCAGATGATGGTTCAGAAGCAGTAGAAACAATGGCAGAAGTTGAAGAAACAACAGATTTCGAAGTAAAAGACATGGAACCAACAACAATGTACGCATTACAGAGTGTAAACCTTAGACAAGGACCAGATGCAAAGGATTTTAAAAAGGTAGGCAGTCTTAAATATGCACAGTCAATCACAGTAACAGGTGAGGTCAAAGAATACAAAGGTGAAGATACAAACTGGCTCAGAGCAGAAACCGAAGACGGCAAAGAAGTTTATGTAGCAGCGAAGTATTTATCCATCCACAAACCATCAGTGGACAACGGCAATGCAGGTGGCAGTACAGGTGGAAATAATAACAATGGTGAAAATACAAGTGGAAACTCTGGTGGCAACAGTGGTGGATCTGGAAAGACAGGAAACAGTGCAATAGATAATTTCTTCAACAGTGGTAGTGGAGCCGGTGGCGGAGTCAACGGTCAAGCCACAGTAGGAGATGGCGGCGGAGTAACAGGTGGTGTAACATTATATTAAGAGATAATGACGAAAGTCATTTTTTAAAAAACTCATAACTAGTAATAGTTCCTATTATCACTAAATAACACACTCATAATAAGTATACTAATACTTTAATAAGAAAAGGACTCCCACAAAGAGTCCTTTTCTTATATTAAAATAAAAAGAATTAAGAAAGGAAGAAAAAGATAATGTCACTAACATTAAAAACATGCCCACATTGTGGAGCAGTTATAGTAAAAACCAAAGCAAACCCAGATTGCAATTGTCCATACTTATTGTGTAAAGGAACAATCTTTGAGCCAATATTCAGCAATGGAAAAACACCATATAACAATACAGAAGAAAAACCAGAGCATAACTTCTATATTAAACAATCTGAGTTATCTAAAAAATACCTTTACAGACATTTAGATACATATGACAAAGGATCAGTTGATAATTTAATATTAATAGGAATCTTACAAAACAAATATGTACACGCAATTTCCACATTGTCACCAATACATTACGTACTCACCCTAGAGGAAATAGATAAAATCATTGAAATAGATGAGCTTAATAAGAGGAATCTAGATTAGGATAATCACATTCGTCATCATCAATCATAGCTTTAAGGTCGTATGCAATATTTGATTCCTGCTCTGATATATACAATTCATAGCCAGATAAATCAAAAGATTTATCCTTAATATCAACTGTAACACAATCTTTATAATTTTTAGACTTAGGACACCTTAAAAATGGTTTATTATCAGAAATTCTATAAGAAATTTGCAATCTACAATTGTGTTTATTACAGTAATGATATCCATTTATAAACATAATAACACCTCCATAATATAACCATTATACACCAATTTACATAAAAAATCATCAAAAATACAAGGACACCCATCCAAACCAAGGTGTCCTTTTCTTATACCCAAAAGTATAAAAAGAAAAAATTAATTTTTAAGGAGGAACAATACCATGTCAACATCACAAAAAATCCAATACACCCATTGTACACACTGTAATACAAAAATAGCAAAAACACAGCAAAATCCTGAAGGCAAATGTCCATTCAGATTTTGCAAAGGTTATGGATACAACAGTCAAACACCTCAAGACACAAACCTACTAAACAAGTATGAAGGAAAATCAGTATTTACAGTAGACCTAGGAGATGTACTACATTGCATAGACATAATAGATAACAATAAACTGCTGTGCTTAACAGTAGGTTATCCAACAGTACACATACTAACCGAAAGAGAATTTAATCAAGCACTTTTAACACAGTATCTTTATAATCAAAATACAGAGGAGGAAACCAATAATGCATAAACAAATCAAAACTACCAAAGAAACTTTCAAAGATACAATAAAGAGCTTACTATCAGAATATAAAGACTACACCATAGTAACGGATGAAGCTCAATTTCCCAATTTAAACCTAGTAGCAAAACACTTCAATCTCCAAGCACTAACAGTAAAAGAAATAGTACAACTCACCAAATCAACAGACAAACAATTAGTAATATTGTTTATACAAACACAATGTGTACCAGTCTTTGAAGAACTTGCAGAATCAAATAATCACATTTCAATAGACATCGAAATCACTTAGAGAGCTAATTTTCAAGGAGGAAACACAATGCCACAACTACAGATACTACCATACAAAGATGACGAAACATTTCATAATAATATAAACCACATATTATCAAAATTAACATCAGACAAAACAATTGATAAAAACCACATCATAGTAACAGAATGCACTTACAAAAATCAAACAGAGCGTAGTGCACAAGAATATGCAAAGAGATACAATCTTAAGTTTATGAATAATAGAGAAATAGACAACCACATGAGTAGACAAGTAGAAAATGTATCAAAAACTCACAACATACCTTATGATAAAGCACTCAAATGGTACTTAAACGAAAGGATGCCAGTAGAAGCATTATATCCAGAAGAAAAGAAACCATGTCTACCTTACAATGGTTACATAATAGTAAGTATTGGAGGAGCACCACTAAATATAATGTTTAACGACTACAGGTCAATATCAACTAACAAAGTAATACACATTCAAAATTCCACAGAACCAACTGCATACACATGGGAAAAATGTGAAAACTTAAAATCATTTGAAATAACATTAGACCAATTTCAAATACCACAGATAGATTAATCTAATTCAAAATATCCCTTTATACTACATTCACGAGGAGTAATTTTTACATAATTATTTGTACAATTATTTTTACATTTTAAAATGTTCTTATATTGATTATGGCAAAGCACTTTATTACAAACAGAGCACCTATAAATATCAGAAATTGGATGGTAGCCACCTGAGAGTATATCTTGTTCAGATAAATTACATTTTCTTGTACAGTGGTTATAATCAACAGGGCACTGCAGAGTATATAAATTATCCTCATTATCAAATAAATTATAAATATAGCATAATTTACTATTACAGACAGGGCAAGAATAATAGTTATTAGAAAAAATATATTGTGGTTTATTCATATTCAACACCTCCATAACACAACTATTATACACCAGTATACATAAAAAATCATCAGAATATTAAAGGACACCTAATCCCAATCAGGTGTCCTTTTTTAATACATATTTCACATTTGAATAAAAATTTAATTTATGTAAATAATTTTTTCAAAGGGAGGCACAGCACCATGCAATCAATTACCAACAAACTAAAGTATAAATTAAAGCTATTGATGTTTATGGTATCAATAGTTTTATCAATAACAGCACTCCATCAATTCCAAAATCCCATAACCACATACGCAGACGGAGACAACGCAGGTGGAGAAGGAGAGGGTGGTGGCTCAGCAGAAGATTCCGGTGGAGCATCAGAGGGTAAATGTGGTTTCAGAATGTATGTCGTAGATTACAACGGCAACCTCAAATCCAAAGTCATCGACCTCGTCTACGCAAGCCCATCATATGACAGAGCAGATACAACTACAAGAATAGGTGGAGGCTCAGCCACAGAGAGATGGCAGATGCCACCAGATATGCCACGTCCTTATTTCCACAGTGGCACTTTCATAGGAAACGGACAAGCAGTAAAGCAATGGATGCGTTCTATGAACGGTGAGGATCAAAATATAGCATTGCTAATATATAAATACTTAGGACCTGAAGTACTCGACTTATTCAAAGACCAATCAGAAGAGTGCTATTGCGTGTTAGAACCAATCGCGTGGCATTCAATCTATACAGGCAATAGTGCAACAACTAACACAGGATATTGTTATTACGGAACATTCTACAACTGGATGCAAGCATACAGTCAAATGGGACTCCCAGACGGAGGCTACACCAAACAACTTGACAACAACGTCCTAGCAAGATGTTTAGAATTAGAATATGACCAACCAAATCTAGGTTTATCATTTCCAGTAACAGGAGACCTAGTAACAATGGCAAACCTAGGAAATCAAGGTTTTGGTATTCAATTATATAGTAACCTAGACCAATCTGGAACCCACACCTGGGACTACATTATGGGCGATACCCCTGCTCCAGCACCACAATCCAATGGACAAATGAACATAGTAAAGAATTACAGAACAGAAATAGCACCAGGTGAATATAGTGATGATGGATGTTTTACAAGGGAATTAACAGAAGCAACGATAATGATAGAGGATGAGGAAACCTACAGCGTAAAAGCATGGAAGATAA